>JAQXDZ010000032.1 GCA_029251085.1 Mariniblastus sp.
CCCGGTTTTGTTGGTATTCCAAACGGAACCATTGACGCAACCTGTGACAATCAACGGCGACGTGATGGCTCACCTAAATGTTTCCACGACGGGAACTTCGGCTGATTGGATTGTGAAAATCATTGATGTTTATCCTGATGACCACCCTTTTGTTGAGGGCTCACAACCAGGTTTGGATTTTGGCGGGTTCCAGCAAATGGTTCGCAGTGAAGTCATTCGCGGACGATTCCGTAACGGCTACGAAAAGCCCGAACCGTTTGTCGCCAATGAAGTCGCGGAAATTAACCTACCGCTTCAAGATTTGTGTCATACCTACAAAACCGGGCATCGTATTATGATTCAAATTCAAAGCAGTTGGTTTCCATTAATCGATCGCAATCCACAAAAGTATGTAGAGAACATTTTCAAAGCGACCGCGGATGATTTCATCAAAGCGACTCATCGGGTCCATCATAGTCCCGAAGCATCCAGTTGGATCGAATTCAAAATAGCGAAATGAGCGGCGCGAGTTTAAACCGTTATCAAATGATCTAAAATGTCACGGTTGCCTGGCTATTGCTGTGGTCCGCTGTTGTGACACCGGCCTCTAATTTCAGATTGATTCGGCAAGCCCAGCAGCCGTTTACATCACCTTTGATTTTCCAGTGTGGTTGCACGCAAACCGATTGATGAACCAATTCGAAACCCGATTCCGATTGACTGACCGTCCGTACTGGATAGGCGAAAATGCCGCCCATCTGATCCGACTCCAGTCCGATCTCAAGACCTAACCACTGATCCGTCAAATTGATTTGCCGCGAATCCTCAAGACTCAAAATTGATCCTAAGTCACCCAGTTTTTCTCCTTTTGAATCGCTAAAAAAGCGATCGTGCTGGGCATCGGGAAGCCCCGCAAAATTCCATTCAACGGCAAAGTGCAATTCGCGATCCTGAGGCAGACCCTCGATGAAATAAGCGATCTCAAGGGCGTTAACGCCTGCGTTGAGTGTTATTCCCTTTTTCAAGGTCAGCGGAATTCCCCAAGCATTTCCCTCTCGACTAGTAAGGATTTGAATGCGGTCCGAATTTCGCCTGACCGTTGCGGTGTAGGCTCCCGTTGCAAAATCACCCCGTTCCACCGCACGACTTTCCTGCAGCGACGTCACGTCAATATCATCATCCCAAAAGTGATCAATCAATGAATTCCTTGGCTGCAAATCGTACTGAAGTTTCTCGTCAAGATTTGCCTGTTTGAAAACGACTAAATCATGAATGCTCGCCGCTTCATTTTCATTTTGATTCTCTCCTTCGAGAACCTTTGCGTGGTACAGTTCAGGCCGCCTTTGGATGGTTGCACCAAGATTGTGATTCACGTCTCGCACGTCCAACCCATAAATTTGTCCACCATCTTTGGGTGATATCCAACTGACTAACTGATCGTTCGCCAAACGCACTTCGGTACGGCCATCGAAATCATAATCGTCTGTCGTGGCTTCGACCCATGTTTCTGTTCGCCCCATAGAACGCTCCAGCAAGGACTCCGCAGCCAGCAAATGTTGATAAACGGCGTTCCGTAAATGCGGCAGATAAATGCCCCCAAAAGCTCCGTGCCAATAGCTACAGTTGCACTGACCCTGAAAAAGATGGTCCTGTGCCGCGTCTAAAACCTGCTGGCTACACCCTTGGCTGGCAGCTCTTTCAAGTAATCCGCTGACGTACATCATTCTGGCGTACATTTGATTTGATTCTGGATATTTGACTTTAAAGTTTCGCCAATACCCTCCACCGAGAAACGACTGGATCTGTTCCCAACGAGAATCGTGCTCCAATTGATGCACCAAATCGTCAAACTCTACCTGTCGTTTAACTGGCATCGACCATTCTGTCATTTCCCGATAGCTTGCATCGGGAAGATAAATTTTTCCCCGAGGGGGAGTCGTTGCCACCGCATGTTGAAGAGTCGTCGTTTTCAGCCATTCTTGATTGTCCGTCAGTGCCTGAAAGAATCGCTCCAACCAGCCGTTTTGATAAACGTGTTCTTTTGTGTTGGGCCATGTCCCAAACTTCTCTCCATCGTCCCCAAAGACAACAACACTGTCTGGGCATTGGGCCGCAAGCATCCGGCAATGGTTGATTGTTTGTTCCGGTTCCGCAAAAGGGATTAGGTAGCGTAAATGCTCGCTTCCTGGAAAAACACGAACTGTTTTTCCCTCTTCCTCGACAATGTAATAGCCTGTTAGTTGCTCATTCTTAAGTCCAGCCCGTCGAAAATGGTAATCATCGAGGACAGTGTATTGGATATTTGAATCGGCAAGGGATTCAGTCAAACAAGACTCCCAAACCCGCTCTGGCATCCACATTCCGTTAACGCTCGAACAAACACGTTCGTTCAACCATTTTGTAAAACGGGTAATCTGCCCTACGCGATCTCTTCGCGGAATCATGGGTAAAATTGGCTCGTAAAACGCTCCACCGATGATTTCGATCCGACCGGCTTCGACAAGCTGAGCAATGCGATTGAGATAATCCGGGTGATTCGTTTGCAACCACTGCATCAACGGGCCGCTGGTGTGAAGTGAGATCGAGAGATCTACAAACTTTTCAAAAACGTTTAGAAATGGAAGATAGCTGTCTTGATAAGCATCTTCAAAAACACCATCGAAATTTCCAACTGGCTGATGGTTGTGCAACACCAAACAAAGTTGAATTTGGGGATCACTCATATTATTTTTTACTTAACTTCTCGGCGGTCGCCACAACAAAGGGCACGATTCGCCGCTGACATTACTTAGATATCTTAATAGAGAAACGAACTGGTCAACTTGCCGCCCATGTCTGAGCCTGACCGCCGCTTTGGTAACGCTATTGTTTTACTGAATTTCGCCTTCGGCCGAAGGTCGAAAATCTTTCCCGCTGAAAATACTTCTACGATTCACATTTTCCATCTACAACATTCACGAGATTTTAACTGACCCGTAAATTTTAATGTAGGCCAGCAAACTGCTGGAAATACCCCGCCAGAGAGTAAATTTTATGATCGTTTAATTTTCCGGTCGCAATCTTCGAGCAGCAGATTCTGGAGCAACTGGATTCACCCAAATGTCAGTACCCAACTCAAACCCAGCCGCGAGGGTTAAGCGTGGAAACAATTCGAAGTAACCTATTTGACCATTAACCGATTCGAAGGGGTCTGTATGAAACAACAGATTGTAGGCCGGCGTGTCTAATGTCGATTCGTATTTCGTTACGATACTCCGGCAATGCCGCGCCAATTCATTCCTAACCTCTTCTTCACAAGAAATAAAATCAAAATTCTCATTTCTTGGAATGATCCAAACTTGGAAAGCAAACCGACTCGCAAACGGACAAACCACGCAAAAATTATCAGAAACATCCACCACCCTCGCTTCCTGAGCCATCTCCCATTTTCCAAGGTCAACCAGTATTGAGCGACCGTTTTCATTCCAATAGGCTTCCGCTCGCTGTGTCCGTGAAATCAACGATTCGCTAACTACTGGAGTTCCCAGAAGTTGGTAATGGATATGTCCCAGCGAAGCTCCGGCAGCCAGACGACAGTTCATAAACAGCATGGCGTGCTTGATGTACTCGAGTGACTTTGCGTGTTCCAAACGGTCCCGACAAGCCCGAAAAGACAACTCTAACTCCTCATCGGATAATTCACTTAGCGAACTTACATGTCGTGATGAGGGAATGATCAGTTCCTGAATGCCCTGGGAGTGATTGCACTCGAATGGCCCGTAAGACTGATTTCCTAAATCAGGTTGATCTCGATCTTCCGCAGCTCGAAACGAAAATGAGGGGTAACGATTGGGGACGACTCGAGCTGACCAATTCGATAGATCTTCGTCATTCAACAGGATTGAACCATCGGGACGATAAGCCACAAGAGCTGAAGGTGTTTCCTCTTCATTTCCCTTACAAAAAGGACAAATCATTTGCTGGCGGAGCTGCTCCATCGGCACAAATTCCATTGGCCGATCTCGACGATTTCTTGCAATCGTTACCCATCGTTGATTGATTGGATCTAGCCGCAGATCAGACATGTATTTTTTCTCTGGGTTCAAATAGGGTGGGAAAGCAGATGTCGATCTAAACACGAATGTTACACAAAAAAATTCTTCGCCCCCGCCCCGATATTCATTCTCTTGTCAGGCTTAGCGTGCGATAGTTTGGCGGTAAAGTTCTTCGTATTGCTTTGCGCTTCGCCGCCAAGACCAGTCTCGTTTCATTCCTGCTTGCATTAGTTGATTCCAAATCAACCGATGTTGACTGTACATTTGCAGTGCGCTTTTAATGGCTGAACGGAGCGCCTCTTCTGAAAATTCGTCAAAGCTAAACCCATTCGCGGTTCCGTATTCGCAAGTTTCGTGAGTCGCGTTGACAACCGTATCTGCTAAACCACCGGTCCGGCGAACAATGGGCACGGTTCCGTAAGCCATACTGTACATCTGATTTAACCCGCAGGGCTCGTACTGGCTTGGCATCAAAAACATGTCGGAGCCAGCCTCGACCCGATGCGCGAACTCATTCGAAAAACCCAAATTCAAACCGAGTTTGTCCGGATGTCTTTGCTGCAAGCTTTCTAATTGATGATGATAGCTCGGGTCACCCGTCCCCAATACAACCCATTGGACATTCGTATTTTCAAGAAAATGTCTCATCACTGGAACGAGCAAAGACCACCCCTTCTGCGATGCTAACCTTCCCACAATTCCAATGAGAGGTGTCTCTAGCTCTTGTTTTAAATTGGTCTCTTTTTGCAGTGCCTGTTTGCAAGCCAATTTCCCGGAACTACCAACACGAACATCAAAATCAGCAGAAAAATTCTCTTCGATGAACGGGTCGATTGCCGGATTCCAATCCGCGACGTCAATTCCGTTCAAAATTCCTGTCAGTTGGTCTGCACGTTCTTGCAATACACCTTCAAGCCCGCATCCTTGCTCAGGTTCACGAATTTCCTTCGCATAAGTTGGACTAACGGTATTAATCATGTCTGCAAACACGATTCCCGTTTTCAGCAAATTCATTTTTCCATGAAATTCAACTTGCTGCCAATTGAAATACTCAGCCGGCAATCCGGCAACCGCCATTTTTTCGTAATCAAATAAACCTTGATAGGCAAGGTTGTGAATCGTGATCAGCGTTCGCGTTGTCTTGAAACAAGGATGATGTTTGTAATCGGTTTTGAGAAAAACCGGGATCAAACCTGTTTGCCAATCATTCGTATGGATTAAATCAGGCGCCGTATCCATTTGGATTAACGACTCCAACACTGCACGACAAAAGAAAGTGAAACGCTCGCAGTTGTCTGAGAAGTCTTCGCCCGATTGGCCATAAAAGTTTTCGCGATTGAAATACCCCGGTTGCTCGACCAAGAAAACCTTAACTTGACTGTCAGGCAAAACGGTTTCGAGTAACTTTCCTGCTACTAATCGACCTCCAATTTGAATCTCGAATGCAACATTCGTGGCCTTAATATCGTGCTGTTTTCGATCGATACTCTGATAGGCCGGAAGGAAAATTGAGACTTCATGGCCCAGTTTTTCCAATTCGCGGGGGAGGACACCGGCAACATCGGCGAGACCGCCCGTCTTGGCAAACGGAACAACTTCGCTACTGGCCAGAATGACTCTCATATTCTCTAGGGGGCTAATGGAATGAAAACGATGATCCGGACTGAAATGGTTTAGAATTAAGCGATTTAGAATTAAGCGATTTAGACCGAGTAGACATTGATTGCTCGCGCCATCATCACTTCGGCTTGAAAATTTACCAAACGATTTATCTCACCGGGCGGTTCTTTTCAAAAAATCACTATTTTTGAATCGGTTTTCGTAAGTTAAGCCGACTATCCAAAAAATTCGTAATTTCAGCCTATTGAATGGCTTCGATCGCGGCGAACAACTCTTGTTTCGCTAACCCTGGATCCCGAGGTAATTCCAGCATAGGACCTTTAAAGCTGTTTGCCGCTAACCAGCATGGGGCGATTTCCGAGCCATCGAGGGCAAAAAAAGCCATCAACACCGCATTCTTCGGATTTCCATTTATCTGGTCGCATTGGTCAACTTGTTCAAGAGTCCAGGCCGGTCCAAATTTTGCCCTGAACTCTCCCTCCACTTCGGCAAAAGTCTCATTAAGTGAACTCTCTGCTAGACAGAGTACTACCCGATTAGCTGTCGCGATTCGTTGAATCAACTGCCCAATTGTTAAGCGGGAAGGAGGATGAATCATTTCAGCCGCAATTTCGCTCGCAGGTTCCAATACGAAACGTCGAAATGACATTCGAGGATGGGGAACAGTTAATTTCGGCGTGCTTATTTGGTTTTCGCCGTAAAGTAACAGATCCAGATCGATCGTCCTGGCCCCCCAGCGATTCAACCTAACCCGGCCAAGATCGTTTTCAGTTTGGATCAGCAGCTGATGTAGATCGTTTTCGCCCAACCTAGTCGATAATCGGATGGCGCCATTCAAATAAGAGGATTGGTCGCCAGGCCCTCCCACAGCCGCCGTAGCGTGCAGCTTGCTGACAGCAACCACTTCGACTTCTTGATGCTGATTCAGCGAATTGACGGCAGCCTCGTAAGCCCCTTCGCGATCTCCTTGGTTAGAACCAAACGCGATCAAACAATCCACCATGAACGACGACTACCTTGCAACAAAACCAATTGACCGCGCAATCCAGCAAACTCTAGAAACCTTGTTTCTTTGTCATGCGCAAAAAAAAACGACGATCGGCATCCTAGCCAAATCGTCGAATGATCCTGATAAGTCAAAAATTCCAACGTTACCAGAAAAAATGGCTGCCTGCTGGCTTGCTGCCATGCTGTTCGCCGATGGATTTACGATTCGATAAATCGTTTCGCATGATTTCCTTTTACTTTTCCATCCCACAGACAAAATTTAAAGGGCGTGGAGGTCCGCTCCACGACTCTCGTCGCCGACTGTCGCATCCCTCGGTCGCCGCCACCCAAATTCAAGAGTCGCTTCATGCGACTCGTAAATTACAGCGTTTGGTTGACGTGCTGACGTTTAACAAGGTGAACAAAACAAGTTGCACGCACACGATTTTTGAGTCCACGGAAAACACTCACTAGCAGCTCAACTGCTTTCAACATCGACCATGGAAGCGGTAGACGATAAGGGCAATATATTTACAAGTGAAACGCTCGATGAAACAACAATTTTGTAAGTTTGTTGAACCAACTTGCGGTTGAAGTTTTCTTAACCAACTCGAAAGCCATTTTGATGACGTGTCCCGAGTTGTCAAGCAAGCAAACAAAATTTTTTTAGTCAACAATTTTTTTTGCCGTTCAAAACGAATCATTTTTCATCTTGAGCTTCACTGATGATTTCTAAATTTCGCATTGGGCACAACCGACAAGTTACATTCGTCGATAATATTTCAGTCGATAAAATACGATTTATTATTTTCCTATCCCTATATGATAAGATCTCCGCGATACCCTTAGCTTTGAAATCTAGCTATGCTATCGGGGAACACTAATTGAATTGTCAACGTGCTTTTGCATAAGACATTTTTATCCACCCGACAAAAAAGTCGAACGGGAGCTTGACTGACTTGAAAATTGTCCAATACCCACACCCCACCTTGCGTTACAAATCAAAACCGATTAATCGAATCGACCGTGAATTAAAAAATATGGTTCGCGAAATGTTTGATTTGATGTACGCCGCCAGCGGGATCGGTCTGGCCGCGAATCAAGTTGATTTGCCGCTGCAATTATTCGTAATTAACCTCTCGGGATCACCCGATGAAGGGGAAGAGTTAGTCTTTATCAATCCCGTAGTCAGCTCGCCCAAGGGAAGTCACGAAGCCGAGGAAGGGTGCTTGAGCATTGTGGGAGTTAACGCACAAGTCTCAAGACCTGAAACTGTTCATATCTCTGCCTATGATTTATCAGGTCGAGAAATTAACCAAACCGTCGATGGCTTATTGGCCAAAGCCATCCAACACGAAGCCGATCACCTCGAAGGGGTTTTGTTCATTGACCGGATTAGTGAATCGTCAAAACGACAGATCGATGGCGAGTTGGAGGAGTTCGAAATTGATTTTGATAACCAGCGATCAACTGGTGAAATTTTAGACGATGCTGCTATCTTTAAACGTCTAGCGGAAATCGAATCAAAGTATTGTTAATCCGCCTGTTGGAAGAGAGCGGCAAAAATTTCTCAGCGTTAGCTTAGAGCCAATGATTTTATTTTTGTCCGAATTCTAGAAACCAAACAACTAATTCCGTTTAATTTTCCAACTCAGAAAGTTTAGAGATGCGTTTGATCATGTTCGGCACCGGCCCATTTGCCGTTCCGACTTTTGAGGCTCTCATTCAGTCACCTCACGAAGTAGTTGCCCTTTTCACCCGGCCAATCGCGGATTCGGGTAAGCGTCGAAAAACCGCCGAGAATCCGACGCGGGATGTCGCAGAAAGCGCCGGTCTTTCAGTGTTCGACCCAATGAATGTGAATGATTCCGAGTCGGTGGAACAACTTTTGAAATTCGAGGCTGACTTATTTGTTGTTTGCGACTACGGCCAAATTCTTTCTCGAGACTGTCTTGCCGCTTCAAAACTTGGAGGCATTAATCTTCACGGTTCCCTCCTTCCCAAATACCGTGGTGCCGCGCCGATTAATTGGGCGATCTTTCAGGGAGATCCCGTGACCGGGATTACGATTATTCACATGACCGCAAAATTAGACGGCGGTCCCTGCTTAATCAAAGCAGAAACAGAAATTGGATCACAGGAAACGGCTGAACAAATCGAACCACGCCTAGCCAAACTTGGCGTCACTCCTGTCCTTGAAGCCATCGATATTTTAGAAAACTGGGATGGCAACTCACCAATCGGACAGATTCAGGATCCCGCACAAGCGACTCGCGCACCTCGGCTAAAAAAGTCCGATGGCAAAATCGACTGGTCACGATCAGCAGTAGAAATTGTCAATCAAATCCGTGCTTTCCAGCCCTGGCCTGGAACTTTTACTAACTGGCATAACGAAAAACTTAAACAGCCTTTGAGGTTAATTATTCATCAGGCGACTGCCTTGCCCGAACCAAGTGATTTCGGTGGTAAGGCACCCGGGAGTGTTTTGGTTTCCGATGGCAACGCTTTGTTTATTCAGACGGGAACGGGTCCAATCTCGATTGACACCGTCCAACCGGCCGGCAAACGTCCGATGCCAATTGGCGATTTTTTACGGGGTCGGGCACCAGCAATCGACGATCTTTTCCAATAAGTCTCTCCCATTTGGCTAAGGAAACGCTCAGGTCTGGAGAAGTGCCGCGGAAAAGCACTGCGATTTCGCCTTGCAATCTAAAGGATTTTTACAGCGGGTTCCGAGGAGCTTAATATTGCGGCTCAATCGCCGTCGAACCGCAAACTGCCATCGCCAGCTTAAAAAACAATTTTGAGCATCGCGAAATTTCGACTCGCGTCGGCGAAACGCCTCATGGTAGACTGGCGACCCAGCAACTAGTACGTTTTTACAGCTTTCTAGTTGGCTATTCGATTCACCGTTTTTTACTTTCGCGATCTATGTCCAACGATACTAAAACACACAAGCTCTACATCGAAACTGTCGGCTGTCAGATGAACATGCTCGACAGTGAAATGGTCGTTGCGAGTCTCCGCCGAGAAGGATACGAATTATCAGACAATGTTGGTGATGCCGACACTATTTTGTTTAATACTTGTTCGGTCAGGGAGCAGGCAGAAAACAAGACTTACAGTGCTTTGGGACGACTGCGGGCTGAGAAAAAAAATCATCCTCATAAAATCATCGGTGTCATGGGTTGCATGGCACAAAAAGATCAAAAGTTAATTTTTCAGAGAGCACCCTACGTCGATCTTATTGTTGGTCCCGGCCAATTAAAAGAAATTCCATCTCTCATCCAAAAAGCGCGTACCGATGGCGGTCAACATACGGCAGTGGGTTTAGGCCGTACCGCTGGCAAAGTAGCCGACATTAAACGAAGTCATGAAACTTTTGATCCGCTACGTGACCCCACCATGCGACCAACACCGTTTCAAGCTTTTCTCAGAATCCAAATTGGCTGCGATAAATTTTGCACCTATTGCATTGTGCCCATGACACGGGGGCCAGAGCAGGGCAGGTCACCGCAAATGGTCTTCGACGAAGCCAAAATACTCGCCGATCAAGGGTGTAAGGAAATCACGCTCCTCGGGCAAACCGTGAACAGCTACAAACACGTCACTAAAGATGGAACGACAACACGACTTGCCGATCTTCTTTATCAACTTCATGAAATTAATGGCATCGAACGTATTAAGTTCGTGACCAGCTACCCCAAGGATATGGGATACGATTTGTTGACCGCCGTTCGTGATCTAAAAAAAGTTTCACCGTATCTCCACGTTCCTCTCCAAAGCGGATCCGATGCCGTACTAAAACGAATGAAGCGTGGTTACACCGTCGGAGACTATCGCGACATGATGGCACGGATTAATGAAACGTTAGGCGACGCTGCTGCAATTTCTTCTGACTTCATTGTCGGTTTCTGCGGTGAAACAGAAGAAGAATTCCAAGAGACCGTGAACTTGGTAAAGGAATGCCGATTCAAAAACAGTTTCATTTTTAAATATTCTGAACGGCCGGGAACGAAAGCATCCGATCACCTACCTGATGACATTCCATTTTTGGTAAAAAAGCGTCGCAATAATGAATTGCTGAATGTTCAAAACCAAATCAGCGAGGAAGACAATCAGAAATTCCTTGGCAAGACCGTCGAGGTGCTCGTCGAGGGACCAAGCAAACGAACTGGTGCCGACGTCAACGACCTTTCCAACGGCCAGCCCGCCTCCGCAGGGACGCCGATGCAACTGACTGGGCGTACTCATTGCGATCGAATTGTTGTGTTCGATGGCACGACGCGGCTAGTCGGTCAGACTATTCCTATTGGAATTTACGAAGTCGCTGCGTTCACCCTAATGGGCACCGTCATCACCGATCACGTTGCTTCGGGGCCAGTGGTCAGTCTCAAAGGATAATGACTGAAATTGGTTCCGGCCTCTTACTTTGGCGAAGGTTAAAATCCCGGATCCAGATTTTGATATCTGCCGATTCGGACCAACTCTTTAATTAAATCAGAAGGCGTCTGGAATCGATTGTCAGGATCTTTTTCGAGTAACTGCATCACGATCTTTTCGAATAGGTCGTTGATGGCTAATTGATACGACTTAGGATCCTTAGGAGTTTCATCGCGAACATTGGCCAGCATCTCGACCAGCGAATCGCCGCTGACCGGCGGACGACCGGTCAGCAAAGCATAGCAAGTTGCTCCCAGTCCATATAAATCCGACCGCGTATCGACTTCCATGTTGGCTCGCGTCCTTTCCGGAGCCATGTAAGGAATATCGCCAAGGAGTTGCCCCGGCTGAGTGACTTGCTGCGCCAAAGTTCCCTCGAGTGCTTTCGCCAACATAAAATCACCCAACAGACACGCCTTATCGCTGTGCCGCCGCAAAATATTGGCGGGCGTCACATTCCGGTGAATAATTTTGTTTTCGTATCCTTTGTTCAATGCTCTCGCTACATCGACGGCAATTTGCCAAACCTTTTTCCAATCCAGCATTCCTTCAATTCCGGTCCGCTCAATCAATTCAGACAAGTTTTCGCCATCGATATACTCCATGGCAGCCCAGCAGTAAGGGCCGTTCTTACCCGCATTATAAAGATCGACAATTCTTGGATCTTTGATCGGCAACATGGTTCGCATTGCCCGAACAAAACGTTGGCGCTGTTCATCATTGGAAGTGAATTGCGGAGTCAAAACTTTCACCGCCGCAATTCGATCTTTTTTAGCATCTCGTGCTTTAAAAACGATTCCGTTGTTGCCCTTGCCGATAATTTCCAGCAACTCGTAAGGGCCTAATTCAGTGCCGACTAAATTTTGGAGCGGTTTTACAGAACCCGCACCTGCCTGATAAACGGGCGAATAAGTGTGCTCGTCGCTGTCTTTTTTGATCAATCTAATCTGGCTATCGCCCGCCTGAATAACACTACCCGCATTGATCGTGCCTGTTGTTATTTGATTTCCATCGACAAACGTTCCGCTGGAACTTCCTCGATCTGAAATTACATATTCATCGCCACGATTTCCTAATTCGAAATGGATTCGCGAAACCGACGGATCTGCCAAGCGAAAATCACTTTTCTCTCCGCGACCTACGATGACAGTCTCGCCATCCTTGATATCAAAAATCCGACCGGCATCTGGTCCCGCAAAAATAGTTAGCTGTAAGTCCATGGTTCTTCCGAGGGATGACTGGTCAAAAATTTTGTTCTTGTCCGATTCCGAGCAATTATAGCTACAAGGCGATATTGCCGCGACCGATGGATCATTAATATCAATTTCATTAAGTACCAACTGCATCTCTGAAGTTTAACTCCAGAATATGAAACCTCGCCCATTGGATTAGAGGTTGCAGTCGACGTGGTTTTCGACGGCAACTACAATGCGGAAAGCCTGGTCACTCTTCATTGCTCCGAGATTCAAGTCAGTGAAAATTAATTGCCACAACTGCAATCGAGCACTGACGTACAGCGAGACTCCTCCTCGTTTTTGCCAGCACTGTGGCGAACCCTTACAGCTAACCGATGAATCGAGGGGTTCAACCGAATCGGAGGAAGACCTAACGATCGCACCGCAAGAACCCAAATTTAGCGGGGAGCTTGCGATACAAGAAAACGATCTGGTCGACCATTACCGGATGATTCGCTGGCTTGGTTCAGGCGGGATGGGAACGGTCTGGGAAGCCGTCGACGAGAATAATGGCCGTCGCGTTGCCATCAAACGCAATGCCGAAAGCATGGTTTCGGATGAGACATACGTCAAACGTTTTATCCGCGAAGCCCAATTAGCCGCGCAGGTCTCTCACCCGAATGTGACCTTTATTTATGGCGTAGGAAACGAGGCTGGTCAGTCTTACATCGCGATGGAATTGATGCCTGGCAATACCTTAGCCGACTTAGTTAGCGTTGAAGGATCGCTCGCTTGCCCGGTTGCCGTCGATCACGTCATTGGTATCGTCGATGGCCTAATTGCTGTACACGAACAAGGAATGATTCATCGAGATGTCAAACCGGCAAATTGCTTTCTCGATTCCAATGGCAAAGTCAAGATTGGCGATTTTGGACTTTCTAAATCGACGCGTGATAAAGAAACCGGATTGACAAAAACAGGCACCTTCATGGGCACCCCGTCCTATGCCGCTCCTGAACAAATCCGGGGCGATAAGGTGGATGGACGGACAGATCTTTACTCCGTCGGAGCTACCTTGTTCTTTCTGCTCACCGGTCGCACTCCGTTCCTTGGTGACGCCATGTCGGTTACCGCACAGGTAATTGCCGACCGAGCGCCCATCTGTTCGGAAATCAATCCGACGATTCCAAAAGATCTTGGACGGGCTGTCGCGAAATGCCTAGAAAAAGATCCCGCAAAACGATTTCAAACTTTGGAATCTCTCCGCCTAGCATTGATTCCTTTTGCTACAAAACGCGAGTCGATCTCTGATGTCGGTCGCCGACTTGCCGCGTATATGATCGATCAGACAGTAATTCAGATTGTGCTCACACTGATAATCTCTGTCATCACGGTTTTCATCATTTCCCAGGGAGATGGATTTCAACTCGACGACGAAAAACTTCAGCGAGTGACAAAGTCGGTAGGCTCTTGGGGAGTAATCTTAAGTTGGTTACTGACGACGCTCTATTTTACTTTTTGCGAAGGCTGGTTCGGGCGTGGTGTTGGTAAGCGATTGATGATGTTGAATCTGATCGACTCCGAAGGGCAACGCCCCGGTGCACTCAAGGCCTTCGCTCGATCTGCAATTCTGCCGGGCGGCCTAGGTATTCCGGTTTTCTTTATGCTTTGGAATGCAAGTGATATCTCGCCAACCGCGACTGTAGAAGTTCAGTTACAAGTTTTTATGCGCGACCTCGCTGCTTCCTATATTCCCTGTCTGATTTGTGTCTCAACGATGAGGGCTTCAAATCGATTTCTAGGCATCCATGGAATGCTGACGGGAACGCGTGTCATTCGCCTCAATCAAGGCAAGCAAAAATTCCCGATTCCAGTGATCGTTCCTACGTTGACTGCCGTCGAGCCACTGCAATTTGGCCCCTACGAAACAACAGAGCTGATTGGTGAATCCAAATATGGAAAAGTATATTTGAGCAGAGACGACACACTTCGTCGGAACGTTTGGATCGTTGTCCACACAGATGAAACGGATTTTTCAGTTGACCGAATGAACTTGGCGCGCGATTCGCGTCAACGGTGGCTCGATGGCGGTTCGCTTAGCGACGGCCAACGATGGGATGCGTTCGAATCTATCGAAGGCGTTCCCGTACACATTTTCGTGGGCCTGCAAAATAACGCTGACTGGAGCCTGTACGGCCAAGTTATGCTCGACATTGTCATCGAGGTTCAAGAAGCCATCAAAGACAACACCCTGCCAAAAACAATTAGCCTGTCTTTAGTCTGGCTCAATCAAGCTGGACACGGCAGGCTGATCGATAAACAACTCGTTAACCCTGTCGAAAATAATCCGCTAGTACTTAACGAACTTCCTCAATCTAATCTTGCCGGCATTGACTCCCGCCAACCAATCCCAGTCGAAAAAGCTGTTGGGCTGGTGCAAGAACTGGGAGAACTATTTCAAAGAATCCAAGTATTTCCTAACTCCGTGCGCGACTTTTTAGCCGAGCTTCAAGTGCGGCCAAAAACAGTGGAAACGCTGCGATGGGCTGAAGAGCAACTACAGTCTCGGTCTAACTCCATTAGCAACCTGACCTGGGATGGTCGATTGGGAGTGTTGAGTGCGACACTCGGTATCGAATTGGTTTTATATTCCCTAGTCTCGAGTGTTACTTACCTGGCTTGTTTTTTCTTTGTTCCCGCAAGCATTACCTATTGTTTCTCGATCGGTCTCATTCTGTCTTTAATCTTGCCTGTCTTGTTTAGCTGGCGTTGGTGCGGCGGCCCCGTGTTTCAAGTGATGGGTATCGAAGTCTGTAACCTAAAAGGCGAAAAGGCCAGCGGTTTAATCTGTTCAATTCGTTCCATCATTTCGTGGACGCCTATTTTTGCGATTATCGGAGTCGTCGTTCTATCACAACTCTATCTCGATCAAGGCAGCGGAATTGATTCTCCCAATGAACCAATCATAACGCCCGAGACCAATCCAATTGCACAATTCAGGGGAGATCTAATTGTCTATTACTCCCTCTTCTGTCTAGCACTTGGCTTGGTAATCGCAATCGTAAAACCAAAACGTGGTATTGCCGACTTTTTACTGAGAACGCGATTGATGCCAAAATAGATTGGCTTCATCGCGACTGAAACTGGGTGAAAACCGACAAACCCACTTGACCTATTCCCCCCAGATTAGCTTCTGAGTCGGGTTCCGCAGTTAAAACGCTGGATTGAACAACATGGCAAACCGGGGCGGTTGAGCAGACTTTGCCGAATTGGTAATTTAACCGACTGTTTCGCTGGGCAATTTTCCAGTGACGCGGTGACGGCATTGGAGCCGAACCCGGACCTTAGTGCGTTGTGCATTCTCAGCTACCTGAAAATGATTCAATCGCATTAATTTATTTTACCATTCAAGGGGATGAGGATGAAAAAGTTTATTGCAGCCGTCGTATGCACATTGTTGATGACCGGAACCATGTTCGCTCAAGAAAGCGAAGCTCCAGTTGAGCCAGTCGCACAGGCGGCTCCAAGTGTTGTTGCTGGAAGCGGTTGCTGCGGTGCGACTACAGACTGTGGAAGCGATCCATGTGCAAAGCGAGTCCGTTTGGTCGCAAAGCTTCGTGGAAAAATGTCTTGCCGTCGCGCACGACGTAGTTGCTGCAACTAGTGTCATTTTATTGCACTTGTCGCAATCTAAAAACTCAAGGCATCGCTCCGATCAAGGGCGATGCTTTTTTATTGAATCAACGACACCATGACGTAACACAATCGGCAATCAATTTCCGACCGGAAATAACTGTGTCATTATTTTTGTCGCCTGATCCCATTGCTCTGCTGCTCGCTCGAAATCGACATCCATAATTTTCAGAGATAAAGAATCTGGAACTGCCGGTGACTTTGTTGTGATCGACCGGTTCAGAGGAATTTGTGCACTTTGGCTTTGCGCCAATTCCTCTTCGACATCGGCCGCCAATAGTCGATCGACCAACATCCGAGCTCGCGTTGGATTAGGGCCATTTTTGATAATCGAAAGCGTATTTGGAATTAATAAAGTTCCCATTTGATCAGACTTTTGGTCGGGAAACACAATCGCTACCGGATTGGCTTTATTCAGTTCGATCATTGCATCATCGGTGTCTGTTAGCCCGAACGCATATTCTCCGCGAGCCACTTTGATAGCGACTTGCTTATTCCCACCTTCGACCACCGCATTGTCTGCAATATCAGTCAGCAAAGCGACCGCATCTGTTTCGCCCAGCATTGCAAACAGTACGGCCGCATGGGTTGCGGTGGTTCCAAACAAAGGCCTCGCAATCGCACATTTGTTTTTCCATTTTGGATCCGCTAAATCGTAAATAGAATCCGGCATTTGATCCGGATCGTTAATCAGGTTGGTATTAACAATCAACACACGTGCCCGGGCGGCAAAGCCGTGCCACTGATCACGCGAAGAAATGTACTGCGACGGAAATACTTCAGCAGCGGGACTGCGATAAACTTCTAACAATCCAAGTTTTTGTAGTCGCAACGTGTGGAGTATTTCATTATTCCAAAAAATATCAGCTTGAGGCCGTGCTTTGCTTTGAATTATTTCAGTCACCAACCCGACCGTCTTGTTAGATTCCTGATCGAATTTGGGCAAAACCCGCAGTTCCAATTCCGGGCCAACGCGTTTAAGAATCGGCTCAGCAAACTCTCGGTCCAATGCTGAATAGACAACGACTTCATTATCTGTCTTGGCAATACAGCCAGCACAAAGACTGATCATTGCACTGCAGAACGCTGCGATAAACCAACAAAAACAGGGGTTTAAGTTTGCCGAGGAAGCTTTAATTTTAGTACCCTTTATTTTCTTCATTCGAAACACTCCACTTTTCGTTACGATACAGTGCGTTTCATTTCGCCGAAATAATCTCGCCAACCACCAGACCTAAATGATTTTCATCCGCAAATTATATCTTATGACATTTGCTCGCCCAATGAACAAAACCCTCTCGTTGGCATCACCACTACGGCAAACCTGCAAAGCCACAATTGGAATTTTAATAGCAGCGGTTTGTGTCAGTTCCGCTGGGGGGCAAGATGACTGGCGGTCCGGGATGAAAACAATCAACCCGCAAGTTTCCGATACCTTTGAAATTGACGATACCCTGGTAAAGGCCGCGGGGATTCAGAAAATTTCGGGTACTCACATCGATCTTTATACCGATGTCCGTGACGAACCAACGATCAATGAGCTGGTAACCGCTTTTGATCAAGCGGTCTCACAATGGTGTACTTATTTTGGTCTTTCGGTTGAGTCAGCTGAATTGTGGAAAATGAGAGCCTTCCTGATTGCTGACAGAGCCAACCCAGTGCAATTTCAACGAGCCGGCCTGATGCCGGCCGACCTGCCAAATTTTAAAGCCGGATTCCAGCGACGCCATAATTTTTGGCTCTATCTCCAACCGGGCAACTACTACACACGTCATCTGCTCCTTCACGAAGGTACGCATGGTTTTATGCTGTGGTTTCTCGGCGGTCACGGTCCGGCATGGTATAGCGAGGGAATGGCCGAATTGCTTGGAGTTCACCGATGGAACGAAAATCGACTGCAACTCAATCACCGACTGAGAAGTCGCGAAGAGGCGGAGTATTGGGGGCGGGTCAAGCGAATTCGAGACGAGCGAAATACCGAGAACGAGTTAGACCTTGAGGATGTGCTCAATATCCCTCCGACTGGATTTAATAAGGTTCGGTATTATGCGTGGGCCTGGGCGGGTTGTGAGTTTTTTCAAAATCATCCGAAAACAAAACAACTGTTTTCCAAACTACCCGAACTGGCAAAACTGGATGAAGCTCGTTTCAACCGGGAATTCCTTGACCTGCTGGGAAATAACTTAGAAGGATTGAAACGTGACTGGCTGCTGTTTATCAACGAGATTGATTACGGCTACTCGGTTCCACGCGGGTGTTTATCAAAAGCAACTCCATCCAGTAGTCGCCTAGGTTCCCCGCAAACCAAATTCCAAATTTCCGCGGAAAGAAGCTGGCAAATAACCAATCAAAACGTTCAACAAGGAGAACGTTTTCGCATTAAAAGCAGTGGTGAATTCGTGGTTGGACAATCCAATCCGCAAACGCCTTGGAAATGCGAAGCGAATGGAATTACAATTCAGTACCATCGAGGGCGTCCTCTTGGACGATTACAGGTTGGGGTTTTAGACCTGAATGCAAAAACCGCAGAACAACAGGTCAAGGGATTGCTAACCCCCCTCGATATCGGATTAAGCGGGGTGATCTCCGCACCGACCGATGGAGTTCTCTGTTTTCGGATTAACGAATCGCCCGCTTTTTTGGATGACAATCAGGGCGCCTTGGAAGTCGTCATTGAAAAACTAGAATAGAGGCACCGGTCGGGTCGCCGAACATCCATTCCATTATTTTTTCTCGCAACCAACAAGCAACTTAATGAATATTCTTCAAGCGCAAGATCCTGAGCTTTGGCAAACGATCCACGACGAATCGATTCGTCAAAAAGACGAACTTGAGATGATTGCCAGTGAAAACTACACCAGCCTTGCCGTGATGGAAGCGGTGGGGAGTGTCTTGACGAACAAGTATGCCGAAGGTTATCCCGGGCGTCGCTACTACGGCGGTTGTGAACATGTCGACGTCACTGAGAACCTTGCCCGTGACCGAGCGAAGGAGTTATTCGGGGCAGAATTTGCCAACGTCCAGGCCCATTCGGGTTCTCAGGCTAACCAAGCTGTCTATCTCACCGCCTTAGAAGTCGGCGACACCGTGCTAGGTTTAGACCTTGCTCACGGTGGGCATCTAACCCATGGGATGCGGCTCAATCTCTCTGGCAAGCTTTACAACTTCATTAATTATGGTGTCTGCCGAGACACTCATTTGATTGATTTTGATCAAATCGCGGCGCTGGCAAAAGAACATAAGCCCAAGATGATTGTTGCAGGCGCTAGCGCCTATCCACGCCAGATTCCTCACGAGAGGTTCAAAGAAATTGCCGACGACGTTGGCGCAATGTTATTTGTTGACATGGCTCACTATGCCGGTTTGGTCGCTGGTGGCGAACATAATGATCCTGTTCCAGTCGCCGACTTTGTCACGACCACTACTCACAAAACACTTCGCGGCCCGAGAGGTGGACTTGTGCTGTGTAAAAAGAAATATGCGAAAAAAATTAACTCAAGTGTTTTCCCCGGAATGCAGGGAGGCCCTTTGATGCACGTGGTCGCCGGCAAAGCCGCTTGTTTTCGCGAAGCATTGAAACCTGATTTTAAAGTCTATGCGAAATCAGTAAAAGCAAACGCTAAAGCTCTCGCTGAAACTCTACAATCAGGAGGTCTTTCTCTTGTCAGTGGAGGAACCGACAATCATCTCGTTCTGGTTGATGTCACGGCAAAAGGAATAGGTGGTACGATTGCGGAGGACACCTTGGGTGCGTGCGGAATTACAGTTAACAAAAACATGATTCCTTACGACGAGAGAAAACCGATGGATCCGAGTGGTGTTCGAATTGGAACTCCCGCTTTAACGACTCGCGGCATGGGCGTTGAACAAATGAAACAAATTGGTCAATGGATTGTCGACGCACTGAGCCACCACGAAGATACTTCAAAGCTGGAATCGATTCGAGGGAATGTCAAAGACCTTTGCCAGCATTTTCCAGTTCCCGCGGCAGGAGTGGAAACTGCGGTTTAAAATCTGGGTTGCTGACTTATTTTTTCGGTTGAACCGACTCAGTCGGTTCTTTGCCTAATAACCGGGCGATCTCTCGATCGCTCGATGCCCAAACCATGGTGATTAAGACCGCAAACAGGACAATTCCTGCCCAGACAAACGGGTGTACCTGCGTGAAATCAATTGACAATTGCCAAGTGTCAATCGCAGTTAAAGATGCTAGGGAAATCCAAGTGTCGCTTGAATTCTGCTGGCCCGTCAAAAAACCCTGACTCAACTGAGCCGATTGACTCAGTTGAACCGGGGGTGAAAAAGCTGACGAGCTATTTGGAAAAACTACGTTGCTAAAAACTGCCCCTGCTGTAATGACAAGTGATAATAATAATCGTCGAGGATAAAACATTTCAGTTCCGGGCTCAGTGGTCTTTTCAAAAGTCAGCGTTTCCAACTTGCTGGCTACATGCATTCCACTTTCGCAAACGGTATGCCACGGAAGAAAATCAAAAAATCCCCGCGTTTCAGGCGTTTTTTGACGAGTTGATGTTGTCGAAAAACCACGTGTCTCGCGGATGGTGAGGAAAGGCCTCATTCGACAGCAAGCTTCCAGTGATTTGTTTTCAATGAATTCGATTGTCGTAACAATCATTGCGGTTTTAGGTGCTCGCCAGCACGAGTGGCGCGATAATTTTTTACTTTCTTGCCTTGACTGATATCCACCAAGGTAAACTCTTAGCGGGAGAGGTTCGGCTAGAGTGAATTGACGCAATTTCGCCCTACCACAAAAATCTGTAGTTGGTCATGACGAGTAAAACATTGAACCGCAAACAAGCTCAACGCCAAAAAAACATTCTGGCGGCAGAAGGCTATCTAGAACTTGCGACCGCGCTCGATAGTGCGTGCAGCCTCGACTTAGATTTAAAGAAACAGTTAGTGGACCTTGCCCTAAACTCTTTAAACCAGGTGATACGTCCGGGCGGCCATAAGCCATACATCTTGTTCTTAAAAGGACAGGCTCACCGAATCGCCCAACGCCCACGTTTAGCCATCACTTTTTTTGAACAGTCTCACAAGATCGATGACGAAAACCTTCATACCTGTCTCGCACTGGCTTGGTGCTGCAAGCGAACACAGCAAATCGACCGCGCAGTTGAAGTCATGCAAACCGCCGTCGAAATGAACTCTGAAAGCTGCATCAGCCATTACAATCTCGCCTGCTATTGTGCTTTAAACCAGCGAATTGACGACGCGTTAATGCACCTCTCCTTTGCGTTAAATCTGAACCCAGATTATCTGGCGAGAATTGCCGCTGAATCCGATTTTGATTCCATCCGGGACAATCCAAGATTTGCGGATATCACAACGCTGGCCGTTTAAAACACTTTGAAGTGTTGATCTCTCCTGCAATTTATGGCTTTTGTTTCGTTGGTTTTATCTACCGCCGCAACATGCCGCCAACGCAAGACAACGTGGTTAGAAACCTATAGCGGTCCATGCTTGGAGCGATGGAACGACTGCCTGCATCTGATCTGCCGTTCCTTCAAGATTGCGAATGAAAGACCACACGGACGCCTCAACAGTCAATTTAATTGATGCGGCCAACGGTTGGAAAAAAGAATACCATCGCGATGAACCAGCTACCCAACCATTCGATTTGTTGGCCGGGCAGTTGATTCAAGCATATCAATCTTGCGCAGAGCTATTGCCAGTGAATTTAGCCGTTATTTTTCGCCCGCCAGTTTAAAAGAGAATCCAAAAAACCCTGAATCTCTCCGTCAAGGACTTTGTGAAAATCACCCATACTGAATCCGGTTCGCGTATCTTTCACTCGCTGATCTGGATGTTGAAAATAATTTCTAATCTGTGATCCAAATCCCACCCGAGATTTATTGGCGTATTTGTCGGCTTCCTCTGCCTCGCGTTTTTCTTCTTCCAATCGAGCAAGCTGCGCCCGCAGCATCTTCCAGGCTTGATCCCGGTTCTTATGTTGGCTTCGCTGGCTTTGGCACTGCACAACCGTATTGGTTGGGATATGTGTCAAACGAATCGCGCTGTCAGTTTTGTTTACGTGCTGGCCACCAGCACCGCTAGCGCGATAAGTGTCGACTCGAACATCTTTGTCGTCGATACTAATTTCTACGCTGTCTGAAATTTCAGGTGACACATCAACCGCCGCGAAGCTGGTCTGCCGTTTTCCTTCTGAATTAAAAGGGCTAATTCTGACCAACCGATGAAGCCCTGTCTCACTCTTTAAATAGCCGTAAGCCATTGGGCCGCGAATCGCGATGGAAGCGCTGTTAATTCCAGCTTCGTCGTTGTTGTTTCGATCGAACTCGATGACTTGATAATCATTCTTTTGAGCCCAGGCAACATACATCCGGAGCATCATTTCAGCCCAGTCGTTTGCATCCGTTCCGCCGTCTCGCGCGTGGATCGTCAAAATGGCACCAGCATTGTCGTACGGTCCATTTAACAGCGCCTTGAGTTCCAGAGAGTCCAATTGCTTTTCGAGAGATTTGATTTCCGATCGCACTTCTCCTTCGATCGATTCATCCTCATCAGCCATCTCAATTAATGCTTCGAGATCCTCTCCAGCAGAACTGAGTTCCATCATTGGCGCGACAATGGCTTTCACAGATTTCAATCGGCCAACTGTCTCCTGGGCAGATTCCTGATTATCCCAAAAGTTTTGAGCCGCCATTTCAGCTTCAATATCGACAATGGATTTTAACTTGGCGTCGTAGTCAAAGACTGTCTCGGAGCAAGGTGATGCGCTCGATAATCGCTTGTGACCGGTTGGTAAGATCAGAGTCCATGTATTTACTTCTTTAATATGTCAGGCTGTGACAAAAGCCCAGCGATTAGACCGAGGGTGAATAACTAATCAAGACCATGATTGTTAACTCATCCTCAATCTGGTCAACCGGTGCAAAACGAGTCGTGCAGGTAGCATCGGTACTGAAAGACGCTTCAGATTTCTTTAAAAAACCGGATTTATCTCCGTTTCTCAATGCCCCGTCTATCGACCGGATGATAACGGTTAAACCGAATGATTTAACGTCAAAAACGCACGATTGGTTGACCATTTTCCCGACCGAACTTAAAGTTAGAGATCGTTTTCAATTTGCACCAAAGTCCACGATTCAGACGCTATGATTAGCTAGAGGTTTCGTCAAAGAAAAGAGCGTGTTCCTTGAGAATCGATCAATTTTCACTCACTTTCCGGCGGAAACCCAGCAAACCTTCACCTCTGCAAGGCGTTTTCCAATAAACTGTTAAAGCATGAAACTGTCTATCTGGATTCCCAACTGGACTGACAGACCTACCTAATTGAGAAAATCTAGATGTCCAAGCCAAAACAAAAAGCTCCCAATTCTGAAAATTCCAAAATTTCAGAATCTAACGGCAAAACACTCAAAGAACGCGAAGACGAAGCAATTGAGCGAATGGTGGGTCAGTTTGTCGTCAAGCAAACTGAAAAACCAGTTGATAAGTATTTTCGCGCACTCGTAAAGCTAGAAGGTTCCGACCTTCATATGAAAGTTGGCAAGGCGCCCATTGTTCGTGTCAACGGAACACTTAAAGAACTCAATCGTGGACCGATCGAAGTCGAAGAGATGGCGCGTTTGTTGTTTCCGATGCTGAACGAACGCAATCGAGACATTTTTGATCACGAAGGGGGAGCTGACTTCGCCTACACGGTGGATGTCGATGGCGTTAGTTGGCGATTTCGTGTCAACATGTTGAAGCAATTGGGTAAAATTGGATTAGTTGCCCGTCGTGTGAACAACCACATTCCCAACTTCGAGGGCCTTTACCTTCCTCCAGCCATGGAAACGCTTTGCCACTTTGAGCAAGGAATGATCCTCTTGGCAGGGGTTACCGGTTCGGGAAAAAGTACAACCATTGCGTCGATGTTGAATTACATCAATCGCATTTATTCAAAACATATTCTGACCCTCGAAGATCCTATTGAATTTGTTTTCACCGACGACAAGTGCTTGATCAACCAGCGTGAAGTTGGAATCGACGTTGTCGACTTTGGTGTCGGTATGAAACACGCGGTGCGTGAAGATCCCGATATTATTCTGGTCGGTGAGCTTCGAGACGAAGAAACATTTATGACGGCGATCCATGCGGCCGAAACCGGTCACCTCGTCTTTGGAACAATTCACGCGTCCACTGCTCCTTCGACGATCGGCCGTATTCTCGACCTTTTCCCGGAAGAAATGCACGGGGCAATTCGCGGTGCTATCGCGATGAACATGAAAGCGATCGTCGCTCAAAAACTACTCAAATCAATCAATCCAAAAGTCGGTCGTGTTCCTACCTGTGAAATCATGACGTTTAATCCAACCGTCAGAAAACTGATTCTCGAAGAACGAGACCACAACCTCAGTGATGCAATTCGCATTGGTGCCGAAGAAGGCATGCAGGACTTTACAATGAGTTTGAAGAACCTGATTGACGACGAGCTAATTGACCGCCCCACGGCATTCCAAGTCGCTCCGAACAAAGAAGAATTAAAGATGAAGCTCAAAGGTATCGACGTCTCGCAACCTGGAATTATTTAATGGCTCGCTGCAATCGAACGGTATTATTGCTTACGGCCGCAGTCGCCATTTTGCTTGTACCCTTTGCTGACAATTTGTTTGCCCAAGATCCTGAAAGTGCTATGCAGTACAAACCGGGTCCGGGTGGCTATTTTTCCTGGTGGAAATTACTGTTGATTGCGGCAGTATTCATTTTCTGGGTACGAATGGCAGACTGGGCTAACCGCGACTCGATGAAAATCGGGGAACGAATGGGTATGCAACCTGAGTTTTGGAACCCGATGATTGCTTTTCCGTTCCTTGCCGGTTTCATTTTAGTAATCTCTCTGCCCATCTTCGTCGCTGGCTTACCGATTTACTTAATCACAGCCTTCATGCCAGTCACGGTTTACTTTTTTATTCGTCGCAGTCGGTTCAAGCAAAACCCCAATATAAAACAATACCTCAAGCTCAAACCGGGCGAGGCTCCCGCTGCTGAAGCTCTTCCACAAGACGAAGGCGCCTTTATTGATTTCACTCCGGCGGGTGACGATTCAAATCAAAAACAGGGCAACTTGATTCGCGCCCGACAGTCTGATGGATTTACGAGTTTTAAAGAGTTGCTCGCGTTGACTCAATTTAAACGTGCCGAGCAGTTGCAGATGGAATTTACACGGGAAGGTGTTTCTCTGCGGATTTTAGTTGACGGTTCGTGGCATCCCCTTGATCCCATGGATCGAGAGGCCGGAGATGCAATTTTATCGAGCATGAAAAATTTGGCGGGTTTAAACGCTGCCGAACGACGCGCTCCACAAACTGGTTCTTTCCGATTTAAATCTGAGACCGGCAAGGCGGCAATTACGGTCACCTCACGGGGAGTGGCTACTGGCGAACGCGTCCTGATGAAATACGAAATCTCTGCCAAAGAAGCGTTGCCATTTCCGCAACTGGGCATGTTTCCCGATATGGTTTCGCAAATCAAAGATTCACTGGATCAAAATGGCACAACCATCATTTCCGCTCCACCGGGATGTGGTTTAACTTCGTCCTGGCAAGGTGCGTTGGTAACTGCAGATCGATTAACGCGTGACTGTGTTGGCGTGATTGATCAAGATGAAATCGAAACCGTTCAGGAAAACATCGTTATCCATCGGTACGAAGAAGGAACCGAGAAGAGTCAGTTCCCAATTCTAAAGACGTTACTGCTGACACAACCGGACATGCTTGCCGTCCCCAAGTTAGAAACTACGGAAACCTTTGACCTGTTGATGAACCAGGTCCTTACCCAGCAACGTTCGGTTTTGCTTCGCGTACCAGCCAAGTCCGCCGCCGAAGCGTTACTCAAGATGTACAAGCAAGCTGGCGATCGGGATCAGTTCTTAAAAGCCACTAAAAATGTCACCTGTCAACGGCTTGTCCGACGCTTATGTACGGATTGCCGTGTCGAAGTGCGTGTTCAACCGAAGACCATCCAACAGCTTGGCGGCAACCCAAAGACTCAAGGCACGATTTACAACCAGTGGCGACTCCCACCCCCGGACCAAAGAGTTGACGATAAAGGCCGGCCGATAGAATATCCTCCGTGCACAACCTGTGGCGGGCTTGGATTTATCGGTCGAATCGCAGTTTTTGAAATGCTGAGCCTGAATGATCAACTTCGCACACTTATCAAGCAAAGCCCGAAAATTACTACCGTAGAAGCGGCGGCAGTCAAATTGGGGAAAACGACAATTACAAAAGAAGCCTACAAACTTGTGTTGCTCGGTGTCACTTCATTGGCTGAAGCTCAAAGGATACTCAAGCAGCAGTAGGTTGCTACGCACCTCATTTATATCGTTCGTAAATCGAGCACGTCACTTTTACAACTTTCGCGTCATAATCCTGATCTCATTTATCTCTAGCTGGGCAAAATTAATTAATGTTTGATGATTTGCAACTCCCGATCGAATTTACCGCCGCCGGTGATACGCCCGAGGAACAGAAAACAAATCTGAAAATTGTCAAACCCTCACCAGGTTTTGAACCAGCTTCTGAACTGGTCGTAGAGATCATCTTAAAAGATGCGAATGTTACCGTGATGGATTTCAGCGCTCAAAAAGTGGTCACCCGATTTCAAATCGATGGAATGTGGCATGCCGGCGCTCCCATGGAACGCGAAACTGGCGACTATATTTTAGCTACATTGAAGCAACTGGCAGGTCTTGACTATCGAGAACGCAGGCAACGCCAGGAAGGCCAGTTTTCCACGCTCTATCGAAAACAGAAGCAAAAATTCAAGGTTGTTTCACAGGGTATTCAAACCGGCGAACGCGTTGCTATTTACCTCGACTATAAACGACCGCCGCTCGATAAAGCTCTCGACCTGGGAATGCGTGAGAGAATGCTCGACCAATTGCGACCAATTCTCAACGATCAAAATACCGGGATGGTTCTAGTCAGTGGCTTACCTGGCGAGGGCTATACGACTGCTTGGCGCGGCGTTCTTGATGCCTGCGATCGTTTGACACGTGACTATTTTGTCATGGAAGAAAAGGGAAAGCTCGAACCGGAAGTCATCAACATTTATCCTGTTGAATTCGATCCCTCCCAAGGGGAAACAGCAATGACTCCGATTCCCCAGTTATTGTTAAAAGAACCCGATGTCCTTGCTTTCACTGATTTAACTGGTGGCGAATTAATCAATGATATTATTGATTTGTCGAACAATAAAAAGATTCCAATATTCACTCGCATCCCAGGAAAGCACTGTGTCGATGCGTTGCTTCGCGTCTTGTTATTGAAGCCGGATGTCAAGAAATTTGCTGAGTCTCTAACCTGCGTCCTGTCGATGCGTTTGATTCGACTGCTTTGCAATAATTGCCGGATTCCATACCAGCCACATCCCACTCTTCTTCAAAAACTGGGACTCCCCGGAGGAAGAATTGCCGAGCTATACAAACCCATGGTTTATCAGCCGGGAATGGTGGACGAAAATGACATCGAAATTGAACCATGTTCCGAGTGCGCCGGGATCGGCTATCGTGGAAGAACAGGCTTGTTTGAGATGCTAACTATCAATGACGATCTTCGCCGGGCAATTGTAAAAACACCGCAAGCCAACAAAATATCGGCACTTGCCAAACACCAGGGCCATATCTCTCTGCAAATGGAAGGCATTGTGATGGTTGCGGCCGGCCGAACCTCAGTAGAAGAGTTACAAAGAGTTTTAAAATCATAACGAAAACTCGGGGACAATCTCCCGAACAAGAAAGTTAATGATGCTGATTTTTATTGCAATCACAATGTTCATCTTGATCGTCGCAAGCACGTGGTGGTTCGGCCTTTGGAGTAATCTCATTACTCTCATCAACCTTTTACTTGCAAGTATGATCGCCAGCATTTGCTTTGAGCCGGTTGCTTTGAAGTTGCTCAGCATGAACTCGTCTTACCGCTATCTCTATGACTTTATTGCGGTTTGGCTTGTGTTCTTGTTCGTTTTTGTTGTCTTGCGGGGAGTCACTGATGTTCTTAGTGGCTATCGGTTGAAGTTTGATCCGATTACCGAACTTGTAGGTCGATCCGTACTTTCAATCTGGATTGCCGGCGTGTTCGTTTGTTTCTCACTCTTCACACTTCAAATGGCACCCCTTAAACCGAGTGTCTACGCTGAAAATGTGCCAAAGACAGAAATGGGGACGATTCCCGATCGTTTGTGGCTCTCGTTCATTCAAAGTCGATCGCGTGGTGCGCTCAAGGCTTCGAAAGGCTCAAACTTTTTGTTTGCGAGCTACGGATTACCGGATCACCCGGACGATGTTGAGATTGACGCGCGCGTGTTCGATCCTCGCGGCGAATTCTTACCTTATTATTCTCAAAAACGGCGGGCCATTGCTGACCGCACCGTTTTGAGAGTTGGTGGAAAATAGAATAGGTGTCTAGCCGAATTGCGGCAAGCATAACCAGTAATTAATTACTCGGTAGTAAATCAATCATCCGGCCCGGTGAACCCATCGCGTTGTAGCCTGCATCGACATGCATTACTTCGCCAGTAATTCCATCTGACATTTCTGATAATAGAAATGCGCCGGTGTTTCCGACTTCGTGATGTTCGATGTTACGTCCCAGGGGCGCGACGTGTTCGTACATCTTCAACATATCGCCGGCACCAACGGCAGTACTTGCTAACGTTTTCAACGGGCCTGCACTTAGTGCGTTGACGCGGACGCCACTTTCGCCAAGATCGTAAGCCAGATAACGAGTTGTCGCCTCGAGAGCAGCTTTGCAGATTCCCATCATGTTGTATCCAGCAACAATCTTTTCTCCGCCAAAGTAACTCATACAAGCAATCGATGCGCGTTCTGAGAGAATTGGTCGAGCAGCTTTCGTGACAGCGATCAAACTGTAACAACTGATGTCCATCGCTAACTTAAATCCGTCTCGACTGGCATCGATCGTATCGTTTAGGTCAGCGCGATCAGCATAGGCAATTGAGTGAAGGAGGAAATCTATTTTGCCAAATTCATTTTTAGCTGTTTCCATTACTTCAGCAATGTTTTCGTCATTTTGGACATCGAGCGGCACTAGGAATTTTGGCGCTGCATCGGAATCCAATTTGTCGAAACATTTTTCTACGCGGCGACGATTCTTTTTTCTTGCATCGTCGGCAGGGTCTGGCAGATGCGTAAATCCGCATTCACCGCCCTCTGACATGATTTTTTTTGCAATTGCCCAAGCAATTGAACGATCGTTGGCGACCCCGAGAATTAAACCTTTTTTACCGTCGAACAAGCCCATCTGGTGATACCCTCTTACAATACGATTGTTGAAACGTGTCAAAATGACTACGCTCTTACTGGAATACTTAATCATTCCGCAGCAATTTGATAACAGTTTAAGTCGTCGACAACAATTACCAACCCCACGAAACCATGTCCTTTGAAGTCCAATCAGAGCGAATAACGGCGGTTCCGGGCGGTTCCGAACTGCTGGTTCAGCTAATTGACCTGTCACTTGACGCATCCGCCGAAAGTGATTTTCTATCCTCTGCACTTGATTTAGTCCGAAAAACAGTCAGTTCCAAGGGTGTAGTCTTCGTCCGTGGCGTCAAAGGCCAATGGAGAGTGATTGCAAATTCTGGTTCTGGTGACAGCCTGCCCGTTGAACTACTTGCTGAAACTCTCGATTCCGAAAAATGTCAACAATCTGACGGTTGGACCGCTGCTCCGGTTTTTCGGCCCAATTCTTCGGGAAAATTGATTGCCTGCGATTCTTCCGTCGACCCTGAGATGTTTGATGCATTGACCGCAGCAGTTGGTCTCGCACTGACGGCGTTGGAGCGAAGATTTCAGCACCGGCGGCGAGCTGCTCGTTTAGAAGCGATTCTAGATATGACGGTTCATTGGAATCAGTCTCGGGAAACCGATCAGCTGTTAGAGAAAATAGCTCTGGCGGCAACCCGGTTAATTCGAGCTGAAAGAGCGACCATCTTCTTACCCGATGCCAGTAACAGCTCTCTTATTGGAAAGCCTGCCCTTGGTGTCGACGAAGGAGAACTGAGGATTCCAATCAATGCGGGAGTGGTTGGGCAAGTTTTAAAAACCGGGAAAGCAGCCCGAATCGACGAAGACATTTCTGCTGAACAGCAACAAATTAACCGCGCGGTTGATGAACAGTTGGGTTTTCAAACGCGAACCATTTTGTGCGTACCGATGACCAACAGTGCGGGCAAAATCATTGGCGCGTTCGAACTCATCAATCGACAAGAAGGTAGTTTCTCAGACGAAGATGAAGCCGCGCTGACTGAACTCGCCGCCCACGCCACCGTCGCGATTGATAACACCCTGCACGTTGAGCAATTGGTGTCTTCGAAACGTACGGTCGCCGCTCAGGCCGCCGACCAGGTTCAATTGATTGGTGGGTGCCCTGAAATCGAGAAACTCAAGAAAACGATCGAGCGGGTCGCAGATACAGATCTTGTCGTTCTTATTACCGGAGAGAACGGTACCGGAAAAGAAGTGGTCGCTCAGATGATTCACTATCTCAGCCAACGGCGTGACGAGATTCTCGTCGCCGTCAATTGTGCAGCAATTAGTGAAAGTCTGTTAGAGAGTGAATTGTTCGGACACGAAAAAGGGGCATTTACCGATGCCCACCAAAAACGTGAGGGAAAATTTGAGCTCGCCAATAATGGGACGCTCTTTCTTGATGAAATAGGCGACATGAGCCTCGACGGACAATCAAAACTGCTGAGAGTACTAGAAGAGAAAAAAGTCGTTCACGTGGGTGGTTCGCTACCCATTCCGACAGACGCCCGTGTAATTGCCGCAACCAATCAGGATCTGGCCGAGTTGATTTCCGAACGCAAGTTCAGGCAAGATTTGTATTTTAGGCTGAACGTTGTCACGATTGAACTGCCGCCACTTCGACAACGTGGCGATGACATTCTGTTACTTGCTGAACATTTTCTTGAAAATTTCTGCATGAAAGCGAGGCGAGATACGCCTACGTTTTCCGCATCGGCCCGCAAAGAACTCCTTAACCACCGCTGGCCGGGGAATATTCGGGAACTGAGAAATATGATGGAGCGACTGGCGTTTCTGACCGATGGACAGAAGATCGATGCTAATGACCTCGATTTCGTGAACGCTCCAGCCAATCACGAAAACGTTGTGCCGATGGATTTACCTCTCACCGAGGCGACCAAACAGTTTCAGGTCGATTACATCTCAAGGCACATCGACAGGTCTCGCGGAAATATGACAAACGCCGCGTCGAAAATGGGGCTTCATCGCTCCAACTTGTATCGAAAGATGAAACAGCTGGGAATGGGAGAGCCGGACGACGATTCTTCCGGTGATTGACAGCAAAAACGGCTTAGAAGGCGAAAATAGAGTTAAAATACGGTATTTTGGCCCTCGACGCTTTCCGGTAGTTCAGCTACAATTTTCCCTTCTGTAGGACGGATATGGCCGTCCCTATTTATTTGACGGATCTGATTCAGAGACACCGAACAACGGTTAAAAACATGTACGCGATAATTGCTGACGGCGGCCGACAATACAAAGTTGAAGAAGGTCAAATGCTTGAAATTGACTTTCGAGATGTAAACGTAGGTGATACTGTCACATTTGACCGCGTTTTAGCGGTTTCCTCCGAAGGCGCGTTCAAACTTGGTAAACCAACAGTAGACGGCGCGAGTGTTTCCGCCAAAGTCGTTGGTGAAACCAAAGGCGAAAAAATCTACATCCAGAAATTCCGACGACGAAAAAACAGCAAGCGACGTACTGGCCATCGTCAAAAGTACGTAAAAGTTCAGATTGGCGCAATCGCCAGCTAATTTTTGACCTGATCGCTGACAAAAATATCGACCGAACTCAAATCGAGTTCGGTTTTTTTATGTCCAATCGCCTGCCAAAATTACGTCTGCCTCTCTTTCACCCAACCGTTTTCTCTAATCGTCGGTTTCAGTGCAAAAGACTGCCTCATATTAAGGCATATTTTCGTGTCAGGGCTTTGCGCCGCTTGATCTAATGGTTGAAATAGTAGTTGAAATAAAAACGCTATGATTTTTGACCACTAAGCAGGCACTCCTATTTCATATTTTGACAAAATCGATGCAACTCCCCTCGATGGATTAATTGGTAATTCGGCATCCATGCGGAATGTCTACCAGCTAACTCGCCTGTCTGCTCAAGCAAATTCGTCTGTGTTACTACTTGGGGAAACTGGAACTGGCAAAGAGCTTATTGCCGCGGCATTACACAAATTGAGTGACCGCAACAGCGGTCCATTTGTACGTGTTAACTGTGGAGCTCTCACCGAGAGCCTGCTCGATAGTGAGTTGTTTGGTCACGTCCGTGGGTCGTTTACCGATGCGGTGAAAGATCGCACGGGTCGGTTCGAAGCTGCTCACGGCGGGACAATTTTTCTCGATGAGGTCAATTCAACCTCGTCGACTCTTCAAGTGAAACTGCTGCGTGTTTTGCAAGAGAGAGAATTTGAGAGGGTTGGTGACACAAATACAATTCAAGTTGACGTCCGGGTCATTGCTGCGAGCAATTGCGATCTTAACCTCGAAGTATCAGAAAACCGTTTCCGCGAAGATTTATTTTGGCGGCTCAACGTTCTCCCTATTGCACTCCCGCCATTGCGACGTCGTGAGGGAGATATCGAATTGCTCGTTCGGCACTTTCTTGATGTTTATGGAAAGGCCAATCAAAAATCTATTTCAAAAATCGACCCCGATGCTTTAACTGCGTTGATTGAATATCCGTGGCCGGGAAATGTACGCGAACTCCAAAACTACATTGAGCGAGCCGTAGTCTTATCACAAGATAACCAGCTGGTGCCTGACTTATTACCCAAAGCAGTCATCGGTGATTCCAAGGCAAGTCAGGAATTTATTTTCCGCCCGACGGACGACCAATCGTTGATTCAGGAGTTCGTCTACAATCGGCTCAATAAATCCGAAGCCAATGCAGAAGATCTCTACAAAGAGATTGTGGAACCGGTCGAAAAGGAATTGTTATTGCAAGTCATGCAGTCCTGTAACCAGACCCAAACCAAGGCTGCAAAAAAACTCGGAATCAATCGAAATACACTACAAAAATATCTTGCTAAGTTTGGACTTGGACGACCTAAAACAGAGGATAGTGAATCAAAGATTTGAGACAATTGGATCGCGTAACCCGAATGACCGAACAACCCTGGAAAAAGTAGGATTTACCACGCAATCACAGCGAAAACTATCAGCTATTTATCCGGTTAACCACTTTGGGTCGTATCGACTCTCGCAACCCGAATTTTCAATCAGCCAATCATTAACCAACGATCAGATGCCTTGGAATCAATCCCACAAAAGGATCTCCAAGTGCTATTCTTTTCCAGAACAATCCCTATCCTTTTAACCTTGAATTAGACAGTTATGAACTGGCTTCAAAACATCTCGATCACTTGTTTTGCGGCAAGCTATGCGGTGGTTTTCTTTTTGGAGATCTCTCGTGTCTTCTTTGACGTCAGCTTTAGAAAATATGTTCGCGTCGGTTTCGCGGCAGCGGGTTTGTTCGCGCACACTGTTTTTCTGATCCTGCAAGGCAAACTAGTTCTGGGTTCGACCGGACTGTGGCTTGGAAGTTGGTTTGGATGGTGTCTGGCCACCGCCTGGATCTTAGCATTGGCTTATATTTGGATTTCTGCTCGACAGCCTAAATCTGTCATCGGCCTGTTTCTCATTCCACTAATCTTGGGATTGATTGGCTTAGGCGTTGGTTTCGGTCACGAAAACCAGTTCAGCCCTATGAGAGCAAAATCCATTTGGAATATGGTTCATGGTTCTGCATTATTGCTTGGAACTGCAATCGTTGCCCTCGGATTTGTTTTTGGCGTTGTTTATGTCGTCCAATCGCGTCGATTAAAACACAAGAGTCCTCAATCAAGGCACTTCCGACTTCCGTCACTCGAGTGGTTACAAAAATCCAGTGAATACTCGCTAATCATTTCGACTTTCTTGTTAGCAATCGGACTCGTTTCTGGGATCGCCATCAACTGGACAAATCCGGCGGACGACACGTTATCGAGCGGACGGATCATCGCCTGGTCGAATCCAGTCATCTGGTCGTCAGGTATTTTATTCTCTTGGCTTTTAATAGTCTCCGTTTTCAATTTTTGCTACCAACCGTCAAGACAAGGTCGCAAAGTCGCTTATCTTGTCATCGCAAGTTTTCTGTTCCTGGTTTTGGAACTAGCAATCGTTTGGTGGGTTGGTCACGCAACGTCTGATTCAAATTCCGATGTTGCCCAGCGTTTAGAGATTCAATCTGTCTCTGAGGAATCGCACAGTGTAGTAGGGAGGTTAAAAATATGAACCTCCAAGTCATCGGTTGTAGTCACCATCAGTCCAGTGTGGCTACTCGTGAGCAACTCGCTTTTACTCAACAGCAAATCAAACCCTTTCTGAATAATTACTATTCAAAATTCCCTAATTCTGAAGTGGTTTTACTTTCTACGTGTAATCGAACTGAATTTTATACGGTCGCTAATAAACCAAACTCGGTACCGGGAAAATCTGAATTAATCGAGTTCATCGCTGAACAACGTGGTATCGCCGCGACAGATATCAATTCAGAGATATTTATTCATCAAGATCGACAGGCCGTAGAACACTTGTTCTCTGTCGCTTCCAGTCTCGACAGTATGGTTGTCGGCGAAGCCCAAATCCTCTCTCAGGTGAAACAAGCGTATAAACTCGCGGTTGAAACAAACCAAACGGCTGCGTTAATTCATCGCGTCTTTCAATCAGCTATTAGAGTTGCTCGGCGGATCAGCAATGAAACTGAAATTCATACCAATCGTGTCAGTGTTCCCAGTGTGGCCATTGGTGTTTTAGCAAAGCAGATATTTGAGCGCCTCGATAACAAGAAGATCTTAATTCTTGGTGCAGGGGAGATGGCCGAGGAAACACTCCGCTATGCCATACACGAAGGCGGCAAAGATTTCACCATTATCAACCGCTCCATTGAGAACGCAAAACAATTGGCAGCGAAATTTGATGGTCGCGTAGGGGACTGGGCGGAACTCGAAAAAGAACTTGCCGCCGCTGATTTAGTGATCAGTGCTACCGGAGCAACCAAAGCTGTTGTGAATTCTGATCAATTTGATCGTGTTGAAGAAATGCGGAAACAGAAACCCATTTTCATTCTTGATCTCGCCGTACCGAGAGATTTTGAGCAATCAATAAGCGATCGATTAAACGTCTATCTTTATACTCTTGATGATCTGCAAAAAGAATGTGAACGAAATCGGCAATCTCGACAGTCACATTACCCTAAAGCTCAGAAGATAATTGACCACGAAGCCGATCAATTTTTTAACGAAATACAAAGACGATCCAGTGGCTCTACGATTGCCCAATTAAAACGACAGGCTGATAACGCAAAACAGCTTGAGTTGGATCGATTAATGAACCGGCTTGAGGGTGTCTCTGAGAAACAAAAGTCGGAAATTGAACAGTCATTCAATCGACTCGTCAATAAAATATTGCACCCACCTTTAAAGTCTCTCCAAACCGAATCGCCACAAGTCTCTGGCGGGCTTTTAGAAGCTTTAAAGAAACTATTCCAGCTTGGTGACTAATGCTGGACGGTAATACAGGCCGCCGATAACTAAGGCTGAGACTTAGTCCCAGTCATCATCATCGTCGTCCCAGTCACTTTCGCCAATCTCCTCTTCGTCGTCGTCACCGACCTCTTCCCACTCGTCTTCTTCTAGATCGTCTTCTTCTAGATCGTCTTCTTCTAGATCGTCTTCTTCTAGATCGTCTTCTTCCAGATCGTCTTCTTCCAGATCGTCTTCTTCCAGATCGTCTTCTTCGTAGCCGTCTTCCTCGCCGTAATCTTCGTCTTCCTCTTCTTCTAGTTCCTCGTCATCTTCTTCTTCGTACTCTCCTGCATCGTCTTCATCTTCTTCGGCTTCTTCTAGTTCTTCATCACCTTCATACTCCTCGTCGCCTTCTTCCTCATCTTCATACTCGTCTTCGTCTTCGTACTCATATTCTTCCTCTTCCTCCAATTCGTCCTCGAACCTAATCGTGTTTAGGTTAACACCGCCGAAAAAGGCTGCTGAACGGTGTTCCATTGCCAATTGGGAAAAATCTGGTTCACCCTGGTCAAGTTGTTCTCGTTTTGAATCTAATATCAGGGTCATTATTCTTCCTCCTTAATTTGCGCGTCGTCGTGCTCGCTTCCGGGCACTTGGGTATGAAGTGTTTGAATATCTTCATGGCCAGGTGTTATAACTTCGTGATTTTGATCTGAAGAGGCCCATTGAGGCAACCCTTGTCCAGAAAGTTGTTTCGCTCGAGGCAGGTCAGCAAGACTGTTTAGCCCAAAGTGGGCCAAAAATTCTTTAGACGTCGCATAGAGAAACGGGCGGCCTAACTTCTCACTTCTTCCAGCGATCTTAATTAGGTTTTTCTCCAATAGCTGTCGAAGCATTTCGCCGCAACTTACTCCCCGCACCGCCTCTATCTCTGCCTTAATGATCGGTTGGCGATAGGCGACTACTGTCAATGTTTCTAATGCAGGAGCGGAGAGTCGTGCTGCTTTTGGAGCATGCTCTAATCTTCCTATCCAGTCAGCGAACTGCGGTCGAGTCCGCAACTGGTATCCACCGGCAACCTGCTTTATATGGAACGCTCGACCAATTTCGTCGTAATGCTGGTTGAGGTCTTTAATCATGGTTCTCGCCTGGGTACCATCTTCCAGTTCTGCCAATTGGCTCAGTTTTCGACTTGGCAGCGGCGATCGCGACATAAACAGTACGGCTTCGAGTCGCCTGCGGCGGGATTTTTCGTCCGTCGGCCATTTATGGTCCGATTGCGACAAATCGTCATTTATCCGCAATTCTGATTGAGATTCAAAAGGATCCAAAATACGACGCCAATGTCTGTTGGTGTGGTCTTCACAAGTGAGTACATATCGTACTAACTACTATCCGCAAATATCGGCAAATATTAAAAAATACTGCACGAATGTCCGACAAAAAGTTTCGTGATTATTGAGCAATAGAAACGATACGACAAGCCTTTATTTGCGGATTGTCTATTGCCGCAAAAAGACTTAGATTTGCTTGAAAGCAGCGTTTATCGAAACATCCTTGCTATAATCAATTTCTGCGTTCCCAAGATCGTTCGCTTCCAGACAGCGACTGTGTTTTCTAATAAAAATTATGACTCCTCCGAAATTTTTTTCCGGTCTGATTATTTTCCTGTTGATCTCGGTCCTCGGGTTACTTGTCGGCTTATTAGTTTTAACGCTTAGCGGCAATATCAAGGGCAGAGAATTTTCGCCTGACAATTTTGCAATACGACGTTTCAGCTATACCAAAATCCCCTATCTGGATTGGGTCATCAATGAAAAAAAGATTGATGAAGAAACCGTCCCAATTCAACAAGAACTCATCGACCTTGGGCTTCTACCGCGAAACTCTACTGCAAAAAACTGGCACCTAATTTCCGAATCGAACCTCTCAAACTCATTACTTCCCCCTGAATGCGACGCCCGCTTTCTGATTCATTATCTCGACTTAAAAGATTCGGAATATGCTGATGTCTTTTTGAAATGGAATCTTGAGCACCCTGACCTAGCACCTCTTTTCTGGCCTCATGTCATTGAAATGGCTCGGCAAGAATCGTACTTAAAAATTCCCGAAATCATGGAATTTGCGTTAACTGATTGCCAAAAAAATCCAACCGAATTCAGTGACGAGTTGAATACGCTGGTCGCCCAAGCCTACTTGGAATTAGCTGAAATTGATTATGATCTCGGACGGCTTGAGCGAGCAAAAGTCCGGCTGCAATTATCGCTCGATGCTGAATCGAGTGGGGCAGCACAAAACCTCTTGGACAAGGTCTCCAATTCAGGCGTTAAAGAAACAGCGCAATGAAAAAATTCATTTATCTGGATCACAACTCAACTGCACCGATGCTGCCAGAAGTTGCCAATAAAATGACCGAATGTTTCGCGGCTGGATTTGTAAACCCGGCAAGTCAACATCGGCCCGGTCAACTGGCGCGCAAACATCTGGAAGATGCTCGAAGAAAAATTGCCAACTATCTCGGGGCAAAAACTTCCGGTATGGATACTGATCAGTTAATTTTCACCAGCGGCGGCACAGAGAGTAATAACTTAGCAATACTTGGTTTAGTAAACACGCCTGATTCTGACCCGGGAAACAAGCCCAGCCTATTTACACCGCAACATATTCTGATTTCTTCCATTGAGCATCCGAGTGTGATTGGTGCGGCTGAACAACTTGTCAGACTCGGCCATTCGGTCGATAAAATACCAGTGGATTCAAATGGTGTTTGCCGTGTTGATCGGCTCGATTCGATGATTAACGACAACACAAAACTCATTAGCCTCATGTTGGCAAATAACGAAACCGGAGTGGTGCAACCTGTCAATGAAGTCGCCCAGCTGTGCCGCGATAGAGACATACTATTTCACACCGATGCGGTTCAAGCTGTGGGCAAGGTTCCGGTCCACTTTCAAGAGCTTTCGGTCGACGCATTATCATTCACCGGACATAAATTTGGGGGCCCCCGCGGCATTGGGGGGCTTATTCTTAGACACGGATTAACGCCAGCACCCTTGCAATTTGGGGGCTTTCAACAAATGGCACTGCGACCTGGAACGGAAGATGTTGCTCTGGTCGCAGGAATGGAAACAGCACTAGAAATCTTTCACAAAAACGAGACTGACTACTATTCTGACGTCTTGGTTTTGCGGAACCATCTCGAAAAAACTCTACTGAGCCGGTTTCCTGATTTAGTCATCAACGGAGTCAACGCCACCCGATTGCCACATGTTAGTAACTTGTCGCTCCCAGAAGTCGACCGGCAATCTTTTCTAATGGCCGCTGACATGAAAGGATTGGCAATTTCGACTGGCTCGGCCTGCGCAAGCGGCAGCAGTGAGTTGTCTCCCGTATTACTCGCTATGGGGCTTGAAAAATCGATTATCGAAAACTCTGTTCGAATCAGCCTTGGCGTAAGCAACACGCGCGATGAAATCGAAAATACTATTGAGATCATCTCGCAAATTCTCAGCTAGTTGAAATAAAAGACGGCGGATTCCACCAACTTAATTTTTCAAATTAGAACCTGTCTCACCTGCCGTTTTGGTTCGAACCCCTACCTGCCACTGTCCTATTTCCGTCAGCAGTTTCCAACCGTCACTCATTTCTTTCGACAGAGGAGTTAGATCAGGCTCGGCGTCAATTAAATCTCTAGATTTATTCCTAACTACGCAAATCTGTTTCTCGCTGGATAAAGCTCGCGTAACTTTTTTCGACTGTTCATCGGTCAGCATCCAGGGCCAAAAAGTTGGATTGATCGAGGTTGCCGGAGTTTTATCAGTCCAAAAGAAAAACCGGTTATGGTTGTGTGTTGCAAAAGCTAATACTCCGCCTGGCGCATTTCTAATTGCTTCCGCTATTTGCTGTTCCTCGATAGCCCGACTCGCCTCCAACCTTACCCAGCTACAACCCGGTTGATTTAGTGGCTCCTGATTAATCCAACGAGATGAAAATACAATAGTAGATCCAATCATTGCCAGTGCGACAGTCCACCCTAAATAACGATCAATTGCCTTTGAAACGGTTTGATATTCAATTTTAGTTTGAGCTGCATCGGCAACACCTATTAGTAGTCCTAATATGATTGGTATCGTACCCAAAGAAGCTTGGGTTCCCGGAGTAGGAAATACAAGTACTGGAAACAGGCAACCGCTCATCGCGACCGCGAGTCGGGGTGCCGACATCTTATTAATTAAAATAACTGGCATTACCATCGGGCCGGCAATCGCTAAGAAGCTTGCAGCTCCTCTCAAACTTAAGCCATGCTCGATTGGTTGAAAACAACCTACGACCGATAACACTGCTGTAATTACCAAAGTGATTCCGGGAAGTACCATCACCCACGGCAATAATTTCTCTGACGATTTTTCGCTGTATTTTTTCAGTAAAATAAATGAAAACACGATTAAAAAGAATATCGTTGCTGACAGCAGCGCCAGTGTTTGAAACCGTAGCGGTTGATAGAACGACTCTGACATGAATGAATGTTGGAGTAAAACTCCCCAAAGAATTTCACGTAAATTATTGCCGTGTTGCATCGCCCAAATTACAACCCAAATCGAACCAATCGCACCGCCAAGGATCACCCAGTAAAAGTCTTTAATCTTGTTAGGTTCCGATGTTTGCTTTTGCGGGATGGCTTGAACTGATTGACTCAGCTTAGCCATCCAACAGACTGTTACCGTAGATAGAAACAAAACAATTGGCAGTAAAAGACCGCTCGGTTCAGCACCACCAGATACTTTTTTCCAAACCAGCCATCCGATTGCAGCGGGAATACTGCAACACAAAAAAGAAGTCATCCAGCTCAAAAATTTATCATGGCGGCTTACATTTGGATGATTCCAGGTCACCGCGAACAAAAAGCTGGCAGCCATGGTAGCGCCAACATTCAGTTTCGTCAGTCCCGCAAAGGCAGCACAAAGGCCAGCCATCAGCAACATCAACCGGTTATTTGGTTGCAATAAAATCAACCCTGTAGCAGCCAGAAGAGAAATAATTTCTTGAGGGTGAGCAGGCTCTAACCCTAATTTTTCCAGATGTAACATTACTAGCAGCATCCCTGTGATACCAAGATTCTTTTTGCCAGTAATTTTCCAAACCAAAACTCCACTCAACAATGATATTGCGAACCAGGTAAAAACTGTTTTCAGGCGGACAATATCGTGGGTGATGGGTATTTCCAACCACCGATGAAGCGGTGACTGCATTAGATAATACGCGGGACCATATTGCGTATAAGTTTCTTCGTAAAGTCGCTCCCCCTGAAAAAAAGTCTGGAGCGATAACATGACGTAACTTTCGTCGTCATATTTAGCCATCATTGTGAAACTATGGCTTAAGCCAAAACAAAAACAGAGTGCAATGGCCGCTACCCAACAGCCGATGAACCACCGTCGCCTACCATCGTCTGATGCTTCGATTTGTGGCAGCGATGAATGATCAGATTCCACTTCGTTACCGTTGGTTAGTCATATCGTTAGAGAGACCGATTGAATTTGCATCAACCATTGGAAAAACGTTGGGTCGGTTGCGTTCAGATTTTACGTCGTCCAACTCTGCGAGTAAGCCCTGAAGGTTTAACAATAATTCCTGCTCCGTTCTAGCCGAAGCATTGGTTTCTTTGATAGTGAGATTCTTAGCCTCTTGCACGACATACGCTGGCCGATCTCTAACTTGATCGTAAATACGAGCGATATACTCTCCTAAAATAGCAATGCCCAATGCGTTAATGGCTCCAAAGAAAGCACTTACGGTGGTCACCGAAGCCCAACCAGGTATCGCTTGGCCCGTAACTAATTTGTGATACAGTGCCCAAATAATGCATGAAAAACCGAGCAGTAATGAGATGAGCGCAAGCCCATAAAAAGCTAAAAGGGGTACCCGCGAAAAACTAAACATCGCCGTTTTCGCTAATGAAACTAAACCGCGGAAGGAAACTCTCGGTTGATCGTCATGTCGCCTAAGCCTTTCGACGGGCAGTGCACATTGTTTAAATCCGACCCAGGTTCGCAGTCCTGGAAAATATCGATCGGTTTCTCCAAGACTGACGACATGCTGTACAACCCGCGAATCCATCAATCCAAAATTACCTGCATCACGAGGAATCGCAATTGAAGCAAGCGACTGCATGGTCCGGTGAAACAAATTGAAAGCGGTGCGTTTTAAAATGTTTTCTTTGCGACCAAAGCGAACGGCATAAACGACATCATAACCAGATTGCCATTGTTGGATCATCTGCGGCAAGACGTTTGGATCATCTTGTGCATCACTATCCATCAAGATCGTAGCGTCTCCTGTTGCATGCTCTAAACCGGCATGCAGCGCCGATTGATGCCCGAAGTTCCTCGATAAATGAAGCACGACGATTCGTTTATCTGAATCAGCCATCCGATCGAGTACTTCTCGACTACCGTCTGTAGAACCATCGTTGACCAAAATAAATTGCCACTGACAACCTGTTTGGTTTAAGACCGTTGCGGTCTGATCTACCAATTGTTCAATAACCGCAACTTCGTTTAGAAGCGGCATGACAATGCTAATTTTTGAATCTTCTAGTCGAGGTCGATTCATTTGCCGATAACCCCTACGAGTGAAAGTCCAAATGGCACACTCAGTTTATTGGATACTTTTGTCTCTATTTGAGCCGCGGTAATTAACGCCTTGTTGGTTAGATTGCCTACTCGCGGAAATTCTGTTCCTTTGCGTGAAGGAAAGAAACGTCGAATTGTTCTAATGAAAATTGCAGCCGGAAAAGTAAATGAGTTCCAGTATCTGAGTTTTTCTACTTTCAATCCCGCTGCCGCTACCTGATCTCGCATCATCGCTGGTGTGTAGCGCCGGTAATGACCTAACCGCTCATCCCAATCTGAAAATAGAAATGGATAGGCAGGCACAGTAAAAATTATTTTACCGGTACCTTGCAACGTCTTCGCGGCTTCCTGCAAGACTTTCACTGGGTCCGCTACGTGCTCGAGTACGTCAAGCAACACTACGCCGCCAAACGAATCTTTCTCTACCGGCCAGGGTTGCTGCAGATCGTGTTTATAAATTTCCTCAATGCCTATGGATTTTGCATGAGTGACCGAGTCATCCATAATATCGAGACCGGAAACATCGTAACCACATTGTTTCCAGTTCAGCAGATTCCCGGCTGCACCAATTCCGCCTTCTACAATTCGAGCGGGGGAGGGTACGTACTTTCGAAGCAGATCAGTCGCAATGTTTCGTTTAGCAACATGCCACCAATAACGGTTCTCTAATTCGATTAATTCGTCTAAATGTGCTCGTTCCATGGGTAGCTCTCATTGAGGCGTGCAGCGTGCGTACGTATCTACGGCGTGGACGAACTGGGGTCTTCATTTCGTGACTCGAAAACTTAGCACCCGTTAGACTGTGTTTAGCTGTATTTGGCTCACAAAACCTCAACTTTGACTTTGTTTCATCGAAATTACCCCCCTAATCAGACCTATTGTTCGGTTTGAAAATTTATCAAAGTGGGTTTTTCCAAGGCTTTGGTTGATTAGATTTCCTCAACCATCGCTACCTTCCCAAATTTTCCTGTCTGCTACTCCTAAACCAGCGACACCGGAAATGAAATTTCCCCTAAATTTCGAGACATTTCGATAGGGAAGAGGCGTTTGAGAAGGCATTTCAAATAGCGGACTACCATTCCCTTTGTCACCCGCTTGAAAACGCCTCCAATTTGCGGGAAATAAGCCGTAAATAGACTCTATTTATCGGTTAAACCAACTCGTCGAATTGGTAGAAAACTGGTAGGATATGACTCGACTGATTCGGCATATTTTACTGTTTTTTTAAGCTAATTATTGCATGAACCCGATGGCTGCTGAGCAGATCTTTTCGGTGCCTTTCCGCTTCCTGATGGACGGGAAATTCGGTGGTGAACAAAATCGTTCTCCATCTCGCCCTTTGGGTCTTGCGCGGTTTGTCGGTGATACCTCAAATTTACTATTGAAATACTTGATTAGCGACGAAAGTCGAAACAACCTCGACTCTCAGTGGCCAATCGTTTTGTTTGGTCCATCAGGAACTGGCAAGACTTCTCTCGCGTTGACCATCATTTCAGGTCTAACTGAACGATCAGATCAAGAAGATGAGGTCATTCCATTCAATCAATCCAAAGTTGAGTCTCAACTTGGAAAGCCAATATTTTTGTCAGCATTAGAATTTGATCGCAGATTTCGTTCTGCAATTGAAACTGACTCAGTAGATGATTTTCGGAACAAAATTATTCAGTCCGCTGGGGTGATAATTGACGATGTTGATCGACTTGAAAATAAGACAGCAGCCCAAGCTGAATTAGTTCGCGTTTTGGATCAAATGTCCGCAAAAAACCGGCCTATTGTTATAACAATGCCCAATTCTCCGCAACTTTGTAATGGGCTTTCAAGTCGTCTTATCTCCCGACTTTCACTCGGATTAAGTCTGCCCGTTAACCCTCCCGGCCCAGAAGCTCGATTGGAGATCATTCGCGAATTGGCAAGTATTAATCAGATTAAATTATCTGATGATGCCACTCAATTATTAGCCGATCGACTTCAGGTCACTGTGCCAAAGTTGAACCACGTCTTCGCTCAAATCAAAACTTCATTAGCTGCCGATGCAAATGATCGCTCCGAAATCATTGATGCTTCCAGGCTCACAAAGATCTTCAAAAAATCAGCTAGTGAAGTTGAATCACTCTGCCACTTAATTATTAAAAGTGTTGCTAAAGAGTTTGATTTAAAAGTTTCTGATCTTAAGAGTAACTCAAGAAAACAATCCATAGTGATGGCTCGGGGTGTCTCTGTTTATCTCAGCAGAGAGCTTCTTGGTGTTAGTTTTCTTAAGATTGGTTCCTATCTAGGGAACAGAGATCACTCCACAATCATGCACGCAAACCGAAAAATAGAAAAACTAATATCCTCTGATTCAGATTCCAATGACACTGATTCAGCTATTCAATCCATCGTTTTTAAACTCAAACAGGAGTTGACCGAGAAGTTCGCCAGTCAAATTAATTTCATTTGAAAACCTGTTCTTAATTAGTTCACAAACTGACGCTGGCTACTGACTTATTAACAGTTCGTAACACAAACCTATTTTCAAACATTTCTATTGACCTACTATCAACACATTACCAACAGCTCATCAACAGCTTTTCCACAAACGTTTAATAGTTGTTAATGACTACCAAATAAGCACTTAAGACTTTCAAACCACTAGTTACCTACAATTTTGGCGTCGCTTTATTACTACTACTTAAAAGAAAACTAAGACTAGTAAAACAAAAATGGATTGCCTAACCAAAGTTGAATTTAAGGACAGATTGTGAAAATAAAAATCAATCGAGAATCGTTTTTTAAAGTATTTCAAATTGCTGCCGCAGTAGCTCCTGCTCGTAGCCCGAAAACGATTCTTCAGAACATCAAACTTGATGTCACAGCAGACACTGTAATTCTTACCGCAACTGATACAGAAGTTGGTGTACGTTTAACGGTGCCTAATCCAGAAATTATGAACCCAGGGAAGGCGGTAGTACCGGTTTCCCGATTAAGCATGATTTTGAGAGAGTCAAACGACGAGTTTCTAACCATCAATGCGAGCGACGATAAGATTCTGATTACAGGTCAGAACAGTCGATTTGAACTGCAAGCTCAGAATCCGGATGAATTTCCTGAGGTAGCATATTTCGATGATCAAGATTTTTATGAGGTTCAGGGGAGTGTATTCAAAGAACTGATTAAACGAACGCTATTCGCAACTGACTCAGAGAGTAGTCGTTATGCTTTGGGCGGAGTCCTTCTAGAGATGAGCGATGATACGGTAATCGCGGTAGGTACCGATGGGAGACGGTTAGCGAAAATGGAAGGCAGCTTGGAAAAAGTTGGCAATCCAAAACCGGAAACAGCCACAATTGTTCCATCCCGATCAATGCAATTGATGGAGCGGATTCTTCCAGAGGGCGACACTAAAGTTCAAATCTCTACCAGGGCTAATGACCTGCTAATGAAAGGTCCAAGTGGAGTCTTTTACACTCGTCTAGTGGAAGGAAGATTTCCAAAATGGAGAGATGTTTTACCTAAACGAGATAAAACAAATCGAATTGATATTCCGGTAGGCCAAATGTATACAGCGTTGCGTCAAGCAGCGATTGTTACTAGCGAAGAGAGCAGGGGAGTAGATTTTACATTTAAAGATGGATCTCTTGTACTCACAAATAATACAGCAGAAGTAGGCCAGTCCCGAATTGAGATGCCAGTAGGTTATACAAGTGATGAGTTAACAATTACGTTAGATCATCGTTATGTAGCAGACTTCCTCAAGGTTCTACCGCAGGAAAAGTCATTCATATTTGATGTAGAAAACGGAGAAGCAGCAGTTTACTGCGAAACAGAAGATAAGTACGGCTATGTGATTATGCCGTTATCTAAAGATCGTCGATAAGCCTTTAGTAAATATCCGTAACCACATCAATTTCCGATGCAATCAAGGACAGAGCATTGACTGATCCCTACGAAGAAGTCGACTTTAAGCAAGCTAATCACTTGGTTAAATCTCGGCAACGATATTTCAGAAAGCCAAAACGGCCGGCTGATATTCTAGGGCGATTAATGGCTCGGAAAGGCTATTCTCAAACAACCAAAGCGAATGAGCTACAACAAGTTTGGGAAAAAATTGTTGGTGATAAATGGAATTCAAAAACCAAAGTAGGGTTAGTGAAATCTGGAGTGCTGGAAATTTATGTTGCCAATTCAGCAGTAAACCAGCAGTTAGAATTTAAGAAGAAAAAACTACTCGAAGCATTAAATAAAAGTAATCCAAAAACGAAGTTTAAAAATATTCGTTTTCGGGTTGGAAATATGTAATCTGATGAAATTGCTGATTGTTGAAAGCAACAGATAATTTCAAATAACCGATAGAAACTTATGGCCAAGAAAACAAAAGATACCTACGAAAGTGATGATCTCCAACGACTCTCTGATTTAGAGCATGTTCGGGAGAGGCCGAGTATGTACATCGGTGATACGACGGCAAGAGGACTTCACCATCTTGTCTACGAAGTATCTGACAATTCGATCGATGAAGCGATGGCTGGTTACGCGTCAGTGATTCATGTCACCATCAATTCGGATGGATCGGTCACAGTACTGGACGACGGGCGAGGTATTCCGGCCGATACACACCAACAATTAACTGAACAAGAAGGACGAGAAATTACGACACTCGAAGGAGTGATGACGTTCTTGAAATTTGGTGGGAAGTTTGAAAAAGGAGCCTATCAGACATCAGGTGGTCTTCATGGCGTCGGTGTAACAGTTGTTAATTTTCTTTCGGAATGGTGTGAAGTAGAAGTCTATCGCGAAGGTCATATCTTCCAGCAGGAATATCAACGGGGAATACCCACAGGACCTGTAAACCAAGTAGGTAAGACTGACAAAGTAGGAACCAAAACTACATTCAAACCAGACGCTCAAATTTTTCAGACGACTAAGTTTGAGTACAACGTTCTTAGCAAACGTCTTCAGGAGTTAGCTTTTCTAAATAGCGGCGTTCGTATTGTTTTCAAAGATCAACGAACCAATGAAGGCGACGAGTTTTATTACGAGCGTGGAATTATTGAATATGTGGAGCACATTAATCGATCGAGTGATCCAATTCACCCAAGTGTAATTTACATGCAAGGCGAACAGGATGACGTAGGTTTTGAGGTAGCGCTGCAATACACAACTGATCTATCTGAATCGGTTTACTCATACGTAAACAATATCAATACTCACGAAGGAGGAACCCACGTATCCGGGTTCCGATCGGCACTAACGCGAACACTAAACAATTACGCTAAGAAAAATAATCTGTTTCCAAAAAACTTAAATGTTACGGGAGAAGATTTTCGCGAAGGCATTACGGCGATCTTGTCACTCAAAGTGCCAGAGCCTCAATTTGAAGGTCAGACCAAAACAAAACTAGGAAACAACGAAGTTGAAGGAATTATTACTTCAGCGTTTGGTGAATATTTCAAAGTCTTTATGGAAGAGAACCCTAAAGACGCGAAACTGGTTATTAAAAAAGGGATTCAAGCTGCCGAAGCGAGAGAAGCGGCTCGAGCGGCGAGAGATAAGGTCAGACGAAAATCAGTATTGGGCGGCGGAGGTCTGCCTGGGAAGTTAAGGGATTGCCTTTCAAAAGACGTAGAGAAATGCGAAATCTATCTCGTCGAAGGTGATTCGGCCGGCGGCTCGGCTGAAGGTGGTCGACTTAAAGAATTCCAGGCAATTCTTCCGCTTCGTGGAAAAATCATTAACGCTTACAAAGCCCGCGAAGACAAAGTTCTTGCCAATGAAGAAGTGCAAAGCATGATCAATGCTCTGCGAGTAGGAATTGGAGAGGATCAAGACCTTAGCAAACGACGTTATGACAAAGTAATCATCATGACCGATGCGGACGTCGATGGTTCGCACATTCGTACACTCTTGCTTTGTTTCTTTTATCGACAGATGTACCACATGATCGAAGCCGGGCATGTGTATGTTGCTCAGCCTCCTCTCTTCCGAGTGAAGAATAAATCGAAGACATATTATGTTCAGAGCGAAGAAGAAATGCGGCGACAATTGTTGGATCGCGGTCTAGTCGACACCTCTTTTGAGGGCGATGACAACATTATTACAGGTGACCAAATGCGAAAACTATGTTCAACACTTGCGAGTGTTGAAGAAGCAGTGCTCGCCCTTGAACGACGTGGAATTAACCTCAAGACCCACGCTAACCGAATGGATTTAGAAACAGGAAAGCTACCTGTTTTCCATGTGACAATCGGGTCGCAAGAGCATTGGTTCACCGACCGAAAATCAATGGACGGCTTCATCAAGCAACAGGAATCCGAAACTGGCCAAGAGTTGACGGTGGAGACAGACGGAAGTGCAGCCGAAGAAACTGACGAGAACGATAAAGTACGGATTAACGAGTTCTATGAAGTCAAAACAATTAATGCAGGACTCAAAGAACTGGAAGTATTTGGTTTTAACATTGATGCGTTAATGCCAAAGGATAGAACTGGAATTGAAGAGCCCAGGTATATTCTTCGTAAGGGCGATAATGAGACACCGGTCGAAGATCTCCGAGGGCTTGTCAACGCTGTCCGGGCTGCGGGAGAGAAAGGCATGCATGTCACCCGCTTTAAGGGATTGGGTGAGATGAATGCGGAAGAGCTTCGTGAAACAACTCTCGATCCGAACAATCGCACGCTAATCCAAGTCAAAATGGACAATGCGGCAGAGGCCGACAATATGTTCCGCATATTAATGGGGGACAAAGTCGAACCTCGGCGAGAATTCATCGAAAAGTACGCACTCGACATCAGCGAACTGGATGTCTAATTAAAATAGTGGTTCGCGGCCGAGTTGGCGGCGGACGACTGCCCATTGACCGGCATGCATAATCCAGTGGGCGTCTTGCATTAAAAATGCGGCGCCGACGGTTGGACAGTAACTTCGAATCGGTTCCGGCCCTTCCTTGCTAAGGTCGTCCACGTCGATGGACTCAAGTGCCGCCAAAGTACCGGCTCTTTGTTGCTCGTAAAGCGACATCAACATTTCTTTACTGTCAAAGTCGTCTGGATTATCCGAACGTGAAGTCTCCTTGGTATAGCGATCAGCAAAACCGTCAGGAAGTGCCGGCATCGAACCTGGCAAACACTGACCGATCATATTATTTTCGCTGATAATTAAATGACCAACTTGCCATTTAATGTGATTACAACCTGGTGATGGCCGATGCATCATGTCTTCATCGGTTAGATCGCCAAGGTAAGAGGTCGAAATCATGTTAGCAGTATCGATTGCTGATTTAATCGCAGTTTTGGTATCCAATGGAGAGCTCTTGTTTGCAATTTTTAGATTAAATTTTCCAGTGACGCTTACTGGGTTGAAGTGAAAATTATGACTGTCTTTCTTCTACTTCGTCAACAACCATTCGGGTGAAGGTCCAACTCAAAATCTCAAACAAGATATCCAAATTAGACCAGATCAAGTTTTAATAGCATCTTAACAAGAGACCATAAATAAGCATTCAAACCATAAATATAGAGCGGTATTAGACATATTTGCCAAAAACAGCAGACTGGTGAATCAAGCGAATATGACAACAAGACTCCATCGACTAAAGTAAAAGCCTCTTCTATCAAATTTTATTCAGAGTCCCATGGCCGAATCAGCGAAAAAAGTACTCCAGGAAGTAACCGCGGCCGGACTGTTATCTTCGGACCATGTGACAGACTATTCGAAGGAAATAGATACAGGCGCGGACGCGTTGATTTCAAAACTGATCAAAGATGGTTGCGTAACTGAGTATCAAGCAGAAAAGTTTCGTTCAGGTCAGTCAGCGGAAATCTATTTTGGCGATTACATCGTAATCGACAAACTAGGGCAGGGCGGCATGGGGACGGTTCTGCTCGCGAAACACCGCCGGATGGATCGCAAAGTAGCAATTAAAGTGTTACCCGTCACAGCTTTGGAATCAAAAGATGCGGTGGCAAGATTTTATCAAGAGGTAAAAGTTGCCGCGAGATTGACGCATCCAAGTGTTGTTCATGCGTACGATGCGGGAGAACATCGAGGGTTTCATTATCTCGTCATGGAATATGTCGAAGGTCATGATCTATCCCAGGTTTTATCCCAATTGGGAATAATTCCTACGCCCTTAGCACTGGACTATATCTCTCAGGTAGCCAGTGGCTTGGAATATGCTCATCGCAAAGGGGTTATTCATCGCGATATAAAACCCTCGAATCTGCTGTTAGATTATGAAGGTCAAGTAAAAATACTGGATATGGGATTGGCGAGAATTGCTGACACCGTCGACCAGCAATTATCGGCTCAGCTAACGACCACCGGCCAGATGATGGGAACAGTCGAATATATGTCGCCCGAACAAGCCGAAGATACTCGGTCGGCTGACGAGCGATCGGATATCTATTCGCTTGGTTGCACGATGTACCGTTTGATGACGGGGCAAAGTCCATTTTCGCGGGAGACAATTGTCAAAACGATTCTTGCCCACCGCAGTGCCGCAATACCCATGATCAATACGGGGTGTGATAACGAAGGCGCTATCAATCAGTTGTTTCAAAAAATGGTGGCAAAGAAGCCCGAACAGCGTTTTCAGACGGTGACTAATTTATTGGAAGCAATTCGCCAACTCGAAGATGATGAATTGTCTTCCTTCCAAATGGCGAGTGTTTCCTCTGAACCAATAAAAGATGTCGCTGTCGCCACTCATTGGGATCATCGAAGCGATCCAGGTGTATTGCCTGAAGCAATCGTACCTGAAGATGAAATCGAAATTATTAATGATGTGCAAGTGGTTTCCCCGCCTGTTGTCAACACAACGCGACCCGAAGTTTTTTACGTAGGTAATTCAAAAGAATCAAGCGTTCAATTGATTAATCTTTTGTCTAATTTGTTCGCGGATCGAAGTAATCGTTGTTTAGTGATTTCGTGCGTGTCAGGTTTAATCGCCGTAATACCGGTATTGGGAATCGTTGTTTCTTGGCTGTCTTGGCGCTCTGCCAAACGTCTAGTGAAAGCAAGAAAAACTGGAACGCGTCCAGAATTAAATATACGTACGTTGAAAAGGGCAAAACTAATCTCAATTCTGTCATTCGTAGCAGCGATAACTTGGACTGTATTAGTGGTAGTTTTTGGACTGTTTTAGCTAGGTGTCGACTGTGTCCGCTAGATGGACAGCAAACCAATGCTGTCGCGGTTAGGGATCGAATTTGTTAGAAACGGCAAATCATAAGACTTACTTAAAGCAGCTAAGATCAAGTAGGAATCAAAGTTGTCTTAACAGTGGTTGAATTTTAGGCAGAGCTTTATACTATCGGCTAATTCGTCGGAAAAAGAAGTGACTAAGCAAAGGGCAAAATTGGTAGTACCAAGGAGTAGTGAAATGAAATGCATGTTGACTATTATTCAGTCTATTATCGGGTTGTTTCTTGTAACGGCCTGTCTATCTGCGGGTCAGTTAAAAGCCCAAGAGAACGGCTTGACAGTCCCGCCAATCAAGCAAGAAGAAAAGCAAGAGAACGAAGAAACAAAGGTGCCAGATGAGAAACCTGCGTTCACACCTTTTGCCGAGAATGATCCCGATCAACCAATCAATAAAGAAGAAGCGTTAAAACAGTGGGAAGCACAACAAAAAGAGGCAGCCGATACAGCGAAAGATTTTGGCAACGGTCAGCGACGCGGACAGCAAATCATAATTCGCAAATCGTCTACTACAGTGAATGCAAATGGAGAAAAGCAAACCAAGTCGTCAGGTAAAATGGTTATCATTGGTCCGGATGGCAAGCGAAAAGAAATTGAACTAGACGAAATGGAGGACATGGAACCTCTAAACAATTTTAACTTTCCAGGATTTCCGTTTGGCAGGTTGGCTATTCCACAAAACCAAGCTAATTTAAAAAATGCAAATAAGGGTTTTGCAATCGGTTCAGTTTACAGACCGATTAACGAAGCCATGCGTTCGCAACTAGATTTAGGAGACAGAGGTCTTTTAGTTCTATCTGTTTCAGATGATTCACCAGCAGCTAAAGCTGGAATCGAAAAACATGACGTACTTATTTTTGCTGACGATAAAGAACTCGAAACAAAAAAAGACCTCGAAGAGATTGTGCAGCTCGCCGGCGAAGAGAAGCAAAGCTTTTCTCTCGGGTTGATTCGGAGAGGTAAGGAAATCACGGTCGAAGTGTCTCCAATCGAAAAATCAAAATTGCGGACAGGCAATGTAGTTAGATTCGGTGGGAATATGATGTTCCCCCTACCACCACCAATGCCGGAACCGAATTTTCCGAATGATTTTGATCTTAGAAATATGGAAGAGAAGATGCACAAGCAAATGCTTGAAAATTTGGAGAAAGCGGTGGAGCAAATCAATGGTTTTAATCAACGGTTTGAATTACGAAAAGAAAAATAGTCGTGCCGGACTCACTTGCCAGTTCATACTTTTTAACATCTGCGATACGAGAATATAAATGTTTACGAAAAACCTGTTCGCCATTCCAGCAGTTTTCCTTGCGAGTGTTTTCGCAATTAATATGCTTCATGCTCAAGATGAAGAACCGGGGGCCGAATCATCGATTGGGCAGCAAGTAGAAATGACGGTAATTGGTTCAGGTGATATTGGCGGGCCAATGATTTTTTCTACGTCAGAAAGTTTCGGTGGTGGCGGGGCTACTATGAGAATGGGATTTTCCGATGGAGGTCCGGGAATGAATATATTTGGCGGTGGTGACTTTGCAATGCCCGCGCCGGATCCCTTCAGTATGCTCTCAAACCCAAGTGTTCAAAAAGATCTTGAATTGGTGGGTGATCAGTTGAAACAGGTTCAGGATCTTCAAGCAGAGTTTGCAGAACAGATGCAGGAGCAATTAGGTTCAATTACCAGTGGAGGTTTCTCGCCCGAGCAAATGAAAGGCATCCCGGCTTTAATTGCTAAAATTAAAGAGAAGCAAAAAGATCAACTGAAAGGTTTGCTCCTTCCTCATCAACTTGAACGTCTAAAACAAGTTGCATTGCAAACCCATATGAAACAAGCAGGCACAGCTGGGGCATTGGCAAGCGATCAGGTGGCAGACGCACTTGGAATAACATCAGAACAAATTGAAAAGCTCAAATCACGAAGCAAAGAAATTAATAAAAAGCTTCAGGAAGATATTGAATCGTTAAAAAACAAAGCCCAACAGGAATTGCTCGGCGAGTTAACAGCAGATCAACAAAAGAAACTTAAAGAATTGACCGGCGATAAATACGAACCACAAAACAAAGACTGGGAAGAAGCGTTCAACGAGCCTCGGATGAAAAGGCGTCGGTCGAAAAATTAAGTGTTAACAAAGATGTTTTACCAAAGAAAAGGCTACCTTAAGGTAGCCTTTTTTGGTTTTCAAAGAAATTAAACGAGGCGAGCAGTAGAGTCGTATTGGGGTTGCCAAACGGCACGTCCAATAAAGAACGGTCCCATTTTTTGGATGAACTCCGACGTCTGACGGGTGCGTCGCATGTGCTGGACCAGTGCCGACAATGGAAACAACTGCTTTCCTAACAGGCCGACGATAAAATCATTATCGTCTTTATTAAGTCCGTGGCCTGCCAATCGAATGTCGGTTGCGTAGCCTGCTTTGCCATAAGCGTGTCCAATACCCCCATGTTCGGCGAGCATCTTCCGCTGATCTTCGCGAGACTGGCGTTCAAAATCACCGCTGCGTCGTACAGGATAATAGACAGCCCAGGGAGTTGTGGGGTCACAGACCCGCTGAGCAGGTCGCTTGATCAGAACATCTTCGAGATCCGATTCATATCCAATCGCGTAGGTACGTCCGAGCATGGTGTATTCTTCACGGTACTCCAAATCTTTTTGAGTTCGAAGCAATGGTTGGATTTCATCGACGATGTAACCCGGGTCTTCGCAAAAGGCAAGAACACCAAAACCGGAAGCGTCATGAATATCCTGATAGATGACCGCCTGAGCTGAAGCATTTTCAAACAGCCTAGCCAGTTCTTCGATGTTGCCATTTCGGAATCCCATAAATTGCATGAACAATCGGCGATTCAATGAAACGGGTTTGCCTGCTTCTCCACGTCCCTTTTCGCTGAGGTCAATGCCACCGTCGACTTCGGGAGGAGATGGACGAGAACCGGGGGTTGATTCAGATTCCGTTGCACGTGATTCACTCATACTCTTTGACACTCCCAAAGTCGTTTTAAAAAGTCTGTCTTATTTGAATTTAAAATTGCCGGAATGGAATCATCTCGGCAATAGTAAATCCGTGATTTACCGCAGTTGAACAACCTATTTCGAGGGAAATTGAGGAGTTAAACCAAGATGTTTTGCTAAAAACGCCCACTGATCAGCATATTCCTCGATGATTTTTGCGGTCGGCTTCCCGGCGCCATGTCCAGCTTTGGTTTCAATCCTGATTAACACAGGGTTTGAACCGGCTTGAGCTGCCTGAAGTCGAGCTGCAAATTTGAAACTATGGCCTGGAACCACTCGGTCATCGGTGTCCGCGGTGGTAACCATTGTCGGTGGATATTCTTCTCCGTCTACCAGGTTGTGATAAGGGGAGTAGGCGAAGAGAGCATTGAATTCTTCAGCACTTGCTTCTGAGCTACCATAGTCATCCACCCAGAATCGGCCAGCGGTGAATTTGTGAAACCGCAGCATATCCATTACGCCAACTGCTGGTAAACAGGCACCATAGAGATCGGGCCGCTGTGCCATGCAGGCACCTACCAGTAAACCCCCGTTGCTTCCCCCTTGAATGCCTAGGTGATCGGCAGAGGTATAGCCTTTGGCAATGAGGTACTCTGCGGCTGCAATAAAGTCATCGAATACATTTTGTTTGTTTGTTTTAGTGCCAGCCTTATGCCAAGCTTTTCCATATTCGCCGCCGCCGCGCAGATTCGGCATTGCGAATACTCCCCCCATTTCCATCCATTGCAGGCGGGAAATTGAGAAACTCGGTGTTAGAGAAATATTAAACCCACCATAGGCATACAACAGAGTCGGGTTTTTTCCGTTCAGTTCCAGACCTTTTTTATGAGCGATAAACATAGGCACCTGTGTGCCATCTTTGCTTTTGTAAAAAACCTGCTTCACAACGAAATCATCCGGATTGAAATCTACGTTTGCTTCCCGAATCAGAGTACTAATTCCGGTCTCTAAATCGTAGCGATAAACACTTGGTGGCCGGTTGAAACTGGAAAAACTATAAAAGGTTTCTTTCTGGTCACGACGACCGCCGAATCCACTTGCTGTGCCAATTCCAGGGAGCTTAACCTCGCGAGCGTATTTTCCATCAAGTTTATATAGCTTGACCAGTGATTTTGCGTCCTGAAGATATTGGACAATAAAATTTTTGCCAACGATGCCCGCGGACTCCATCGAATCGTCAGACTCCGGAACGATCACTTTCCAGTGGTCTTGTTCGGGGTGAAGTGTATCGATCGAGAGAATACATTTTTTGGGGGCGTTAAAATCTGACTTAAAATAAAATCTACTTCCATCATTTCCTAGGAAGCTATATTCATTTTCAAAGTTTTCGATCAACGCCGTTAACTTAGAATTTGGATCGTCGAGATTTTGATACAACACACGATAGCGATCGTCAGTCCCTTGCCAAACAGTGATAACAAGATACTTACCGTCTTCACTCACCTCAGGTAAAAATCCAAATTTTGGATTTTCTGGATTCTCGTGAATGAGTTGATCTTTGTCTTGCGAATCACCAATTCGATGATAGTAAACCTTTTGTCCAAGATTTAACCCTTGAAATTTCTCATCGGATTTAGGCTCGTCATAACAGCTGTAAAAGAAGCCCTTTGAGTCCTTTGTCCAAGAGACACTTCCGAATTTAATCCAATTCAATTCGTCCGAGAGCTGTTCACCGGTTTCGACATCCATCACCTTCCAGGTACGCCAGTCAGAGCCAGCTTTTTGGACTCCATAGGCTAATAGCTTTCCGTCGTCACTAAATTCCAGTCCGCCCAAAGCGTTGGTTCCATCGGCTGACCATTGATTTGGATCTATTAGGACGGTCGGCTCGTCTTCTAGCGATTTGAGCTTATAGAGCACACTTTGATTTTGGAGCCCATTGTTCTTGAAGTAGAAATAACGCTCACCGCGCTTAAACGGTGTCCCAAACTTTTCATAATCCCACAACTTAGTCAGACGAGCTTTAATCTCGTTCCGATAAGGCAACTGTTTGATGACGGAAAAAGTGAGTGCATTTTGCGAGTCGACCCACTCACGTACACTCTCAGAATTGCGTACATCATCTTCAAGCCAGCGGTAAGGATCGGCGACCGGCGTACCAAAAAAATTGTCCACCTGGTTTACTTGTTTTGATTCTGGGTATTCCAACTTTTCCTGTCCAAACAGAGCTACTTGGGTAATCAAGAGAGAAACGACTGCCAATCCAGTAAAATCTGCTAATTTTCTGACTCTCATATTCTTCCTAAATAAGTAACTTTTATCCAATTTCCCCAAAACAGTGGGGTAAAATGAAATAAACTTTATATGTCAATATTTCGATCTAATTATTAATCAAGTACGTAGGGGAAAGCTTTTTTCAAAAAAGAAAAAAACTTAAACCCATATATACCAATGGTTTGCGGTTTTTCGTAGTCGACTGGCTTGTCAAATGTGGAAGACAATTCAGTTATAAATGGTAGGGAAGAACAACTCTACTCAGAATTATTTCCCGGTCACTTAAAGACCCAGTTCCAGCAAAATCTTGTCTAAAACTAAGGAACACGTTTATGTCGAGCTACACGAATCTCCCGCAGCCTTCTCAGAGTAACAGGTTGTCTCAAGAAAATCCTAGCCAATCCTCACATATTACGGTGAACTCGCCTGCAAGTTCTCCTGAAACTCAAACTCCGGCGATTGATCAAGCAAACCTCTATCAAAACCTGCAACCGAGGCAGCCACGAACAATGCCATGGATTTCACTCAACCGGTCGCAGTTGAATGATGGGACTCCGAGAGTTAATACAACGGCTCCGCAACCCGTATGGGATCGTGCTCGACGTGAACTCCGTTTAGGTAACAAACTGATCAAGCGTTTTAAATGGCCCGCTGAGAACCAGGAGCGTGTCCTCGACGCATTCGAAGATAATGGCTGGCCGACTCACATCAGCGACCCACTGGAACCGCATGATAGCATTTGCCCAAAGCGCCGTTTGCATGACACCATCAAATGCTTAAACCGTAAACAAATCAACGGACTTATTAAGTTTCGTGGTGATGGGACTGGGTTGGGCGTTCTTCTGCAAATCGTCACCGAAGGTGAATAAGCCGCTTTCAGGCATATTGCTGTTTGCAATTAAGCTATGAGCGGAGAATTCCGCCTGATGGCATGATTTCTCAATTTCTAGTCGTAAAATCCAGCCACTGTTAAGCTGGGCTGTTCGGGGTGGGTCTTAGGGCTGAGTGGAAATTAATAGAAGTTCTGATTTTCTGGGTCGATGATCGATAAGGAGTACATTCCTTATTTTCGAACCGTCAAAGAAGTCGGAGCGTTTGTGATGCAGGTGACATCAAAGTTCGTTGTAATGCTGGTTTTTATTATCGGTGTTTCGTCACAGAGTCGTACGGTAGAAGCTCAGCGAGGTAGTTTTCAACCTCGGACTGCTTCGACTTCGCGTGTCATTAAATTGCAAAACGCGCAAGCGAATCAGGGTGATGCTTCTCAGATCGTAGTGAGTCGCCAGGCGTTAGCAAACCCAACACAGATCCAGTTTGATCAAACTGGATCGCCGATCCCGCAACCGCCTCGGGCGACGGGACTTCCGCAGCGAAAGAGCAATCAACTATTGCAACCGATGGCCCCAACGAGGTCGGTTCCCGTTGTAAGATCTAATCAAAAACAGCGTAACTCGGCTCCGGCCAAAATCAAATCGAGCACCGGTGAGACGGTGACAATTCAGAACCAATTGGTTTCGACGGAAATCCGGTCGCCGGAAACCGTCAATGTTAATCAATCTGCAGCGCTTCAGATTAAGCTCAAAAATTTGAGCAGTGAAGTTGTTGAAAATGTAAAGCTCATCGCGGAGATATCTGAGCATGCTAAGTTCCTTTCCGCTAATCCATCGCCATCAAAAGTCGAAGGTCGCACGTACGAATTTATCATTCCGCGAATTGGAAACGAACAATCGCAAGAAGTGATTTTAAATTTGGTGCCAACTAAGAAAGCACCGTTGAAGATAGGTACGCAAGTCGTCCTTGAAAATGTCCAGCAGACCATTGTCGGCGTGAAACAGCCGGAGTTATCGCTGGAGATTGTCGGCCCGGAACAAATTACAGCAGGTAAATCGCAAAAACATCAACTGCAAATTACCAATGTGGGTGATGCCATTGCTACCGGAGTTCAGATCGAAACGAATTACCCGGCGTACCTTCGACCGACTCAGGCGATCAACCCGTCGACGATTTCGTCAATCAGGCCAGGTGGATCCGTCAAGGTAGCCATCGAGTCCCTTGCAATAGCTCCAGGCAAAGGCAAGCTTGAAATCAGTGCAACAGCCAGCAATGCCAAACAACAAAAAACTACATTTGAGATTGGCGTTTACGAACCCGAACTACATCTTTCGGCTGCAGGTCCAAAAATTAACTTTTTGCAACGAGGCGGAATCTACTCAATCGATGTGGAAAACACAGGCGAAGTCGATATTACCAACCTAAGCGTGATGGTCTCCGTGCCTAGCGGATTAAAGGTCACCACCATCAGTCGTCCCGCTCAGATCGAAGCTGACCAAAGTGTGCTGACTTGGAATTTTGACAAGCTACCTCCTAATTCGATGGAACAGATTCAGTTAAAGGCAATTGCATCTCAAGAGGGACAGCAAATTTGTAATATCCTCGTTATCAGCGACGATACGGTAAAAAAAGAATTCAGACTTGCTACTCAAGTTATTACACGTGCAGACCTAAACGTAGGCATCAAAAATCAATCGGGTCCAGTCCAGGTCGGATCAAAGGCTGAGTTCCTCGTCGAAATCGAAAACAACGGTAGCAGAGCGGCCAACGACGTCGAAGTGAATGTGGTACTACCCGGTTCCTTGGTCGTGGCGAAAGATACACCGAATTTTAACAAGTCCAACAATTCGATTACCTTTACCGATCCAACCATTGCCCCGGGCCAGAAGAAGGTTTTCCGGTTCAGTGCTGTCGGTGAATCACAGGGCGATCACATTGTTCGTTCAACACTTCAAACTTCTGGATCGGCGAAAAAATTGATCGCAGAAAAATCAATTTTTGTATACGACAGTGATGAGACACGAGTGAGCGAAGCTCTAAATCCTGTGCTCGTAAGATAAACAGCACTAAGCAAAACGCCAGCCGAAGGTTGAATCTGGCTGGCAATTTGTGTTTAAGGCTAACACGTTTGAAATAAATACCTGCGTCCTGACTCAGGTATTTTTTCAATCGCACATCGCTTGAAAGCTGCTGGTCAATTCATTTGGGCCAATTCATTTTCGTTACCCTTTGCCAGGAGCGTGAAATGCCAAAGATCAGTCCAAGTATTACGGATGCCGAATGGCGGGTAATGCATGAAATCTGGGCGAGTGAACCGGTAACTTCCGGTGAGATTGCCGGCAGGATTCAGGAAAATACGAATTGGACTTCTGGAACGATCAAAACTCTTTTGCATCGACTGGTGCAAAAAGGAGTCCTCGAGTTCCAGCGGAAAGGGAATCGGTACTTGTATCGTTCCCAATACAGCGAGGCAGAGTGTGTTGATCATGCCAGTGGTCAAATGTTACACACGGTATTCAAAGGTCGCCCGGTTCCCATGCTGGAGTATCTTGTTAAATCGGCCAGGCTAAGCGGTGTCGAAGTTGAAAGACTTAAAGATTTACTGGCTAATCTACAAAAAGAATTGCCATTGGCAGATTCTACTCAATCACGAACCTAATTGCTTTTTGCCATTTCACCAAGAATCTTAAACAGTGATTCAATTTGTGGTTGGCTAGAAATTTTTGATCGCTCAATGTAGATGCGGCGAACAAACTGAGGACCCTTGATCGAAATTGTGTAACCAATTTCATTTTCAGTCCCTTCATCAGCTCGTGTCAGCTTGGGCACTGAATCCCAATCCGTGTTTTTGACAAACCGGTTTAACTTTTCGATTTCTTCCGGTCTCGCCGTCCAGTCTCGCGATATGTTTCGAGATTTTGACTCATAGTGAATTGCACCGTCAGCAAGAATGGTTTGCCGCTGACCGTCGGAAGTGACAAGAGAAATCTCACTGAAGTTCGTCGCTCTCCGGAGAATTGGAGTCTTCGGTGTTTGTTGCGTTGGTGGATTCAACATCCGGGGATCGACCGATGTTGAATTGTCTGTCGGTGGCTTAGTAGGCGACTGAACATTTGACGGGGAGGAGGCTTCAACGACGGCTAGGTCAGTAGACTTTTGGAGAATTTTTAGACTTTCGACTTTCACAATGTATCTAAGTCTTGCGGTTCGAGCCCCTCGCTGTCGTTCCATGGATAACTCACCAGTAACATTGACCAACGAGTTGTTGAGGTTTTGAGTTTCGCTTGAAAATTTGGGGCTGCTGTCAAAATCGAGTTCCCAAATAATTCCATTCGCCGAGATGACGTTACTTAGGGTTTCTCTGCCAACTGATTTGAACTGAGTTCTAATTCGACCGATCATGTTGACGCGAATCAACTCTTTTGCATTACTTGGCTGCTTCGCTTGATTTTCTCCAGGATTAGATTTTGGTTGGGGATCAGTTGGTTTAACAATTGGCTTGATCGGCGATATCCCAATTGGTTTTCCGTTGATCGATTTGATTCCTGATTTATCAACTACCATGATTAGGTATCCAAACCCGGGACCCGCTTTTTCAGTGGCAGATAAATAGTATACCAGATTACCTTTTGAATCTCGTTCTAATAGATTAGTCAAAATTCGATTGGGGCCTGGGGTCGTCTCTACCAAGACGAGCATTTTGTCTAGATCAACAGGGTAAGGTTTTTGATTCGGCCGCCACTCCGACCAAAGGGTTTTCCATTGCGCTTGGGTAGTTATAATATTGGAGTTCGGGGCGAGCATTAACAGCTTGAGATTGGCAACATTGCCACTGAATCTCCTGATGACTGGGACCCGCTCATCTGCCTCGACCGGCAAAGCCCAACTAAATAAAACGAACGCGATCAGTAAGACTCGCTTTACCAATAACCTCGTAGGTCGATTCGTTTTTCCGTGGTTTGAACAAATGTTGCTCAATGGATTGCCTCTCACCAAATATTTGATTTAAACATCAGACCGACTTTGCCTCGATTGTACGAGACCCGGAGGTCATTACGATACTAAACACCGCAAAAGCAATTTAGTTTCATCCGAATCCTCTTACTTTTTAGATTACCCAACCCGTAATGTCTCTGTCATCTGACATCTTGTTTGAAATATTTGGACACCGCGAGTATCGCGGAAGCCAACAAAAAATCATTGAGCGAGTGCTATCGGGTGGTCACAGTCTTATTATCATGCCTACGGGAATGGGAAAGAGTCTCTGTTATCAACTGCCAGCGATTGTACTGGCCAATCGAGCGCGTCTCGAGGGACAACAGATAGAACCTCCCCTGCGGTCGGTCACGGCTCCGTTGACGCTGGTTATTTCTCCTTTGATTGCGTTGATGAAGGATCAGGTAGACACTCTGCTTGAGAAAGGCGTTGATGCTACGTTTATCAACTCTTCGCTTCAGCGATCGGAGCGTATCTTACGGTACCAACAAATCGCTTTGGGCCATTTCGATTTAGTATATGTGACGCCCGAACGATTCAGAAAGTCAGAGTTTTGGGAGGTTGTCGCCAAACGAGATCTTGTGCTGCTGGCCGTCGATGAGGCACATTGTATCAGCGAGTGGGGGCACGATTTTCGTCCAGATTACACACGCGTGGGAGAGATTCGGCATCGCCTAGGAAACCCTACAACTATCGCATTGACGGCGACGGCAACTCCCGAGGTTCAAGCGGACATTGTCAAACAGCTAAATTTGGAACCTCCAACGGTAGAGTTGTTTCACGAGGGTATCGACCGGCCAAACTTAGACTTAAATGTCGAACAAGTTTGGGATGATGACGCGAAATACGAAACGATTGTCAAAGCACGGACAAATACGGATGGATGTGGAATTGTTTATTTCACATTGATCCGAAAGTTAATGGAATTTAGTGACCGACTGTGGGCCGACAAGATTCCGCATTTAATTTATCACGGAGATTTACCGAGATCGCGGCGAAAGTCACTTCAGGAATCTTTCATGACCGAACCGGGGCATCTTGTATTGGCAACCAATGCGTTCGGAATGGGCGTCGATAAAGAAGATATTAGATATGTCTTACACGCAGATTTGCCAGGTTCATTGGAGTCGTATTATCAGGAAATCGGCAGAGCCGGACGAGATGGAAAACCTTCACAGTGCGTACTGTTGTATGACGAACGCGACCTTGCAACTCAGATGGAATTTATGAACTGGAGCAATCCAGACGCAGAGTTTTACCAACGCGTTCACGATTTTTTAAAAAATGAAACTGAAAAAATAAATGCTTTTGGAATTGATTGGCTGAGAGAACGAATTCATTATAAACAAAAACATGATCGTCGTTTGGAAACAGCGTTAGCCATGATGGACCGCTGGGGCGTCATCGAGGGAACACTTCAACCTCTCAAAGTCAAAGTAATTAGTGAACTGCCAGAACACTTAAAAGACAGCGCAGGTCTCGCTGAGAAGTTGAAAAGAGATCAGTCAAAGTTGCTTACGATGTTGCAATACGTTAAACATCAGGGTGATCGAAAACAGTATATCCATGATTATTTTGGGATTAACTGAACATATTATTTCAACTGATTTAATAGCCGCTCGCTACTCGTCAAACGCATCAAGGGAATGAGTTAATGGGATTCGTGGTAACTCCGCAGCAACAACGTGAATTCAGCGAAGACGGTTACTTAATCGTGCCGGGTTTGTTAGATCAGCGTGAAACAAATCTGTTAATGACAGTCGCTAAATCAGATCGTGCGAGTTTGACCGGGGCCTACGCCAAGAAAGATGCTTCCGGTGGCGAAAGCCGCCTGGTTGTTCATAACGAACTTGACCATTCTCCTTACGCGGCGATCGTTCGAAGCCAGCGAATTGTCATGGCAATGCAGTCGTTGTTAGCTGACGAAGTCTATCACTACCACCATAAAATGATGCTGAAAGAACCGCTCATTGGTGGAGCGTGGGAATGGCATCAGGATTATGGTTATTGGTACGACAATGGCTGCCTTTACCCTGATATGGCGAGTTGTTTAATCGCAGTCGATCGGGCGACACAGGAAAATGGTTGTTTACAGGTGGTCCGTGGATCTCACAAACTGGGGCGACTTGAGCACGGGAAGACGGGAGGGCAAACAGGCGCCAATCTCGAACGCGTGGCAGCGGTACTCGAACGTTTAGAACTGGTTTATTGTGAATTGTCGCCCGGCGATGCAATTTTCTTTCACGGTAATACGCTCCATCGGTCGGATCAAAACAAAAGCCAACATTCGCGTTGGTCGTTAATTTGTTGTTACAACACAAAACACAATAATCCTTATGTCGAAAGCAAACATCCAAGTTACGAGCCTTTGGAAATTTGGAATGATCAAGATGTCGCCAAGCACCTGGAATCTCACCTCTCAGAGTAGCGGTCTTGGGGATCCAATGTGGTCTCACTCGGTAGCAGTAGTCTGATGAAACTATGTCCATCCAGTCGGTAACCAACCCCTAAGCGGAGAAGAAAATGCGAGTTTGTTTGTTAGGTGCGGGACTAATCGGCATGTTTTATACGATGTCGCTGCACGGAAAACGCGGACGAGATCGTGTATCGGTGGTCTACTCAAGAACTCAAAAGTCGGCCGATCAATTTGCAAAGCAGTGGGAAATACCAGTCGCAACCAACGATATGATGGCGGCAATTGAACGCGATGACATCGACGTCGTGATTGTGGCTCTGCCTAATCACCTTCACAAATCGGCTGTGATGGCCGCCGCTGCTGCCGGCAAACCGGTGCTGTGTACTAAACCACTCGGACGCACAGCAGCCGAGGCGCAGGAGATGATGGAAGCGGTTGAAGCAGCGGGTGTGTTTGCTGGATATCTCGAAGACTTGGTTTATACACCAAAGACTCTCAAGGCGTTAAAGTCCGTTCGTGGGGGAGCGATTGGAGATGTGCTGTGGGTTCGGTCGCGCGAGACGCATCCCGGTCCGCATAGCGATTGGTTTTGGAATCAGGAAATGTCAGGCGGTGGAGCGATAATCGATATGGGTTGTCATTGCATCGAAATCGCCCGTAATTTTATTGGAAAAGATATTCGCCCTGTGGAAGTAGTTTGCTGGGCGGATACACAAGTTCACCCAATCGAAACAGAAGACCATGCGATTGGTATGGTTCGTTATGAAAATGGCGCGATCGGCCAATTTGAAGTCAGCTGGGCATTCCGCGGTGGAATGGACCTCCGCGATGAAGTTGCAGGCACTGAGGGTACGATTTGGTTAAATCACTGGTTGCGAACGGGCATGGAAATGTTTTCCGCCGGAGGGGAGGCGGATTATGTTGCAGAAAAAGCCGAATCTTCTAAAGGGTGGCTGTTTCCGGTTGGGGATGAACCAAGTGCGTTAGGCTACGTCGATATGTTTACCGACGTGCTCGATGCGCTGGAGCAGGGCAGGGAACCATCGGAAACTTTTTACGATGGCTACGTCGTCAATGCGATCATGGATGCCGCCTATCAGTCGGTAAAATCGAAACGATGGGAGTCAATCGAGTTACCGGTTTGGCGAGGTCAAGAGCAAGCGGACCATATTTCAGTAAGTCGGGATTTTGATGATGAACACCACCTGGTAAAACAAGAGCGAATGCCCGATGGTTCCACAAAGGTGATCTTGAAAAACAAAACGACCGGTGAAATTAGCCAGAAAATTATCTAGTGATTTTCTAATTTCATCGGTGGTCGTTTAACGCAGCTCCAATAGTTCGCTGACATCGTAACGACTTGCCACGTGTACTGGAAAATCATCTCCTAAAATTTCGCGGTGAATCTCGCGAGCACGAGCGGGTTCGTTATTTTCTTCGGAAAGATGGCAAAGACAGGCCCATTGAAGACGTTCGGTTTTTGTTTGCTTCAATAACATCGCTGAATCTTTGTTGGAGAGATGCCCTCCATCTCCGCTAATTCGTGATTTTAAATGCTCCGGATAGGGTCCGTTTTCAAGCATCTCCGTATCGTAATTACTTTCAATGATGACAGCGTCCAGCGATTTTAAAACATCCCGCAACCCATCAAATGCATGCCCTAAATCAGTCAAAATTCCAACACGATGTTTTTGATCTTCGACAACAAATGCAACGCCGTCGACACTATCGTGCGGTGTCGGAATCGAGTGAACCGTAACAGAGCCAAACGACTGAGAATTTCCGGCAGTAAACAGTCGAATACGATCGAGTTTGCCGATTTTCTGATTGCGTTGAACCGCGTCTAGTGTTCGGCGGGTAATGTAAACCGGCATTCCAAATTTTCGCTGGAAAACGCCGACCGCGCGAGTGTGGTCACTATGGTCGTGGGAAATAAACAGTGCGTCGACGTCGCGAATGTCTCGATCGTGGTGGGCAAGTCTTATTTCGGCTTGTTTCCCGCTGATGCCAGCGTCAAACAGGAGCTTAATGTCCCCTGATTCGACGTAAAAACAATTTCCGTTACTTCCGGATTGAAGAGATACTACTTTCATAGACGTCAATTTTATGGTGACAATTCAGTTTGACTAGACGACGGCTTTGGAAACTAGTTCTATGTGAAGTAATCGACGAACTGGAATCAAAATCGCATTAGGAACGCCGATGGAATCTTAGGCACGGATCTATTTTTTTAAAAAAGGTGAATAAGTAATGCGAAAAAAGCTAAACTAGCTGAATCAATTCATTTCTTTCGTGAAGTGGGTAGCAAATACACTTCGCCGGCTGAGGGTCAGTTGACCAATCATATCGACAGTTATCGAAATACAGAATTACCGAAACATCAACATGAACCGGTAGATCCCCGACTTGTTGTGTCGATTGTAATCCCGTTCTTCAATGAATCTCAAACCCTCGAGACCTTGGTGAATCGTGTAGTTGACAATCCTTTCTCCAAAGAGATTGTCCTCGTGGATGATGGCAGCACAGACGATTCTCTTGCCATAGCGCAGCGGCTTGCCGCTCAACACTCAACTAGCCCGGATGGTTTTGCTAATCGGTTAATTGTAAAAGTACATGAAAAAAACATTGGAAAGGGTGCCGCGCTGAAGACAGGCCTGTTGAGTGTTAGTGGTGAGGTGGTTGTTTTACAGGATGCGGATTTGGAATATCATCCCGAAGAGATTTTGCAACTAATTCAACCGATCATGGATGGTCAAGCGGATGTGGTGTATGGGAGTCGGTTTATTAACAGGGGCTCGGATCAATCTCGCAATCAGTCCTCTGGCTATCGCTCCAATTACATTGCCAATCAAGTCATCACCCGTTTCTCAAATTTGTTAACCGGCCTGAACCTGACCGACATCGAAACTGGTTACAAAGTCTTCACTCGGGAAGTGGCCCAGAAACTCGCTCCGGCGCTAGTGAGCCGAAGTTTTGCGATCGAGCCGGAAATTACGGCGAGGATCGCCAAACAAAAAGTGCGGGTAGTTGAAGTACCGATCAGCTATTCCAGTCGAACCTATCAAGAGGGAAAGAAGATCGGCTGGTGGGATGGGATCAAGGCGTTACTGACGATTCTTCGGTTTGCAGTCTGAGTTTAGAGAACTCTCTGGCTTGCCGGAAAACTGCCGAGGACGGTTAAATTTTTACAGTGGGCACGAGCCTCACCGATGATTTGAGCAATCGCTGAATTAGTGCGGTGCCCCTCGATGTCAATAAAAAATGTGTAATCCCAGTTTTCTTCTCGACTGGGGCGTTTTTCCAGATGGGTGAGATTGATTGAGTTTCGTTTGAAAACTTCAAGCACATCCATCAAAGCTCCCGATCGATCAGTGGTAGTAAACATGATGGAAGTTTTATCGTTACCGGAGATTAGAGTTTTGCTCTTCGATAAAATCAAAAATCGAGTCATGTTACTTTGTCGATCTTCGATGGCTTCAAAAAGTGGCCGAAGGCCGTAAATCTCGCCGGCCAAGGAAGAACCAATCGCTGCGACTCCGCAGTCAGGATCGTTATCTATTTCAGCTTTTGCTTTCATGGTTGCCAACGCAGTACTCTCGGTTGGTACACGCATGGCCTGTGGATATTGAGTGCTCAGCCAATTTCGACATTGCTCAAAAACACCTGGTTTCGAGTAAATTTTCTTTACTTGTTCTGGTTTGCAATTGGCAAGAAGACAGAACCGAATTTGAAATTTCACTTCACCATAAATATTTAATTGATCGTGAAGGTCGATGAATGAGTCGAGTGTTTCATTGATGCCTCCCACGGAACTGTTCTCGACAGGAACGAGTCCGTAATCGATCTCTCCGTTTACTACTTGTTGAAAGACGGTGCGAATCTCACGTGCGGGAATAAAATTCACGCTCGATCCAAAATGCCGCACAGCAGCTAGGTGTGAAAATTCTCCTTCGGGTCCTAAGAAACCGATGCTTAGAGGTTTCTCAATTGCAAAACTGCCGCTCATCAATTCGCGATAGATAGATTCAAATGTTTTGTCGGTTAACGGACCGCTGTTCAGAGACTTAATCTTGTTGAGGACAGCGTGTTCGCGGTGAGGTGCATAAATTGGAACATCAGATTTTCTTTTGAAATCGCCGACTTTCACAACCAAATTAGCCCGTTCGTTTACCAGGTCGACGACACGTTGATCCATCGTCTCAATCGCGGGTTCCAATTCTTTCAGTGAAGAATACTGGTTGGAAATTATCTCATTTTGATAGCGGTAATTTTCGTCATAAATTGGAAAGCTTCCGAGGACATGGAGGCTTTTACAGTAAGCTCGGACCTCACCGAGAATTTCAGCAATTTTTTCATCGTTGGCATGTCCAAGAATATCAACGAAAAAAGTGTAGTCACTTCCAACTTCGCGACCGGGTCGTTTTTCAATATGACTTAGATTGATGTTGTATCGTTTGAAAACTGAGAGAATATCTACCAAGGAACCAGGCCGGTCGGAGCAAGTAAACATCAATGATGCTTTGTCTTTACCGGTAATTTCAGTTTCGCGTTTTGATAAAATTAGAAATCGGGTAATGTTGTTATTGCAATCTTCGATGCCGTCATACAGCGTGTTTAACTCATAGAGTTCCCCGGCTTTGCTCGATCCGACAGCCACGACTCCATCCGATGGATTGGCAAGGTAGGCGATTTCAGCCGCACTGGCGGTACTCTGAGCGGGGATTTGCTGGGCGTTCGGATATTTTTGAGACAGCCACTGTCGGCACTGCGCTAGCGCTTCCCCTTTTGAGTAAATAACTTTGACGTTGTCAGGGTCACATTTTCCTAAAAGAGAAAATTGAATCGCTAATCGAATTTCTCCGTAAATTGTCAATCGGCCGTGGTAATCAGAAAATGAATCGAGGGTTTCGATGATTGCACCGCCGGTGCTGTTTTCGATCGGAACAAGTCCATAATCGACATGGCCTCGAGCCACTTCTTCAAACACACCTTCGAGTGCTCTTAGGTTTTCATAATTGACTGTAGGTCCAAAAAATTTGGAGGCCGCAAGATGGCTGAACGTTCCCTGAGGTCCAAGGTAACCAACCCTTGTTGGCCGTCCTAAGACAAAGGCGCCGTTGAGAATTTCTCGATAAGCCCCTTCGAGCGCCGAATTGGGGATCGGGCCTTGGTTTTTGGAAACTACATTTCGGACTGCTTGAACTTCAGAATGCTGATCAATTCCACGGGCACCAGTTTGAGCCCGATGGATTCGGGCTCGTTCAACCGCCAGTTTTGATCGATCGTTGATCGCCTGAACCAGTCGCTGATCAACTTCGTCGATAGCGGTTCGCAACTGTAGTAGTGTTTTATCGGTCGCAGACATAAATTTATCGGTGGTATTGAAGCGTCATTGGGGATGGAGTAACCCGCTATTCTAATGTGAATTGCAGGTTGAACCAATCCAGATTGAACAATACGAATTTGTTAATTCAGTCTCTACGTTTTTTAATATCGCCTTGGGAAACGGAGTTTCCGGCCATGGTAGGTTCGCCGGTTAATTACCAGCAGAGCCGTGATTCGATTTTAAAGAAAAATATAGCCCTCTTCACCGTGCTGAGTGACATCGAGGCCGCGTTGCTCTTCTTCCGGGGTCACTCGCAGTCCGATCGTTACATTCAGAAGGGCTAAAAGGATGATTGATCCGACGATGGCAAGACTGGCGGCAGCCAAAATACTGACCAGTTGGTTCGTCAGCTGCGTGTAGTTCGTAAAGCCGCTTTCAATCAATCCCATGCGGCCTCCTTCTAGTTCGCCAGTGATGGAACGACTGGCAAACACGCCGGTCAAAATTGCGCCAACGCCTCCGCCTACGCCATGTACGCCGAAAGCGTCGAGCGCGTCGTCATATTGAAATCTTTTCTTAAGCGATGTGCAGGCAAAGAAGCAAACAATGCCGGCGACGAAGCCGAGGACAATTCCTCCCATTGCGGTGACGGACCCGCAGGCTGGTGTGATACAAACCAATCCAGCCACTGCGCCAGAACAGGCGCCTAAAACGGTTGCCTTGCCTCGTAATAGCCATTCGGCACCCGCCCAGGCGATCACTCCCGCGGCCGCAGCGAAGTGGGTTGAGACGAACGCGTTTACTGCACCGGTGCCCGCTGAAAGCGAACTACCGGCATTGAACCCAAACCAACCAACCCAGAGAAGAGCCGTGCCGATGCATGTATAAGTCAAATTATGAGGTGGCATCTGGTCTTTTCTAAACCCAATTCGTGAGCCAACAAAAATGGCGCAAACAAGTGCGGACACACCGGAACTAATATGCACAACGGTCCCGCCTGCGAAGTCGAGAGCAGGATATTTTGCTTCCGGGTTCCACTCGCATAACCAACCGGCATCACTCCACACCCAATGACAGATCGGGCAGTAAATTAATAAACCCCACAGAACCATGAAAATACACATGCTTGAAAATTTAAGTCGTTCGGCAAAGGCTCCGCAGATAAGCGCCGGAGTAATGATGAAGAACATTCCTTGGAAACACATGAAAATAGAAGTTGGCAAAGTTCCTGTCGCAGGCGTAACAATTTCGCCATCAACAAACGAAGGGGTGACACCGGCCAGAAGAACATGGTCGAAGTTGCCGAAATAAGGATTTGTCCCGCCGAATGCCAAGCTATACCCAACCACAGCCCATAAGATCGACATTAATCCCATCAAGAAAATACATTGCATCATTATGCTGAGGATATTTTTCTTACGAACCAGTCCACCATAAAATAAGGCTAAACCCGGTGCGGTCATCATCAGAACCAACGCTGAACAGACCAGCATCCACGCAATGTCAGCAGAAACGAACTCGGCTGGTGCTTCAGCGCCGATCGATTCTTCACCGAGACCATCGAGGAGGCTAGCGGGATTGGCTGTGTTTGCCGATGTTTCTTGAGCAACTAAAACGTGACAGTTCTGAGTTCCAATGACTAAGGCAATCAGCACTGTAATTGAGCGAATGATAACGCCCATGACACAACTCCTCTAAGAATTTCCATGCCGCCAGCCAGATACTTTGCAGAGGCTGTCGAGCTTACGTTTGAAGACGATTGTTGATCTAGCGAAATCTAAATCGAAACAACATCTAACCTTGGGATGCCGTGAATGTCAACTCGCTCAAGCGGTTGCTCGACAGTTGCCGCGCATTAATCACGCTCTATTTCGTGTATCAAAATGAGGGTGGAAATAATCACCCGCAACACGCGTTAATGGCGTTCACTCTTGGGTGAGAAAAAACTCAACTGCGCGGCGATTAGATGCAAAAGCAAATCGGTCAAGAATTTCTAGTGAAGGTCGGGCAATGTGGAATGACTCAACCTCGCCGGGTTGAGCCGTTAGCGGGTCAAATGAATCAACCCTGCATTCAAAAAAAACGTCTAGTACATCAATTGTAATTCCGCGGTAAGTATATTGATTGGGAAACGAACAAAGATAGCTGGCGCGGGTTACTGTAAGTGATGTTTCTTCCATCACTTCTCTAGAGAGAGATTGTTCAAGAGGTTCGCCAGGGTCTACAAAGCCACCCGGGAGACCAAATTTTCCTTTGCCAGGATCCCGCCCGCGCACCAGAAACAGTAGTTCGTTATTTGAATTAACAACGATCCCGCCAACCGCAGCGACGGGACTAAAGTAAAATACGAAACCACATTCTTTGCATGCGAAAGGAGAGGTTCCAGTCGCCTGCGTCTCTGCGCCACATCGAGGGCAAAACTGAAATGCGTCGGCAATGTGTTTAGTCATTGTACAAGTCGTCTTTTATTCGAAATGCGGAGTGGCATCATTCAGCAAATTTAGAGGCAGTTATCACCATTCTTGGAACGGCATGAGGGGCGCGGGTCAGGATAGCAGATGCCGCTAAAACGGTTTGCTTCGATTGTTTGAGATAGGCCTCTTGTTTCAGAGTCGTTCCAAGGTAATGCAGATTAGCGGCGGAAACACTGTTACCCCCGGGCATGGCTCCATCACTGGCTCGTTTGCTACGAGCGATAAGTTGCTCGTGGTCTTTTGAAGTGTAAAAGTAACCTCCTTTTTCATCCCAAAACAAATCGTCTTGAGTTTTTTGGAGCTGATTTGCTGCGTCAAGCCATTTTTGATTGCCATTAGCGCGATGAAGTGCAATTAAACCATCAATGACACAGGCGTAGTCAATCAGGTAGGCATTAAGTCGAGCCTGTCCATCGGTATAGGTTCGATAGAGTCGCCCGTCGGCAGAGACCATTTTTTCTAAAATAAAATCAGCAGCGTCTTCTGCTTTTTTAACATGATCCAAATTGTTAAAAATTCGACCGGCATCCGCATACCCTCGAATCATTAACCCATTCCAGGCCGCTAATATTTTTGTATCCAGCAACGGTCGTTGACGTTTTGCCCGAATATCAAATAGTTTTTTCCGAATCGGGGTTAACTGAGACTCCAGTTCAGCAAGGGTCAATTTGCGAGCGGCTGCATGTTCACTCATCATCAATTTTAATTGTGGAGCATAAAATTCTTCTTCAAAATTCGGAGGCTCATCCAGCCGATACAGTTTTGAAAAAAGCTCATACTCCTGATCCGTCAGTGCCGCTTTGATTTCCTCGAGATCCCAACGGTAAAACTTTCCTTCGATACCTTCGGATTCTGCATCGAGAGAAGCGTAAAATCCACCGCCAGGGGCGGACAGTTCCCGACTCACGAACTTTAGAATTCCATTCGCAACATTTTTGAATTCCTCCTGGCCGGTAAGCTGGAATGCTTCGGCGTAGACGGTCGCGAGCTGACCATTGTCGTATAACATTTTTTCGAAGTGCGGGATGTGCCAAAATCGGTCGACGCTGTAACGATGGAAACCGCCTCCAAGATGATCATAAATGCCTCCTTTGAGCATACCTTCGCAGGTTCTGACCAGTAACTTGGAAGCCTGCTTGTGAGTTTCGTTCGAGGCGTCGGGGTTCTGCTGCAAGTAGTCTAATAAGAAAAACAGATTAGATGGTTCGGGAAATTTTGGGCGACTGGGGTTGAGCGCGCTGTAGCCAAAACCTCCGTATCGGCTATCAAAACTCGCACTCAAGTTTTCAATTGTGTTGGCAGGCCACACAGCTTGAATTGGTAACCCGGTGTCCGGTTCAAGTCCGGCCAATAATTCACGTGTCCTCTCGGAAACCAACTCGGAATCCTGAATAATTGCTTCTCGGTTGTTCTGATAAGCATCCGTCACTTTTTGAATGATCGTCAGAAATCCCATCGAAGCTCCACGATCTCCATCTCTGGCTGGCCAATAGGTGCCTCCAAAAAATGGTTTAGCTTCCGGTGTCATGAACATCGACAGCGGCCATCCTCCTCCACCGGATCGGATGACTTGCAGCGCATTCATATAAATTTCGTCGACGTCTGGTCGTTCTTCTCGATCTACTTTGATGCAGATAAAATTCTCGTTCAAAAAATCAGCGATTTCCTGGTCGAGGAAAGATTCACGTTCCATCACATGACACCAGTGGCAACTTGAATAGCCGATAGATAGAAAAATGGGCTTCCCAGATTTCTTAGCCAGAGCGAGAGTTTCATCATTCCAGGCGTACCAGTTCACAGGATTGTGGGCGTGCATTAACAGGTAAGGACTGGTCTCTTTGGAAAGCGCGTTCTCATGTGACGGTGTTTGTGTTTGGGGTTGATTGATTTTAGTTGAAGGCGAAACCTCGATCGGGTCACCGGATGCCTTAGTTGTTGATTCAGTTGGTGCCTGAATTGTTGATTTAATTGCTGGTTCAATATCCTGAGATTCCGCTTTGGAAGCGGATTTGGAATCCGACTTGGAATCGGATTGAGAAACGGATGGGTTTGAATTGCAGGCGGGCAGGGCGATCAAACAGCACAGGCAAAGTACATAACGACCGTATTGAAACATGGGTTGTCCCAAGGGTTAAGCCAGAAGGAAAAAGAGTTTTTAAAGTTAAACGATGTCAAAAGCGAACCACGAAACCCAGCGAGAAATATCTATTTGTCAAAATCAGATTGGCCGAGGTTCACTGGCCCGTGAAGCAGTTGCTCTCACGCTAGTTACCGCTTGGCAGCCGACTTGTTTTCAGACGGAGAGAGCCTAGCGGAAGAACCATCCTATTTGGGCATTTTCAGTTCGATGAGTTGATTGCCGTTTTGATTTGTTGTTAGTTCGTGAGTAAATGTTGTTTTTGCTTGAGAGATTCTGAGTCGATAAGTTTTGTCAGGTGCTAATCGAAATGAAAGCATGTCATTCATGTCAGCCGTACCCGCTTTTGTTGTCCCAGATTCGAGCACATTGGTGCTTTTCGGATCGAATACTTCGACTTTGGCGATTTCCCGTTTTGATTTATCACGGTTCCAGACTCTCACCATGACATTGACGGCGTTGCTGATGGGAGCGTTTGTTTTTGGAATGTAGCGAATGGTGACATTTTCCGCAAAAACACGTTTTTCAGGAGACCAGACCATAGGAAAGGCTGTGTCGGTTTTTTGAAAGCTCGCCGCGTAGATAGAATGTAGTTTTGAATTGGGATCGGCGAGTGCGGCGTCTCCCTGAAACCAAGTTCGATTAAGACCTTGCGGGTTAGGTTCTGCTGCACCTGTAAATTGCCAGCCATCGTCCCAGACTTCGACCCAGGTATGGTTGCCTTTTTTATTTTTCCAACTGGGAATTCCTGCCAACCGCGCTGGTACGCCGACGCTTCGACATGCATCGGCTAGTAAAATAGAGAGACCGGTGCAGGAAGCCAGTCCTTGTTCAATGCTCTCTTTAGGGCTCTGGTTGGCGCGCTTTCTGGCGGTTGAATATTTGACGGATAACTGTCCAAACAGGGTAGCGTTAATTTTCTGAGCCGCTTCACCGGGGGTTTTGCAATTGGCGACAATCGGCTGGCACAGCTTGAAAAAATCTTCTCGCCAGGGATCACGCGGTTCATCGATATTGGCATAAGGCAAAACGTTGTTGAGAAATAGCTGATCGGAAATATCCCAGGGTGCAGCTTCTCTTGCTTGATAGGCAAGTCGAATGTTATTGAGCAGAAATTCTGCGGTAAGATTTTTTAAATCGTATTCTGGCATGTTGATCAGCAAAAACTCTAAGGCTTGCCGATGTTCTGGAGGAACTGTGTTGATTGCTTTTTGCAATTCATTTTGATTGTCTCCCGCTTGCCGAATCCGCATTTTTAGCAAGCCTGCTTTGTCGATCGACTTCTCATTCATGTCCTGTTTTTGTGCAGACGATGTCGAGACAATCATCCCAAGCGTCAATGCTAAAAAGAAAGTAGATTTGATAATCGATGCGGTCTTCATAAAAATTCCAGTAACTTGGTTGTCTCAAAAACAGCTCTTGTAGCTTGGCGATTCCACCGAACTTGCTCCCTCCAAGATTAACACGTTTCATCACAAAGAAACATTGTGAGAGTGCGTTATCAATGCTGATTCGAATAATTACAAATCACAATGGTGTGCATGATTACTTATAAAGCAAATATGCGTTATGATTACGCGCCGATTCATACACGCTAAAACACCGGAAATACAATGAAAATCGCTCGCATTTCTGCTTATCAAGTCGATCTCCCTTTAAAAGAGGGCAGTTATAAGTGGTCCGGTGGTAAGTCAGTCGATGTTTTTGACAGTACCGTCGTAGAAGTTGAGACAGATACTGGGCTAATGGGTTACGGAGAAGTTTGTCCGCTTGGTCCATTTTATTTACCAGCCTATGGTCCGGGAGTAAGAGCGGGAATTAAAGAGTTGGCGCCGCACTTGATCGGAATGAATGCGACTGATCTTGGGCCGCTAAATCGAATGATGGACGCGGCTTTGAAAGAGCATGCGTATGTCAAATCAGGTATCGACATGGCATGCTGGGATCTCCTTGGAAAATCGACTGGCAAAAGCGTTTGCGATTTAATGGGTGGCAAATACAGTGAGGATTTTGTGCTGTATCGAGCGATTTCCCAACAGGCACCCGAAGCAATGGCTGCCAATGTTGCAGGCTATCGAGCCGAAGGTTATCGCCGTTTTCAATTAAAAGTAGGTGGTGATCCGGATGTCGATATTGAGCGTATCAGACAGGTAGCAGCGGAAATGCAATCGGGAGAAAAATTGGTTGCCGACGCTAACACAGGCTGGTTGATGCATGAAGCAGCACGTGTGGTTCGAGCAGTTCGAGATTTAGATGTCTATATTGAACAGCCTTGCTTGTCTTACGAAGAATGTCTCTCGATTCGAAAACGAACAGACCACCCGTTCGTGATGGACGAGTCGATCCACGGAATGCCGGAATTGCTGCGAGCCAGTCACGATCAGGCAATGGATGTAGTGAATATTAAAATCAGTAAATTTGGTGGATTAACAAAAGCAAAACTCGCCCGCGATTTATGTATCTCGCTGGGCGTCGCAATGACGCTCGAAGATAGTTGGGGTGGAGATATCATTACCGCAGCCATTGCTTCTATTGCTCATAGTACGCCTACTGATTTACTGTTCACATCGACCGACTTCAATAGTTATGGAACGGTCAGCATCGCAGAGGGCGCGCCGCAACGGGCCAACGGTCGACTCTCTGCGTCCGACGCTCCGGGTCTCGGTATCCAACCTCGAATGCAAGTCCTCGGAGATCGGGTTCTCGAAGTTTCTTAATGGAGAAGAAACCGAATTGACTTCGAATTGGCATGTGAATTAGTGCTCGAATTGCACGGGGTCGATATCGAAGTATTCACAAAGCAGATCGTAGACGTCCGGTAAGTTTTTTTTGAGCCGACTTGGTGAATCGAAAAAGTTTTCACCACTGACTGCAAAGAATTCCGCTAAGTTCGTTGCCGCATAGGCATCAATTCGTGGTTCGCGTCCGTGGTCAAGATCTTCATTGAGTTCCGTAAACCGTTGCTGAAAAACATCGTCCCAGCGATGCCGAAGGGATTCAGATGAGATGATCGGCATGCCTCCCATTTCCCCGTCGAGTCCGTCGATATGGTGAATAAACTCGTGAATGATCACATTTCGTCCATCTCCCGGTTGGCTGGCTCCCCTCAAAGCATCTCGCCATGAAAACACAAGTGGTCCGCCTTGCCATGCTAAGCCTGAATAATAGGCGGTCTCGTGACTTACGAGTCGCCCTTGTTGTACCGCTCGATTTTCAATGAGATCCGGGTGCACCAAAATGGTCGAGACACGATCAAAGTAAAATGGTTCTTTTAGACCAAGAGTTAAAAGCGAAGCGGTAGCCGCGATGGTGAGTTTGACTTCGTCAGTTACTTCGAAACCTTTAACAGCCTCCCATGATTTTTCGGCAACAATAACTGTCGAAGATTGGAGGACTCTCTGTTGCTGCGTTGGAGATAAAGAAGAATATTGCCAAACGTTGTTGGTAATGATCTCTTCCCAAAGACTAGGAAACGATCGATTGAGCAATCGCTGCCTTCTGCGGTTTTTAAAAAAAGAAAACAAAAACAAGTCCGAAAAAATAAGGAATTAGAAATTAACGAAACGGCAGGTTTACACAATGCTGCTGAGGAGAATTTGAGCGTCGAAGTTTTCTGAGATTAATCTATTGCACAAAATATAAGACCCGTCCATCGTTCGTCAATATTACGGTTTTTTCCAATCAGCCTCAGCCAGATCACTTTTACGAGGTCAATTAAGCCGAAAAACTGGTAACACCTAAGTTAATCCAGTACGCTTGAACCAGCACAATTAAACTAACCAGAAAACGTAAAATGAAATCATCCATTATTTTGCCTCCGCGACGTCAGTTCATTCAACGATCACTGGTAGGCGCCGGTGCGGTTGCTGGAACCTTGTTGTTTAACAGGCCCGGATTGTTTGCGGATCTGTTGTTAACGCCTTCGATGACCGAAGGCCCCTTTTATCCCAATCCATTACCTCTTGATACAGACAATGATTTACTAATTCTCAACGATGCAATCACACCAGCGGTGGGCGAGGTTACACACTTGTCGGGTACAGTCATGGATCGGAAAGGAAATCCGATTCCCAATGCCCGAGTTGAAATTTGGCAAGTGGATGGCAAAGGAGTTTATCTTCATCCCAAAGGTGGTGATCGAAAATTGCAGGATAAGAATTTCCAAGGTTTTGGTCGGTTTATTACTAACCTAAAAGGGCAGTATTATTTCCGGACAGTTAAGCCGGTTTCATATCCCGGTCGAACACCCCATATCCACGTAGCGGTTTACGTTAAAAACAAACGGGTGCTGACGACTCAATGTTTAATTAAAGGTCATCCGCAAAATCAAAAAGACGGCTTGTTCAAGCGAGTGAAGAATCCAAAACTGCGAAACACGTTGTTGGTTGACTTCCAGCCTCTGCCGGATTCAAAAATTAAAGAATTAACCGCAACCTTCGATATCGTTGTTGGTTTAACACCAGCAGACTGACCGTGCGAGCGGGAAAAGTAGGGAAAAAAATTATTTAATTGCTTGTCCTGAATTTTACTCTGTTGCGTGTTTAAGTTTGAGCAGAGCGTTTCGGGAATACAGAAAGAAATGAAAGAAGTACGATGAAAAATACAAAAATGATGATATTTGCCGTCGCGATGACAATGTGTTTGGCAGCAACTGTGATGGCTCAACCTCCGGGTGGTCAGCGTGGTGGCGAGCGAGGGCAACGTGGCGGCGAGCGTGGCGGACCTGGCGGCGAGCGAGGTGGACCTGGCGGCCAACGCGGTGGTGGCGATATGGGGCGAATGATGCAGATGATGCCAGTTCTCGCTGCTCTAGATGCTAATAAGGATGGCGTAATTTCGAAGAGCGAGATCAATAACGCAGCCGCAGCATTGCGAAAACTCGATAAAAACGGTGACGGAGAATTGGATGCAGAAGAGATGCGACCTACTCGTTCTGAAGGTGGACGCAGTCGCGGTGGTGCTCCTGAAGGCGGACCTGGCGGTGAGCGAGGCGAGCGTGGTGGTCGTTCTGCTGGAGCTGGTGGCATGATGGAACGAATCATGAGCCAGGATAAGAACCAAGACGGCAAACTGAGTAAAGACGAAGTTGACGAGCGAATGTTGCCGATGTTTGATCGTTTAGATGCAAACAGTGATGGTTCCATTGATAAATCGGAAATCGAAGCAGCCGCGGCACGCATGGGTGGTGGTGGCCGTGGCGGTCGCGGTGGACCTGGTGGAAATCAGGGTGGTGGCCAGCGGCCAGAGCGTCCATCGTTCGATGGCGATAACTAACCCACGAATTTAAAGATTCTTGAAAACAATTAGCGCGCCGATCGTAATCGGCGCGTTTTTTTATGCGCGCAGTGAAAAGCTAATAATTCGAAGTTATTTATTTCCACATTATTGCATCGGGTTCGCTAGAATGGGCGGTTTCGATAATCGTGAAATACGCGATCAACTTTTTGCTTGGCTTGGGGAGACATTATGTTGCGGGACTCCATTCGTTTATCTATCTATCTTCCATTGTTTGTTTTGTTATTGGTCAACTGCAAAATTGACTCAGCCGTTGCGAGACAGGTTGATCGCCGAGTGCCGCTTGAAGAAATTTCAACTGATTTTGAAATGGCGGACGGACCTGCTTGGGATGGATACTCACTAGTCATTCCGGATGTAAAAGGCCAAAAGTTATTTCGTTATCTACCTGCGAAGAAACAAATGCAAACACTGATGCCCGAGTCAGGTCGAATCAGCGCGAGTTTTTACAATCATGGCCGCTTGTTTTTATCTGACAATCCGGGCGGAGAAATAGCCTTTCTTGATGGGAAGAAAAAAGCCACGGTTGCATCTTTCGAAAGCGTGAAACAGGAAAAAGAAAAGCCCTATCGACCGAACGATCTTGTAGTTGATCAAAACGGAGGAATTTATGTAACGTTCACGCCCCAAAACAAGGTTGCGTATATAGATCCTCAGGGGAATGTATCGATAGCGGTAGATGGCATCCCAACACCCAATGGAATTACGATGTCGCCGGATGAAAAAACGCTCTATGTGTCTTCCTTCGTTCCCAAAAAAATCTGGGCCTATGATATTGTCACTGCTGGGAAGACCGAACGCGGACGAATGATTGCCGCGATGGATGACGGGCCGGATCGAGGTGCTGATGGAATGACAATCGATCGTGCCGGAAACATTTATTGCGCTGGACCGACTGATATTTGGATTTGGAATCCTGAGGGAAAATTACTCGACAAAATCGCGTGTCCTACTAAACCGATCAACTGCACGTTTGGCGATCAGGATATGCAATCGTTGTATATCACCGGGCCGGGGGGATTGTATCGGCAACGAATGCTAATCTGCGGGCGGTCTCCTGAGCCGAAAGCGATTTCTCTACAACCTCCCGAAAAATTTCCACGCAAAAAAAATATAGCCCAACCACCGACTTCGGTTCCTGAAAATGTTGTCGCACACCGTAATGTTGTGTTCGCCCAATACGATCAACGAAAAGTACTGATGGATATTTTTGTTCCATCCGATGCGACAGTGGATGAACCCAAACCGGCTGTCGTTGTTGTTCACGGCGGGGGTTGGCGAAAGGGTGATAAAACCAAGTTCCGAGCACTTGCAATCAAATTGGCTAGTCACGGTTACGTAACGGCAGCGATTGAATATCGGCTTGCTGACGAAGCTGCTTTTCCTGCTGCGATGCACGACTGCACTGCGGCCGTTCGGTTCTTGCGTGCCAATGCGGCGACTTACCATTTGGACCCGAAAAAAATCGGAGCTGTGGGCGGTTCCGCCGGCGGGCACTTAACCGGATTGATGGCATCTGGTGGAGGCAATCCAAAATTGAAAGGGGAGGGTGGAAACGCTGAACAATCTTCAGAAATACAGGCATCCATTGTGATGGCTGGCCCGCTGGAGATGCTTACTGGATCGGTCGCTGATCGATCTCGGCAACCGGATTCAGGATCAAATTCGAACGTTTGGCTGCGAAGCACTGTCGATGAAAACCCGGAACTGTATGGCCTTGCCGATGCTTGTGCCCAGATCGATGCGTCGACGTGTCCCATTCTTTTTCTGGTGGGTGAACAGGATAACCCGGCTCGGAATCAACCCGCCCGCGATAAATTAACATTGTTAGGAATTGAAACAGGCGTAACCAGTTATCCGAATGCCAAACATGGATGCTGGAATCGACAGCCCTGGTTTGAGGAAATGGCAAACGATATGGTCAAATTTTTTAATGAGCATCTTTAAAAATGCTTCGAGGACTATGTTCTCTAATTCGAATTGGTTAACGCAGCGAAGCACCTCATTCGAAATTAATATTTTGTTAAAAACGTTGCTTGTGGATGAAGAAATCTTTCAAGCATATTCATAATTAACAAACGCTATCTTCCCGTTATCTTTAAATGCGGACGCTAACCTATTGGCCTTTAAGGCGGAGTTAATCCGCATGTAATTGGCAATTTAAAGATAGGATCTAGTAGAAATGAGCACACGAAAAAAGGGTTTTACACTTGTGGAACTTCTTGTTGTTATCTCCATCATTGGAATCTTAATGGCATTGCTGTTTCCAGCATTCGCAGCGGTTCGCGGAGCTGCCCGGTCGACCCAGTGTAAGAGTAATTTACGAAACTTTGCACTTTGCCTTCTTGCCAAGGCAAGTAACTCTCCTAACGGTGCCTACTGTTCTGGAGCATTTGATGGTAAGCGAGATGGTGCTTTTGATCAGTATTCATGGGTGTCGGATTGTGTTGCTCAAGATGTAATCCCGGGTGATATGCTTTGCCCAAGTTCAAAATGCATCGCTTCGGAAAAGTGGAACGCTGCCAGTTCCAACGGGGCATCTGCTCCGCCAGCTCGTCAGGGTGTTCCATTGAAGCAGTCTTTACAAGCTACAGCTGAAGCCGGATTCAACACCAACTATGCAACCAGTTGGCATCTCGTTCGATCTGCTCCAATGTTTACCGGCACTGCAGGTGTGCAAATCACCAAGTCGGGCGGCCTAAAGGACTGGTACAAAGCATCGGGACAGCGCCAGTGTGTGGGGCCTTTGACGATGCGAGCGATGGATACAAGTGATATTCCAGCGAGTGCTTTAGCGATCATGGGTTGCGGAGGCCAAGGCGATGTTGCTTTGCCTTACGACGGTAACGAAGACGGAATTCTTACGGAAACTATTTCGGAATCGCGCGGATTAGTCGCAGGAATCCCATTGGCGGAGAGCTTTAACGATGGTCCAGCTTATGTGGCGAGTGGAAATCGTGCGGCTGTAGTTTTACAAGTAGACGGTACACCGCGAGTTGCGTTCGAAGCGCCAGCAGGTGGGTATCCCACTCTTGGTGAAGTCGGTGTTACCAACGTTTACTTGCAAGATACGCGAGATTTCTTCGCTTGGCACCAAAAGACGGTGAATATGGCCTTCGCTGACGGTAGCGTCCGCGCGATTGAAGACGCCAACGGCGACGGTTATATCAACCCCGGATTTGGAGTAGACCCGTCTATCGCGACATTTGAGAACACTGGCTACACATCGGCTGAGTGTGAAGTAAACCCATGGGATATGTTTCCTGGTGTCCTCTTGAACGGCTCAAATCCCGTCAAGAAATTCGAGCAGTAAATCGCTTCTTTAGAAGAATTTAATTTTACTCTGTGAGTTTGAGTCTGTTTTGACCGCGTGTCAAAACAGACATTTTTCCTCTCGTCAACAACCGCTCGATTGTGATTTACCCATGATGAATCGGTCTCCGAATCTTTACCCGCGGATCTGCAACAAATGCCGTGCGAATTTGCGACAAGGGTTTACTCTTGTTGAACTGCTAGTCTGCATTTCAATAATTGGAATACTTCTGGCACTTACGCTGCCCGCAGCACAGGCCGTTAGACAGGCAGCGCGTCGAGCAACCTGTCTTTCGAATTTGCGACAAGTGATGATGGCGGCATTAAGTTATGAATCGACAAACCAAGCTTTCCCTGCAGGCGATAATGGTGACGGGATGGGCTTTCTCGGGCCCTTATTACCTTCCATGGAGGAAGAAGCGCTATGGGAGAAGTTGCGAGCCAAGCCGACTTCAGGTCAAAGTTATCAAAGCCGCTGGCAACAAATATCAGAGACAGAAATACCTGTTTTACTTTGCGGTGCCTCGGATCCCGAAGAAAATATCGCATCTCTAACAGGTTCAAATCAATACACGACCCATTACTACGGAGTATGTGGACCAACTAATCTGACGACTGTTTACGCTAAGCGGAAAACCAGTAAGTACCGTACGATTGTTTCAAATGTATATGGTGATATTGGCTTGCAAGGCCTGTTTTCACCTTTGAAAAGCGGACAGTTTCGAGCGAAGCAATTGCGGGATGTTGTCGATGGTGTTTCCAATACCTTTGCGATCGGAGAGATATCAACATTCCAAACCAGCGAAAATATTCAAATTCCACAACGAACCGCGTGGGCAATGGGTGCAAAATACGACGCTTCCAAAAGAGTTGAGCAACTATTTACGGTCAAATCAATAACTCAGCCAATTAACTCGACCAGTACAAAATTGAATAGCGTTCCGTTCGCAAGCAACCATGCTGGAGGCGCTCATTTTGCTTTGGTCGATGGCTCAACCCAGTACATCGATCAAAATATATCACTCGATATTTTAAAAATATATTCGAGCATTAATGGAAAAGAAAAAGAGTTAGGCGAACCACCTTTTTAAGTTTTTGAATGTTTTCACCTCTAAAATCTTATTCAGTAAGTTGGAAATGGCAGTCTGCATAGTGTTCGGCAGCGTTCTGTATATAATTCAAACTGTCCCGCTTTCCTTTACTCTTAAAGCGAGTTTTAAGCGAGTGGACCAACTAAAAAGGTAGCGACTGCTTAAATGGGTTTTTAGTAAATGGAGATTTCATTTCGGCAAACATTGAATGTTGCGATGAGCCAGACAAAATTAATGGGCTGGCAGTCGCCATTGGACGTCCCAAATTTGGATCGTCCGCAAAAGCGTCCTTCTGATTTGCCTGGTGACGGTAAAGTGGCCGCCGTCCTTGCTCTGTTTTGTGACCAAAGCAACGATGAGAAATCGGATGGTCTGCCGACCATGCCCGATCTTTTGTTAACGCAGCGAGCGATTAATCTCACCAATCATGGCGGTCAAATCAGTTTTCCCGGCGGTCGACTGGAGCCGGGTGAATCAACGCAACAGGCAGCGATTCGAGAAACCGAAGAAGAAATTGGCGTTCATGAGTCAAAGATTGAACTCTTTGGGCAGTTAACGAGTGTCTATATCCCCCCAAGTGACTTTACAGTAACTCCTTATGTGGGAGTAATTCGTGGCGAGCCGAATTTTAAGCGCTGCCCTCGCGAGGTCGAGCAAATTGTTCGGGCTCCCCTTAATCAATTGATGGAGCCTGAAGCTTTGACTTCGGGAATGGTGACCCGCTCAAACGGCGAGACTTTGAAAGTGCCCTGTTACCGAATCGGAGGGCATCAAATTTGGGGCGCAACCGCAATCATGGTCGGGGAATTAGTTGAACGTTTAAGGCGGGCCGGGGGAGTACCCACAAGTTCGGCGGATCAGAAGTAGTGAGTGAGACGCTGTAGTTTTCTACTTATTTCTGCAAATGCTATTCACCACGACTCCATACATTTGCCTCACCATCGTTGTTAAATTCGACAAAAATGATGTTGGGGTTACAGCAGACGGGGCAATCCTCCACGTATTCCTGAGACAAACCCTCCGAATAATCTAGGGGAACAATGATCTCTTCGCCGCATGAATTGCAGGTGTATCCAGCCTCTTCATGAATAGCGGTATGATTTTCGGAGGTTTCGCTTTCACTATCGTCGAAAAAAAAGTCCACGGCATACCTGTTCTGAAAATGTTATCGGTCGCGGCGCTAACCGTTTAGTCTTCTAGTTGAATAACTTGTGATTCTGACTGTGTTCCGTCAAAAGCATTAACGATTACTTTGGTGCCAGGTAAAACATCAATGAGTCCAGTGATAGCGATTTCTCCCTGATCGTTGCTTCGGGTTCCTCGAATAGCACTTCCGTTGGTTCTGTAAAAATGAACATCTGCATTGGGGAGCACGCGAATAGAGGGAATTTTTGCTGTTGGCGTTCGCCCTGTGCGAGACGAAGTGGTTTCTAAACAGTCTCCTCCGCGAGGTGTTTCAGCGGGTGGGTCAACAAGATTTCTGATGCGTAATTGAATGTTCGGGTCTTGCTGAGTGGGATCAAACTCCATTTCGAGGAAATTCCAGTAAAACGGGTCATGACTGGCGTGTGGTTCCTGATCGGGGTTTGCAAAATCTTTATGGTAGAGCGCATGGACTTGGATTACTCGTCCATCGACATCTTTCATTTGCCGACCAAATCCCGGGATTAATGCCCTCCCACCATTTCGTCCAATTGGCCCAAAACTGCATTCGATCAACCCGTGATCGAGATTTTTCATAATGCATCCATTGTGAACATCGCCATAAACCGAAACGATTCCATCGCGTTGTCCCAACAGTTCAATGACTCGATCTGAACCAGCCTTCACCCAGCCGGCATAGTCGGCGGTAACACGATCGCGTTGCGAAAAGTTTTGGGGGTGGTTCTTGCTTGTGGATTCGCCGTTTTTCGCTCCCGCCCAAATGGTGTGCAATCCATTGATTCCCGTCAGGCAAATAAGAGGCGAAGAATCTGTTGTGAGGAGAGACTGTAACCATCCGTATTGTTCTTCCCCTAAAAGGCTGCGAGTAGGGTCTGTTCGATCGTAAAGGCTTTTGAATTGATTCCAACCCTGGTCATCCCAGATGTCGACATCTTGACTGCTTCTCCAGAGCCTCGAATCGAGAATGACGAAAGTAAAATCTCGGTTTGGCATTTTCCACGCCCGCCATTTTTTTGGGTTTTCATAAGGGTCAACATGCTCGGCACCCGTCGTTAGATGGTGCACGATTTGAAAATTTCTTCGCATGTAGGCGGGATCTTGACCGAGTCCTTCCGTTTTTCGAATCAGTATTTGTTCGGGGCCTTTTACGTCGTCCATACCATAGTCGTGGTCGCCTGGATTGATGACGTTCCAGTGCCGCATCATTTGCCATCGACTCGTTGGACCGCAAATCGAGAGCGCCACAATTTTGTAAGCATCGTCGGTGCTCGGCGGGTACATGAGCAACTCCATGTACCAGACATCATCTTCCCAGACCATGATTTGAAAGTTGTAATCATCAAGGTGCTGATAAGCTTCAACGGTCGGTTGGTCTCGAACACCCCAGGTATCTTGATGCCCTGAAATGGTCCATCCGTCGTCGTTACGTTCTTGAAGTCCAGAATTGATCGCATGACAACTGAGGCCGCATAATTTATAGGGTGCCTTCAGCTGCGGTAGTCGACCGACATAGTTCCCCCCTCCGGGGACTTCGCCCACCAACCCCATTCCCGGACCGCACGCTTCGGTACCGACTCTTTCGTCGGAAGTGACATTCTTGCCATCTTTCCAAACTGTGTAGTAAAGAGTTTTTTCAGAGGGATTAATGGGTAGAGTCACGTCAATCACAGCGGTATTCCGGCGCCATTGGTTGTCGACAATACGTCCCACACCGGCAATCTTTACCTGTCCCCATCCACCTTGAGGAGCGGTTGAATCGGCAACCCGAATTTCTATCTTTTTACCGTCTGACGAAAACATACCTACAAAACGGACATGCCATTTTTCTTCCTTCAATGTCAGCGTATCGCCTAATGGATAACAGGCGAGGCAATCAGAATGGCCAATCTTCAGAGGTTTGTTCCGGTAGGGTTGAACTTTAAAGCGAGTAACACCAAAGTCGATGAGACCCCGCGATAGGACTCCGACAAATCCATCTGTCTTTTGATTTGGAAAGGAATGAGTAAGCGATACTGTTTTGGCATTCGCAGAAAAAGTTACTCGAACTTGGCATCGGTTTTCTTCCGAAGGCAGCACGTGCACTATTAATCGACACTTGTCTCCCGGCTTTAACTGCATTGCCTCAGTAGATTTCAAGATAGAATCGGTGGACGGTGACAGGCCGCCTTGAGAGCTTCTTTTGGCTGTTTTTGTTGGTCCCATAATGACCAATTGCTGTTTGTCGCTCCAGCCAATTCTTATGAGTTGACCGAGTCGGTTATAGCTTTGGAAAACAGATTTTGCGCCAATCGCAATACCCATCAAACCGTAGCCATCCTGATGCATTTTCCAATTGGGTTGATCTCCTTTTGGCAATGCGGGTCGATCGGCGTGATAGGTAAATTCAGTTTCTAATTGATATTCACCGGAGAGCTTCCACTGTGGGGTATAGATGACTCCGCAATCTAAAGAGGGATCGTAATCAGTTTTGTAATCAAAGTTGTGAGTTTCGGCGTGAAAGGGAAAACCGGTTCGGCGCGCGCGGTCTCCATAATTTTGCAATCGTCGTCGAAGGGCACCATTTTCGATTTTCCAGAAACCGGGATTTAGCGTTTGCCATTGCTGGCCGTGATAATTGGAGTTGGGGCGGTCGAATTGATACTCCGTTTCCAAGCTCTTTGCAGAGTTGAAAGTTGACGATAGCGCTGGATGTGGAGGGAGTGCCGAGGCAGCCAGCGCGGCGCCTGTCGCTCCTACCGTACCCTCTAAAAACGAGCGGCGATCTAAATTCGTTTTTGGGTCCCGTTTGGGTTGGTCAGGATTCATGGTGTTTACGCTATAGGTGATAAAGTAAAGTTTGCAGGCCTTCTTCGAATCCATTAGAGCAGACCTAGATTGCCCGAGACACGCTTTGGTTAAATTTGCCATAACCGGCACGGATGCCTTGCGGTCGCCAAGCGTTGTGACCGGATCGAGGTAGTGCCAAAGTGCTCTGAATTCTAATTTTTTATTTCTCGCGAATCTCTAACAGAGTGTATTTAATTGTGTTGAAGGGGTTCAATAATGCAATCGGAATAAGAAGTTTTTAGAGACAGGATCTAGTCATGAAATATTGTAAATTATCTCTCTTGTATGTTCCTTGCTGTTTCATTTTTGTATTGCTGGTACAAGCTTGGATGCCAGCAGTCTCACAGGCGCAGGAACCGAATTGGTATCCTTACGTGTTGGCGAGAGGGAATGACCGTTCGGTCATCAAGAACACTCATATCAATGATCGTCCGTATCGCCCCCTCCATTTTTATGGCAACGCGGTTCGGCGTAATCATTACCGAGGCAACCCCGCTCCAATGCCGAAGGATCTGGTACGTGCTTCCACGGTAAGAATGCGACGGCGATAATGATTCGCGAAGCGGGTTAAAGGCTAAAATAGAACGGTGGGTTTTTCCTACCGTTCTTTTTTTGCGAATTTCGTCGGGAGAATTGAAGAATTTTGATTTGCACCCAAGGGCTCTCTAAGTCATGCGTCGCATGGATTACGCGTAAGAGCGACTTTTGTATCGGTGTCAAAAAATACTTATCCGCAGTTTTTTTTAAATCAAAGTCTCTTTTGCCATTTTTTGTTGGCAGTGAAGAACCGGACGGTTTAAAAATGTTGTAGTTCGTAGTTTGGGCTGCTTGGATTTAAATAATTCAACCAGCTCAACCATCAGTTTCAATGTAGGCCACCGAGTGTCTATGTTTCACGATTTCCTCCTTCCGCGATTTTGATTTGATATGAAAAATATTTTTGCGATCCTGTTTGTTCTTGTTGCTGGAACAGCGTTGGCAGAGGAACAACCGAATATTCTTTGGCTTACCTGCGAAGACAATAATATTAACTGGGTTGGGTGCTACGGAAATCCGTATGCGGATACGCCCAATATCGATCGCCTGGCTGGCGAAGGGTTTCAGTACATGCATTGTTACGCCAATGCTCCAGTTTGCGCGCCAATGCGAAGCACTTGGATTACGGGTGTTCATGCACTTTCGATGGGAACTCACCCGATGCGTAGTCGATATCCAATCCCTCACGAAACGATTAAATATTATCCAGACCTTTTAAAGAAGGCAGGCTATTTCGTAGGCAATGCTCGAAAGACAGATTACAACATCGGCGGTCGCAATGATAAAAGTCCCTGGGATACCGACAAGGTGGATTGGGAAGTCCTTAAAAATAATCAACCGTTTTTCATGGTGATCAACAGCACCAAATCGCATGAGTCAAAAGCGTTTGGCGATGTTGATAATACGACTCATGATCCGAAGGATGTACGGCTTGCTAAGTACCATCCAGACATTCCAGAGATCAGAAAAAATTACGCCCATTACCATGACCAGATAAAAAAGATGGATGCTGATATCGGATCAGCACTTGCGAAACTGGAAAAGAGTGGAATGGCAGACAATACGATTGTTATCCACAATTCAGACCACGGCGGTGTTTTGGCACGCAGCAAACGATTTCTATTTAATAGTGGAACGCATTGCCCTTTGATTATTAGGATTCCGGAAAAGTATAAGCACCTGCGCCCGGCCAAACCGGGAAACAAGGTTAACGAAATCGTTAGCTTTGTGGATATGACAAAGACTTGGTTGAATATTTGCGGCGCGGAGACGCCAGATTATTTGCAGGGAAAAGTCTTTCTCGGTCCGGATGCCGAATCTCGCGAGTACCACGTTAGCTTCCGTGGTCGCATGGACGAACGTTGCGACAATGTCAGAGCTATTCGAGATGGCAAACTTTTATACGTTAGGAATTACATGCCCTACGCACCGTGGGGGCAAAAGCTGAATTACCTGTGGCGAATGAAAGCGACGCAGGCTTGGGATCAATACCACCGCGAAGGCAAAACCAATGCTGTGACGGGTCGGTTTTTTGGAACCAAACCAATGGAAGAACTCTACGACACTGCCGCGGACCCGGACAATATCAATAATTTGATCGATGATCCAAAGTATACCGGCGACGTAAAACGGTTGAGTAAGGCGTTGGATCAATGGCAGGTTGAGAAATTCGATTCTGGTTTAATACCGGAAAGTGAAGTTGTAAAACGATCGGAAGATTGTGGGAAAACCATTTATGAAATGGTCCGAGATCCTTCGCTGTACGATCTTCGCGCCTATCAAGCCGCATCAGCGATGGCACTGGAAAAGAATCCGAAGAATCTTCCTGTGTTTTATAAAAATCTCAATGCAGATGATTCCGGTGTCCGTTATTGGGCCGTCGTTGGTTGCTTTAATCTGCAGGGAGATAACTCTATCGATTTGGATAAAATAAAAACTTGCTTGAATGATAAATCGCATCACGTTCAAGCAATGGCGGCTTGGATTTTATATCGAGCAGGGGATCAAGAGTCCGCACAAGCGTGCTGGAATCGCTTGCTTGCGGGTAGTTCTTATGCGTCCTTAAAGGTTCTAAATATTATTGACTGGATTGGTGATGGCGCAGAACCCTATGTGGAAGCCATGAAAAAATGTGAATTTAGTCATCAGGGATACGTGCCAAATATGAAAGAAAATCTTGGTGTCGCAGTGTCGAAACCAAAAAAGAAGCGTGCCCCGTAGGTTTAGATTCACCTATTGAAATTTCTTGACTTCGTTTTCCCGCCTGCTGTATTTCAATATGAAAAAAACACTTGCTCTGCTGTGTCTATTGTTTGTGCTGCCATTGAGTGCGAAGGCGGTCGAACGTCCTAACGTATTGATCATCATGGCGGATGATTGCACATTTTCAGACTTACCCATGTATGGGGGGCGAAATGCAAAAACTCCAAATCTGGAGGCGCTCTCGAAAGAGAGCCTAGTATTTAATCGTGCCTATTTGTCGTCAGCGATGTGCCAACCATGTCGTGCAGAACTCTATACCGGACAATACCCGATGAGGAATGGTTGTGCTTGGAACCATTCGGCAAGTCGGCCGGGCACAAAAAGTATGCCGCATTATTTGCGGAAATTAAATTATCGTGTTGGTTTGGCCGGGAAAGTACATGTGCTTCCCAAGAAAGCCTTTCCGTTTGAATCAATTCCAGGGTTTGATAAAAATTGCGTCCGGAATCCAACGTCCGCCCACGATCTAAGCGCGGCAAAAGAGTTCATTTCACGCGATGCGGAACAGCCGTTTTGTCTAGTCGTGGCTTTGGTGGAACCACATGTTCCGTGGGTCATGGGGGATGCTTCGGTTTACCCGCCGAAGGACTTGGAGCTCCCGCCAAATATTGCTGATACCCCGAGAACACGCGAAGATTTTGGGAAGTACCTCGCCGAGATTAGTTATATGGATGGTCAGGTAGGCGAGATTCTTAAAGCACTTGAGGAGTCGGGCGAATCAGACAATACGCTGGTTCTATTCACCTCCGAACAAGGAGCCCAATTCCCCGGCTGCAAATGGACGAACTGGGATACAGGCGTTCATTCTGCATTAATGGCTCGATGGCCGGGGGAAATTAAGGGTGGATTGCGTACTGACGCGTTGGTGCAATATGCGGATATTTTACCGACGATTCTAGAACTCTGCGGTGGGAACTGTCAGGGCAAGCCGTTTGACGGAACCAGTTTTTCATCAGTTTTAAAACAACCCGACAGTCGTCATCGAGATTTTGTATTCGGGATGCACAACAATGTACCCGAAGGACCAGCCTATCCCATTCGTTCGGTCTGCGATGGTGAGTTTCACTATATTCGCAATCTCTCGCCTGCCGAAACCTACATTGAAAAACATCTTATGGGGGTGAAAGGGGAGGGCGTTCTCAACAATCCGTATTGGGGTACCTGGATTTGGGATTCGACAACAAACGAACGAACCTACGGATTGGTGAAACGTTACATGCATCGTCCTGCGGAACAATTATATCGTTTGACCAGCGATGCCTATGAAATGAACAACCTTGCACTCGATCAGGAGTATCAGGCAACGCTTAATAAAATGAGCGGGGAACTCGATCGTTGGATGCAAGCTCAAGGCGATCCCGGGGTTGAGCAAGATACACGAGCAAGTCATCAAGCGGCAAAAAAAGGTCAACATCGTTTCACGCCTCCGTCAGAAACAAAATAGCGGCTGCCAAATAGGCGCTGAATGAGGTGATGCACCAAACAATCATAAGTTCTCTGAGGAGCCCATGAAAACCACACTTTCATCTGTATTGTTGGCAGTTTATCTGTCTTTCGGGGGCGCTCTTCTGGAACGAGCTGTCGCACAAGAGGCAGGCTCACAGTACAACGTCTTGTTCATCATTTCAGATGATCTGACCGCGACAGCCCTTTCTTGTTATGGAAACCCTCGCTGTCAAACACCCAACATTGATGCGCTTGCTGCTCGCGGAACGCGCTTCACGCGGGCTTATTGCCAGGGGACATACTGTGGTCCCTCACGGGCTTCATTTATGTCGGGTTACTATCCACATGCCACAGGCGTTCTTGGTTATAACAGCCCGCGGCCTAAAATCGGCGATCGGGCAACGTGGCCGCAGCATTTTAAAAATAACGGATATTACACTGCGCGGGTTAGCAAGCTTTTTCATATGGGAGTTCCCGGCGGCATCGAGGTCGGTTTTGGTATCAAGGATCACTTGGGATCAAATGGTTCCGATGACCCGGCATCCTGGACCGAGCGATTCAATTGTCCAGGGCCGGAGTGGAAGGCCCCAGGCGACATTGAACTGCTCGAGGGGAATCCGGACGGAAAAAAGGCACCGAAGGGTGGTAATAATTTTATTGTTGTTGAGGCCGACGGAGGAGACGAAGTCCACTCGGATGGGCTTGCGGCAAAGAAGGCAGTCGAGCTTATTGAAGCTCACAAAGATGAGCCGTTTTGGTTAGGGGTTGGGTTTGTTCGCCCTCATGTCCCATTTGTCGCTCCGCGAAGTTATTTCCCGCCCTTTCTCCCGTATTCGAATATCGAATTACCAGAAAAAATTGCTGGAGATCGCGTTGATACCCCTCGCGCGGGAATCAACTACAAGACCAGCGAAAATATGAAAATGGATATTCGTCGGCAAAAAAAAGCGGTTGGCGGATATCTCGCGTCCGTGGCCTTTATGGATGCTCAGGTCGGAAAAGTGATGGATGCACTCGACCGCGCTGGATTACGAGAAAAGACAATTGTGATTTTTACAAGTGACCACGGGTACCATCTTGGCGAACATGATTTTTGGGCCAAAGTTAGTCTTCGTGAAGAATCGGCGGCAGTCCCTTTGATCATTTGTGTGCCTAATCAAGCGCCGGGAGTTTGTAACAGTCTGGTCGAGCTTTTAGATCTTTATCCGACGGTTGCTGATCTTTGCGGACTCAAGGTTCCGCAACGGCTGCAAGGTAAAAACATCAAATCGATGTTGAGCAATCCGGAGGCAACGGTGCGGGAATCTGCTTTTAGTGTGGCGCCTATGCGTAAAGGATTTTTACTTCGTGAAAATAAATGGGCCTACATCCAATACGGGGAAGATGCTGCCAATGGAATCGAGTTGTACGACATGGATTTGGATCCCAAGCAATACAATAATTTGGCAGGAGATCCGGCTCACACTGAGTTGATCGATGGTTTTAAAGCAAAGATGAAATTAAAAATGACTCAGATTAGAACCAACGATTTACCAACTTTTAAAAAACAGAAGAAGCGAAAAAAACAATCTAAACCGTAGCCGTTCCTTCGATTCTTTCACGACTGCGGTTTAATCAAAATTTGCAAAAGAGAAACCATGAGAATTTTATTTGTTTTGTTTAGCCTGTTTTTATCCAGTTGGACTACGGAAACTTTGTGGGGCGAAGAGCCGCCCAATGTGGTTGTGTTTCTTACCGACGATCAGGGGTGGGGAGATTTGGGATGTTATGGGCATCCCAGAATTCAAAGCCCGCATTTGGACCAGTTTGCGGCTGAAGGCTTACGATTAACGCAGTGCTACGCCGGTTGCAGCGTATGTTCTCCTTCTCGGTCTGCTATTTTGACGGGGCGAACGCCCTATCGGAATGGCGTTTGGCGATGGATACCACCAGGAAGTCAGTATCATCTGCGAACGAGTGAAATTACGATTGCGGAGCTATTGAAAGAACGTGGTTACGATACCTGCCACGTTGGAAAATGGCATCTAAACGGAAAATTCAACAGTGACGAGCAACCTCAGCCGAATGATCACGGATACGACCATTGGATGGCAACGCAAAACAATGCGGTACCTAACCACATGAACCCGGAGAATTTTGTTCGTAATGGAAATTCGATTGGTAAAGCGACCGGGCCGAGTTCCATGATTTGTGTGGAGGAAGCAATCCATTGGCTTGAGTCTCGAGAAAATTCTAGCCGCCCCTTTTTCTTAACCGTCTGGACTCACGAGCCTCATTTGCCAATCGAATCAGCTGAAAAATACATGCAGGCTTACGCTGATATCGAAGACGAAGGCATTCGGCAGCATCACGGCAACATAACTCAACTCGACGATGCATTTGGTACTTTAATGGCGGGCTTGGATCGTCTGGATCACCGAAAAGATACGCTCGTAATTTACACTTCCGACAATGGACCCGAGGGAAAAGGGACGTCGGGGAGGACGCGAGGATCCACGGGAGGGTTACGGGGCCGGAAGCGAGCGTCTCACGAAGGAGGAATCCGAGTGCCTGGAATTATTCGCTGGCCAGGACACGTGAAGGCAGGTTCACAGAGTGATACGCCAGTGATCGGCTCAGATATTTTTTCGACGATTTGTGATGTTGTAAAAATACCTTTGCCACAAGATCGAACGATCGATGGGGCGAGCATCTTGCCGGTTTTTGACAATCAACCGATCCTGCGAGAGCAACCACTCTATTGGCGAAACCATTTAGCTCCAGAGAACTCACGTGTAGCGATGCGAGTTGATGATTGGAAAATATTAGCATCTGAGAATTTAACAAAATTTGAGTTGTATAACATTCAAGAGGATTGGCAAGAAACAGACGACCTGCGATTGAAACGCCCTGTTAAATTTGAGTCACTCAAAAAGCAACTAATTCAAATGGATGCGGCGGTATTAGCCGAGGGTCCGGACTGGTGGAAAGAAGATAAATCCCGGTCTCGAAAAACAACTAAGACTGCTAACCCACCCCCTGGCACTGACAGCACGGGTCACTTTCAACAAGTCAATGGCGTCAGTGTGGCTGCGTGCGATTTGGGCTATCGCTTGAAAGCAACCGGTGAGGGCCTCGCATTGCGAAAGCTCGACTCTCCCATTGTCGGGCGAGCCGTCTTGAGCACAACGTATCGGAGCAATCAAAAAAAGGGGAAAATCCGAAATGCAGCGATCGTTTTTGGAACCGATTCTAGTAATCAGCAGACATTAAAAATTGGCACAGCCATTGGAATGAATCAGCATGTGGCGTTTAGCGGCGGCTGGCAAAATGTTGGTGAGCTTGCCAAAGTTAACGCTGATTTCGAGCCGCTTGATACATTTCAGATCGAGGTTGAACTTGATTTAGATCGTCATTTGGCTATTACCAAGATCAATGGCAAAACGATGGAGGTAGCTTTGCCCGCGGCTTGGAAAGAAATTTCCTGGATAGGGTTTTACGTGAAAGCGACGGAATCAGATTTCGCCGATTTCAAAATTGAATTGGAATGATTAATACTTTGCCATCCAACTAGAATTCACGATTCAATTAAAACCGTATCATCGTCCTCATAAGGCGGGCTACAGCAGCAGAGTAACCTTAGTACGACTGAGCCATCATTTGAGATTTGATGAATCTGGCCGGGTGGGATCGAGACTGCGTCGCCAACGCCGACGTGTTGCGTCTGCCCTTCGATGGTCATGATTCCCTGACCCTCGGTAATGAAGTAGATCTCTTCCGCCTTGATGTGATAGTGCGGAATCGTTTGCCCGCCGACTGGCACACGCGCCTCTGCGAGACTTTGATTACGGATGGAAGAATTTCGATAAGATAACAACTCTCTAATTTCGGAGGAGTCCTTCGTGGTAAACGAAGGAACAACATTAAGGTTTTTGACATCCACGGTTGAAGTCCTGATTGTTATTTAAATTGTCTGGCGCGAATGGTGAATTAAGTTATTTTTTCGCATTGTTCAGTGGCTGCCAAAGGCCAATGCGTCCATCACTTCCCGAGGCCCATCCTCGGTTTCCTGTTGGTGAAAATTGAACCGAATGAAATCCGGTTTCGGAAATGCGTTGCCAAGTATAGCCAAGGTCAAAAGAAATATCTGTTCCGCTAGGCCCTACAGTAATTGCACATTGTGCTCCGCGGTGGCGAGCTTGTGTTACACAACTGCGAAAACCAGAAGGAGGTTTGCCGCCGCTCGGAATTATCCATGTCACTCCCCCGTCGGAGGAAACCGCGTAGTTGTGAGTTTTGTCATCGGCTAGTGTATAGTTCCCGCCAACGACAACTCCGCATTTCTGATTGAAGAAGCAAACCGAAAAAATTCCCGAGGAAGGGTCTCTTGGGATGGGAACGTTAGCCATTGCCCACTGTTTTCCGGCGTCCCGAGAAATTGCGATTCGACTTGTTTCGCTGACTTGACCCTTAAGTTCGCTGCCTAAAGCAATAAAGATATTCGAGCCCGAGGTCGTAATCATGTTAGTACCGCTGGCGGCGAAGCCTGCTTCGCCGGGGCGAGTTGCCGGTGCGTTATCTACTGGTTTCCAAGATGCGCCTCCGTCGGTGGTTGCCAGAAGAAATAATTTTCCGTCAATTGGATCACCCATGATGATTCCGTTTTCTTGATTTAAAAAAGAAAGCGCGTCGAGAAAGACTTTTTCATCTTTGTTTTCATACACCCGCTGCCAGTTGGAACCTCCGTCGGTGCTGCGGTAGACACAGGCAGGCGTTCCCGATGTCATGGCGACGATGGTTTTCGAGTCGATGGCGTGAATGTCTCGAAAATCAAGATTCTCAGCCCCCGGAACAATACAGATGTTCCAGGTTTTACCGCTATTAGTAGAGTGGGCAATCGTTCCGCCGGTTCCACTGGCCCAAATGGTCGATTCCGAAAAAACGTGCAGCCCGCGAAGACTAGCCTTCGTATCTAGTTGAATGACTTGCCAAGGATCGGCTGCACGGCTTTCATCCTCTTGGTATTCGTTTGCTTGTGTAAAACCAACAAGGAAGCTCGAAAAAGTGACAATTAATAGTAATGAATCAATCAGTTTAGTTTTCATTTGAAACCTTAGTTGACTTATAATCAGCGATTGAAAGCAGGGTTGTTTTGAGCTGGAAATTATTGGGTTGCAAATTGAAGTGTTGAAAAGTTAGAGCATCGACTAAATCGAAGATTGCTGGAATACTGAAATGACTAAGCATAATTTAACTTATCAGATTTGCTTTGGTGTAGTCTTCTTTCTCAATTTAATGTCGCACATTGGATTTGGACAGGATCAGGCGGAGATTAGCTTTGCCAATCAAGTACGGCCTATTTTTGAAAAGCACTGCTACTCTTGTCATGGACCCGCCGCTCAAGAAAGCGAATATCGGTTGGACGTCAAAAGTGCTGCGATGGGTGTTGGTGATCGTGGTGATCAGCCAATCGAAGTTGGCGATCGAAAACATAGCCCATTGTTTATGTTTATTAGCGGCGCTGCGGACGACGAGCGAATGCCTCCAGTTGGCTCGGGTGAATCTCTTAATCCGGAAGAGATTGAGATTGTTGGCCGATGGATAGATGAAGGTGCAAATTGGCCGGACGAATTTGCGAATGAATCAGCAATTGAATCAGGGCGGCAACAAATTAAAACAGATCACTGGTCGTTTCAGCCGGTAGTCGATCATGTCCCTCCCGGCGTAGAGTGGCCGTTGCCGGTAAATTTTCCCATTCGGGGAGCAGTAGATCAATTTATTAGTCGGAGTCTTCAAGAGAGCGGGCTTCGTCCATCGTTGCCGGCGGATCGCAGAACGCTAATTCGTCGGGTCTATCTGAATATGCTTGGTCTTTATCCAACGTCTGAACAGGTTGAAAAATTTCTTGCTGATAAATCTGAAATTGCGTATTCGAATTTGATCGAACGGGTTTTGGCAAGTCCTCATTACGGTGAACGTTGGGCGCGTCATTGGCTAGATGTTGTTCGCTTTGGCGAATCCACTGGATACGAAGTAAATAGAGATCGGGCGAATGCTTATTATTATCGAGACTATGTGATCGACTCACTCAACAACGATAAGTCCTACCAGGATTTTATTCTTGAACAGCTCGCGGGAGACTCGGTTGGATCGGATGTTGGAACTGGATTTTTGGTCGGCGGCGCTTACGACATTGTGAAAAGCCCGGATAAAAATTTGACACTCATGCAGCGGGAAGATGAGTTAGCCGATTATGTGAACACCACCAGCACGACGTTTTTAGGTTTAACCGTCGGGTGTGCTCGATGCCATAACCATAAATTTGATCCCATTCTGCAATCGGACTACTACTCACTTCAAGCAGTATTCGCCGGGGTTCAACATGGTGAGCGAAAGCTCAAAGAACACTTGGATCCATCCGTTCAGGTAACAATGGACAAACTTGAAGCGGAGCGAATATCTTGTCAGCAAGAAATTGCTGAACTTGAAAGTAGACTTTCTCCGCTGACGGCCAAGGCGGTTGATTTGCCGGCGGTTAATGCCAAGCAGAACGTCGATAGTTTTCCACCCACCGAAGCGAAATACATTCGATTCAAGATCTTTCGAACGAATGGGGCAGAACCTTGTATTGATGAACTGGAAGTGTTCTCTCATCAAGATCAGAAAAATGTGGCGCTGGCATCGAATGGGTGTAAAGTTCGCTCGTCAGGTGATTATCAGAATAATCCAAAACATAAATTGAAACATCTTAATGACGGCAAGTATGGAAATAATTTCAGTTGGATATCTAATCAGAAGGGCGCGGGTTGGGTAGAGATTGAATTGCCGGTGCCGACAACAATTGACCAGGTCGTTTGGGGACGAGAACGAAACGGAGCCTACGCCGACCGTTTAGCGCTGGGCTACATCATCGAAGTTTCCGTGGATGGGAAAAACTATCAGCGAGTTTCTGGTTCGTCGAGGCGACCATCGAGTGTGGCGGGACCGGTTCTGTTAGATCTTGATACGATTAGCCGCCTTTCTCAAGCAGACGCAGCGAAAGCGAAGAAATTGCTGGTGCTGTTAAACCAAACGGAAGCTCAGCTTGTCAAATTGACTCAGTCGATCCCGACTGCCTATGTGGGTAAATTCTCTAAACCGCCCGTGATTAAACGGCTTTACCGTGGTGATCCACTTTCTCCCCGGGAGGAAGTTTATCCAGACGCTCTGGCTGTTCTGGGAACGTTGGGAATGACTTCGGATGAACCGGAGCATAGTCGGCGACTCAAGTTAGCCAAGTGGATCGCTTCTGAGGATAATCCGCTAACGGCCCGTGTGATTGTTAATCGTGTATGGCATTACCATTTTGGCCGGGGGCTGGTCGCTACGCCCAGCGATTTGGGAAAAAACGGATCGGCCCCGAGCCACCCGGAGCTTTTGGATTGGTTAGCGATTCGATTCATTGAAAATGATTGGTCGTTGAAGTGGCTCCACCGCGAAATTTTATCATCGAGCACCTTTCAGCAATCCAGTCATCCACGAGCCGAAGCACTTGCCAAAGATGCTGATTGTAAACTGTTGTGGCGCTTCCCACTGAAACGGCTTGAAGCAGAAGCGATTCGAGATTGCGTATTGCAACTGACGGGAAAATTAAATCTAAAAGCTGGAGGTCCGGGGTTTTTATTGTTCAAGATCGATCGCGAAAATGTTCATCATTATTTCCCATTAGAGAGTTTTGGTCCTGAGCATTTCAGGCGGATGATTTACATGACCAAAATCCGCCAGGAGCAGGATGAAGTGTTTGGCGTATTCGATTGTCCAGATGGAGGTCAGACCATCCCAAATCGAAACCAGTCGACCACCGCGTTGCAGTCGCTCAATATGCTCAATAGTAAGTTCATGGTAGAGCAAGCGGAATTTTTATCTCAACGGTTGCAACGTGAGGCAGGAAGTCAGGCAAATGATCAGATCAACCATGCGTTTGATTTAGCCTTTGCGAGAACTCCGACCACAGGGGAATTGGAGGATGCAAAAGCATTGATACAGGAATTTGGTTTGGCATCTTTTTGCCGAGCAATTTTAAATTCGAATGAATTTTTATTCGTGAGGTGACCTGTGAGACCAAAATTTAAACCGTCCCACTTATTGAACCGGCGTTCGTTTTTATCGAATACGATGACCGGTTTAAGCGGAATTGCGTTGACACAATTGCTTGCCTCCGAACGTTTGCTCGCGAATGTGGATGAAAGAAAATCTCCGATTCGCCCGACAATTTTGCCGGAACAGCCGGCGTTAGCACGGAAATCACATTTTCCCGCTGCTGCGAAAAATGTCATCATGATCTTTTGCGCTGGAGCGTGTAGCCAAATAGATACTTTTGACTACAAGCCGGAATTGATCCGCATGCACGGCCAGGCGATGCCCGGAGAAAAGGTCGTTACGTTTCAAGGAGCGCAAGGAAGTTTGCAAAAAAGCCCCTGGGATTTCAAACCTCGCGGCGAAAGCGGCAAGATGGTTTCGACGCTAGTCGATAACATAGGCGAGATGGCAGACGATATTTGCTTTCTTCACTCGTTAACAGGGAAGACGAATACACACGGGCCGGGTGAGAATTTTATGTCGACAGGATTCACACTCGATGGTTTTCCCAGCATTGGTGCCTGGGCGACCTATGCGCTTGGGAGTGATAACAATGAACTGCCGGCCTTTGTGGCGATTCCCGATCCACGCGGCACGCCCCAGTCCAGTGTCAATAATTGGGGGCCTGGTTTTTTACCCGCTGTATTTCAGGGCACCAATTTTAACGCTGCCAACCCCATTCGAAATCTCGCTCGACCGGGTGGAATTTCTAATCGAGAAGATGTCGCTACCCGCGCATTTTTGAAGCGAATGAATGAGCGGCATTTGGCTCAGTTTCCGGGGGACACTGAATTAGCAGCGCGGATAGCAAGTTACGAACTGGCAGCGAAAATGCAATTGAGTGTTCCAGAGATTAGTGATTTATCGACTGAGCCGGAACATATTTTGTCTCTGTACGGCGCGAACGATTCCACAAATGAGTTGAAATCTAGTTTTGCAAAGAACTGTATTTTGGCGAGGCGATTAGTTGAAAAAGGCGTTCGCTTCGTTCAGTTATTTAACGGTGCCTATCAGACCGGCGGCGAAGGAACTAGTAACTGGGATGGCCACAAATTCCTTGAGAAACAATATGCAGTCCATGGCCAGATACTCGACCAACCCGTCGCTGGGCTCCTCAAAGATCTCAAACAAAGAGGGTTGCTCGAAGATACTCTGGTCGTTTGGTGTACCGAATTTGGACGAATGCCGACGTTCCAGGCAGGAGCAAGCGGCCGGGATCATAATCCATCGGGCTTTACTGCCTGGCTAGCCGGTGCCGGAGTCAAAAAAGGGTTCAGTTTTGGTGCGACCGACGAGTTCAGTTACAAAGCGGTTGAGGATGTCGTTTCCGTTTATGATTTTCACGCCACAATACTCCATCTGTTGGGACTCGATCATGAGCGATTGAGTTTTTATCACGATGGAATTGAACGGCGGCTGACCGACGTGCACGGAAACGTCATCAAGCAGATTTTGAATCGTACCTGAGACGCAGGATTTTAATCTAAGCAAAAATAGCGCTAACTCCAGAGCGCTAACTCCAGAGCCCTACTTTGTTGGAATTTGCCGCAGCGTGGCGACTAAATAATCCCAATATTTTTTCACACTTGCGATCTCACACTTTTCGTCGGGGGAGTGTGGATTTTTGATCGTTGGTCCAAAAGAGATCATATCCAATCCAGGATAGACGCTTCCGATAATTCCACATTCCAGCCCGGCATGCACGGCATTGACGGTCGGTTCAACGCCGAACAGGTCAGAATAAATTTGAGTCATTTGACGGAGGATTTCTGAATCAGCATTGGGTTTCCAGCCCGGATAGCCACCGGAATGTTCGACATCGGCTCCGGCGAGTTGGAAAGCGGATTCGATCGTTCTCGCAAGGTCATCACGAGCGGTTTCGACACTGCTTCGTGTCAAAAACTGAACCAAAACCGTACCGGATTTAACCAATACTCTGGCGAGACTGGTTGAAGTTTCAACGAGACCTGGCATTTCGTCGCTCATCCGGGCAACGCCACAAGGGGCTGCATAGACCGCCCGAATTAGATTTTCTTGTGAAGTGGAATCCATCACTGTTTCCACCGGGGATGCCGGTTCGATGGACACCATCAGCTCAGGCTCGGTTCGAATGAGTTCGGTTTGAATGACACCAATCGTCTCTGCAATGTGCTTTTTAAATTGATCGGCTTGATCGGAATCAACAACAACAACAGCAAACGACTCGCGAGGAATAGCGTTTCTTAGACTGCCACCGTCGAGAGATGCGATTCTAAGTCCAAAATTCTTGGAGCCGTCCCAGAGCAGACGGTTCATGATTTTATTGGCGTTTCCGCGACCAAGATGAATTTCACACCCCGAATGGCCACCACGCAGACCTTTGACTGAAACTTTGAATGCGGTTCCGTCACCTGTAGGCACCTGTTCGTAGCTCGCATTGATATTTGTGTCGATTCCACCTGCGCAACCGATGCACAATTCTCCTTCGTCTTCGGTGTCGGTATTTAAGAGAATCGAACCGGTTAAGATTCCAGGTTGAAGCTTGAAGGCACCGGTCATTCCAGTTTCTTCATCAATGGTGAATAGCGCTTCGACCTGTCCGTGTTCGATATCGGTCGCGGACAGCACTGCCATAATCGAGGCGACTCCCATCCCGTTGTCTGCGCCGAGTGTTGTTCCTTCGGCGGTTAGCCATCCATCATCTGTGATGACAGATCGAATTCCTTCGGTTTCGAAATCGAAAACAGTATCGGCATTTTTTTGATGAACCATGTCGAGATGACCCTGAAGAATCACGCCCTGGCGGTCTTCCATTCCGGGAGTAGCCGGCTTGCGAATAATCACATTGCCAATCTCATCTACAATGGTTTCCAGATTTAAACCCTCACCGAACTGTTTCATAAATTCGATAACCCGTCCCTCTTTTTTTGAGGGCCTTGGGACAGCGTTCAATTCTTCGAAGTGAGTCCAGACAGCGTTAGGTTCGAGTCGAGTTGCGGCTTCATTCATGATTTAGAGCTACGAATAATGGACAGCGGATGTTTGCAGTCATTGTAGGAATTCGAAGTTTGAATACTACTACTTTGAACGCTTTTGGGGTGATTGGAGGATGTTTTAACTTGGCTCAATCTTGTTTTTAATTTAAATCGTGTAGCAGGTCGACGTTTTTCAGTGTGTCGTTTAGGCTGGGCGTCGATTCTCGAGAAATTTCAGCGCGCAATTTAAATCTCCAACTCTATGATTTACCTGATATTACAAGTTGTATTTGCTTCGTCATTTACGCTGTTCATAAAATGGGCGCAAATTCGAAGGCAGGAAAATGTCATTACGATTGGAGCGATCAATTATATTGTCGCCGCAGTTTCAATCATTCCTGTGTTTTTTGTTTCGAATCTTTCTCCTGTTTCGTTTGGTGCGCTCTGGACGGGTGGCTCAATGGGAGCCGTTTATTTCATAGCCTTCTTTTTTGCGATTTACTCGATTCGTAAGGTGGGCGCATCGACGACGACAGTCGTCAGTGTCCTCTCAATTTTGATGCCGATTGGGTTCGCGGCTATTGTCTGGCAAGAAAAACCGGATGTTGTGCAGTCCATTGGCATTGGAATGGCGCTATTAGCGTTGACACTTATTGGGGCTCAAAAAAATCCTCATCCAAGTGATTTTGAGACGAAGTCTCGTTGGATGGTGCCGTTGGTGTTATTTTCGTTTTTTCTATTGTGTGGTTTCAGTCGCCTTTCACAGGAGGCTTTCAAACACGTTAGTTCTCCTGAGCATCGCCCAACCTTTATTTTGGCTGCCTTTACAGTCGCGGCAATTCCATCGCTAATTGTGTTGATTTACGGGAGACGTATGCCATCGCCCATGGAGTGGTTCATTGGATTTTTGATGGGGATTTCCAATAATTTGCAAACCTATTTTGTGCTATTGGCCCTTCATTATTTTGAGGGCTTCATCGTTTTCCCCGTCACCAGCGCAGGAGGAATTGTTTTGACGACACTTGTCGCAACAGGGTTGTTAAAAGAACAATTAAATAGGCGCACCTACGCCGGGATTGCGATCGCAGTCGTCTCGCTATTTCTCTTGTATTGGATTCCGTAAAGCAATTAATGCAGCGTTACAGTGATTTGGTGCGACCACCATCAACTGGCAAGTTGATGCCGTTGATATAGGACGCCAGATCAGACGCGAGGAATGCAATTGCGGTAGCAACTTCACACGGCTCAGCAAATCGTTTTGCCGGGATGGAGTTCTTCATTGCCTCGCTGATGGCATCGGTTGACTTGCCTGTTTTTTCAGCTTTATTGGCGATGATCGTGCTTAAGCGTTCGGTGGCTGTCGCTCCCGGTAAAACGTTGTTGACCGTGATGCCGAAGGAGCCAAGTTCGTTGGCGAGTGTTTTAGACCAATTGGCAACGGCTCCGCGGATCGTGTTGGAGACACCCAGTCCATCGAGCGGTTGCTTTACCGATGTCGAAATTACGTTGATGATTCGCCCAAAACCTGCTGCTTTCATCCCAGGCACGACCGCCTGGGCGAGCAAATGATTACATTTGAGATGTTGAGTAAATGCATTTTCAAATTCAACCAACGATGCTCCGAAAACATCGCCGCCAGGAGGGCCTCCTGTATTGTTGACCAGAATGTGGAAGGCGGTCGAGCTATTCAGTTGTTTCTTAACTGTTTCTGCAAGTGCATCAGGGTTTTGAAAGTCAGCGACCAAAAACTGGTGAGTCTGACCATCCAAGTTGGGTAATTCGTCTTTTACTTGCATTAACCGCTGTTCATTTCGAGCGACGAGGGTCACGTTAGCACCACATTGAGCCAGGGCGAGAGCCGAAGCCTTCCCGATTCCTTGAGTGCTGCCGCAGACGAGTGCATTCTTGTTTTTCAAGTCGATTTGCATTCAGATTCCTTTTTTATTGGTATATTTCATTGTACGGCATTTTCTAATACGCGTTCGAAACGAAAGATATTCTGTAACCCCAATGGATCGTAAACTTCGTATTAACGGGCATTCGCATCTGCTTCCTTATCCGGAAGAAATTCCGCAGTTCTTAAAAGACAATGAAATCTTTTGGGTCGATCAGGACAAAAAGTACATGTTGCAAAAAGGCTGGAAGCGACCGGTAACGGATTCCAGCTTTTTCCTCGATGAAAAACTGGAATGGATGGAACGTTATAAAATCGATCACGCTGTCGTCCTGAATCTATCGCAGTTGTACGGTAATGGCCTGCGTTTGGAAACCATGAAGAAAGCGTTGCGATTCCAGAACGATTTCAATGCAAGAATACAGCGAGAAAACCCCTCTAAATTTACTTGCGGGTTTGTGGTTCATCCCGGATACGTCAACGGAGCGTTGTGGGAAATCCAGCGTTGCGTTGAAGAACTTGGTTTGCGGCTACTTTGTTTGCCGACCCATTACATGGATACGATAGGTTCGTGGCAGTGCATTTTCGATGAAGAAAATGAAAAAATATTTGAGCTATGCAGTCGGTACAATTTAGCGGTCGAAGTCCATCCTTATGATGGAGAAAAATTTGTAAAGCTTGAAAATCGAGCTTGGCGATTTCATTTGATTTGGATGTTAGCCCAGTGTGCAGATGCCTATCACTTTTTAACGTTAAACGGATACCAGGATAAGTTTCCAAATATGCGTGTTTGTTTTGCGCACGGAGGACAACTCGCCCAAATCAATTTAGGACGCAGGATTCAGGGATTTGATGGCAGGCCAGATTTATTTGAGGGAATGCAGCATCCACGCCAAGCGGTTGGTCATAAAAATATCTTTTTCGATACGCTAGTCCACGATACCGGTTCGCTAAAACTTTTAATTGAGAATCAGGGCACCAATCAAGTAATTTTAGGACTCGACGATCCCTATCCGCTAGGAGAAATGGAGTCGGAACCTCAATCGTCCTATCCAGGGAAGATTCTTGATCTGGCGATTGAGAGAGAAATCATCAACGAGTCAGAGTATGATTCCATTTGGTCTCAAAACGTAATTCAATGGCTTTGTGGTGATGACGAAGTTGAGAAAAAGCGACTCGTCGACCGAATTTTGTCAGTTTGACGTGTAACTTCCAGTTCAATTATTTTATCGCTGACCGCTCAATTGCTTGCCTCCACCTGATTTTTGCAAGAAAATCGATTGTCTTGATAGGAGCGAGTGATGAAACGATCCGATACTTCGATCTCAAAAACAGTCGTCATCGATTTAGATGGAAAACCCGATTCAAGCTTGCCGACGGAAAATGCGCAGCGGCCTACTGTCAAAAGATACGCGCGGTATAAATCGGTGATCGATTGCGTTTATCGACGCGACCGGTTTTTATTATCCGACATTAAAACGGCGTGCTATCCGGAGCAGCCTGGATTCGTGACCCGGCTCGTCAATGATTTGGTGAACTCCGGGTGGGTGATTCGGGAATCCGAGGGCGGTAAAGATTACCGCTGGAACCCCAGCCGAACATTTTCTCCTATTCGTTGGATTGATGAAAAAATATTCGGGTCGCAAATTAAGGTATCGCCAAAGGCAGGTCGGCCTCGTGAGCGGTTGCTGCATCAGGGTGCCGAGCTGTTGTCAAATTCAGAATTGCTCGCCATTCTCATTCGCAGTGGTCGACCGGGAGAATCGGCGGTTACGGCCGGGCAGAAAATTGCGAAGGAATACGATGGCCGCTTGGAAGATTTACCCGGCGCAGGACGTGGCGAGTTAAAATCGATCAGCTGCGCCGTCGAAAAGACAGCCTATTGTCAGATGATGGCCGGGATAGAGCTAGGTCGACGAATTGCCGCACTTTCGGATGAGAAAATAACAGTTCGAATCAATTCAAGCTCGGACGCGATCGCTTTTTGTGAGCGTTTCTTTCAACGACTGATCATCGATGGAAAACAGGAAGAGTTTCACATCGTCACTTTGGATACAAAAAATCAGGTTATCGATACCCACCAAATTACCGTGGGAACACTCGATGCGAGTCTTGTGCATCCGCGGGAAGTATTTCGAGCTGCCATCAAAGATGCAGCCTCGTCGGTTATTTTGGTCCACAATCATCCCTCAGGCGATCCAACACCTAGCCAGCAAGACCACGCAGTTACTCGACGGTTAACGGAATCGGGGGAACTGATTGGGATTGAAGTTCTCGACCACATTGTCCTTGGCAAAAATGGATCAATAAGTATTCAAGCGTCGACTTGATCGAATTTGTGGGACAAAAATTCTTGTGTCACCGCAATTAATCCTCAAACGCGATGCAAATATTTTTTGGTTCAGTGAAAAACCGAAGCGCTTCAAGACCGCCTTCCCGTCCGACACCGGAGTTTTTCATTCCTCCAAAAGGAGTCCGAAGATCACGCATTAACCAGGTGTTAATCCAGACAACACCGCATTCAATTTTCTTCGAAAGCCTCATCGTTCGATCCAAGTCTTTTGTCCAGATGGTCGCTGAGAGGCCGTACTTAACGTCGTTTGCCATCGTAATTAAATCTTCTTCATTATCGAATGGCATGAGAGTGACAACAGGGCCAAATATTTCTTCCTGGTTTAATCGACATTGGTTATTTTGAACTTCTATGATCGTGGGTTCGATGTAAAAGCCTTGCTCGTATCCCTCGACAGTTGCTGGTTTACCTCCGCAGAGGATAGAAGCATCGGTTGGATCGATTTCGTCAAAGTAAGAAAGTACTTTTCGATAATGGTCACCTGAAACCATGGCTCCGATTGCAGTTTCTTCGTTTGCCGGATGGCTGACCGTGAGTTGAGTGGTGCGGGCAATCAGGTCGGTTTTAAACTTCTCGTAGATACTGGACTCCACAAAGATGCGAGATCCGCAAAGACAAATTTGGCCCTGATTTGCAAAAGAAGAATGGATTGTCGTTTCCAAAGCCCGTTCGTAATTGCAATCGGCAAAAATAATATTGGGATTTTTACCTCCCAACTCAAGTGAGAGTTTTTTAAATTTTGGAGCGACGACCCGAGCGACGTGCTCACCGGTAGCTGTGCCACCAGTAAACGAAATTGCTTTAATTTTTTCATGTTCGAGAAGCGCTTGTCCCGCCCGAGGTCCCTCGCCCTGAATAATATTAAGTACGCCCGCCGGCAGGCCCGCTAGGTTGCATAATCCCCCAAGCATGGCTGCTGTTCGAGGGGTTAGTTCACTCGGTTTGGCGATGACGCAGTTACCCGCAGCCAAGGCGGGAGCAATTTTCCAAGTGAATAAATAGAGCGGTAGATTCCAGGGAGAAATGCAACCCACCACGCCGAGAGGCTGCCGCAATGTAAAGTTGATCGCGTTTTGTCCCACGCTTTCGTGGGATTCACTCGAGAATTGAGTGATGGCGTTTGCGAAGAAATGAAAATTACTCGCTGCTCGAGGAATTTCGATTGTGCGGGCTCTACTGATCGGTTTACCACTATCTTCGCTTTCGGCGATGGCAAGCGATTCGAGGTTTTCCTCAATTAGATCGCCGATCTTGCTCAAGATCCGAGATCGTTGTTCTAATGTCGATTCACTCCATTGCGGTTGTGCATTCGCGGCAGCGATAACTGCGCGTTCCACATCTTGTTCAGTCGAGTTAGCGATTTTGCCAAGCGAGGTGCCGTCCGCCGGATTGATGTTCTCGAGCCAGCCGTCACTGATGGGATCGCAATACTGGCCGTTAATAAAATTGAGGGTGGTTGTAGAGTTTGCTTGGTTCATCGAAACGCCATTGAAAGTTAGTTTTGAGGGCAGTAGGCCATGGCTTTGATTTCAATTTTCAAATCTGGGTGAGGCAGTTGATACGCTGCGATGGTCGTTCTTGCCGGCCCTGAAGTGGCCGCAAAGAATTCACCATAGACCTCGTTATACCCTGAGAAATCATCCATGTTGACGAGAAAGGTGGTGACGTCGACAACATCTTCAAGCGTAGCGCCGATTTCTGATAGATAGTCTTTAATGTTTTCTAATACCGCGCGGGTTTGTTTGCGTATGTCGTAGATCTTTTCACCGTCAACGATCTCCATGCCTGTGATGGAGTTATCTTTGCGACGAGAACTGGTGCCGGAAATAAATACAAAATCTCCCGCACGTTTAAGGTGCGGGTAGGCTCCCAATGGCTTCGCTTTACCTGCAAATGTCTTGCTGTTTTTCATAGAACGTGTTTGATATTTAAGATTGGATAGGTCGAAATTGAGTTCGATAAGACGGGCTTAGTCAACAGAGTTTGATTAACTGGACTCAAATGAATAGCAGTTGTTAAGGTGTAAATTTACCAGCGAAAGTAAGTGAGAGGAGTTTTAAAATGAACCGCGACGGTTTCTGCTCGGATTCATTTTAAAACAATTTCTAGTCTAATTGTAGCAGTAGAAAAGAGGCTCAAGTGAGTTGGCCAATGAGTAGGTCAATGAGTAGAGGCGAGGCTGGTTACCAATACTGCCAAGAGAATCTTGTCCTCGACGACGTCTGAGCTCAATTCAATTGCTTCGCTTGAAGGCGGTCAGTCGATTAGGAGAAATACAAACTGGCGGCGGGTATTTGTAACAGTCAACCGTTAGCAGGAAAGGCACGGTTTAGAATTTGGGATCACCGCCGGAGCCGCTCAAGGGTGTTGGAGCAATGATCGCACGCGAAGAAGAGTACAGCCAATTTAGCAATCGTTTGGTCACGAAAAACCGTTAGGAATGCCAAATAGCGGTTGCTAAGTAAGCGAGCGAAGCAGCCGGCCTGTTGGAAACCAGGCCGGCTGTCACACTACAAATTACTTTGTTTCTGGCTTTGGCTGAGCCTTCGGTTCCATCAATTCCAAGCCGAATTTTTTACCCTTGTCGACACCGGGAACGCCGTACGCCATCCATTCGGGTTCGGGGGCGTCCATTAGGTAAAAATCAAAGAACTGTTGCATCCGAATGGCAAAATCTTTTCGATTCGCGTCCTTCATAACCCAGTGTGGATCGCCATTGTAGTTAAGAAGCCAAGCGGGTTGTTCGAGTCGTCGCAAGGCAACAAATAGTTCGATGCCTTGATACCACGGAACTGCACCATCTTGATCGTTGTGGAGGATCAACAGCGGAGTGTTAATTTTGTCGGCAAAGAACACCGGAGAGTTAGCAATGTATTTATCACGCGCTGACCAAAGATCGGCACCAATCCGAGATTGAGTTCGTTCGTATTGAAACATCCGACTCATCCCACTGGACCAACGAATTCCACCGTAGGCGCTGGTCATATTGCTAACCGGTGCTCCTGATTCCGCACACGCAAACATGTCTGTCTGTGTGACCAGATAAGCAGTTTGGTAACCACCCCAGCTATGTCCCTGCATGCCAATTTTTTTAGGGTTGATGAACCCTTGTTTGACAATGGATTCCACACCGGGAAGTATAGCATTCGCGGCGCTGGGCCCTGGCTCGCCAGTTTTGTAGGGGATATCGGGAATGAAAACGACGTAGCCCCGGCTGACATAAAAGCTGTGATTGATGATCGAGCGACCCGCTGCTGGCGTGTAATACGAATGAAGATTGTCAGAGTTCCGCTCGTAAAAATAAACCATCATCGGATATTTCTTTTTCGGATCGAATCCATCAGGTTTGATGAGGATACCGTCCAGAGGTTGCCCATCAGTCGCATTCCAATGGACTAGTTCGGCAGAACCCCAGCGATAATTTTCCTGTTGCGGATTGATGTCGCTGATTCGGTAGATTTTTTTGAATGCAGTAGTGCTAGACCATAAATCGGGACAGCGTCTGAATGTGCTGCGACTAAAAATCACATCATTGGTATTCTTGGATTTGCTCAATCCAGAGACACGTTCGTCGAGCATCATAAGCCGCTTTAATTTTGGACTGATTGATTCTCCACTGGTTTTGGCTTCACCGCCAGAAGGAGCGGTAAGCGTCAGCTGGTAAAAGCCGCTGGCTTTTGTTTCGTCATCAAACGCTGAAAGGAGAACTGATTGTTCAGGCGAAATCGCACGAAGTTCTCGGTCGAGCCGTTGATATCGAAAACGAATTTTTTCTTCTCGCCCAAGATTGTTGGTAATACACACAGGTGCATCTTTGCCGGTGGGGTCAGCCAACCAAATGTCGTAACGATCATAAATTAATAACCCAGCATCATTCTCCAGCCAACCCGCCGCGCCGTACGCGCGAGCCAGTGAAGGGGTGTCGTGTAACTCATTTTGAAGCGGGTAGGGAATTCCTTTACTGATTTCTACTGGTTCGCGATTTTTTCCTGTTGAAATGGCATACCATTTTCGAGCTTCTGCATCGAACCAGGTTACAAACTGTCCGTCAGGTGAAAGAGTTGCGCTGAACTTACTTTTTTCAATAATCGTTTCTACAACACCGGTATCGAGATTGATCAAATAGGTATCTTGAAAACCCGGAATGTCCCAGGAAAGCATTTTTCGATAAGGCATGTTTGAGGATCCAACCACTAGGCGAGAGGGAGACCTCGGATCGATCCGAACGTCGGGAATTCTGAGAGTTGCCAACTGGATTAGTTTTTTTGATTTGACGTTATAAACAGCTCGGTAGTTTCGCCGCCGTTCACGTTCGGCTTGAAGTAGTTGTTGAGGTTGGAGAAGTGGATCCTGCCAATGCCAAACATCTAATTTGGCTTTTTCGGGTTCTGGTTTAGCAGACTCGCCATCTTTAGATTTTGCCATTCCCTTCCGCTCTTTCAACACTGCTTCAGGAACTGGAGCGGTATCAAAAAACAATCGCTGTCCATTTTCACTAAATGTGGGATTGGTGCTGGAGGAAATCCACCATCCGACCGGAAGGCCAACACTGGATTCTGTCGCGACCTTGGTCGCCATTTTTTGGCCTGATTTCCAATGAAATACAGCCCAGCGGGGAGTCTTAGATTTGTAGTCGTCGCGGTTGGTAAGGAAGGCAACTTGGTTTCCAGCGTCACTAAAGGCGAGTTGTTTGTATTCTCCTTTGCCCTCAAGCAAAATCTGAGACTCAAGTGATTTTAGATTGACAAGAAATAGTCCATCGCCAACTGGTTTTGTTTTACTACCGTTCTTATTTGATTTCGCTTGCGGCGATTGAGAAGTTCCTGCTGATTCTACAGATGTGGAGTAAGCCAACATCGTCCCTTTTTTGTCGAACCGGAACTGCACGACATTAGGATAAGTTTGTTGGGTGTCGGTTCGCAGGTCGTGAAGCACCAAAGTCGTGCCGGGGTTTTTCTTTTTGTTGTTTTTATTTTCGACTTCTGTGGTTTTCGATTTTTTTGCCGCAGGTTTTTTGACAGGAGCTGGTTTCGTTTTATTTTTTACTGGCGGAGTGACTAATGGATCAGCGGGTCGTTTTTTAAGAGCCTTCTTGCGAGTTGGTTTTTTTAAACCAGTTCCAGTTACTTCGTAAGTTTCAACGACTTTTGAAGTTTGCTGTTTGACAGATTTTCGATCAATCGGTTTGGTGCGGAGGTAGGCAATCCAATCGCTATTCTCATCGGGAATCTTGAAAGACGAGACACGATCAATGGAAGTTCTCTTTCCGGTGGACAAGTTCATGATTTCAATAATGGTTCCCGGGATTTGATCTGCAGGAACCTTCGCTTTTTTGAGCGAAGCTATTTTTTCAGGGTCAGGCGTGATTCGGTAAATCACAAATTTCGAATCGAATGTAAACTTCGCTCCACTTCCCCGAGGAATAGAATATTCTTTGGTGGCTCGGTTTTGGCGGATGAAGAGTGTTGGTTGAGCCTTAGATTTTCCGCTTTTTGTCGAGAACGAAATCCATTTGCCGTCGTTCGAAATTTGTTGACTTGAAAGCGACGTCCAAAGGTCGTAATCCGAATGATCGAGCGATCGCAACGTGTCAGTTTGCGCTTGAAGATGACAGGGGTTTGAGAGAAACGCCGCGGTGCTTAAAAGACAACAAAAGAAAACAAAGCAACGGGAATAGTGAGTGGTGCGCATGGTGGTCTTAAAAATAGAGTTCAACATTTAGAAACTAACGTAAAAAGAGTCTGTATTAAGGTAGTTCGCGAATCATCGAAGGGAAAGTAATTGATCGAGTTGATGACGAAGGTGTTAAGCAATTGCGTATAGTTTTCCACCAAATTCCTATAATCGCACCCCAAAAACACGATTCTGCGAGCAACTGGGACGGATCTCTGCCGGGAAGGTTTCTGTTCGTCCAATTGCTTGGAATCGGTAGGTAAAACCAAATCGTTGGTTGGAAACAAGGTATTGGCTCGATGGGACAATTAAAAAGCGAAAGCTAACAAAGCTCAAGGGAGGCCGTGTGACATGAATTTTGTCAATTGTTGAAGCCGACGATTGCAGTCCATGAAATAAAAAAACGTTCCACCCAAATTGGATGGAACGTCCTTCCGAGGCCATGCCGATGCACGACCATTTCTTATTGTGCACTTTGATATGTCGTTTAAAAATTAAAAGAGTGAACAAGTTGTCCGCGTGATTGGCGGGCTCCGTTATTCTTGTTCTGTTCCATCTCTTATTCTGCTCCAGCAAGTTTTGTCGCTGCTGGTGCAGGCTCCGATACGGGTGGAGCAATGGTTATCGGCGCCGCACCCATGGTTCCCGGTAATTCGGATGGATAGGCACTCATGCCGTGTTCGCTCATATCGAGTCCCTGCAGTTCCTCAGATTCGGAGACACGTAAAACTCCCAGGAACTTTAAAGCGCTAAACAAAGCGATCATTGTCACAAATGCCCAAGCGACAATGGAAACCGTCCCGATGGTTTGAATCAGAAAAGAAGTCGCGCCGCTCTCGAGGTGAGCGTTGGGAATAAATCCAATTGCCAGGCACCCCCAAATGCCGCAAAGACCATGCACAGGCCAAGCGCCAACTGGGTCATCTATTTTTAAACGGTCAAGGAGACGTACGCCGGCAACAACAATTGCACCGGCGCACGCTCCAATCACCATTGACCACCATGGTGTAAAACAGTCAGGACCAGCAGTGATTCCAACCAAACCTCCCAAGGCTCCGTTCAAGCCAATTGAGATGTCTGGTTTTCCAAGCCAAACCCAACTAATAAGAGTAGCAACGATTGCACCGGCAGCGGCGGCAAGCGTTGTGGTTACGGCAATGTAAACCGTCGCGTCAATGTCAGCGGCGGTTCCAAAGGCAAGTTGGCTTCCGGGATTAAATCCGTACCATCCAACCCACAGAATAAATACTCCGAGTGCTGCGAAAGTCATGTTGTGACCGGGCATTGGTTGAGGTTTTCCCTCTTTCGAAAACCGGCCAATGCGTGGCCCGAGAACGAGAGCGCCCGCAAGTCCTGCGAACCCTCCAACCGCGTGTACAACTACTGAACCAGCGAAATCTTGAAATGCCATTGAATAGGTACCGTCGGGCAACAGTTCCCCAAACTGAGTTAGCCAACCACCTCCCCATTTCCAATAACCACTGATTGGATAAACCAATGCAGTCAGGACGGCACTGAAAACCAGGTAGGCTCCAAATCGCATGCGACCGGCAACAGCGCCTGAGACGATAGTTGCAGCCGTTGCGGCGAATACGGCTTGGAAAAACCAATCTGCATAAGGCGATAACGCATCGCCATCGGAGGCTCCATAAATTCCAAAGCCACCAAACGAGAAGTAAGCATTGCTGACTTCACCGTAGCAGCCTGGATACATCAAGGCGAAACCAACAGTAAAAAACAATAATACCCCGACAGATAAATCCATTAGATTTTTGAACAAGATGTTGACCACGTTCTTCGAACTGTTGAGTCCAACTTCAACCATCGAGAAACCAGCCTGCATAAACAAAACCAAAACCGCACAGATAAAAATGATTGCGTTATTAAAAACGTAAGAAAGCTCGTCGGTGGTGATGGAATTGCTCTCGGGTGCATTAACAATTACTTCCGTCGAAGCCACAACTTCGGCAATGTCTTCTTGGGCGAAAACGGAATTTGATTGATCCAGATTTGTGCAGGCGAGAATTAGAATTACACCGATCACAATCGATAAGTGTTTCATTGAAGTTAAAGAATTGTGCACTTGATTGAATTCCTTTTTGGAGATGGCAACGGTTATTGGCTCGGAAGTTGCCCGCCGAAACAGGGCAATTTTCTCATTCGCAAACTTCATACCAATTCGAAATAGGATTCAGTGCACGGTGGCAGTAAATGGGTTTCAAGCGGAAAAAACGCTATCATTTTTTCTGTTTTTTTCTTTTGCAAAAATCAGTCGTCTCCGAACAACGATGTTGATCGCTTAATTCGAGTGCAGGTGAGTTTCATTCCGAGGCAGCCAAATTTCTATCTCGACCTTGCAAAACTGAAAGGGTTGAATTTCTACCCTTGCTTGGTGAAATCACAATAAATTTGATTTTTAGTGCTCAAAAGTTGCACAAAAAACAATCAAATCCTGGTGTTTAACAGTTGTCCTTGGTTGACGTCGTGTTCAGATCCGAGAGAGCTCACGGTGATTTGAAAAGGCGAAAACAGGTCTCTTTTGAACTTCCTTTTGTTGTTCAAATTTCTCGTTTCTAGCTGGTCTCGGAGCACTGATAGCAGTCTTCAAAATTGCTCGCCGGAAGTCTTTTTTTAACCGTTAAAGCTTGACAGCTTTGGGTGGATCGACCGTTTCAATCGTCAAAGTTACGCACCTTTGTCACTTCCAGATCGGGAATTACAGAAAATAGGTGAATTTGGAATAGTCGTCACGGGCGTCACAACCGATTCCCAAAGATGTAGTAAATGGCGAGCTCAGCCAACATCGTGTTGGGTTTGTTGCTGATAAGAAAACAAATAACGATGTTAGTTACAACACAGGGTGGTGACATGAAACGCGGAAAGTCAGGCTGGATGTTTGTCTTGGGCCTAATTGGATCGGGAGCTTTGGGGCTCTCCGGTGTCCAAGGACAAACGATTAACAATGTAGGAACACCCGCAACGGTAGTTTCTTTTCAAGACGATGCAGCAACTCCCGCACCTGTTGCGGAACCGGTTGTCTGCTGTGATTCCGGGCTCGGTGAGCCACGGACATTATTTGGAAACGGATGTTCAGATAGTTGTTTGAACATCGGTGGCTGGTTTGCGATGGGCATCCATTCCAAATCGAATGATCTTTTCAACTCGAATCCAGATTCTTTTGACTTGAGTCAAGGCTGGATGTTCGTTGAAAAAGAAGCAAACTCCACAAGTGGTGAACTTGCTTTCGGTTTCCGTTTCGACGCGATGTACGGTGTCGATGGTCCTGACACTCAGGCATTCGGCAATCCTGGCCCAACTTGGGATCGCGACCCTGCCTTTACACGTGGTGGTAAGTATGGCTGGGCTTTGCCACAGCTTTACGGTGAAGTTGCCATGGGTGACTTGAGCGTCAAGATCGGACATTTCTATACATTAGTTGGTTATGAGTCCGTTCCCGCTCCACAGAACTTCTTCTACTCACACTCAATCATGATGTACAACAGTGAGCCCTTTACTCACAGTGGTGCTATCGCAACGTATGAGATGAATAACTGCACCACATTGTACGGTGGATGGACAGCTGGTTGGGATACTGGATTCGATCAGTTTGGTGACGGCAGCACTTTCTTGGGCGGCTTCACTCGCAAGTTCAACGACGACGCTTCGTTTACCTACATGACCACCTTTGGTGATCTTGGTGCTCGTGGCGACGATGCTTACTCACACAGCATGGTTCTTGACTTGCAACTAACTGAGCGGCTGCAGACAGTGTTCCAAAGTGATGTGCTTCGAGTAAACAGCACTGGTGAAGACAACTTCGCACTTAGCAATTACATGTTCTACACAGTTTCAGATCGTCTGACCGTTGGCCGGCGTATTGAGTGGTGGAAAGGTGACAATGTCACTGGATACGCTCCTCACGGCGGAACTCTTCCTGCAAGTGGATCGCACTCGCAATACGAAGGTACCTACGGATTCAACTACCGAGCGACTTCGAACCTAACGGTTCGTCCGGAGTACCGATACGATTGGTCTCCTGGACTCGACTACAAAGAGAGCGTCTTTGGAATTGATTTCGTAATGACGTTCTAAGCAACCGACTGAGCTGAACGCTTAAAATTAAACTCTCCGCAGTGTTTCTGCGGAGAGTTTTTTTATGCGCGCTCTAATTTAATTGGAATGATAACTTGATGACTGGAAACGAAACTTACTTCCGTCTCATTTAACGCGAGGTAATGGCCGTGGTTGTAATGAAATAGTTAACAGCGTCGAGGACGCACTGAATTCACCCGGTAAGGCGCGAATTGAATTTGTAAAAATAAAGCCAATCTAGTTTGACGTTCTTGCCTCAGTTTTGGACAATGATCGTAGTTTCCAAATTCCAGAGTAAGATAAAAATGAATCAGATCAGACCAAACAAGTATTTTCGTTTAGAAGTGGGCATTGGCTGCCTTGCATTTGTCCTTATTTCGCTGCTAAGCAGCCAATCGTTAATGGGACAAAAACAGGAACAACCGCGGATTTTTGGAGAGAAATTTAAAAATCTGGAGTCGATGGCGACCGGCCAATGGTGGAAAGTTAAACCAAATAAGCGCCGGACCATGAATCTGAATGTGCCGCGCAACGAGGTCGTTGGATTCGCTGTTTATACTCACGACCATGGCGTTTTAAAAATGTCAGCTCAGCTCTTTCCCCTCATGCCGGACGAGGCGCGAGTGGTTCGTTTAGAACTGAAGCAGCCTTCTGGAGAGTGGCAGGAAGTCGCGAAAGAAAAAGTCATTGATCTTGGTTGGAGCGCACATTTTAGATTAGAAGACTGGGACAATACAAAAGACGTTGCCTATCGTGTCCGGCATGGTGCCGAGGCGCAGTTCGAGGGTGTCATCCGAAAAGACCCTGTCGACAAGGATGTAATTGTCGTTGGCAATCTGTCTTGTAACAGTTCGCGGACTCCCGGTCCCCGACCTAAAATGCTCGACAATTTAAAAAAGATAGATCCCGACTTTTTATTCTTTGCTGGAGACCAGTCTTATCATCACACCGAGCATACCTACGGTTGGTTAGAATTTGGAATGCAGTTTCGAGATATTTTGAAGGATCGACCGGTCGTTACTATTCCTGACGATCACGATGTCGGCCAGGCAAATATTTGGGGCGAAAATGGGAAACAAGCGAGCAATCCACAAGGGCCAAGTGGAGGTTATTTTTATCCGGCAAAATACGTCAACATGGTTCAACGTTGCCAAACATGGCACCTTCCGGACGCATATGATGCAACTCCCATTGAGCGTGGAATTGGCGTTTACTATACCGATTTGACAATTGGCGGAATCAATTTTGCGATTGTCGAGGATCGAAAATTTAAGAGTGGGCCGGAAGGAAAAATTCCTAAAATGGGACCTCGGCCCGACCATATCAACGATCCTAAATACGATCGCGCGGCGGTTGATCTTTCAGAATTGAAGCTGATGGGTGACCGTCAATTAGAATTTCTTAATGCGTGGAGTCAGGATTGGACGGGTGCTGACATGAAATGTGTCCTCTCCCAAACTGCCTTTTGCGGAGCAGTTCATTTGCACGGCCAGGAAAGCAATCGATTGCTCGCAGATTTAGATAGTAATGCGTGGCCGCAAAAAGGTCGTAATAAAGCACTGGTTGAAATTCGACGGGCGTGGGCTCCTCACTTATGCGGTGATCAACACCTCGCTGTTTTTGTAAAACACGGGATCGAAAATTTTGGAGATGGCCCTTATGCATTCACCAGTCCAGCGATCGTCAATACAATTTATGGTCGTTGGTGGTGGCCGGAAAATGAAAAGCCAGGTCCCAATGCGGTAGCTGGCAGCCCTCTTCCGTGGACTGGAGACTATCTTGATGGTTTGGGAAATAAGATCACGATGCTGGCCTATGCCAATCCGCCGAACCGCCAAGATGAAAAACAACGGGGAGATGGATTCGGAGTCGTTCGGTTTGACAAGAAGAACCGGAAAATTACCGTAGAGTGTTGGCCTCGGTTCGCAGACGTTGATCAGGGGGACAAAGCTCAATTTGCCGGATGGCCGATTACATTCGATTACCGCAATAACGACGGCCGCAAGCCAATTGGCTATTTACCAGAAATGGTAGTCAAAGGTGTAGAGCGACCGGTGGTGCAAGTCATCGAAGACGCGACTGGTGATATACTCTATACCGTTCGAATGGATTCTAATCGGTTCAAGCCACCGGTTTATTCAAAGGGAAATTACACAGTAAAAATAGGCCGGGAAAAGCCAGACCTTTCCAAAATTAGCGGTCTGGCGCCGGTGCAACCGGGTAGCAATGCGAAGCTTCAAGTAGATTTGAACTAGGCCGCAAAGGAACAGAACAGCATTCGGTCTTCGATTTAGAACACGTATCTCGATAACGCTCGTTATCGAGATTTCGTTCATTTTGGGAATTGATTGGGTGTCGAGATTTTTCGATTTTTAGAAGAATTCGCTAATGTTCCAAACGATCAAGTTTGTCAGCCACATAACCGAATAAAACGTTATCGAGCTACTCCATGAAACGACATCTAGATTGATGCATTGCTTTGGTATGGAGTGGGACATCGAGAGTCTCCTTCATTATTTGTGATTAGGTCATCAAGCATGGGTTTTCTTTCAGGCAGTGTTACTTTCGAGCGTTTTCGAATTGAAAAAGATTCTAGTGGCAGCTTCGGTGACGAGCACTTGGAGATTTTGAAGCAGCATCGAATCGGAAAATCCAACGCGAGCCTGCACGAACAGCCAAGCATTGGATTCACTGGGGGTTCGCATCTTCTCGATACAGAATTCGATCGCGAGAAAAATATCCTTGGCGAAGCGATGCATTTTGGCGTGCGGATAGACACTTGCAGCATTCCCGGGCCAATCAAACGTGCCTGGATGCAAATCGAGTTAGTGGGCATCATGGGTGACCAGCTTGGCAGTCGACCGACCAAGGCCCAGCGGGAAGAGGCGAAAGAAGCTGTCGATGCCCGCTGCGAACTGGAGGCTCAAAAGGGCAATTACAAGCGGATGGCGGAAACATCAATTCTCTGGGATGCTGACACAGAGACAGTTTTTCTTGGAAGCGCAAGTGAAAAAACGAATGACTCCTGCATCGACTTGCTAGAGCGAGCTTTTGGGTTGGAGTTCAGTCGCGTATCTTCCGGCAAGCTCGCACTTGAATACGCACATGAAGCAGGCACTAATGCAGAACTGTTCGCGATCGAGCCGACCGCGTTTCTTCCGGGTGAATCTGCCCAGGTGACTTGGTGGAACGGAATGACTGACAATTATGACTATTTGGGAAATGAATTTTTACTGTGGTTGTGGTGGAAGTGGGATACCGGGCCTGACACACTCTTGCTTGCTGATGAGTCCGAGGTTTCTGGAATGTTTGCCAGGTCGTTAAGCCTCGACTGTCCTCAGGGTGAACATGGAAAAGAGTCAATTTCATCAGAGAGTCCAGTTGCCCTACCGGAAGCAGGAATGGCGATTCGCATGGGAAAGCTACCGCGGAAGGCCGGTCTGACTTTGGTACGCAACGGTGAGCAGTATGATTTTAATTTGCAGGCGGAAACTGGCATTCTTGGAAGTGCAAAAATCAGTCACCCAGGTGATAGCGGTACCGAAATGAAAGATACCGGAGATCGGATAGAGAGCCTTCGCACGATGGCGGAAACATTTGATTTATTGTTCGAATTGTTTTGTGCCAAGCGAATTGGCAAAGCTTGGACTGCAGAGTCCAAGAAGTTGACCCAGTGGCTCCAATCCGACGCGACGATCAGAAAACGAAAAACTGCCGCCTAAGCTTTCTTAAGTACATAGAGTAGAGTCAGTCCACCATTTTTTTCAGCCTGAGAATGGTTTAAACTGCCCATCAATGTAATGAAGTTGCTCGATTACTTTGCAACTTAGCGCTGGTCGGTCTAATAACTTTCTAAGTTGGGGAAATTGATGGACGGAAAAATAGTTTTCTGGTTTGTATTCTTACCGGTTGCCTGGCTCAGTTGTGTTTCCCTTAGTTGTGTTTCCGTAACCGCTCAGACAGTGGTTTCGCCAGATTCAGCAAACCCAGCTAAACCAGACGGCCGTTTTCTTCGCTGGGATAAAAATAAAGATAATCGCCTGACGCGCGATGAATTGCCGTCGGCCATTCGTGGTAATTTTGATCGTGTGGATACTGATCGAAGCGGATGGATTTCACCGGGTGAGCATTTCCGTTTTTTAAATCGTAATGCTGATCCATCCACTTCTGCAATTGCAGACATCAAAACGCTAAAGAATCTTGTCTATGTAAAGCAAGGGCACGAACGTCATCGGCTCGATCTTTACCTGCCTCAATCCCAGCCATCTGCCGCCGCGCTGCCATTGATTATTTGGGTTCACGGCGGTGGTTGGAAAAATGGATCAAAAGATCGGTTTGCGCATTTGACTCCATTGCTCAAGCGCGGATTTGCAGTTGCAAGTATTAATTACCGGCTAAGTCATCACGCTACATTTCCGGCGCAGATTCACGACTGCAAGGCGGCAGTTCGGTTCCTTCGGAAAAACGCTCAGCGATTTGGTTTGGATCCCAAAAAATTTGGCGCATGGGGCTCCTCTGCAGGAGGCCATCTCGTTGCACTTTTGGGAACCACTGGAGAAGTAACCGAACTGGAAGGGGAACTTGGAACGGTCGGTGTGTCCAGTCGTGTTCAAGCAGTTTGTGACTGGTTTGGGCCAACGGATTTACTAAAGATGAACCAGCAGGCGGGAGCGACAGGAAAAATAAATCACGATGCCCCCGGTTCCCCGGAGTCGTTGTTGGTCGGTGCTCCGATTCAAGAGGTGCCTAAAAAAACCACAAAACTTAATCCAATTGAATACGTGACCGCGGATGATCCACCCTTCTTAATTATGCACGGTGATCAGGATCGTTTGGTTCCGTTCCAGCAAAGTCAAATGCTAAATGATGCTCTCAAAGCGGCTGATGTTTCGACCACCCTCGTTTTGGTTCGGGGAGCGGGGCACGGTCTCAAAAATCAGAGAGATCGTGATCAGGCTATCGATTTTTTTGCAAATCAATTTTTGAAAGCTGAGAAGACGAACAAATAAAGTTTTGTCGGCGGCCTAAATTGTTTTAGCGGGTTGAACTACGTTTCCGTTTGACTTGGTTCTCGTACCAGACGACGTTGTTGTTTTGGTGTCCGGCACTGAGAAGGTCGAGGTCGCCATCGCCATCCATGTCGATCGCTCGAAGGTCATAGCTTCCTTGATTGCGGTCAATGACAGAGGGATGAAAATTGCCCGATCCGTCGTTTTGATACCACATCGTGATCCCGTCGGTCGTGCGTCCACAAACGGCAATGTCGATATCCTGATCACCATCGAGATCGGATGTGACAAGTGTGTGCGGTCCTTCGATTTTAGAGTCGATTTCAATCGGCATAAAATTGGGACCCCGGAACCAAAACACTCCGGTGCCGTGACCGCGGGTTGCGACGATATCGATCGTGTCATCCCCATCAATAGAAACGGGGTTGATGTTGGATGCTCCCGCCTGGTTTTCAGCCAACAAATGTTTCTTCCATGGTCCTCGCGGATCGACAGGTTGCTCCCACCAGGCAAACCACTCTCCACCAGGAAAGGGTTGGCCTTTTGCGCCGCAGGTGATGTCTCCACGTCCATCCCCGTTGAGGTCACCAAACCCCATGTAATGCGATCCACCCGGTGCATCCCGATCGGCAAAAACATGGCGTTTCCAATGTTTTGCATTCCGCGGGTTGGCGGGGATTTCGAGCCAGGCGATAGAGCGAGGCACGTTGGTTTTTTCCTCGTCGTGGAATGAGTTGGCGATTAAATCCATGGCACCGTTCCCGTCTACATCGGCGGCTAACACACAATGCGAACCAAGCATCTCGTCATCGATGGTTCGATAAACCCATGGAATGCCTGACAGAGGTTTCTCGGGGCATTCAAGCCAGAATAAGGTTTGATTAGAGCCAATGAAATCGAGGTCGCCATCTTGGTCGACATCGATTAAACAACTGTGAATGCAAGCTTTCCCCGGTTTGGTTCGGGAATTGGCAGAATCGAATGAGTGGATTTTGACGGGTTGCCAATCGGTACCGCGATGAAGGAAAACAGCGCCTTGATAGGATGCGATTATGTCCAGCTTTCCATCGCGATCAAAATCGTTTGCGACCGCAGAATTGATAGCCGTTTTTTGGCGATCGATAATTGTGTGCTTGACCCAGTTTGGTTTGTTACCGTCGGGAATAGTCTGGCAGTATCCAAGTTGTTCATTGCTTGTCAGCAGAATTAGAAACAGGGTCAGGAGTAGCGAAACGTTGGCACAAGATTGAAAATTTGAGTTCATGAATTTGCTGTTCTTAATGAATTTCTAATGCTGAACTGTCGAAATTAAATTGTCAATCCAATTTATCGAGATCGGAAGATTTGGCTGGTCGCAACAGATTTCACAAGGTCTCGAAATCCATTTCCGGTTGTGTCGATCGATTGGGCGATTTGCTCAATCTCCTGATGATCCTGAAACGAAACGGCACGCCCCGTTCCAAAAATTAGTAATTTTTCAACCAGCGTTTTAGCAAACTGTTTTTTCCTCGACATGAGAGACAATTTAAGTTCGAACTCATTGTTGAACGAATCGCCATCGGGAAAATTTCCGGTGCCATCAATCTGTTTTCCTTTTCCTCTAAGTCCCTTGGCGGGGTAATTCGATCGATAGCTTCCGATCGGATCGTAAAATTCCAACGCGAACCCAAGGGGATCGATTTTGGAATGGCAGTCGGCACAGGCGGTGACGTGCCGATGTTTTAGTAATTGCTCGCGGATGGTGGTTGTGCCGCGAGTGTCAGGTTCGATTGGCTCAACATCTGGTGGAGGAGGGGAGGGGGGCGATCCTAATAGATTTTCTAAGATCCAAACGCCGCGTGTCACGGGTGAAGTTTCAACGCCGTTCGCAGTGACCGTTAAAACACTCGCTTGACCTAAGAGTCCGCCTCTGTGAAGCGATTCGGGAATCGATATTTTTTGAAAGCCTTCCCCGAATTCTCCCTCTAATCCATAGTGGGTCGCGAGGCTGTCGTTGACGAATGTGTGTTGGCTATTAAGCAACTCAAAAATTGAACTATTTTCCTTGAGTAAATCCTGCAGGAAGTGATAAGTCTCTTGTTTCATTGCCGATTCAAGTCGGTGCCGGTAGTAGGACTTAAATGTCTTACTATCGGGAGGCATTGATCCAAGTTCGTTTAATCGGAGCCAACTGTCGGCAAAGTTTTCTATAAATACGGAAGACTTTGGATCTTGCAGCATTCGTTCGACTTGTTCGCGAATTACATTAGGTTCGTCGAGTCGATTCTCGCGGGCGATTCGGAACAACTCGTCATCGGGCATCGAATTCCAAATGAAATACGACAACCGAGATGCGAGTTCGAAGGATGACAGTGCGGTGTTTTGATTTTCGTCACCTTCGTCGAGGTAAAGGAACCGTGGCGAGGTAAGGATGGCAGCAAGCCCAAGCCTGATAGCTTCATCTGCAGTCTGCCCATTAGTTATTTTTTGTTTGACAAACTGGATGTAGTGTTCGAATTCTTCGGGTTCCAATTTTCGTCGGAACGCTCGTTGAGCGAATCGTGAAATCGTGGATTCGAGATCCAGGTCTTCCGGTCGCATCGTCTTGCCATAAATTTTCTGATGACTTTCCGGCGGCCAGGATGTGTAATGCGGACCTTCAATTTCCATTGAAAAAATTCGAACTCGCGGGCCATCGTAAACTTCCGAAAGCAGGCGATTCTTGGTGTTTTTAGCACGCTCTTTCAATTGCCGTCCCGCTTCAACTCCGCCATTCTTTGCCATGTCTTCGGCGTATTGTTTCGGCCGCATGACTTCCGGGTGATACTTCTCTCCGACCTTGCGGATTGTTCCCTTTGAACTAAAGCCATTCACCCAGTGAACAAAGGGGGTGCTTCCTTTCGTGAGCCACACTGTTGCTGAATAAACCCTGGCTTCCTCATCAACTAGATCAAAAACTTTAATCAAACGTCGACCTTCGGACGCGCCTTTGATCAGCAAATCAGGCGTTGGAGCAATCCACATCCCAAGCTTCATCGGTTGTCGAAAATCGTATTCAAAATCTTTGTCAGCGTAAGGATGATCGAGACGGTTAATGGCAGAGGCTTTAACGCGAATGTCGTAGTATCCGTCGTGAGGCACCCCCGTTTTGCTAAATGCCCGGGGATACGTTGCGTGCCGTTCGACGGGTTGTCCGTGTCCAATGTCGAGGTGCTGATTGTCAACATTCAAGATCCACAGCACAGGAGCCCGGTCGTATTTGTCTTTGTGAGACATTTGCTCTGGCATAAATTGAACAAGCTTGGAATCGGGTTTTTCGTAGCCAAAATAAGACGCTCGCTCCAATACGCCTTGAGCAGCTTTCATATATTTTTTGAGTTGGAAATCTGAAAGAACCTGAGACCTGCCTACGTTGGCGAATCCGTCTGTTCTTGAATCGCTTGGAAAGTCAGCAGTTGGATCAAAGGCATTGGTGTTAAAATCAAGAAGATCGCGGATTGTATTTCGATACTCATCGCGTGTCATTCTTCGCAAAATGGTGGTGTTGTCAGTCGAATTTAAGTGCTGATTTTTAAGTTCTTTTTCAATTGATGCCACAAACATTCGACGTTCGGCATCGGAAGGCTGAGGCGATTTTGAGGGAGGCATGTCGCCGCGGTTGATGGCGTTGATCGCTTCCTCTAAAAGCGATAAATCCTGCTCATTGAGTGAAGTCAAATCAATCGTGTCAAACTGTCGATCCCCTTTTTGGGCGGAACCGGCATGGCACTTAAAACAGAAGTCTTTAAAAAATGAGTCAGCCTTAAAAGATGATTCCTGCGCCCACGATCCACCGGACATAAGCATTATCAAAACTGTAGCCAAGAGGTATTGGTGTATCATTAGACCGATTCCATTCCGGCAAGCGTGCCAGTCGATTGACCGAATTGATCAGTTTCCATGCCGAACTGTTGCAGCATGCTAAGAAACAAATTCGATGCAGGTGGGCGATTGTTTTGATTTTCAAAACTGAGGTGTCGTCCATGTCGAAATCCACCGCCGGCGAGAATCAAGGGAAGGCGTTTGTTGCTGTGAGAGCTCGCATTTCCCATGCCGCTACCGAAAAGAGTGATCGTATTGTCGAGCAATGTCTTTCCGTTAGGTTCTTCGATAGAGCTTAATTGGTCGAGGAAGCCTGCAAACTTTTTGACAAGAAAAGATTCAATAATGGAGAGTTCGGCGATGTAGCCCGGAACTTTGCCATGATGAGTTAGCTGATGGTAACCGCGTGTGACGCCCAGTCCGCCACCATCGCTGCCAATATCCGCAGTACCGAACGTGATGACACGCGTCGAGTCGGTTTGAAGCGCTAATGCGATTAGGTCGTAGTAAAGTGGAACGCGTTTTGAGAAATTAAGATTTGCAGCTTCTTTGGGGAGCTGGTAATCGACGGTTGGTTTGGGGTGGTCAATCCAAAGTCGCGTTTGGTCAAGTTGTTTTTCAACGGAGCGAATTGAAGAAAAATATCGGTCAAGTTTTTCCCGGTCACTTTTTCCGACTTGTTTGGTTAAACGATCAGCATCTGTTTTTACAAGATCAAGAATGCTCGACTGGCTGTTTAGTTCACGCTCGGCAGTACGTTTTTTGGCGGGGCTGGATTTTTGAAACAGCAGATCGAAAATTTGATTCAGATTTGTAATCGTAGGAAGGGCAACGCCAGCGTTAGACCAGGACAGCTTGTTGTTTTTTGAAAGCGAAGACGAAAATTGAAGAGATGAAAAACGAGTTTTAGATTGAGTCATTTCCGCTGCTTTTTGATCAACAGAAATGTTTCGCTCTTTAAAACCCTTAGAGTTTTTTGAAAGTATCCCGGTTAGGTAAGCGTGAATGCCGGCGTGTCCGCCTTGTCCGTTGATGCCGTGATCTAAGTGCGAGAAGATAGTGAAATCAGGTTTGTGATTTTGAAGTGGTTTCAAAAGATCTGGTAAATCGTATTGGTCTCCCGTTTTCTCAGGAAAAAAAAGTTGTGGAACGAAACCAAAGTTGTTACCAATACAGACCATCCGCTTGGGAACCGACAAGTCAACTGATTTCGTGGCATTGGTGGATGCCATGGCATCGAGATGGGGAAGAAACAGGGCAGACCCACCGAGTCCCTTCAAAAAGTGCCGACGCTCAAGTTTGTTGCTCATTGCCATTGTTAACCAAGAAAGTTTCTATGTTCAGCCAGATCGTCAATCCTAGCACTGTTTCGGTTCAAAATAAAAGATAGATTTGATGAACGAGCGCTTAAAATAAAATGAGTTGCTGATTTGTAATAAATCGTGACTAACCGTAATAAATTTGGGAGACCTAGTTTTATGCACCGAGTCAACATCGAACGTATGATCATTTTTAGGTTGAGTCTATTGCTGTTCGGTGTTGCAATTTTCATCGTTGTTCGCCCAACTAAGGCCGCTGCCGAACAACCCAATATTTTGTTTATCTATACTGATGATCAAAGTCATCGAACGGTGAGTTGTTACGATGAGGCATATTCGTGGGTGAAAACACCTAACATTGATTCGTTGGCAAAACGCGGTGCCCGATTCACACATGCCTATATTGGATCTTGGTGTGCCGCTTCTCGTTTGTCAGTGCTGACGGGTCGTCAACAACATGCGATCGAGTCATTTCGGGCAACCGGTGAGTACCCTGGAAATGTCTACGATCCTGAACAGTGTCAGTTTTTTCCAAAGCTGCTTCGGCAACGGGGCTATTACACGGCCCAGATAGGCAAGTGGCACACCGGTGACGATTCGGGGTTTGGCCGCGACTGGGATCATCAAATTGTTTGGAACCGAATTAAGTTCCCCAAGAACTCTCCGAACTATTACGACAATCAATTGATTGTGCGTGATGGCGGTGATCCTGTTTTGACAAAAGGTTATTCGACAGATAACTACACGAATTGGGCAATTGATTTTATTAACGGCAAAACCCGAGATCCTCAGAAGCCGTGGATGCTATGGCTTTGTTATGGTGCGGTTCATGGTCCGTTCACACCGGCGGATCGACACGAGAACGCCTATCCAGATGCCGATATTCCAGAGCCTTCGGATATTTATGGTCCCCGACCAGGGAAACCGAAATACGTTCGAGATGTTGGTTTTTGGGAGAAAAATGAGGTTGGAATTCCAGTCGAAAAAAAGGTGCGCGATCTGCCTCCCGTGGCCATGGTCGATATCCCGGGAAAGCCTCTCAAGGATTGGGTGCGGCAATATCAGCAGGGCGTGTTAGCGATTGATGAGGGAGTAGGACGGCTGATAAAAGTTCTTGAAACAACCGGCCAGTTAGATAATACCGTGATTGTATTTACCTCGGATCAGGGTTTTGCATGGGGGCAGCATGGCTTCAAAAACAAAGTGGCTCCCTATGATGCCGCAATTCGTGGGCCACTGATTATTGTTAAACCTGACAGCCAGCCAACGGTGATTCGAACGCCGGTGACGGCGGTGGATTTAACCGCGACGATCATGGCTCAAGCCGAAACAAATCCACAGTGGAAAATGCACGGTCGTGATCTAACTCCACTGATCCAAGGTGTCAAAAACTTTACGGGTGATCAAGCAAGAATGCTACTGACTCACACAGCTCGCAGTTACGGCAAAAGTACAACGGTTATTCCAAAGCCGGGGGACAAAGCGTTAACGCACGGGCCGGGCGTGCCGTGGTACGCAATTCTCTGTGAAGGAAAATTTAAGTACGTTCGAACTCTGATCGAAGGTGAGGTCGAAGAGTTGTACGACGTTAATAATGATCCGGAAGAGTTGGATAATTTAGCGTTAAAGCCAGCTTTTCAAGAAATTCTCGCATCTTATCGAGCCAATGCAAAAGCTGAATTGCAACGAACGGAAGCGCCGTTCGTTGGTAATTTGCCGGCGGTAAAAAAGTAACCAAATCAGATGATTAAATTGGCTGATTAGCCGTTCATTGGTTCTTAAAATTCTAATCTTCGAGAGCGACTTTTGATTCGGGGATATAATTTAATGTGTAATAACCAACGGGGTGCCAAAGTGGATTTCCGTCAGCGGATCGCACGCCGTCAAGGTGAAGTTCGTGGACATGTCCTTCGTGAAGTTGGTCAACGGTAAGGCGAACCGTCAGTCCATCCTCAGAAACAGACGCGGACGTGATGTTGCACTCGACATGGTCAACTTCCGGGCTGCCGTAGCTTTCCTGATAGATATAGGTGTAGGTTGGCATTGAGTAAGATTCAATTTTATTCGCCGTCTCTCGATCGACAGGTTTTGTGAATTGAAGCTCAAATCCGTCTGGTTTGGCATTCATGCTGAGAACTTCAAAGGGTGTTTTTCCGGTCCATTCCAATCGTTCCAGAGCAAACGGGGATTTACCACGAGAACCCCAGCCTCGGTTGGTTCCACCAACAAACATCATCCCGTTGGATGCCTGTTCAATTGCCAAATTTCCAGAACCGAATCCTTCGGTGAACGGGAAGCATGCGCCTTGGTAATGTCCGTTTACTTTTTCAAGGTCGACCCGCATCACCCAGCTGAAGGTTTGGTCGCAAACAAATAGTTGTTCTTTAAACGGTCCAAATTTTCCATTTGATTGATCGCAGACGATTCCGGCGGCTGACTGACCCATTTTTTTATAGGGAAATAAAATTGCGGTTGGTTCAAGCTCGGGTAGCTTTTTAGCTTCCGCCATAATCCTGGAACCGCTTTGTGGATCTTGAGGTCGGGCTCCGATTGCGTCGGTTTCTTTGTACCAGGAGTTTCCTTGTGGATTTCCCTGAAACGAACCGGGGCGGAGCCATTTTAAGCCGCAGGTGCCGTTCCAAGGGCCTTGGTTGTCGGTATAAAAAACATCGCCAGCGGCGTTAAATCCAATGCCACCCGGTGATCGGACGCCACTGCATGTGGGTGTCACTGTTCCATCGGGGGAAACACGTAAGCACCAACCTCGGTACTTATTTTGACTGGTAAAGGAACCGGTCAGGCAGAGCGTAACCCAGATGTCACCGTTGGAATCGAATTCCGAACCAAAAGCATACTCATGATAATCACCATTGATTCCCCATCCATCTGAAATGGTTTCACAGACGTCAGCTAAGCCGTCTCCCGTCTGATCTTGTAGTCGTGTAATTTCTCCTCGCTGGGTTGCGTATAGAGAACCATCCCGCTCGGCGAGGCCCAGCACTTCGTGAAGCCCATCCATATATAAGGTCGAGGTTATTTTCGAAGCATCTGGTTGGAGTGGTTTGTGGAACATGTAGATATCGCCACGCCGGGAGGAAACAGCAAGTCTACCGTCGGCCATAAACTCAAAATCACCCACTTCCAGAACCACCCCTTCCGGAGTTGGAACTTTGCTAATCTTGTAATATTCGGACTGATTAATTTGTCCGAATGAAACGGTTGGAAATAAAACGATTAGGAAAGCGAGTGCGAGGATGAATGCAGTCGAAGTAAAGCAAGATGAAATAAATCGATGGTTCATTGGTCTGGGATCCGGTGAGAGATTGTGAGTTCCGCAGGCATTCGTTGATTCAAAATAAATTGATGAATAGCCTATTTGTTGGCGATGGTTACGATGGGAAATTTACCAATCGTATTTTTGTTGGAAGACAGTTTGGCCTTTTGGCAAATCAATTTCCGCGACAACGCTGCCATTTTTGTCTTTCGATAATTGGAGCTTCACCGCCCCTGAAAACTGAGTAGTCCATCGATCGCCAAAGACGATTGAATTACCCTCAATCTTTGCCTGCTCAGATTGCCCGACTAGGTAGTAAAGCTTGCAGGGTTGGTCAGCCACGATGGTAAATTTCCGAGTAATTAGTGCACGATCATCCTCAAGGGTCGGAACGGGCTGGTCTTTAATGACAATTCCATCCATTTGATAGTCGAAGACCGGGCGACGATTCTCATCGAAATGATACCCTTTAAAATGTGGCGAATCGGGGCCCTTGGTTTTGGTCCATTGGTCGGGTTGAGAATTTTTAGCAAACACGATCGCATCGGGTAGTTCAAGAAGATTCTCTCCTAGCGGCGGTTCAAATCCCTGTCCGCGACCCGACCAATGTCGCGATGCATCGATAAAGTTTTCCTGCCAGAGAAGTGCCAGCCGGCACAGTTCCGCATCAAAGGCGAGGTTGACTTCTTCGGGGTAGCCAACGCCGACTGCGCGGGCACCTGCTCCTTGAATAAAATTGCGATAAATCTTGGGTGTATCACCCGGTTTCAATTCCATCTTCGAACGAACTAAGCCTTTTGGCTTGGCGGCTCTTTCACCATCCTCAAGGAATTTCCAAATCGAATCGATTTGCCGACTCGTATCGCCGTTGAGAATATCGGGATAGTAGGATTTTCCACCGGGCCAGGACTCTGGCATTCTCGTTCCACGACGAAAATTGGATGGTTTCAACATGTACATTTGAAACCAATCGCGATTCAATCGTTTGGTCATCGTCGTTAAATCAATCGCCTGAACCCCGGTCGCGGGGTACTTTCCAAAAGTATGACACTTGATACAGGACAAGGCTTGATCGCCAGCGAAGAATCGGCCGTGAGACTTAATTTTTCTTTCGGTTTCGGATTCCGTTACGACTGGCACATTGGTGAGTTTATCGAAAGCCACTAACTCGTCTGCAAGAGTTCCAAGGTTGTCGGCGCCAAATTTTGGCATGCGGGTCAACATATAGGGTCGATCTTTTGCGCTCTCCAGAAGAACCTTGTCGAGCCATTTGCGATTAAGTTTTGCACCAATGGATTTTAAGGCGGGCGGATGTTGTCCCTCGTCTCCCATTTCGACCTGAGTTCCCGTGAACCATTTCTTTCTGTCGTAGATTTCCAGAGAATCTCCCCGCATGTCTACGACACCGCCGCGAATCGACCGGTCACTCATTTGGCGGTTATGACATGCATAGCAGTTTAGAGTAACCAGTTTTTCATGGATAAGCTGTTCTGGATTGTTGTTTTGCGTCTCTGAGTTTTGCTCAGCACTAATTGCCTCGGCGATACACTTGCGCTGGAATGAGTTGAGCCTGAAATCGACGGCAGGTTGAGTGTCGGAGAGGCAGCCAGCGAGTGGGTTCATTTTGGAAAACGGCACGGGAGTCGGAAGATTCAAAGATTCGATCTCCGCTTCGCCAAGATCGTTTTTAGGCAGTTTCATTTCGTGACAGGACGCACAGCCAACCGACTGAAAGTGAGCTTTTCCTAATGCAGCTTTTTTTAAATCCAGAACAAACGGTTGGTTGTCAGGGTCAATTACAACTTCCCGAGTTGGGCGTAAAAGAGACTCAAAACTAATTTCTTTTAAGCCATTTCCATTAACAACAACGCGAAGATCTTCGCCGCCTTGATACTCAAAAAACTCAACGCGAACTTCATGGATACCCGCTGTCATCGAGGCTGCTTTTTCGACTGAATTCATTCCATGGATCCCATCGTTATCAACGATGGTGTTCCCGTCGATAATTAATCGAGAACCATCATCCGACGTTAATTTAAACCGGTACTCGCCGTCGGTTGGAACATCCCAAAACCCTGTGAACACGATTCCAAAATGATCCTTCGCTTTTCCAAGTTGGACATCAAAACCGCTGGTAGTACCTTTGGAAACAGGTTTGAGTTGATCGAAATTCGGCAGGTTTTCCCATTTCCCTTCGTAGTAGGCGAAATTAATTTTTGATTCGACCACTGCATCACGAATCAAATAGGCTGCGATGTTCTGAGCTTCGGAGTTGCTGAGATTGAATTGAGGCATGCGGCCAGATGGGCGTGCGTGCATCGGGTTCTTGATGAATTCAGTCAGGCTCGAAAGTGAATATTTGTCTTCGAGCGAACCGAGTGGAACCGAAGTGGCAATCTTTACATCTTCATTTTGCGGGTTATGGCATGCGACACATCCCACTGAGTGGAATAGTTGCTCGCCCTGACTAACAGATTTTGAGTTGGAGTTTTGTTGGGTGACCGTTCCAGTTGAAGCCAGAAAGTGTGCTAAAGATTCGGCAATGAGCTGTTGTTCGAATTCACTTTTTCCTGCCAACACATTGGGCATAGTCGTGCCGGGTTTTACATGTTGGGGGTTGAGTAGATACGATTGAAAGTATTCCGGAAGTATTCGCTCGCCAACTTCCGATAGAACCGGAGCTTGTTTGGGCTGTACTGACCAGTTTGATTTTGCTTCATGGCAAGAGGCGCAATTCAGCTCGTTAATAAGTAGATTCCCACGTTCTACGTTGGTAATCGTCTCCACGTCTATAAATCTTTCCAACCCGGGAACGAGCGGATGTTTCTCATTGTCTTCGGCGAGCGCTGGAAGTGTCAGAAAGCTGATCGCGGAGAAAATAGAAAGAAAGAACGTTGTTTTGACAGTCATAGCAATTGGTGGCTAGGTGCGAATAAAGTTAAACGGTCGACGCGGTAAACGATGAATCGTTTGTGAGGTAGGATAAAAGCTCAAGCCCTGCAGCAAGATTAGCGAGTTGATTTTTTCTTGTTACTGAACGACGGGTGCCGAGGGCCACTCCCAAAGTATTTGGATTGATCAAAAATCTGCTCAGCGTTTTGATCCGTTTCTCGAGGATCGTTGGTTAGTATCAATTCAGCTTTCAAAGACTCAATCAATTTGGATTTTATATCACGGTACTTCTCTTCGCCAGCAACGTTGACCAATTGAGCAGGATCCTGATTTAAATCATAGAGTTCCCATTCGGGGCGTTTGGCGAATGCGAGTTTGTATTTCAGCTGATGCTCTGCATCTTTATTTTGGTTTTCAACCATATAGGTTTTCGTTGGTCCATTGTCACAATCGCCAAGCCAACAGCCCGGTAGGTTTGCCAATTGATAGTTGGGGGTTCCCGATGGCCAGCGATCTGGTCGATAGTTGTGGATTAAAAGAAATTGGTCGGTGCGGATTGCTCGCATGGGTGTACCTCCAGAATCGTCCCCTTCTTGGCAAGGAACGTGTCTTTCTTTTCCAGTAAAAACACGATTCCTTGAAGCTTCTACTCGTCCTGATTTTTTGGACATTAGAATGTTGAGCCAGCTTTTTCCCGTCATGCTACTAGGGATAGAAGCTCCGGCGGCAGCGAGAAACGTGGGCGCTAAATCGGTGGTGCTAACGAAATCAGTAACCTGACGACCTGGAGGAATCTTGCCGGGCCAGCGAACTGCCATGGGTACTCTTGCACCGCTGTCGTAAAGATTACTTTTGCATCGCGGGAACGGCATTCCGTGATCACCGGTAATGACGACCAGAGTAGAATCCAGCAAATCAAGAGATTCGAGTTTAGTTAAGGCTCGATTTACATCGCTATCAAAGCGTTGCACTTCAAAATAGTAGTCTGCTACATCGGAGCGAATGGTTTCGCTTTCTGGGTAATGTTCAAACAATTCAATCTTACTCAAATCCATGCCACTTTCCCGACCGGAGTTGAGTTTGTAACCTCGGTGAGGGTCGGAAGCGCCCAGCCAAAAACAAAACGGTTGGTCTCGCGGCCAGGCATCGAGAAATTTATCGAAATTTGGATACCGCTTGCCAGCTGGATGCCCGCCGGAAGTCTGAAGCCAATTGTCGACTTTGCCTGGCCCCCAGCTCTTTCGCCAATGTCCGGTGAAGTAACCCGATTCAGCAAGAAGGTGTGGATAAGTTTGGTGTTGAGTATCCAGAATGCTGTGCAAGTTTCCACCGTGCCCCAGCCGCCAATGATATTGCCCGGTAAGAATGGCGTTGCGAGATGGCGTGCAGGAGGGGGAGGAGATGTAGGCATTTTCAAACAGAACGCCTTCTTTTGCGATGCGATCGAATGCGGGTGTCTTGACCACGGGATCACCATAGGCTCCAGCGTGAGGCCAACCCCAGTCATCGGCGATGCAGAATAGAATATTGGGTCGGTCGTCAGCGAGAATGAAATTCGCAGGGGAAGCCGTGGCCAAGCCAAGTAAAAACAAAATCAAAACCGCTTTGTTATTCATCCCGCAAATTCCTTTTTGAGCCATTCTGGGCAATTCGATCTGCCACTTCGCAAATTCATTATGACAAGCGATCTAGGTTCGATCATCCAAATTTTACAATTAAAATTTGTTTTTTATCGGTAAATCAAGATAGTTCGCTATTTTCAACCGTTGCTTTTTTGCGCGGGGGACTAACAGCGTGGCTCAACCATTATTCGAGTGATGTTTTGGCAAACATCAATTCAGGATTTACTTGAAGAGGGTGTCACATCGTGTAAACTTTGAGTGAAGTAAATGACCGCATGCCTTTAGCTTTGTAGATATCTAATGAAAAAATTAATTTCGTCGTTGGCGTTTTCTCTCGGAGTGTTTACAGGCGTGCTCATTATTTTGATGATGACAACGACGGTGTCTGCAGACGATTTAAACTCAGTAGAACCGCCGAAATTAAAAAAGCCAGCATCGGATGTTAAGCCGAACATTCTGTTTATTTTCACCGATGATCATGCGTATCAATCGATTAGTGCCTACGGTTCAAAAATAAATAAAACGCCAAACATCGACCGCTTGGCTCGCGAAGGGCTAAGGTTTGATCGGTGTTATGTAACCAACAGTATTTGTGGTCCGATGCGAGCGGTAATTCAAACCGGAAAATATTCTCACATCAATGGATTTTGTGTAAACGGCAATAAATTTGATGGAACCCAACAGACGTTTCCAAAATTACTTCAGAAGGCTGGTTATCAAACGGCAGTCGTTGGTAAATGGCACCTTGGCACTCACATGGCACCACAGGGATTTGATTATTCCGAAGTCTTGATTGGACAGGGGCCTTATTACAATCCACCGATGTTGAAGAACGGTGAAAAGACAAAGCATATTGGCTATACAACAGATATCATTACCGACCTTGCGATGAATTGGCTCACCAAGGAACGGGATCAGGAAAAGCCATTCATGTTGATGTATCAGCATAAGGCTCCTCACCGTAATTGGCAGCCCGGCCCTGATTATCTCAATATGTACGACGATGTAACCATTCCAGAACCGGAAACGTTATTTGATTCGTACGAAGGACGAGGCAAGCCCGCGCGGACGCAGGACATGTCGATTGAAAAAACAATGACTGCCAAGGATTTAAAACTGGTTCCCCCCAACAATTTAACGCCGGAACAACTCAAAGTTTGGAATGCTGCTTACGAGCCAAAAAATAAGTTATTTAAAGAAGCAAACTTAAAAGGTAAAGAATTGATTCGCTGGAAATATCAGCGATACCTCAAAGATTATCTTCGCTGTATCGCTTCAGTCGACGATAACATTGGCCGAATGTTGGCGTACCTCGACGAGTCAGGTTTAGCAGACAATACGATGGTCATTTATTGTTCTGATCAAGGATTCTACCTTGGCGAGCATGGTTGGTTTGATAAACGCTGGATGTATGAGGAATCATTAAGGACCCCATTTATTGTTCGTTGGCCGGGGCAGGTTGCTCCCGGCACAGTGAACAGTAGCGATATTGTTTCACCAATCGATTTTGCTTCTACGTTTTGTGAAATTGCGGGTGTAAAAATTCCGGATGATCTCCAGGGGCACAGTTTGGTACCGATTTTGCGAGGTAAAACTCCTGAAGATTGGCGAACCGTATTTTACTACCAGTATTATGAATACCCTGGCGCCCATTCTGTTCGCCGGCACTATGGAGTAACGGATGGAAGACACAAGTTAATTCGTTTTTACGAGCCAGATGTCGATGAATGGGAGATGTTTGATCTCGCCTCAGATCCAAACGAAATGACGAGCATTTATGGCGATCCTAAGGCTGCAGATGATCAAGCACGAATGATGGCGGAATTAGATCGTTTGCGGGCGGAGCTAAAAGTCACAGAAGAAGATCCGCCTCAGTCGATCCGAAAGAAGCGACAGCCTCGCAATAATGCTAAACCCAAAAAGAAGGGGAATGGCTAGACCGTTGGTTAGTGACCTTTTTAGTATTCGACAACTTTTAGCATTCGATAGCGTTTAGCATTCGATAACGTTTAGCATTCGATAACGTTAACTGCTAAACCGCCTCGCGCGGTTTCTTTGTACTTTGACTGCATGTCTTTGCCAGTGTCTCTCATCGTCTTAATGACCTTATCGAGTGAAACAAAATGATTGCCGTCGCCACGAAGTGCTAGTCTTGCGGCGTTGATAGCTTTAACGGCAGCCATTGCATTTCTTTCGATACAGGGGACTTGAACCAGCCCTCCGATCGGATCGCAAGTTAAGCCAAGATTGTGTTCCATTCCGATTTCGGCTGCATTTTCTACTTGGGCGGGTGTTCCTCCGAGCACCTCAGCCAAGCCTCCGGCTGCCATAGAGCAGGCAGATCCCACTTCGCCTTGGCACCCGACTTCAGCGCCTGAAATTGAGGCGTTAATTTTGAAGAGCGTGCCTATTGCGGCGGCAGTTAACAGAAATCGAACAACACCATCTTCACTGGATCCTTTGCAGAATCGCCGGTAGTAGTGCAGCACCGCCGGGATAATGCCGGCCGCTCCGTTGGTTGGTGCAGTCACTACCCGTCCACCAGCTGCGTTCTCCTCATTGACGGCAAGGGCCCATAGATTTACCCAGTCCATCCTGCTGTTAAAAATGTCATCGTTGGAGGAGTCTGTTTGCAACCTGCGAAACATATGTGCTGCTCGACGCTTGACTTTTAAGCCACCCGGAAGAATGCCTTCTTCTTGACAACCGCGGGAAACGCAGGCTTCCATGACAGACCAGATTTGCAACAGTCTCGATCTCGTTTCCTGTTCAGATCGCCAGGCGGATTCGTTTTTCAACATCAAGGTGCTGATTGAGAATCCATTGCTTTCGCAGAGTTGAAGTAAATCGTTTCCTGTTTGAAACGGGTACGCAAGTTGAGTTGCATCTGGAACGATTCGATCGGTAGACGAGGCGGTTTCGTCAACCACAAACCCTCCGCCAACGGAATAGTAAATTCGGCTCAGGATTTCATTTCCGTCAGCGTCTGTCGCTGTGAAACGGACTGCATTGGAATGGAAATCGAGCACCACTCCTGAAAACAGAAGGTTTTCTTTAAGCCGAAAGGGAAGCTCCCGTTTTCCAAGAATTGAAATCGACTCACGCTCTTCGACATCGCGAAGCAACGATAGCATAGATTCTGGGTGAACGGATTCCGGCGCGTGTCCAGCGAGGCCGGCGACCACGGCTTTGTCGCTGCCGTGCCCTTTCCCGGTCGCTCCAAGTGATCCGCAAAGCTCAATGGTTAGTGAATTTGTTTTCAGAAGTAAATTTTCTGAGTCGAGAAGATTTGCAAACATCAACGCCGCGCGCATTGGGCCGACGGTGTGAGAACTTGACGGTCCAATCCCAATTGAAAAAAGCTCAAAGGTACTAATTGCCATTTTAATTATCCGCCGTTCTGTTGTCGCTTTGAATGTGAATTCGCCTGAACGCTGCAAAAGTGCGGGAAATTGGACAGAGGAAAGCAGGTGTGAATTTGCGTAGGGTGTCGCCAGTATTGTTCTGTAATTTTTTAAATGCGAATAACCATATCAGTGATCGGCCGCCGTACTTTCTGGTTATGCTGAGTCGCATCATCGTCGGCTCGATAGCCGATGGGAATGACCAGAACTGCGTTGAGTTGGTGTTGTTCCAAATTTAAAATTTCGTTGTATTCTTGTGGGATAAAACCTTCCATCGGGCAGGCGTCGATTTGCAATGTCGCGCAAGCTGCCATCACAGTTCCCAAGGCAATATACGCTTGCTTGGCTGCCCAGTGGTTTAGTGATTCGGGAGACATGCGGGTCATGGAACCAATCATCACTTGACAGTATTCCTGCATTGTCCCTTCCGCGAGATTTCTTTGTGATTCCACCATCGCGACATATTCGCGAATGTAATTTGCATCAACATCGGTTCGAGCTGCGATAATTAAAACGTGAGAGGCATCGGCGACCTGACGCTGGCCGTAGGAGGAAGTGATAAGCTTATCCTGAAGCTCCTGGTTTTTGAGGACAACAAATTTGAAGGGTTGCAATCCGTAGGAAGTAGGAGTCAAGTTGGTTATGTCGAGTAACTCATCTACAACAGTTTCGTCGACAAGTTTTTGAGGATCAAATTTTTTCGTAGCGTATCGCCAACGCATGGCGTCTGAAAATTTCATAATAAAGCAGCGTCGATAAAGAGTAGTTTTTAAAAAATTAATCTAATCCGGAAGAGTCTTCTGGATTACCTGTTTATAATTTCAGCAGTCGTTTGGGACAACCGATACTTTGCATCCTAATCAGTGGATTTGATTGAGGTAGGGTGTTGGGCAAGGTAAATTATTTTGATGGTGTCGAACCACGCTTTAAATTCTTGAAAAGTGAATGCCTCTCTTAATTTAGCCTTTCCTTCGCATTCACGACTTTTTCTAGCGGACGAAATTAATTTCTTTCACTAACTGGATGATTTCTACATGTTGGAACGATTCACTGCTCTCTGGTTTGCAAAACTGTTGGTGATTTTGGCGGGTTTGAATTCGTCAAGCGAACTGATCGCGTCAGAGGCTTTAAACAACGCTGATGAAAAGTCTCCGCCGAATGTGTTGTTTATTTCGCTCGATGATCTTAACGATTGGGTTGGTTGCCTCGGCGGCCATCCACAGGCACATACGCCAAACCTAGATCGACTTGCCTCCACTGGGGTGTTGTTTACCAACGCACATTGTCCGGCTCCCGCCTGCAATCCGTCCCGAACCGCCATCATGACGGGAATTCCACCCTACCGTTCAGGATTATATGACAATCGGCAAAAAATGAGGACGGTGTTACCGGATGCGGAGTTGTTACCAAAATATCTTTCTCGGCATGGATATTGGTCTGCGGGTTCGGGGAAACTGCTGCACTACTTTATCGATGCAAAATCATGGGATGAATATTTTCCGAATAAAGAAACTGAAAACCCTTTTCCGCGAACTCTAATGCCTGAGCAGCGTCCGGTGAATCTTCCTCTTGGTGGAAATTGGCAATACCGTGAAACAGATTGGGCACCGCTAGATGCAACCAATGAAGAGTACGGTGGAGACTGGTTGGTTTCTGACTGGATCGGGAAGCAACTGAAGAAAAAACATGATCGGCCATTTTTTTTAGCCTGTGGTATTTATAGACCGCATGAGCCTTGGTTCGTGCCCCAAAAATATTTTGATCAATTTCCAATTGAAACAATTCAGTTACCGCCCGGTTACCGAGTTGATGATCTCGATGATTTGCCAGCCGAAGGTAAGCGACGTGGTCCGAATCGTTATTTCGAACACATCCGTAAACACGACCAATGGAAACAAGGAGTGCAAGGTTACCTTGCGTCCATTGCTTTTGCGGATGAAATGGTTGGCCGCGTTCTTGACGCTTTGCAGGCAGGACCCAACCACGATAATACGATTGTCATTCTATGGAGTGATCACGGCTGGCATCTTGGTGAAAAACAGCATTGGCAAAAATATACGGCCTGGCGAGCCTGTACCCGGGTACCTCTAATCATTCGGGTTCCAGCTCAAACGCCGGGGCTTGAGGAGGGAACACAGGCTGGTGGAGTTTGTGACCAGCCGGTTAACTTAAGCAGTCTATTTTCGACTGTAACCGAGTTGGTTGGGCAGGCACGGGAATTGAACCCCGAGGTGCCAAGTCTTGTGCCCTTACTAAGAAACCCGTCATCTGAATGGGATCACGTAGCCGTGACCTGTTTAAGTGAACCGGGAAGTTATGGATTGAGTACGTCCGACTGGCGATACATTCGTTATGCAAAAGGAGGTGAAGAGCTTTATCGGACATCTGCCGACCCATACGAATGGAACAATTTGGCATCTATTCCTGAGTACCAGAATGTCATCAAAAATTTAAGCGGGAAAGCACCCATTCGATTTGCACCAAAGAAAGAGTTTCAAGGAGCATTTTTTAGTAAGGTGATTTTGCCAATGAGATATTCCTCACCTCCCCCGGCATCATCACCAGTTGGTGGGCGGTTCCAAGTCGAATTTGATAATCAAACGGATGCTCCCGTATTTCTGTACTGGAGAGATCAAAAAAATAGCGTCAAGCTTTATGGTAAGATAGACGCGGGAACCCAACAGCGTCAATTTACCCGGAAGGGTGCTGTTTGGATGATTACAAAAACGGAAGTTTCACCTTCAGATGTTCAGTGGAGTGAGTTAGGTTATTTTGTAATTGGCAAGGGTTCGAGTCGAGCAGTTATTAAGAAAAATAAGTAGTGTGTTATTCATTAGAGGGCGGCGATGCTAAAGCAAATTGGTTTTACAGTTTTGGTTCTGGTGGCAGGGCTTGTCAGTGCGGTCGCTGCTAACGCCGAAGAGAGGCAGCCGAATATCATTCTCGTGATGGCTGACGACGTTAGTTGGGAGGCCTTCGGTTCCTATGGGGCCGAAGATTATAAAACCCCAAATTTAGATCAACTTGCTTCTCAGGGGATACGATTTTCGCATTGCTATTCGACACCGATATGCACGACATCTCGGGTGAAAATCATGACCGGGAAATACAATTTTCGAAATTACACCCATTTTGGATATTTGAATCCAGCCGAGAAAACGTTTGGGAACTTACTCCAAGCGGCAGGATACAAAACGGCGATTGCTGGAAAGTGGCAATTGAACGGGCTCTATAATTCGCTCCCCGGTCACTTAGACGCTTCTCGGCCGGTTGCGTCGGGGTTTGACGAATACATGCTCTGGCAGCTGACGACTCAAAAAGGAGGCGCCGCATCGAAGGGAGGAGCTGCATCGAAGGGAGGCGAGCGATTTTGGAGCCCTCCGCTTGAACACAACGGCAAATTTTTAACGAAAGAGATGAATCACGGGAAATACGGGCCGGATTTGTTTTGCGATTTCATTTGTGATTTTATGGAGCGTAATCAGTCGAAACCATTCTTCGTCTACTACCCCATGGTTTTGGTCCATGACCCCTTTGTACCGACACCAGACACCCTCGGTGATCAGCCGCTTGCCACGGCTAATAAAGCTCCAAAAGATAAGGCGAAGCGCAAGGAAAATTTTGTGGCGATGGTAAATTACATGGATAAAATTGTCGGACGGATTGTCGACAAAGTCGATGAAATTGGGCAGTCAGATAATACGATCATTTTGTTTACTGCTGACAACGGAACCAACACGCAGATTACCTCACGCTGGAATGGGCAGGAAATTAGAGGTGGCAAAGGTGGTATGAAAGATAACGGTACTCATGTCCCGTTAATTGCTTATTGGAAAGGGCATACACCGTCCGGTTTGGTGTCTAACGATTTGATTGATTTCACTGACTTCTATGCGACCTTTGCACAGACTGCGGGAGTCGAGTTGGGTCAAAATGATCCGCGGGACGGAACGAGTTTCCTACCGCAATTAATGGGGAACCCGGGAACACCACGAGACTGGGTGTTTTGCCATTATGAGCCTTACTGGAACAAAAAGTCGGGGCAGTTTGTGCGGAATCAAAATTTTAAACTGTATCGAAGTGGCGAGTTTTTTCAGGTGCCCAAGGATTTGTCGGAGGCAAATAATTTAAATGGAACAACTGATCAAGAGGTCCAGAGAGTGTTGACTCAACTGAGCGGAGTGATGGACCAATCTCCACCTGCTCCCCAGGGAAAAAAGGCCGACAAGAATACCAAGCAGCGTCCCCTTTACCCTAGTTGGAAAATGAAAAACTGAACGGATCTCCTTCGCGAAATCGACGTCGTCATTTGTGCCAAGGTAGGGTAGTCAGGGAGTGTGTTGTTTGAGACAGGATGGGTCAGTCGCCGTCGGTGTCCCAGTTTCTTCAACCGGGTGAGTAAACAGGTATTGCCAGACACTTTCATGTTGGTAGGCATCAGCTTTTTTAAATGCGCGCTTCCCGGGTAGAACCGAACTATGGGCGCGTTTAGCATCTCCATTGACATCAAAATCTGTCACGAGCCGCCGCGTGTTATTAAACTTCGGTGTTATGGAATTGTGATGCAGGCGATTCCATTGGTCGACGTTGACAATTTCTCCGTGGGAGTGCAGGCCGAGCATTTCCCAGGATCGGCAATAGTGATCTCCCGACCATCCGCTGTCGAGCGTATGAGAAAATCCAAAATATCGATTACTTGGAGTTGCAGACTTGAGAGACTGCCATGTTTGGAATTGATCCCGTGGGCCGCAGAACATTACAACGCGACCAACTTTTTGATGCTTAGCGAACCGGGCAGCCGTGGTAGATCCATGTGAACTGCCGGCAATGATTACATCTTCCCACCGAACAGCATTTTGATCAGGTGTTAAAAAATAATCCCATCCACCTTGAGGGTGGTTGCGATGAAGCCATTTGACAAATTGGAGAGTTCGTTCCATCATCCCGTCGGGCTGAGGAATAGTAACCTCGTTGCTAAAATCCTCTCCAGTAGCAGCTTCTAGTCGAATGTCGCCTCGACACATTTCTCCGACTGGCTTTTCCTGACAACAAATGGAGAACCACTTGTTGGCGTAGTGCACGCGAATAGCGTGAATCCCGTAAGAATTTACGCGGTCAAACAGTTCGCCATTGTGAGCCATTAGCCAGACCATTAATTTACCGCGAGGTGCGACACGTATGTCGACGGAAGCGTGTTGAACATCGGTTGGCTTTCCATTGGATTCTAACAAAAAGCCAATTTCGGGATGCGCTCGAACTCGCTTGTCGATATCGCTGGCGCGAGCCGTTAATCGATGCAACTTAGGTTGGGCATCCGAAAAACGAAGTTGTTCCGGTTGATTCGTTTGGCTGTAAACAACCGGCTGAACTTGAAAAATTAGAGAAAGCAGGAACACTGCGTTTAATAATTTCATTTCAATGAATGGTTCCAATAGAAATTGATATGCGATTTTGCATTGCGAATAATCAAGTAAGAGCTTAACTGATTCGAGATGATGATAGGATTGTAATTCGTGAAAACCACAATTTATTAGCTGTCAATCGCCGCACATAGTGACAATGATTGCGTTAGTTATTGTAGTGTTTTTGGCGACGCTGCCTATTTTGTAAGAAATGGAAGATGTCTTCGACGACCTGTTCCATGAAGTAATCGCGAGCTTTAAATTAAGTGCTTGAGATATTTTTTCTAACGTTGATTTCTCCTTTCAAGAGTGAAAGGCTGGATTAGCAAGCCCTGCCTATTTTTGATTGAGACGATGGATTATTGCCCCAAAATTTTGATTGTCGAAGATCAAGCTTCGATGCAACAATTACTCGAAGATTTTCTGGGGCCTGCTGGTTTCGAAATCACTTGCTGTAATTCTGCTACCGAAGCATGTGAATTACTTGGCATAGATTCGTCTGCCATCACATCTGATAATTTTGATTTTGGGACGTCATCTGAGGAATCGAATGCGCTCGGGTCAGCTGAAATTCCAGAGTTCGATTTGGTCCTGACGGACGTCAAAATGCCGGGAATGGACGGGTTGGAATTTTGCCGCAGGGTCAAGCAGCGGTTTGCTCATTTGCCAGTTATTGTCATGACTGCGTACGGGAGCTTGGAAACAGCGGTTGAGGCATTGCGGGCTGGCGCTTTCGATTTTGTTACAAAACCAGTTGAGCTCGCATTGTTGAAAGCGTCATTGATACGCGCTGCTGAGTACAATCGGCTGAGAAATCGAATTCGTTTGTTAGAGTCGCAAATTCAAGCGGAGACGTTTGATACGCTAATTGGTCAAAGCGATGTAATGCTTCGTTTAAAAGAGCAACTGTCGCGAGTGGTGGATTCGCCGGCGGCAGTTTTGCTGACTGGTGAGAGTGGATCGGGCAAAGAAGTCGTCGCTCGAGCACTTCACCAGCAGAGTCGCCGAGCTAAACAGCCGTTTATTGCAGTCAATTGTGCGGCATTGCCCGAATCGTTATTAGAGAGTGAGTTGTTCGGCCACGTGAAGGGTGCATTTACTGACGCGAATGCAGATCGTGTTGGGCTCTTTTTACAAGCCAATGGAGGGACATTATTTCTAGATGAGATCGGTGAGATGCCGATTGAGATTCAACCCAAGCTATTGCGGGCGCTGGAACAAAAAACAGTGCGGCCGGTTGGAGGGAAATCGGAACAGCCATTTGACGTTCATTTGATTACGGCCACCAATCGAGATTTGGAAGCGGCAATCGAGCAGAAAACGTTCCGTGAAGATTTATATTATCGAATCAATGTGCTGGAACTCACGGTGCCACCGCTGCGAAATCGTGGTACCGATGTCCTTTTGATTGCAAACTACTTTTTACAACAGTTTGCGGTGTCGATGGATAAAAGTGTAGATGGGTTTGATGACGAGGTGCTTCATCAATTTCTTCAATATGATTGGCCCGGCAATGTTCGAGAATTGCGAAACATTGTGCAGAGGTCGATTGTCTTAACACAACAGGCGACCATTAACTCAGATGTTTTACCAACCAAAATTTCAAACTATCAGTCGAAACAGCTAGTGATCGACGAGGGCGACAATCAACCACTCGATTCCCTCGAGGTTATCGAGCGGCGATACATTCGATATGTACTTGAGCGAACGGGCGGGAACAAAACGGAGGCTGCTAAAGTTCTTGGCCTGGACCGAAAGACACTTTATCGCCGCCTCAAAGAAAAAGATGAATAGTGGCCAGTTATTTTTTTTGATCGTTACTTGTGGTATTTGTTGCCGTTTTATCAAGTACCGTTTGATCCGTTGGCATCCGAACTGTCATGGTTGTTCCTTTCTCTAGATCGCTTTGGCAATCGATACTGCCGCCGTGCTCTTCGATAATGCCATGAACAATCGAGAGCCCTAGTCCCGTTCCCGAGCCGACTTCTTTGGTTGTAAAAAATGGCTCAAAAATCACGTCCAGTTGATTTTGTTCAATGCCGGAACCATGATCAATGACCTCAATTTTCCATTGGCCATCTATTGGTTGAGGGTGCAGGCAGATGGTGACCGTTTGGTCTGCCGACGAAGCATCAACTGCGTTGTCGATCAAATTCATGATCACCTGCTGGAGTTGATTGAAGTCGAAACTGGCTTCTGCTGGCGTTGCGGGGAGGGTCGCGATTAGTTTGATTCTCTGTTTGTCAGCAAGAGGCTGGATCAGATCAACGGAGTGCTGAATGACTTCGCGCAGGTCGTTTGTAGACTTTTGGCTTGGACTCCGTCGAGAGAAATGCAGTAATTTCTGAATGATTTTTGAGATCCGCTCGGACTCAGTCTTCACCGCGGTGGCGTGTTTTGCAATTTGTTCGGGCGATCGATTGGGATCACTAAGAATCATTTCGGCGCGGCCGGAAATAACATTCAATGGTGTTCCGACTTCATGCGCAAAACCAGCGGCGAGCTGACCAACTGTTTTTAATCGATCTGCATGACGCAATTGCTCGATTGCGTCGATCCGTTGGTGCGTTTCCTTTTCAATTGTTTGCTGCTGTTGACGCAGACGATCACACATTTGATTCACAGCACCTGCCAGTTGTCCAAGTTCGTCATTGGCATGAATTTTAAGGTCACTGGAAAAGTCACCTTTCCCAACACGTTCCATTTTTTTTGTGAGGCTAGCTAAAGGCGTTGCGATCCAACGAACTCCAGCAATCATGACGACTCCAATGCACATGAAACCGGTCGCGACAATAATAAAAATGGCCGTAAACCAATTGGATCGCGATTGGGAATCAAGATCATTGAGTGGAGTTGCGATTTCCACAGCACCCTGTCGGCCATCCAGAGTTACGGGGACGTAGGTGAAATATTTTCGTTTGCCACTACTGGCAGTATCAATGGTGGAAACGGGTTGCCCGCTGGAATTGTTGATGATCGAAGGGTCGATTCGAACGACTAACGAATCCGTTTCCAACCAGGTCCATCGAATGCGAGTCCCATTATTGGCTAACGTTCTAACCAAATTTTCGAAATAAATATTTGTTCCGGTATTAGCAGCAGTTTGAAACCCAGACGTTTTTTGATTTGCATCGACAGAAGAGGCAATCGCGCGGTGGCGTTTTTCGAGCCCGGCAAAAGATTGCATGCTGGCGAGTTGACTGGCCATAATCGTGACAGCGGTAACTGCAATTATGAACAACAAAATCAATTTAGCCGCAAGTTTCATTTTGTCGAATCGTTTCATGCAGGCGGAAAATAAACCACCGCCAGTGAGATTATGTGTTAGTCAATTGCGTCTTCAGAATTTGTCACCGCAATGGGCGCCCGTTTTATTCTACCCCGCAAACGGACAATGCAATCCAAATTTGAATAGGTGTCATTAATATTCGCTTCAATTGATAGCGGTGTAGCATTATGCCGCGCGCGGGGATTTAGGAAGCGCAGGGGCACGGAAAGCGAATTACAGGATATTCATTTAAGCCCGTGTTTTATTGGTTTTATGTCGAAGTCCAAGTCGGAAGCGGATTTGGTGCAGTTTGGCACGGCGAATGCTTTTCTTAGGTCTCAAGGGCAAACCAGTAGGAGGGCAAGATGTTTGAGTCAGGGAATCAGTCGCTAATCGGATCATACCGCCACCATCAAAGCGAGGTGTTATCTCATCAATGGGCGCCTGCGGAATTTGCTCTTCCGGTCTTCGACAGTCGTCGCATTCCCGGAACTGGAAAGGGCATGGGCCAAGTGACGATGGTTGCCAACGAGCGGATTGAATTTAGATTTTCACCCGCTCAATCTAAAAAGTCGAAACGGCTAGCTGCAAAAACAAAATCGCGGCAACTGCGGCCATCCACATGCAGTACCGAATTTGACCTCGTAACAGCTTCACGGCTGCTCAATCGTGATGAAGAGCGCAAATTGGCGATGCAGATTTTCCGCTATCGACAAGCGTTTCAAAGACTAGCTTTAAAAGAAGCCGAAGTCCTCAATCATTTGATTGGTTTGATCCGACAGTGGAAGTCCGGCCATTTACGAGTCGATTCTATTTGCAACATGGGTTTGAGTGAGTCTCAGAAGCGAAAAAAAGTAGAACCCAAATTGCGAGCAAGTGTTCGAAAGTTAGAAAAACTGTCGATCCAGCTGCAAACAGGAAGTTCAGAGATAAGGAGACGTAGTCATCGTGAAATTATCGAGATCGTAGAGAGCTTGATGTTGCGTCCTAAGTGTTTCGAGTCAGCTCCATTTCAAGGGGAGTTGGCTGAGAAAATGTTTCGCCAATACCAGATGCTTTGTCAAAAAATGATGTTGGCGAATGAGCGGTTGGTGATTCAGGTAGCTCGAAAACTATGTGGTAACTCGCAAATTCTTTCGGACATGATCCAGGAAGGTCATTGCGGCTTGATTCAAGCGGTCACAAAATTTGATCATCAATGTAATGTTCGATTTTCGACCTATGCGACCCCCTGGATTAAACAGGCGATTTTTGGAGCGATATCTAATTGTCAGCGGAACATAAGAGTCCCGGAAAATTTCCGAGCTTCCCACCGCAAAGTCGCTAGAAAAATTGAGGAAATCAGAAAGCAGGGATTTGAGTTCACCGGGCAAAACTCAGGAGTGGAAATCTCGTTAATTGCTGATCATGTAAAGATGTCTGTCAAAGATGTCGAACGCCATTTTCAAGTTCAAAGAGATACCTGCTCGCTTGACGCGCCAGGGAATCGTTCCGGTGTGGGTGAGGCCTCAGATAGTTCGGTCGTCTCAGCAATCGCTGATCAAGCAAGTCCCGCCTCGGATTCGTTGGCGATTGAAAAGGAAAGAGCTCAACGGATTCGAAAAATGATGGCTCAGTCTTTAACTTCCCGGGAACGGGAAGTCATCTCACTTCGCTTTGGATTTCGAGATGGAAGCGGTAAGTCTTTTTCGGAAGTCGGACGGGAGATGGGATTGACCCGTCAACGAGTTTGTCAGGTCGAAAAGCAAGCTTTGGCAAAGCTGGAGCAAGTGACTGAAAAATGGGTCGCGATAACTTCATAAATTGTGATCTTGAGTCGAACGCAAATTAGATGGAAATTTGAGTTTAGCGAGAAACTGGGTTAGTATGCGATTGCTAATTACAACTCGTTTCGCAATATAATTTCTATGACTAAAATCAATCGTTGGATATTGACTGTCGCATTCTTGCTGCTTTTATTGACTAAAAGTTTGTATGCGGAAAATCCAAATATCATCGTCATTTACACTGATGATCAAGGGTTCGGCGATGCAAGTTGCTTGAATCCGGGTGCAAAATTTTCGACACCCAATTTGGATCGGCTGGCACGAGAGGGAATCTCGTTTACCAATGGCCATTCGAGCGATACGGTTTGCACACCGTCGCGGTATGGTCTTCTGACGGGGCGGTATTGTTGGCGGACGTCGAAAAAGTCGGGCGTGATGCAGGCAGAAGGCGATTGCTTGATTGCTGATGGACGGATGACACTTCCTTCGATGCTTCGCGACCAGGGTTACGACACCGCGATGGTGGGCAAGTGGCATCTGGGCATGGACTTCCCTGGTACTGCGAAAACTCGCGATTGGAGCCAGCCAGTTCAAGACATGCCTCTCGATAAAGGATTTAATTACTTTTTCGGGATTCCCGCATCCTTGAACTACGGAGTTTTGGCGTGGTTTGAAGGACGGTATGCCAAGGTTCCGCCGACAGTTTACACGGCAAAAAAACCAAACAAACGTCATATGGATTACCGGATCGAGCCGCCCTATCAAGCCACACCTCAGGAAACACAAACAGCTCTTGGAAAATTAGGGATGGAGGTTGCTCCGGATTTTATTGATAACCAGTGTTTAACGCGTTTTACAGACGTCGCAATTAGCTGGATGGAGTCAAGAAAAAAGGGTTCAGAATCCAGCAAACCATTCTTTCTTTATCTCCCGTTTACCTCACCGCATTACCCTGTGTGCCCATTGCCAAAGTTTTGGGGGCAAGGAGACTGTGGAGGCTACGGTGAGTTTGTTATTGAAACCGATCATCATGTCGGGCGAATTTTATCATATCTAAAAACATCGGGTCTGGACCAAAATACGATGGTGATTTTTACGAGTGATAATGGGCCTGAGAAGTCGTGGAAAGAGCGTGTGACAGAATTCAACCACCGCAGTAATGGTAATTATCGTGGTGGCAAGAGAGATATTTACGAAGGTGGGCATCGGGTTCCGTTTTTCATACGTTGGCCTGAAGGTATCAAGCATCCGGGACGGACCACCAATCAGTTGGTAGGGCAAGTTGATATTTTAGCGACCGTTGCAGAATTAATTGGTGCGGAATTGCCTGACAATGCAGGTGAGGATAGCCAAAGTTTTGCAGCTCTCTTGACCCAACAAAAAACAGTTCATCAACGTGTGCCTCTCATCAATCATTCCGCTTCCGGGCGTTTTTCGATTACCGAAGGCGAGTGGAAATTAATCTTGCCTCACCGAAAGAGCAAACGGGAGCTCTATCAGTTGTCGTTAGACCCGAGCGAGCAGAAGAATGTTCTGTCAGAGAATCCAGTGATCGCGCAGCGGCTGGAAAACAAAATTACAGAAATTGTATGTCAGGGGCGGTCTACACCCGGTTTGCGGCAATCCAACGATACAGGTTATTGGAAAGATCTAAATTGGATTCAGCCAGAACAATACAAGCAGTAACCTCTCGATCGAACGTTGGATTCTGCGCAGTTTAAAAAATCCTAAATTGAGAATTTTAGTATGTATCTAGCTCCGCAGCATCGTCAACGTTTGCTCGACGGCAACCATCTTAAATTGAACCAGTTTTTGATTGGGTTACTTTTATTGGTGGTCTGCATTTCTACGGCGTCTGGGCAGACAAAATCTAAATTGCGCGAAGGAGCTCTCGGGGCTGGAACGACTTGGGAAACCCGGTGGCATATTGTGGAAACGGGAGTTCCGGGCCCTACCGTGCTAATTGTGGGCGGCATTCACGGGAACGAACCGGCGGGCTTTCGAGCGGCAGATCAGATTCGTCACTGGCCAATTAAGCGTGGCAAACTTATCGTGATTCCGCAGGTGAATCGCTTGGGCGTAGAAGCGAATATTCGCTGGTCACCCGATCACCGTAATGACCGGGAAGCCAGAGATTTGAACCGAAATTTTGGTACTCTTGACCAGCCAAAACCACGAACGGAGCACTGTCGCGCGGTTTGGGAATTTATTGAATTGGAACGGCCGGAGTGGATTTTTGATTTGCACGAAGGTTTTGATTTCCATCGTGTCAATCCTAAGTCGGTTGGTTCAAGTGTGATTGCTTTTCCCGATCAAACAAAATTTGCAGCTAAGTTACAGGCGGCGGTGAATGAAAGAATCCCCCAAGAATTGCAATTTGATTTATTAGATCGTTCCGGACCAGTCGTCGGCAGCCTTGCACGAGCCGGGCGAGAAAAGCTCGGAGCCAATAGTTTTATTCTGGAAACGACCTTTAAAGACCAACCTATCTCCAAGCGGACGCGTCAGCATCGAACGATGGTTTCCACGGCGTTACTGGAATTGGGAATGCTGCAAGATGTTCAAGTCGATTGCTTGATGCCAAAATCTAGTTCAGATTGTCTTCGCGTAGGTGTGTTTGATGCTGCGGGTGCGAGTGAGTCAAAGGTGATGCGGGTTTTAGATCCTGCGGATAATTTAGTCGCGACCGTGTTTGGCCCCGATGACGTCAAAATGGAAGTTTTGTCGCATCTAGATGTGTTAATTTTCCCGGGTGGGTCGGGGAGCGCTCAGGGAAAAGCAATTGGTTCCGAAGGGCGGGAAGTGATTCGCAACTACGTTAAATCCGGGGGAGGGGTCATCGGCATTTGTGCTGGAGCCTACCTCTGTTCGTCCCATTATCAATGGTCCCTCAATCTGATGAATGCGAAAGTGTTTAATGTGACGGTTGACGTTCCCGAGCTCGGCCGGAAATCGATGTGGTACCGCGGAAAGGCGGCGAATGTCGAAGTGGAAGTGAATGAAAACGGCAAGCCTGTTTTAGGCATTTCGGGAAAACATACCATCCGTTACCAGAACGGACCAATCCTCTCTCGAGGCGACCGGCCTGACCTTCCAGAGTTTTCTACGCTCGCGCATTTTCGAACTGAAAATGGAATTTATGAAGCTCAAAAAAATACGATGGTCAATGCGCCAGCAGTGGTAGAGTCTCTGTTTGGAAAAGGGCGGGTGATCGCAATCAGTCCGCATTTTGAGTCAACCAAGAATTACGGGAAAGTAATTCTCGATGCGGTCAATTATGTAAAACGTCGCTGAGTTCACTTCAGCTCGCTTCGCTTTACCGTAAGTGAATGCGGTTTTTCTCCATTAATATTGACGATTTCGTACGTTACTTGCGGGTCATCGAGCGTCGTGTCAAAGGTTACCAATCCGAATGACTGTGGATCGTTGTAGCTGAAAATCGCTCCTGCTTTTTCCATTCGCGGATGGATATGTTGATTGGTAAGTCGAGAGGAATTGAATTCGTAGAGGTCGTATCCATTAGGGCGTTCAATTTTCCATGCATCGGATCGATGCCGGTCGGCAGATACCAATACGACTCCTTCAATCTTGTTGGACTCAATAAAGCTCAACAACTCTTCGTGTTCTTTTTTGTATCCGTTCCACGTGTCTTTGCTGTCTCCTTTGGTGCGAAAGTCGAATGGGACTGAAGAACAAATGACTTTAAAAGTCCCTTTAGATTCCAGAAGCTGTTTCTTGAGCCATTTCTTTTGAACTGTACCAAGCATTGAGCGAGGCTTAGTTTTAGGAGAGGTTCGGTAGTAGCGACAATCGAGCATTATGAAATCGACGTCCGCGATTGAGAACGAGTACCAGCAACCTGGTTGTTGATCCCCGCCTCCATAACCGGGGTTCGCCCAGTTTTGACGAAAGATGGGAAACACCCAGTCCTTTTTCCAAAAAGGAGCATCGATGTCGGCTCCCCCCCAGCTGTCATTGGTACTGAAATCGTGGTCATCCCAGATGGTGAAAACAGGCGATCTGGCAGTTAGTTTTCTCCACTCCGGCCGAGACTGGCGGCGTTGGTAGGTATATTGCTGCATGATGACTGATTCTGGATCATCGATATAAACATTGTCGCCAAGTAACAGAATTGCTTGAGGATCAAATTCGCCGATGGTGTTCCACATCCGTTCATTCTCAGGAACATAACCTGCGCCACCGCCGAAGGCGACTACAAACTTCGAAGCCTTTGCTTGAGGTGGTAATGTTCGGAACGAATATTTTTTCTGACTGGGTTGGCCATCGATTAGGATGGAATACTGATATTCGTGATTTGGCTCTAAATCAGACGCACTCACAACAGCGGTGAAATCTTCGCTTGAACGAGATTTAACATCCTCACTTTGACCAACCTTTTTACCCGAAGCCGGGTCGGTGATTTGTACATTGACATTCGATACTTTACCTGTACGAACCCAAAATGACGCGGTGGAGTCCGTGACATTTCCAACTAACGGGCCATGGACGGGTTCGTGTGCATATTGAGCCGCCAGCGTTTTCATGAGCTCAGAGTTTGCGAGTGGCTTTAGCATTTCTCGCGGCCCGGCGATAAGTCGTCCCTCTGGAAGCCCAGCCGCAATCGCTCGCTTCATATAATCTTCGGACTTAGTTAGTTCATTCCGTTGGCCGTGCAGGATTCCAAGCATGTACAACGTCTCAGCGTCACTTGGATGTTCGGTCAAATATTTTTCAAGGAATGTCTGTGTCTTATCGATTTGATCTCGAAGAATGAATCGCAAAGACGACTGGTGGACGCGTTTGTACTGATTTTCTTTTCGAAATGAGAGGTCCGGCCTTGGCTTGCTTGCTCCAGCGAGATCGTATTCGGGCAAAACCTGACTGAATCCGGGTGTGGCGATGACAAGGCAAAAAAGGAATAGTAGTAACTTAGCGTGCATTATCGGCTCAATGAGTTTGGGTCTAATCGAATGCCACTATTTTCCATTTTCCCAGACCGAATGCAATGGAATAATTTTAGGGAGCTTACGTAAAGCAGCTGAAATTAAAAAGAGAACGCTCGATAACATAAAAATAACCGAGGTTGGTTGAGAGGCAGTGTCACAGTTAACTAAGATGGAGGGATCAGTGGCTGGTTCAGCTAGTGAGATCAGGGAATGGTTAATCTAAATTCGGAAGCTTGTGGGTTTGTTAAATGTTAGATCTCAAAAATTACCATCGCGATTTACGAGCTTGTGTTTTTGTCGGGCTTATTTTTGCCTTATTCAATTGTTGTGTTGGTGCTCAAGAATCAAGCGATCAAGTTCAGGTTGCTACCCAGCCATTTTTTCCCAAAAGTGATTCGGATTGGAAGCGACTAACACCGGCCAGCGCCGGTTGGGACAAAGCGGCGTTGAAGGACCTGCTGCGCTATGCGGGAGAGCAGAAATCATCAGCGTTAGTCGTTTTATTGCGTGGGCGGATTGTGGTGGAGCAGTATTGGGATATTTCCAGTTCTCGAAGATATCAGGCAAAAGTTTATGGAAAAGATGGTGAAGGACATGCCTTAGAGGATGTCGCTTCGGTGCAGAAAAGTTTGGCGGCGATACTGTTAGGAATTGGGTTGGATAAAAACCTTGTCAAGCTCGAAGACCCAGTCACGAAATATCTAGGTGAAGGTTGGTCGAATGCATCGCTGGCTCAAGAGTCAGTCATTACGTTAAAGCATTTAATTTCGATGTCGTCCGGCTTAAATGACCAATTGAAATTTCAGTCGAAGCCAAATTTGCGGTGGACATATAATACCAATGCTTATTCACGAATCATCAATGTGCTCGAGGCAGCTTCAGGACTCGATCGTAACTCGCTCACGAAACAGTGGCTATCGCCGTTACAAATGGAAAATTCGACTTGGAAAGTTCGCCGGTTTGCCAAGGTTGACCCAAAAACAAATCGCCACGGTTGGGTGACGTCAGCGCGGGATTTGGCGAGGCTGGGACTGTTGGTTTCTGCCAATGGCGACTGGGCGGGGCAGCCCCTGGTTGAGAATAAAAAATACATGCAGGAAATGCTCCAATCATCACAACAACTGAATCCCGCTTACGGCTATTTGTGGTGGCTAAATGGACAGTCACACATGATTCGCGCGGGACGGTTTCGCAAAGGGCCCCTCAATTCAAATGCCCCAGATGAGATGGTGGCCGGACTCGGTGCGTTGGGGCAAAAATTATATGTGGTGCCGAATCTAGAGTTAGTGATTGTTCGGCTGGGAGACCAGCCAGAAGCTGGGTTTGATACCAAGTTATGGGGCTATCTTAGTAAGGTTTTGGAACGCTAAAAAATGTTGTTCTTGCCTTTTCTCGTGCGAGTTGCGGTTGGCGTCTGCAGCCAAGACCTAAGGGTTAATTGCCAAAAAACAATTTGCAATCGGCGAGCACCAATGCCACATTGGTGGAAGATTTCAAGAACATATTCAAACATATTCAATTGTTAATCAGAGAGCAAAATGGATCGTCGAAGAATTTTAAAGTTGGGTGTGGCCTCAGGGTTGGCATGGGTCGCTTCGCCACGAACGCAAGTTTTGGGTGATTTGTTAAATCTCCCGAGCGTGGTGGCACCGGATTGGTTGACGTTGGCGGTGCAACAATACTCTTTTAATCGACAGCTACGTTCAGGTGAAATGAACATTCTTGATTTCCCAAAGACCGTTGTCGAAGGAACAGGAATCAAGGCACTCGAGTATTTCAATGGACACATCGAAGATAAGGTGAAGGATACTGCGTTCTTTAAACAGCTTAGAAAACGCTCTGATGACTTGGGTGCTGTAAATACGATGATGTTATGCCGGAGCAAAAATGCGGTAGACTCACCGGATGCGAAAATTCGAAAATTGGCGATCGAAGGTTATCGCCCGTGGCTGGAAGCGACCAGGGTGCTCGGTGGAAAATATATACGAGTAGATACCCGCCATAAGGGGGAAGCGGAAAAGCAAAAAGGTTTTGCAGTCGCTGGTTTACGTTCACTCTGTAAAGTCGCGGATGAGTATGAAATGGGAATCCTTGTTGAAAACCATGGCAACCACTCCGGAAATGGTGCTTGGCTGGCAGGTGTAATGAAACAAGTTGATTTGGCGAACTGCGGTACTTTGCCAGATTTTCAAAATTTTAAGGAGTACGATCCATATCAGGGAGTTTCGGAGATGATGCCGTGGGCAAAAATTCTCTGTGCTAAAGCAAAGTCATTTGATGATAACGGTGATGAAGAAAATATTGATTTCCGTAAGATGCTGAAAATTGCCAAGGCTGCTGGATTTCGAGGGTACATAGGAATCGAATTCGAAGGCCACGGAGTCGACCCAGTGCAGGGAATTAATGCGACTAAGAAGTTGATTCGAAAAGTAATGCGAGAATTGAATTAGTTCACATTTGCAGCTTCTGGAGATCTTGCATTTAAAGGGTCTGATATCGCAATTACAGACATCGGTTCAAAGGGTGAACGAGGTGGGTGATCTGTGTTATGATTGCCGTCGCTGATTTTCGAATTCCCTCCTTCTGGCGATGGGTTTAGCTATGACCATTATTACCTTCCTCTTTTTTACGACGCTCGTCATTGTTTTGACTTGGTGGATAACCCGCGGCACGAATCTGGACACCGACGAAGGTTATTTTTTGGCAGGCCGAAGCCTTACCGGAATTTTTATTGCCGGCTCGCTATTGTTGACGAACTTATCAACGGAGCAGTTGATTGGGCTGAATGCCGGTTCATTCAATGAAGGACTTTCGGTCATGTGTTGGGAAGTCGTAGCCGGGATGTCGTTAGTGGTGCTCGCGCTGGTATTTCTCCCGAGGTATCTCAAGTCCGGGATCGCAACCATCCCTCAGTTTCTTGAGGAACGTTATGGGTCGTCTGTCCGCGCGATTACTGCGGGTATTTTTATTGTTGCCTACATGCTGATTTTATTGCCCTTCGTCTTGTATCTCGGTGCGAAGGGACTCAATGGCATGTTGGGCTTGGAGACGATGTTTGCGCTTACAGAATTACAGACGATCTGGGCGGTCATCATTTTTATTGCCGTGCTCGGAGGAGGTTATGCCATTTGGGGTGGAATGCGTGCAATTGCAGTCTCGGACACATTGAATGGGGCAGGGTTGTTGGTCGGCGGTTTAATGATCACGTATTTTTCCATCCAAGTGGTTGCGGGTGATGAAGGTGGTTGGATGGGTGCTTATGAAAAAATTAAGGCTGCTGACGCGGATGCCTTTCAATCTCTTGGGAAAGCAGATGAAGGTACACATTGGCCGACTTTGTTTACTGGCGTGCTGTTGTTGAATTTTTTCTATTGGTGTACCAACCAGCAAATAATTCAGCGGACGTTTGGCGCGAAAAATCTAGCCGAAGGCCAAAAGGGCGTTCTGTTAGCCGCATTTTTTAAGATTCTGGCACCGCTGGTACTGGTATTGCCCGGTATCATCGCTGCCTATTTGGTGATTTCCGCTCAGGATGCCGAGATGGTGGCAGCGGTGGGAACCAACGACAAAGGAGAATGGATAGCTGATCGAGCCTACGGAGCGCTGGTCACCCGCGTGCTTCCTGACTGGTTGCTGGGTTTCTTTGCCGCGGTTGTGGTTGGTTCAATCTTATCCACCTTTAACTCAGTGTTAAATTCAGCGGCCACCTTGTTTTCACTGGATGTCTACAAGCAATATTTAAATCCTCAGGCATCAACAAAAACGATTGTTCGCTCAGGACAAGTTTGCAGTTTTGTAGTTGCTGTATTCGCAGTCGTAGCCGCGCCAAATATCTTCTACGGCCGCGACAGTGTTTTTGGATTTTTTCAAACTCTTAACGGTGTTTATTTCATTCCTCTACTCGCCATTATTATGATTGGAATGTTCAACCGCTATGCCGACGAGAAATCAGCTCTGATTACCTTGCTGACCGGATTGGGGCTGATGGTCATCGGAACGTTCTTCACGGGTGAGGTTGCTGATGCGGGAACAGCGGGTTGGTTGAAGGATTATTTTGGTTCTCCTTTTCATTACATGGGCGGAGTTTTTGCCTTGTTGATCGTCCTACAGCTTGGGTTGAGCAGTATCGGGATGAGACGAGCTGAACCTTACATTCAAGTAGATGCGGGCCTCGTTGATTTGACACCCTGGAAGCCGGCACCTTATGTGGGAGCAGCCTTGATCACGTTGGTGGTTGGAATTTACATCTATTTTGCAACGTAACGCACTGGCTGCTCTCAACCGGATACAAATTGGGTTTGGAAAATCCAAGTCAACAAAAAATGCCGTTTGAAATCAAACGGCAGGCTTACTAAATCCTTTAAAAACTTTATTTGGCGAGGTTTATCTTAAGGGAATATTTTACTTTTGTGATTTGGCCTTCGGCGTTGGTGATTACAACGAATCCGATGAATTCTTCAAAGAAATCTCCCCGGATAAAAGTCCAGTTCGCCCACGTACCGGCTAGTCCACTCGCCAGTTAGTTCCCTTGGTAGAGCCGCGATTGATCGTCCAAGGGAACAACCCAAACGTTTCTAAATTTTACAGCGTTGTTGTGATCCTGAAGAAAGACCGGCCCCGTCATGGTCTGTTTCTGTTGCTTGCCGATTTTCTTTAGATAGCTCGTCACCCCGTGACGGTAGGGGTGAAATGAAGAGCGAGCTTCTTCAAATTTCGTCTCATCTTGAACCTTTTGGCCATTTAGAAATGCAGTGACTGATCCGGGCTTGGTGATCTTGCCTTTCTTGTCTCGTCGTGGTGCTCGATAACGAATGTCATAAACCTGCCATTCGCCAGGTGGACGAGCGGCATTAACGAGTGCCTTGCTGAACCCATAAAGCGCGCCCATATCATCCATGGTGATTTCATCTTTGCCATGCGTGTTAATAATTTGGAGTTCGTAATTGCCATGAATATAAATACCACTGTTTCCAGATCCTTTTGGGGGAAGCATGAATTCAACATGGATGTCAGCGTCTCGGAAATGGTATTGAGAAACGAGGTGGTTCATGTTGGATCCACCGTGTGTCGAGGTTACAACACCATTTTCATTGGGCCAATCTGATTTGGTTCCTTCTCGGCCAAGAAATAAGTTTTCAGTTGGACTTAGCAGTACGATTGCATCTTGGGGAGGAGCCACGGGCAGCGTGGTTTGGTTGGGCGAAAATGAAAAGTCATCTTTTGTCCCCGCGCGGGCGCGTTCAATTGCGAAATCCACAAGCGGTTGGGAATGAAAGAAACCCGGCCACAGATTGTGTCCTTGCCCTTCGACAATAACGAGTTTGACCAATTTGCCTTTGCCAAGTTTTTCGTAGCGATTGGCTAATTCGGCTGAATTTTCTTTGAGGGGTACAACCTTGTCGATATCTCCATGGATAATAAAAACAGGGATGTTAGCCTTAGCAAGCTCATCAATTTTGGCAATTGGGTTGTGCTGATTCAGAGAATCAAACAACTCGGACTCGGTAAGTCCATAGGCAGGGGCAGCTCTTTTGAGACCCGGGTAGGTGGTGAGATCAAATACAGGATAAATGCCGGCGAACCCGGAAACGCGCTCCGGGTGGCTGATCGCCCAACTGCTTGACCACAGGCCACCGCGACTCCTGCCAAGCAGGCACATGCGTTTGGCGAAACCTCGATTTTCAGTGAGCTCTTTGTAAAGAGATGAAAAATGTTTTTGGCTGGTAGGACTTCCATAGGCTTCGCCAACGTCGATCCCGGCCACTGCGATTCCAGCATTTAGGAACTGTTCGTGGATCCACTTTTCATTTTGATCCGGATAGCGTGGAAGGGTGGGCGAATACAGAACCCATGGTTGTGGAGTTTGGCGTTTCGATTCCTCTGGCCACATGATAAACGCGGGTCGTTGATCGACGAGAAACGACTCGCCCGGGAGGATTAAATTTTTGACAGGTTTCGAAGTCGCAGGTTGTTGGTCGGAGTCCTGTGCAGTAGTTGTGGATTGATGAGCGGCGAGAAAAAGAAGACAGCCGCCAAGAAATAACTTGGGCAGGGTTGATGACAGAAACATGGTGTCCAATTCCGAAAAATTCTTGCTTCGATTATGCGCATGCAGGCGGTAACGTAAGCAGGTGATCTTAGTTTTAATTAATGTCAATTAAAACAGTGAAACGGAAAATTGGTTAGCGTTCGTTAATAATCTAAACTCAGTGACGCTCAGTTATCTACGAATAAGATTTTTAATTGTCGCCGGCCCGCCGAGCAATGTAGATTTTGTTAGATCTGACCAAGTGTTGGCTTGCGGGCTGACGGGATGCGGGCGGAGCCCAATTTTACGCAGCATACGATTCATTCGATAAACTCGGTCGCGGCGAATAGAACTGGGAGTGCGAAAATTGATGCTGACAGAAATAGAGATTTCGTCCATTGTTCGCACCCAGTGAGGTGCTGTTACGGGAACATAGACACCATCTCCTGGATTCATTTCAAAAAGTTGATATTGCTCGAAGAGTGATTCATTGCAGTTCGTGATCCGCTGGCCTTCGTTGTAAAACCTCTCCAAGGCATTCTCCGGCAAAATATTACGATCGTTGACGTCATAAATTGCCATCTGCTTTTTACCGCGAATTTGCATAAAGAAATTTTGTTCGGGATCATAGTGATAAGGGGTATAGGCCTGCGGAGGACTAACGAAAATAAAACTTTCACGCCCACTAATTTTTCCAGTGACCGGCTCAACGAATTGGCTCAGCGAGTTCAGGCATTCGTTTACAAACTGGCCATAAACCGGGTCGGATTCGACATTTCGAAGGACGATGACGATGTTCTGATGCCCAATTGCTTTAATCAATTCGTCCGTTGAAAGTTCATCGTTGTCTGCAGCATGCTTGTAATGTTCAAGATCTTCGTGGGTTCCAAACTCTTGCTTGCTGAAGACATATTCCCGCTGTTTGCGAGGAAGTCGCTTTGACAATTCAACGAGATTTTCTAATTGGAACAAAGGATGTTGTTGTAGTTCATGTTGAATCGCAAACGGTTGAGTGTCTACATGACTTTCAAAGGTTGCTGGGTCGATCTGAACCATGTCAGATTGAAATGTCGCTTCTCCAGGATTTGTAATCTTCTTGATCATGTTTCGGTTTCTGCTGTGCGAAGGGTGATTGGTTTAGATTGGATAAGCGGCTATTTTTTTGATCGCATATTTTTGATTTTAAGGGCGACAGCTTGCAGGCTGGGCATGATTTTTGTGGCCCAATTTGAGATGCCCGGTCGCAATCCAATAACAAGACTCTGAAACTCCAGGCGTTGCCCCCAAATACGATTGATCGTCGAATTGTCGGGTGCTGTGCAGGAATCTGCTAATTGAATTTCACCTTGGTGCATCGATTCAATATTACCTATTTCAATCTGTAAGCCGGGTGAGAATGAAGAGTAGTTTTCATCAAAAGCAGTCTTAAAGGAATATATCTTTTGTCCAGAACGTAGATCGGAAAGCATTGCAATTGGTTTGCCGTCAAGTGTAAGCGACAAAAATCGAGCTTTTCCATTGATCGCCGCAGACTGGATCAGCTCCCGGTAAAATTCCTCTGTGGCCGGGTCGCAGGCGAGAGCGGTTCCCGCCTCAACCTTCCAGCCGGAGGCTTCCATTTCAAGAAACTGTTGGGTGAGTTGATCGTAATTGGAGAACTCATCAGATTGGACCAGTTGGACTTCACCTTGTTCAGCCAACCGCCGACTCAGTCGTCCATAATTCTTTTTGACGCTTTTGGAAACAAATTGTTTTTTATAATCCTCAAGCGGTGCGACTGGGCGAAAGGCAGCGCGAGAGAATTGATCGCGCTGAAAGCGAGATCGACCTGGACGTCGAAGTACATTGTCGATGATTGACTGGAACTCCGGTTCCATGGAAACTGTATCGAGGCTGAGTAGGCTGATCTTTTCCTGCGACAAAAAATCCAACATCGCTTCAAAAGTCTTTTCTGCGTGAATCTTGCAAAGCAGTGGTGTGTGGTCAAAACTTTGATCGTGTGACCAGATTTCTTGGCACCGGATTGGCAAATGGTAAAACGATTTTTGGACCAGAGGCATCAAGCCATAGATTTTCTTCGAATTCTGTTCGAGCGGATTGTCAGGTCCTTCGACAATCAAAATCTTGACATTTGAGTCGCCAAAATGTCGCATCGCAGAAATCAAAAAGCTTGGTTCAAAGGAAGCGTTGGTATAAACCGCTTGCTCAGCAAGGCGAGCCCATGGTTTTTTTAACGATTCAAGTTCTTCAACGGAATTAACCCAGCGCGCGGTCATTTCGTCCGCCGAGTCTGGACGGTGACGCGCGGCAATCGAGCCGTTTTTGAGTGTTGTAATAGAGGGTGGGGAGGACGTAGTCGGCATTTTAAAATTTCCTGAAAATGGCATGTAGAACCGTAGCTTATCTTGCGGAACATGGGCATTTTTTCGAGTAAAACCGAAGAAATGAGATTTCTTTGCGTAGGCGGGTGCGGGCGACAGTTCAAATGATGCAAAATAACAACATTGGCCATGCTGGGAGTTGTCGTCGGGTAAAACGAACCACCACCTAAACATGGCACGAACCAATCAGATGTGGAAAATGAAAGCGGACCTTTAAAGGTTCCATTCGATTTTGAAAGTAAGCAAACTGGATCAAAAATGAGCTCAATGAAAATCTCAAGGAGGCAGGCGATCAAAGCCTCTACAGCCGTTTTTTTGCCCGCGCTGTCTGGCGACTTTAGTTTTGCTGTTTCTGAAAATGGACGCGATTATCCTCCCGTTCGCACGATCACTCAAGGTCCCGCTCATCATTGGTTCGGCTATTACGACAAACTTGAATTTGATCAATCCAATCGTTTTGTACTTTCCAATCAAGTCAATTTTGAGCATCGAACACCAAGGGCGACTGACGCAATTCAAGTCGGGATGGTGGATACGGAGGATAAGGATCGGTGGATTCGTTTGGGAGAAAGTCGAGCCTGGGGATGGCAGCAAGGGTGCATGCTTCAGTGGAGACCAAACTCAAAATCTGAAGTTGTTTGGAATGATCGCGATGGTGATCGGCATGTCTGCAGAGTGATGAATGTTAAGACAAAAGAAGTACGCACCCTGCCACGTCCCATTTACTCGCTAAGTCAGGATGGTCGCTGGGCGATCACAACGGACTTTTCGAGGATTCAGCGGATGCGAGCGGGGTACGGTTATGTTGGTTTGACAGATCCGGCAGCACTGAAACTTGCTCCAGAGGATTCAGGAGTCTGGCGAATGGACATGGACACTGGAGAGGCGGAACTCATTTTCTCACTTGCAGACGCAGCGAGAATTGAACATCAGGGGAAACCGCTGACCGATCATTGGAACTATTTCAATCACCTTTTGGTTAGTCCAGACAGTTCCCGATTTATCGTGCTTCATCGATGGAAAAAAAATAATGGCGATTCGAAAAATCCACAGCCAACAGGAGGTTTTACCACGCGAATGTTCACGGTTGCAATGGACGGATCCGACCGCTGTAATCTAGATCCTTCCGGGAATACCTCTCATTTCATTTGGAAAAATCCAGAGTTTGTTTGTGCGTGGACTCGGCCAAACAATAAATCAGCCGGGTTTTATCTCATGCGGGATAAGACGGCGGATATTTCGTTGGTGGGCGAAGGGGCGATGAAGCAAAATGGTCACAATACCTATGTTCCCACTACTGAGCAGTCGTGGATTTTAAACGATACTTATCCTAGTCGAGGCAAGCGCGAGCAAGTGCCTTATCTTTTTCATGTTCCTTCTGGACGTCGAGTCGACTTAGGGGCATTTCACTCTCCCGAAGAATATCGAGGCGAGTGGCGTTGCGACACTCATCCCCGCTGCAGCAATGACGGCAAAACCGTCGCCATCGACTCGCCTCATGCCGGCGGTGGCCGTCAAATACATCTAATTGATATCAGTGAAATTATTGCCGGTTAGTGAAGGCAACGTTTCTATTGGGTTGCCTAGCAAATGACGTAGAATAATAGTTCTAACGAGACGTGAGCACTTACTTGCGTTATCATACTTGTGTGCTTAACAAACTGACCCTAGAAATCATTTCAGGAACTAAGACTATGAGATGTTGTTCGTGTTTTGTTGCGATTGTGTTTTCGGTAGTTTTGACCTTGCCGGTGTTTTCTCAGGAAAAAGTACAACCAGTCCGTATGGGCTGTGGCGCGATGACGTTTGATACTGTTCCAGGGTGGGGTTTGCGTCCCGATGGCGCCTCCGCACTGGGTTCTACCCATGGCGGTGTGGTGGTTGATAAGGCGGGTAATATTTATACCTCTGCGAATAAGGGTGTGGTTGTTTTCTCGCCTGATGGGAAAGTGATTCATTCTTATCTCGGCAAAGATTATTCCAATTTGCATGATATGGAAATTCGCGTTGAGGGTGAAAATGAATTCATCTACGGCGCGCGAAACAGTGACGCGGAGGGAATCAAGTTTAATGTAAAGACCGGTGAAGTTGTGATGCGGTTACCTTTCCCGGAAGCGTCAGGTTTAGGGTTGAAACGATTCAGCCCAACGGCAATCACCGTGGCACCCAACGGAGATATTTTTCTTTCCAACGGCTATGCCAGTAATCATATTTTCAAGTTCGATAAGAATGGAAAATACTTGATGCACTTTGGGGAAAAGGGCAATGGGATGAAGCAGTTCAATACTGCCCACGGAATGACGCTTGATACGCGGTACGAACCGGCACGGCTATTAATTTGCGACAGGAATCACCAGCCAAAAGGGCGGTTGCTCCATTACGATCTCGACGGAAACTTTCTTGAAGAAGTCATCACGGGCCTTGGGATGCCGACCTCGGTGTCGATTCAGGGAGACTTCGTTTCGGTGCCGGACCTTCACGGTAGATTAGTAATTCTCGATAAAAGCAACACGATTATGGCGGTTCTTGGTCATAATCCTGACCCAAAAACTCGCGTTAATTTCAATGTCCCACAGGACAAATGGATCGAGGGTGTATTTAACGGAACCCATGGATCTTATTGGGATGCAGAAGGCAACCTTTACGTCCAAGACTGGAACGTCGCGGGTCGGATCATGAAATTGGTGCGCGTAAAAAATGCGGGCTAGGGAACCAAGGAACAGGCCTCAGTGGATTAAAAAGATGGTTTACGGTCGCTTTTTAAACAACCAATTTTTACGGTTACTACGCCAGAACATCGTTGACGACATGACCATGGACGTTAGTTAGCCTTCGTTCGAGCCCGTTGTGATAAAAGGTGAGGCGTTCGTGGTCGAGCCCCATTAAGTGTAATAAAGTCGCGTTGAAATCATAAACGCTGGTCTTGTTGACAGCTGCCTTAAATCCAAACTCGTCACTTTCGCCATAACTAAAACCCTTTTTTACGCCGGCGCCGGCCATGAAGCACGTGAAAGCGCCTGGGTTGTGATCCCGTCCCGAGCCATTCGCTTGAAGGAATGGCATGCGGCCAAATTCAGTGGCCCAGACGATCAGTGTATGTTCCAACATCCCTCGCTGTTTGAGGTCGGCGATGAGCGCGGCAGTCGGCTGATCCATGATTTCCGCCTGCATGGCGTGCGTGTTGGCGATGTTGGAATGGGAATCCCAATTGGTAATTCCATTGCCACCAGCCGGATCACTGCCGTTAAACAGTTGGACAACACGTACTCCTTTTTCTAAAAGCCGACGGGCCAAGAGGCAATTCTTTGCGTATTCACCGCGTAGCTGGCTCCCTCCTTCGACGCCGTAGGCTTTCAGCGTCGACTCTGTTTCACCGGCAAGATCCATAACATCGGGTACCGAAGTTTGCATTTTGCCAGCTAATTCATAACTTGCAATTCGTCCTGCAAGATCGGCATCTCCAGGATATTTTTCTAGGTGACGCGCGTTCAATCGTTGAAGCAAATTAATCGTACCCGCATCAGCCTGAGCCGAGATGCCGGAAGGTCGCTGTAAATTATAGGGAGGGTTTTTAGCGGTGAAGTCGGTACCCTGAAATGCGGCTGGCAAAAATCCGTTCCCGAAATTATTTTTTCCACTGCGGGCAAGTCCGCGAGGATCGTTAATTGCCACGAACGCGGGTAGCTCTTGGTTCTCCGTGCCCAGTGCGTAAGTAACCCACGCGCCCGAAGAAGGGAATCCTTCCATCGTAAAACCGGTATTCATAAAATTCTCACCCTGCGGGTGAGCACTGGTATCGGTTGAAAGCGAGTGGAAAAAGCAAAAATCGTCGACTTGTTCGGCGAGGTTCGGAAGTAAATCGGAAACCATTTTTCCAGTTTCACCGCGAGGTTTGAAATCCCAAAAAGGTTTCGCGATATTGCCGCTTGGCCCTTCAAAAGTTACCGCGGGAAGCCCGGGTGGTTTTTGGCCATGCAGTTTCGTTAGGGCTGGTTTGTAATCGAAAGTATCGATGTGGCTGACCGCGCCGGGGCAGTAAATGACCAGTACCTGTTTCGCCGGCATCTCGAAGTGTGCACCGCGGGCAGCGTACGGATTGTTCGGGTCGATTTTCGGACGAATTGGGGCCTTACCACCCGCGGTTAGCGGTTTATCGTCAGCGAGTAAACCGTCAGCAGCCAGCATGCTGGTCAATGCAATGCCGGCAGTCGAAAGTCCAGCGGTATGAAGAAAGTTTCGACGATCAAGAAGCTTGCGACCATGGAAAGTTAATTTTTCGGGGTTGCTCATGATAGACCTGAATTTGTTGCTTACAGCTAGGAATAGATTCCAAAGAATACAAGGCAAAGGTTGGTAACTAATTACGGTAGAAAAGCAAACTCGTTCGAATTCAACAGGGCGCGACAAACGAGAGTCAAGCTTTGTTCTTCAGCCAGCGCCGTGCATGCTTCCTTCTCTGCAGCATCGGGACTTCGGCCAAGTAGCAACTCAAAGCAGCGGTTGACTGCCGCCGACGTTTGATTGTTTGATTCGCTCATGGCTCGCTGAGCAATGAGGCTCGATTGTTCGATGACGAAATCGCTGTTTAAAAGATTGAGTGCTTGAAGGGGCGTCGTAGAAACAGGCCGCTTAGGACGAACCTGACCACAGTCTGGGAAATCAAATGCTGTGAACATTCGATCATCAACCCGTCGCATACGTTCCTGATAAATCATTCGACGCCACGTTTTCTCACTATGGTTGTCGGTGACTTCCCATTGGGCGTAGCGTTTTTTAACGTTGTGAATCCTGTAGCTCTTACCGCCAATTGCCGGGTTGAGCGAACCGGACGCTTGAACGATGGAATCGCGAATTGCTTCCGCAGTCATTCTTCGCGGAGGAAAACGCCACAATAACGCCGAGCCCGCATCTCGGGTTAGCCCATCGGTTCGTGGAGCACTGGATTGCCTGAAGGCATCAGACATGACCAACAGTCGAATCATACGTTTCATTGACCAAGGTTGTTCCGAGGATTCAGCCAACGACTGGCCTGATGAATCCACAGAGGGTTGAACTAATTCACTGGCAAGCCAGTCAAGTAGTTCGGGGTGCGTCGGCCTTGCCCCGGCGGCTCCAAAATCACTGGTAGTAGCGACGATACCTATGCCAAAAATATGATGCCAAATACGATTGACGGCCACGCGAGCAGACAAAGGTTGTTCGGCAGAGGTTAGCCAATTTGCAAAAGCCTGCCTGCGTTGTTTACCTGTCGACTCCGGGGATAGGTTTAGGTCTCCATTAATTTCAGTCAAACCGGATGCAAACACTTCGTCACGCGGATTTTCAGGGCTGCCGCGAGAAAGCACAAATGTTTTCTTGGGTTGGACAAGCTTCGCAACGAAACTTGGCTTTGGCCCTTCATCATTAAGATCGAGTATCAGTTGTTTGATCCGATCCACAGTAGCGACATGGGTTTTGTCATTGTTGAGCTGTTTGACTTTGTTCGCGATGTAAGCCTTTTTCCAATTGCCGTTTTCGTCAAGAATTTCGACATCGAAGGGGCCGAGGTTGAATTTATTGATGTTGACCAGATAGTCGGTCTGCATGAAGTCTTGCCGGTTGGAGCTAACTCGAACGCGATTTACAAACTGAGGTTTGTCAAAGGTAAATTGAACCCAGGGTTTTTCCTTGCTCCCTTTGGGGGCTTTGGCTGCCCATCCCTCGGTGCCGTATTTTCCGTCATTAATTTTCCAGAGTTCACCACGAGGTTGGGCGAATTTTTCCGGAGCGTTGGCTTTTGTACCTGCCGAGGCGAGTGCGAGATTTTTATTCCATTCGACGGGGCCAAGGATTTCAAGTTCATCCAGTCTTGCACCTCCCCATTGAAATGAAATTCGGACGGATTGAGTTTTCGTCGAGGGAAAATGCATTTCCCGATAGCCAATCCAATCTTCTTCCCAGAATTTCGTTTCTTTGAGTTTTGCCCGCTGTTCTCGGATTAGTTGATAAATCTCTTCGCCACGTTTTCGTCGCGGGTGGTTTTGACTGAGCTCGGGAAAACGGCTTCCAAATTCAATGTCCTGAAAAACTGCGGTCATTGCGTAGTAGTCGGTAATGGAAATTGGATCAAACTTGTGGTTGTGGCATCTCGCGCAGCCGATCGTCATGCCGAGTGCCGAAGCACCTACGGTTTGCAAAATCTCATCCATTCGATCAGCCCGGGCCTGACGACGCGCTGAAGGTTCCTGGCCAACAGTGGCGACCGGGACGTGAGGGCCGGCAACCAAATACCCAGTAGCTTCACCGACGCCAAGGGTATCACCGGCGATTTGTTCCCGAAGAAATTGATCGTAAGGTTTGTTTTCATTAAACGAACGAATGACGTAGTCGCGATAAATCCAAGCGTTCTTGCGGTAAAGATTGCTTTCAGAGCCATTCGTTTCCGCCCAACGAATCACGTCAAGCCAGTGTTGGGCCCAGCGTTCTCCAAATTGAGGAGACGCCAATAGCCGATCGACAAGTTTCTCATAGGCTGCGTCGGGGTTCGTTTTAAATCCCCTTTTAAAATCGGCAATTTGCTCAGGAGTAGGCGCGATACCCGTCAACACGATGGAAGCACGGCGAATTAGAGAGAGGGCGTCAGCGGATTGAGAAAAGCTGAGATTTTCAGTTGCTAACTTTTTAGCGAGAAAAGCGTCAACTGGATTTGTGAATTTAGTTTCTGGAACCGGCGGTCGAACAACTGGTTGAAATGACCAATGGTCGGATTTGACGGCTTCCAGCGCTTGCATCTGACCCGGCCAGTTCGCGCCTTCGGTAATCCAGCGAGTTAGCAACTCGATTTCTGCGGCTGGGATTTTATCTTCGTCGGGTGGCATTTCCATGCCTTCGTCCGTGTGTTTAATCACGTCCAGCAAATAGCTTTTTTCTGGTTTTCCGGGGACGATGGTGGGTTGGCCATAATCCCCTCCTTTGAGCATCTGCCCGCGGCGGTCAAGCCTCAACCCTGACTCCTGTTCGTCTTCTCCATGACAGTGGGAGCAGTGCTCGGCAAATATCGGCGCGATTTGTTTTTCAAAATCTATCTCCTGGCCATCGAGAGTTAGACCACCCGAAAGGAGCGAAAGAATTGCAAATGCCGTCGGTAAAATGAAAAACGATTTCATGGGATTTCTTGGAACGTTAAAAGTTGATTTACTCACAGGTTATTTATCCTGATCATTGTTTCCAGTTTCAAGCTTATTTTTGTGCACTTTATACTCTTGCCAAGTCAAAGTACCGTCACCGTTGGTATCGGCATTTGGAAAACGTTCAAAAAACTTATTTTTCCAATACTCGCCGTTCCGTTCCGTGACCGAATTTTTGGGTGGAGTCGGATTAGTTTTGGCGGGCAGCATTTTAGTTGATGAGTTTTCTGCGGGTGCCGGTTGGTCCGTCGTCGAAACCTTTCGCGGCGGTCCGATAAGTTCTCCAAGGATTTTTAGGCGGTGCGTGTTTTTTCCAGTTCGGGCTTGGTACATCTGTTGGGTTGCGTTGGTTACCGAGTGAACGAATTCCGGGTAGGATCGCCCGGTCACATCGACGAAGCCGCATTGGTGGTTTTCGCGATCTTTTCTTCCGGCCGCAGATTGATCGATCCACTGAAACCAGTGAACTCCAACGAACCGGGGGTCGGCAAGTGCCGTCGAAAGATAATTGCTAAAGGCGAGGCCTCGCTGGCGTTGGTTCCAGGCGGATGCGAGCCCTGGGCTGGGCACGCCTCGATCGACGGCGCCGATATGAAACTCTCCAGCAAGGATAGGCATATCGACATTTGCAGGGACCTGCCACGCCCGAACCGTGGAGTCATAAACATTGACAGAAAACACGTCGGCATGGCCAACTGCGGCTCGCCCGAGAACATTGGGGCCTCGGTGGCAACGACAGCCCAAAAATAATTTATTCGGTAACACTTCGTTGATTACTTTTTTAGATTTTGCGAAAAAGGCATTAGCGAAATCAAAATAGTAGGGCTCGATATCCTTTCTCGCGGCGGCGGGGATTTCATTGGATTCGGACTTAAGAACCGTATCCCAACTCGCGTGACTTGTTTCCCAGGCTTGATTGAGCTCTTCGAGGGAAGAATATTTATTCTTCAGTTGTTGAAGCACCCACTGTTTAGTTGATTCATCATCTGGCATTTCAAAAATAACGGGAGTCAGTCGATCTGGCCACTCGAATTCATTACCCAGGAACAGGCCCAGACAATAGGGATCGTCTTTTACAGAAGCGTGTTTTTCAAGACATTTACGCAAGTCGGATTCATAATTATCGCGAAACGGTGACGGAAGTTTTTTTCTCGCTTGCCACCAAATGGAGGCGATCAAGGTGTAGGGGGTCTTGGCGTCCTCTTGAAGTGGTTTGCTGCTCCAGGAGCCAAGGGTATTGATACCCCAAGCCCGCATTCGGTCGTGGATTCCATCTCGACTGATTTTTTTCCAGTTAGGACCTAACGCCCGGGCATAATTCATGGCTGGAAAGTTGACGAATTCCCGACCTTGATTCTTTTTGAGGCCGGTCCAGCGGAGTTTATGATTGTCATCCGGTAGCCATTCGAAAAAACCAGCCTCTCGTCGAGAGGGGGTAACGGGCGTAGCCGATTCGTCTCCCGCAAGACAGACGCCGACGGAAAAGAAAAGATAGCCTTCCGGGTCGATTAGCCACCAGCGGCCATCCACTTTTTCAGTCCGGAAATGGCCAGTGGCATTCTGTTTTGGGCCGTCTTTCCAGCCTCCGAAGCGGCTCAAGTTTTTAGTACTTGCAGCTAGTTTGGCGGTTTCTAATTCGTTAGTCAGCGAGGCCGTGAGGTCTGAGATCTGTTCGATTTTACCTGGCCAGTCGAGAGCATTGACTTGCCCTAATTCATCTAAATACGGCATTGTGTGGAGGGCTTTGTCACGTTCTGCAGTGGCTTTCCAGCAAACGACCGGGTCGCTAACGCGAATATTTACTTTGCCTGTTGAGGATTGGATGTCTAGTTTTAGCGTTCGCACATCGGCGGGATAAAATCGTCGCCAGTGCATTCTGTGCCCGTTGGGTTTGGATAATTGGTCACGGAAAACGGCTGGCCCTTGATAGGTAGATTCTTCTTGCGGAAATACAAACCCCAGCATCGAAGCCTCTTGAGAAGGTGCTACGCCGAACCCGACACAATGCCGAGACCACCCCGTCACATCGCTATTGTTTAACTTGCCATCGACGATCGTTACCCCTGGCTCGCGATTGAAAAGCGGGACGCCAACGAGTCGAAATTTTGAAACATCCCACTTCTCTCCTTCGTCAGGAACGAATTCAATAGTCAACGGAGAGTTTCCCTGAATAATCCAATCGTCTCCCTCGCGTTTGATGTTCCCTTTGAATTGATTGCTAATCTTTAATTTCAACGTTTCGATGGGTTGAAATAATTCAGCGGTGTTTATTTGATTGGTTTGATTTACATGGGGCTTTGTCTCGGCGGCTGAATTCGTTGGCTTAAAAACGGAAACTGGTAACGGTTTGGTGCTGCGTGCGGTCTCCACAATCCGTTTAAGTTCCGCACGCATTTGGATGACTCTGGCCTGTTGTTTTTCGTCGTTCAGCAGATCATTCGTTTCTTTTAAATCAGAGGCCAGATTAAATAAATGAAGAGGCTTTTGTTCCCGCGAGGTGATGAGTTTCCAATCACCCATCCGAACCATTTTTGCGAGCTGCTGTCCGTAGCGAGGCTCCGAGTTGGCTTGGACGAAGAGAGATTTTCGAACCGAACCAGATTGGTCTCCATTGAGCACTGAGAGAAATGACTCGCTGTCGAGGCCTTGCTCAGGTTCGACTGCCTGACCTGTCAAATTAGCGAAGGTCGCGTAAATATCCTGGAGTCCGACCAGGGCATCCGAACGACTTCCCGGAGCAATGACTGATCCGGCTGGCGTGCCGTCACCCCATCTAACGATCATGGGAATGCGATGGCCCCCTTCCCAGATCGAAGCTTTGCTGCCGCGAAGTCCGCCGCATGAGTCGTGTCCAAGTTTTTGTGCTTCTGGTTTGCCGCGCGCAAGTCCACCGTTGTCGCTCACGAAGAGAATCAGAGTGTTGTTTAGTTCTCCGTGGTGCCGAAGTCGGTCAATCATCTTTCCGAGCGTAACATCCGCCTCGAAGAGCATGTCGAGGTGAGCATCTCCCGCCGCCCCTTTAATTTTTATGCCGTCCAGTTCCAGCGGAGGCGTATGTGGTTTGTGACAAGATTCAGTGCAGTAATGCATGAAGAAAGGCTTGCGTTGACCGGCAGCCTGATTGTTGGAAATGTGTTGATCAATGAACTGAATTGCTTTGTTTGTCAGAATCGGACCGATTTGTGAAGTGTCCCAGTCGGGAGTTCCAAATCCGGTTTTTAATATGAGCGAGTTACCATGCGTTCCTTTTTCCCAGATTTTTAATTCTCGGGGGTTCCCGGCGAGGAGACCATTTTCAAAGGCGATATAGGGCGGCCCCTGAATTCCTTGTGGTAATTCGTAGGCATAGTCGAACCCGAAGCTGAAGGGACTGTTTTCGATAGGTCGGGAAAAATCAATATCTCGAAAATCGTATTTCCACGAGATGGGTTTACCCGTGGTCTTGCTAAACATTTGGCCACCGAGGTGTACTTTTCCTAAAAACGCGGTGTGGTATCCCGCATTTTTCATTAGATGCCCAATCGTTTGCTGACCGTCGAGAACTTGGGAGGGCTGATGGAAAATCCACGTGCCATTTTCCAGTCTGCCGCGATAGGGGTAGTTACCAGTTAGAACGCTGTATCTGGTGGGTGCGCAAACGGACGAAGGAGAATGAGCGTCAGTGAAGAGCATCCCGTCGGTGGCGAGCTGTTCGAGATTGGGGAGGGCAACCTTGCTGTCTGTATTGTAAGACCGGCAATCACCATATCCCATGTCATCCATTAGAAATAAAATGACGTTGGGAGGTTCGTTGGCCGACACAATTGATGTGAAATAACCGCTGCTCAAAACAATAATTGTCAAGCAAAGAGACGCGATTGCGGAGTTTGTTTTTAAAGGGCTCATAAAAAAGTCAGTTAGAGTTTTGAGTGTTGATTTGAAGTTCAGGGACCATTTCATTTAAACGAGCTCGCATAGATCTCAAAACCGGTTGATGAGCTTTATGGGATGCCAAATTATTCCATTCGTGTGGATCGTTGTTATGGTCGTAAAGTTCTTCGCTTCCGTTGCGGTACCGGATATACCGCCAGTCCGCCGAGCGAATAGACCAGTTTTGATTTTTAAGATTGAACTTTTGGGTTTTGTCGAGTTTCAGATACTCCCCGACAAAAATCATCGAGAGCGCGGTGTCCGGTCCTTCCCAAGTTCCATGTTGAGGATTTTCAATTAGCGGGCGGATGCTGTGACCATCCAGTTTTGCCCCCTGCTTATTCTTGCGTGTATCTCCATCGAGTGCACATAAATCAATTAGCGTTGGATATAAATCGATCAATGAAATTGGTTGTTGGCAGCGCAAGCCCGGTCCTTTCAAACCGGGAGTGCGAATTATGAAGGGGACGCGGGTGCTCTCTTCCCAAGGCGAATTTTTGAAGAGGTAATCTTTTTCACCCATGTTCCATCCATGATCACTCGTTACCACGATGATTGTATTGTTGCGGATTGAAGGATCGGGCGATGAATCAATCGCATCGACAATTTCTCCGATGCATTCATCAACTGCGGCGACTCCTGCAAGGTAGGCTTGAGTGAATGCTTTGAGGGCATCCTCCCGAGTGGGGTAAGAGTCTAACAATGTTTGATAATATCGCAGGCCTTTTTGCTCGGGAGCATAGACGTCCGTGTAGTAGGTGTCTTCGGCATCTCCAATGCGGGTAACAGGGAGTTGGATATCTTCGAGTGGAAATAAATCAAAAAACTTTTTTGGGACGTGGATGGGCGTGTGAGGACGTATTAATCCGATACCTAAGAAAAACGGAGACTGAAATTCTGGATCAGCAAAATTACGAATTTGGTCAGCTGCCCATTTTGCGTTTCGCTCGTCAGGCGTAGGGTCTCGGTCGTTTTCTGAGACGTAGCGAAACGGCTGTCGTTTTTTCCAGTTGCCATAAATCCATCCACTTTCTGGATTGCCATCATCGGCATAGGGCACTCTGGAAAGTGGTGCGAAGGAGCCATCTACAGCACCGATGGCTCGGAATGGCATTGGCACGTCTGGGTGAGCGACTCGTTGATTTCCGTCGTAAATGGAGGGGCCATAATCCGCGCGGTGTTTGAATTTACTCCATTCGTTTGGTTTGCCATGGTGCATTAATTTCCCAGATCCTGCCACGTGATAACCATTGTCTCGGAAATGTTCCATGATCGTTTTTGAGTTTTTTAAGACAGGGTTTTCGAACCATTTCCCCCAGAATAAATTGCCGGAAGTGTGTGGATAGATGCCTGTTAAAAAACTGGAACGCGAGGGAGCGCAAACTGGATTGTTACTGTAAGCACAATCAAAAGAAACACCGGACTTAGCCAAAGCTTTCATGGACGGTGTTCGAGTCTGAGGGTGTCCCTCGAAGCCCTCGACATAATCATTGAGATCATCGCAGATGATAAGGACAACGTTCGGGCGTTCATCAGCGGCAACCCAGTGGTTGATCGAGCAGAGAATCGCGAGCGAGCCAAACAGCAATAATTTCATTTTTTCTGCCCCGTCTTTTCAGATTTGTTGCGAGCCTGCTTTTTTTGAAAGGACGGCAAGTGGATCAGTCCTTGGAAAATCGGGTCGATCAATTCCGCCGACCATGTTTTTCGCAATGCTTCCAGCTTTGCTAAAGTATCCGGCTCCTGGATAGCGAGATTCTTCGTTTCGCCAATATCGTTTCTTAAATTGTAGAGTTGCGATTTTCCACCTTCGAACGGGATGACTTGCTTGTAGTCACCACTTCGTATGGCATAGCGTTGCTGATCGAACTTACGGAGGTAAATAGCCTGATGAGGTGGAGTTTTAATTTCCCCACGGACGTAGGGTACAAGATTGACTCCGTCGAGTGGTCGCTGCTCATCTATCTTGGCACCACTTAGCGACGCGATGGTGGCAAAAATATCAAGCGAACTGACGGGGGCATCGTAAACGCTACCTTTGGGCAACTTGGCAGGCCAGCGGGCGGCAAAGGGGACGTGAAAACCACCTTCCCATACGTCACCTTTTTTGCCGCGAAGCGGATTGTTTTGAGAAGCGTTTTTTGTCGTTGGCCCACCATTGTCGGAAAGAAAAAAGATGAGCGTGTTTTGTTCCAAATTATGTTTTTTTAAAGTCGCGAGCAGTTGACCAACTCCATCGTCTACCGCGCTGACCATGGCGGCATAAGTTTTACGTTTGGGATTCTTGATGTTGTTGAATCGGTTCAAATATTTTGGTGTTGCTTGAAGAGGTAAGTGTGGCGCGTTGTACGACAGAAATAAGAAGAACGGCTGCTGTTTATTTTTTTCTATAAACCGGACGCCGGCGTCTGAAAATTCATCCGTTAAATACTTGGTAGTTTTGACAGGCGTGCGATCATTTAATATTAACGTGCGGTAACTTTCATACTCATTACTCGCTGCCGCACTATCCTCAAAGGTAAGATCTTTTGGAAGGTAACGATGGCCGCCACCGAGGTGCCCGTAAAATTCGTGAAACCCACGGTTCAGTGGATGGTGGTTTTGATGGGCACCCAGGTGCCACTTGCCAACGACTCCGCACCGATAACCGGTTTTGCCAAGGGCTTCGGCAATGGTGGTTTCGCCCAACGGAAGTCCCATGTTGGGGTCGCTCGGCAAATACTGCGGGTTACGCTCAAATCCAAATCGTTGTGAATATCGACCGGTGATGAAACCGGCACGACTGGGTCCGCAAACTGAGTAAGAAACGTATGCGTTGGTAAATTTTACGCCGGAGTTTGCGATCGAGTCGATGTGGGGCGTGGGGATATCAACGCAACCGTTAAAGCCCACGTCGGCGTAGCCAAGGTCGTCGGTCATGACAACAATTAAGTTCGGCGGCGTTTGCGTTTGGTTTTGAGCATTCACATCTGTTGGGGTGGCCAATAACAAATTGGCCGATAAGAGTGCGACGATCAAAAATTGCAGAGGTCTCATTGGAATCCATGATGGAAAGTAAGTAGTGGGCGCAAGTCTTTTTAGACATGCAAGCCATCAAAATTAAGGTTGGTCTACCGACTATTTTCAATGCTTGTGAGCCGGTTGGTCACGGGTCGTTATTTTTCATCCAGCTTGGCTTTGAAACTTTTGTATTCAGGCCAGCTTAAATCTCCGTCTTGATTGGTGTCAGCTTCGGGATGTTGCTTGAAGAACTTATTCTTCCATTGCAGGTCCGGCATTTGTTTTTCTTGTTGTGCAGAATCTAATTGCTTGTTCGTTGTTTTGGGACGCTGAACATCGAGTGCAGGTTTGGAATCTGCGTCTGATTTATGAGCTTTTCGTTCGGGCCAGGACAGGACTCCGTCTCCATTCGTATCCGCCTCCGGATGCTTTTTAAAATATTCAGCTTTCCAATATTCAGCCGTTTTTTTATCAGCTGCCGGTTTTCCGTTAACCGGAGGATTGGATTGGATTGGCTTCTTGGGTTTAAAAACAGGTTGCTTGGGAATCGAATCTTTTTCTGTAGGAATGCGTTTGATCAACTCACCTCGAAGAGCTGCTAACGGGCCGGCGTGGCTAGGGTCGGTTACTAGATTGTTCCACTCATGTGGGTCCGAGATGGTTTGATAAAGTTCCTCTTTCCCGTTTTCATAGCGGATGTAGCGGTAGTCGTTTGACCGGAGGGAATAGTTTTCTTTGGCTGGGTTGTACTTGGTACGCCATTTGTAGAGTGCGGTAAGTACTGATTCAGGGCCTTCCCAGCTTTTCGTTTTGGCGTTTTCTAAAATTGGTTTAAGGCTGAATCCATCGAGTGGTCGGCCTTTCGTGTTTTTCATCGTTTCACCGTTGAGGCCACACAGGTCCACTAAAGTTGGATAAATATCAATCAGTGAAACAGGATGCGCTGAGACACTTCCCGGCAGTGAGACCCCCGGAGCGCGAATAACGAGTGGAATTCGCGTGCTTTCCTGCCACAGTGAGTTCTTGTAGAGATAATCTTTCTCGCCCATGCCCCACCCGTGGTCACTGGTTACGATGACGATCGTGTTATCTGCAAGAGAAGTTTGTTCGACGACATCCATAATATTCCCGATCAGATCGTCTACCGACGCAACGCTGGCGAGATAGGCTTGGATAAATCGTTTGAGCGCTTCTTCACGGGTTTCATAGGACGCGACAAGGTCCTTGTACAAGCGGCTCCCCATGTCCATGGTGCGTGTTGAATTTGGTTCTTTTGAAGCTACGTTTCCGCGAATGGAAAGGGCGAATGTATCGTCGACATCTCCTTTTTTTATTTCCGGTAACTCAATCGTATCGAGTGGAAATTGGTCGAAGAAACGTTTGGGAACGACGAGCGGAGTGTGGGGTCGAATAAAACCTACGCCCATGAAGAAAGGCTGGTCTCCAGGCTTGTCAGCGAATTCTTTTAGGCGATCGACAGCCCATTGAGCATTGAGTTCGTCTGCAGTTTGATCACGATTTTCTTGTGTCGTAATGTTGAGCGGCCGCGTTTTTCCCCAGCCGCCGGTAAGCCATGAAAATGGCACTCCGTCTTTATTCGTCCGACCGGAAATGTCGACGAGAGGGCCAAACGAACCGTCGACAGTCCCAATTTCACGATAGGGTGCCGGGACATCAGGATGTGCTACGCGATCACTGCCGGTCAGGGCGAATGGACCATAATCGGCAGGGTTACCATATTGATTCCATTCTTTGGGAACCAAGTGGTGCATTAGTTTTCCAGTCCCGAGCGTGAGATATCCATTGGCTCGAAAGTGATCCATTAATGTCCGAGAATTTTTTAGAACTTCGTACTCATTCCATTTTGTGAATCCAAAGCAGCTGGAATGATGTGGGTAGATTCCAGTAAATAGACTCGCCCGGGAGGGGCCACAAATGGGAATGTTGCAATGAGCCTGAGTGAAGGTAACCCCGGTCTTACTTAAGCGGGCGATGTTAGGAGTTTGAGTTTGGGGGTGTCCACCAAAGCCTTCAACGTAATCGTTGAGGTCATCGCAGATGATCAAAATCACATTAGGTTGCTGAACCGCCAGAGCATCGGTGAGCGGATGACAAGTCAAAGCCAAGCACAGAAGCAGAAATTTAGTTTTCATGATGATGAGACCTGCGGGTGCACTCACTGTGTGAATTGCGTGAGGGTACCCGCCGTGTTAAGTAGGTTTACAAAAAGGAAGGGAGTCATCATTTCCTGTTGACTGACACCCCAGTCGTGCGGAAAAGCCGTCGCCTCGAAAGGTTATTCCACAGGCGATTGGATTTACGGTCGAATCTAAAAGTTTACCAAATATTTATGGGTTATTGGAAAAATTGAATTTTGAATAACGCTCCCTCGGTTGTCCACATCTATATTTATATTGGATTCGTCAGGTGAAATCTTCGGGTTTAGGGGAGCACAGGAAATTCGTTTGGGATTGGATTTAGCAACTAAATTTTATGTTTAAAAAGAATCGTAATTTGTGGTAAATCGAACCGCCTGTGGAATAACGTTACAGAGGGCAGCAATATTGGACAAAACAAATTCACAGGATGACCGCTATCATCGATTCGTCGGGCTGCTTGCCCGAAATGATCAGGCGATTCGACGCTTTATTCGTTCGCTACTACCATCGAGCCAAGGGGTTGATGATGTGGTTCAAGAAACGGCGCTGGAGTGTTGGCGTAAATTTTCTGATTTTGAATCAAGTGATTCAGGGCACCCGGATCAAGCTCAAGGAAGTGATGAATTTATACGTTGGGCCTGCGTTATCGCGAGGTTTAAGGTTATGAGTTGCCAACGAGACTGGGCGCGTGACCGACTCGTATTCAGAGAACATGTTCTTGAGCAATTAGCTGAGGCTGCATTTGAGCGAATTGAAAATCGCGATTTGGAGCGGATGGCTGTCGAACAATGTTTGAGTCAGCTTGCTGTGGAATCGCGGCGGCTTTTGTTGAGTGTGTACCGACCGGGCGATTCAGTAAAGCGAATTGCGAGGGAGAGCGGTGAAAAATCACGTCGCTTGTATAGCAAAATGAACGGGCTGCGAAAGCAATTGCTAAATTGTGTGGAACGTCGGCTGGCAGAGGAATCTTAAATGAACGAAGAGATTGAAAAATTAATTTTTCGCGCGATCGACGGAGCAATTTCGCCAAGTGAATTTAATCGTCTCCAGGATGTGCTGGAAGCAAACGAAGACGCGAGAGTTTTTTATTCCCAGATGCTGTCTCTCGACCAATCGGTTTCAGAGATTGCAGAGTCAGCGGGAAATGAGGTTGTCGATCGCCCGGAGGTGAATTGGAATTCGTTCAAAGGAGTCGAAGGAGAGGCTGGCTCGTCATTGCGTGGGCGTTTGCTGACATATATGTCGATTGCAGCGAGTGCCGTTGTTTTGACGACACTTGCATTTTACTTCACACGATCCTGGAGTGAGCCGGAGATCGTCCAGGTTCGAGAGGTAGAGGCTGTTCCGTTGACTGCCGAAAAGAACGGTGTTGCTGAAGTTGTCCAAAGAATTGACTGTGTTTTAGAAAATGAAAAGTGGAGTACTGCTAGTTCTTCTTTTAAGTCCGGGCAGTCCATTACCTTGCTGGAAGGTGTGGTGGTTGTTGAGTTTCGAAAAGGTGCCAGAGTCACGTTGGAGGGGCCAGCTAATCTCGAATTTTTATCTGATAATAGCGGCTTTCTTCAGTCAGGAAAATTGACGGCGGTGGTTCCAGATACCGCTCTTGGGTTTGAGATACTAACCCCGAGTAGCCGGCTAATTGATCATGGGACTGAGTTTGGGGTGAGCGTCGATTCCAACGGCGATACCGAAACACATGTTTTCAAAGGAGAGGTTGAGTTAGTAACGAGTCAACCTAAAGGTCAGGCGTCCGATCCAAATTCTGGTAGCCAGCGTTTAACAGATGCGATGGGGATGCGAATGAAGAGGGAAGGTGAAATTCCGGCAGAGGTGATTGATGCCGATCCAAGCCAGTTTATCCGGACCTCAATCGTTGACGCCCAGAGGAATGAGACTCGGAGCGAGATCACTGAATTGGTTGATAAAGAACATTTGACGATGTGGTTTGAAGCGGGGCAGGGGATTCAAAAAGATGCCAAGGGCCGGGTGATATCGTGGGAAAATCTCGCTCCAAGCTCATCGACTCGCAAAGATCAGTCTTTAGAATCGTCAGCTTGGCAGGTCAATGCAAGCCGTCGCCCCGGGTGGTCTGAGAGCGGGCTCAGCGGTTTTCCTGCCGTTCAATTCGGTGGATTCGAGAGTAAGGAATTCTTAGCAACCACCCCTCTTCGCTTGAAAGCCGGTGCGACAGCGTTGGTTGTTTGCCAATTTGATCCGGTGGAAGAGAGTGGCTACGGCCACCTTTTAGTTTTGGGCGGGCAAACCAAGTTTGTTTTAGTGCGTCGCGAAAAAAGTGAGGCGGGCACCTATACCTTATCTTGGCAAAACAAGAACGTGCCCCCCTTTCAGATGGAGGCCCTTAACAATGTAAGGCCTGTTTCAACTCGCCAGCCTCAGGTTTGTGCGGTGCGCTATAGTGTTGAGCAAGATGTTTTCGAGTTGTCTGTTAATGGTGAAGTTGTTGCGTCTGGAGATCCGCTTGGGAGTCTGGCGGTGAATTCATCTCAAGTGATTGGGTGCGGGCATCGTCGGGACCGTTTCTTTTTTAAAGGACAAATTTCCGAAATTGTCGTGTACGACAGAGCACTGGGTCAGAAAAAGTTAGACCAGGTTACTGAATCTTTGATGCAAAAATATAGGATAGAATCTGAATAAAATTTGGTTTTAGCGAGAGCCAGTGGCGTTGCATGAGGGTTCCTGTGTATGATTGGGACATAGTTCGCTGTGTTAAATTCTAAGGATAAATTGCTGTGATTAGATTCTTTTTGACCTGTAGTTTGGTAATGCTGTTTCTGCCTAACTTCAGTTTGCAAGCCACTGATGATGCAGTTCAACCCGTCCCCTCGGATGTTGTGCCGGTCAAAATTAAAAACAAGAAACCTCGGAATGTTGTTTTCATTTTGAGTGATGATCATCGTTATGATGCGATGAGTTTTCTTGGACACCAGTTCGCGGAAACGCCTCACATGGATGCGATGGCTGCCAATGGTGTTCATTTCGAGAATGCTCTGGTTACGACATCGCTTTGCTCGCCAAGTCGAGCTTCGATCTTGACGGGGCTCTATACGTTTCGCCACCGAGTCATTGATAACAACCGAATGGTGCCAGAGGGAACCTTGTTTTTCCCCCAGTACCTACAAAAAGCTGGTTACTCAACCGGCTTTATTGGTAAGTGGCATATGGGTGGGCACCACGATCGGCCACGGCCAGGATTTGATTATTGGGTCAGTTTCAAAGGGCAAGGTCATTACCTGGCACCGGGGCCGAACTACACATTGAACGTTAACGGGGAAAGGGTCAAGCAAAAGGGATACATCACGACTGAACTGACTGATTATGCGCTTGATTTTTTGGAAGACCAGAAAGACAGTGAGAAGCCATTCTTTTTGTATCTTTCTCATAAAGCCGTCCACGCCAATTTCACGCCAGAAAAGAAATACGATCAGAAGTTTGCGGACAAGCCATTTGCCCGACCGGCGAGCGAACAAAAGCTGGAAGATAATCAAAGGAACCTACCTCGATGGTTGCTCGACCAGCGTAACAGTTGGCACGGGGTCGACTTCCCTTATCACAGTGATCTAAATGTTGAACAATATTACAAACGGTATTGCGAGTCATTGTGCTCGGTCGATGACAGTGTCGGCGCGGTGATGGAACAACTTAAGAAGATGGGAATTCATGATGAAACGCTCGTTATCTATATGGGTGACAATGGATTTATGTTTGGTGAGCACGGCTTGATTGATAAGCGTGTCGCGTATGAGACATCCATCCGAGTGCCCATGCTGATGCAATGCCCGGATCTTTTTAAAGGCGAAACGGTGGTCGATAAAATGGTGGCCAATATCGATATCGCTCCGACGGTTATGGAAGCGATGGGACTTGAAAAGCCAGTTCACATGGATGGAGATAGTTTTATTCAACTGGCTCAGGGAAAGTCCGTGCCTTGGCGAGAGTATTTCCTATATGCCTACTATTGGGAGAAAAACTTTCCGCAATCGCCGACAGTCTTTTCATTGCGGAGTGATAAGTATAAATACACAACGTATTACGGACTGTGGGATACTGACGAGTTTTTTGATCTTCAAGCAGATCCAATGGAGCAAAATAATCTAATTCGTAATCCAAGTGTTGGTAAGGAAGCCAAAGCGATGGAAAATCGGCTTTACAAAATGATGGCGGATTTAGGCGGAATGGATATTCCAATGAATCAACCAAGGGGCAGCTCACAAAACAAACGATTGGAAACACGTGGCGGAGATCGCGCCGCTGATTTCCCCCAAGCACTCGTTGTTCCTGAGCCACTCAATAAGAACGCGAAGTAAGCTCAATCTGTTGAATTGGTTTTACATTCTTCGCCACGGGAATCGTGGCGGAGTCTTCCCCAGAATGGCTGATGGGAACTGGGCTGTCTGAGTAATGGTCAGTCTCGGTCTGCTTAGCGATCGAGGGTTTCGATAAATTTTTCAGCTCGTTCGACCAGGGCTGGCGGTCCCGATAAAAAAATAGCTTCGGGAGTGTGCAGCGCTGTGATTGTTAATTTTCCCTGCCGGCTCGTTAATATAGGTTGTGCATTTCGTATCGCGGTTGCCACGCTTTCGGACAATTGACGATACAAAACAACTTTCTTGCCAACGATTGTCGCGGGAGGTTGACGGTTGACTCGATTGATGGCGTCAATCGTTTGCTTAACGATCGCTATGTCTGCTGGGTTTCCAATCAACGTGATTTGATTTGTCTCTCGATTGACAATGATTTTTACAATTTGTTGGAGGGTTCGGTTGGGTTGCTGAGCACTCGCATTCGATCTGCTGCTAGCCGACTGGGCGGCAGCATGGCTAGACGGCCAGGTCAGCGTTGAAAAAACTATCAACGCGAAGCCTAGGCTAAGTTTAGAAATTAAATAATGCATTGGCGATTTAGTCATCATTTACAGTGAATGGATGTCTCTGAGTTTACTGCTATCCATCGGTAGTTGGAGTAGGTTCCTGAAAAATTTAAGATTTAGAAGGTAGTGCATTGCTTGAGTAGCCGGAATTATTGCAAACCGGACCTTTGTTTTGCACTGTTTTTCTTTTGTCGCTGAGGCCCAATTGCAGGGTCGGCATTTTTGACTGGGATTTGTTTTTTCAGTTTGGATTTTAACGTTTCCATTTCCGGTTGATTGGCAATATTAGTCCATTCGTTGGGATCACTCCGAAGGTCGTATAATTCTTCAGATCCGTCGCGATAGCGAATGTAACGATGCGTGTCTGTGCGGACGCTGTGATTGTCTTTTCCATGTGTCGTCAGCGCGGGGTGATGCCAAGTTGCCTTGGGATCGTTCAGTAAAGGAATGAGGCTGTTGCCCTCAAGTTCGTCGCGAGGAGACAATCCACAAAGATCGATAAGCGTGGGGTAAATTGAGAGCAACTCAGCAGGTTGCGAGCAGACTTGGCCTTGCTTACCTCCCGGCTGGACAATGATAAAAGGAACGCGAGTTGCTCGTTCCCACAGTGATTGCTTAGCCCATCGCTCTTTTTCACCGAGGAAAAAACCGTGGTCAGAATACAGGATTACAATCGTATTGTCAGCTAATGGACTTTGGTAAACCGTGTCGAGTAACCGGCCGACCTGTTCGTCGGTGAAGCGGATGCAAGACAGGTAAGATTGCACTGCCCGACGCCAATTGGATGACTTTACAAACCAAGCATGGTCAGGCGCAGCTGGGGCGACCATCAATTCACTGGCGATCGCGGGCAAGTCATCACGGTCGTTCGGATTTACCAGAGGCAGTTCGATTTCATCGAGTGGGATTTGATCGAAAATTCGTTTGGGTGAGTAGAAGGGGACATGAGGTCGATAGAAACCAATTGCCATAAAAAATGGTTTAGCAGTTTGGGGGTTTGCACTAGTGCGTCTGGTGGTTTCATGGGCTTGGATTTGATCGATCGCCCAGCTCGCAGTTTGATGATCCTGGAATAATTTTTCGTCATATGACTGCGCCCCGAAATCCCAAAGGCCATTAGCTCCCTCTTTTTTTGGAGTCACCAGGCGTTGGTCAATTTTGAGTCGCTGTCCCGGCCGCGGGCCGACTACGTCAAAATCGCCATCCGGGAGTCCCGAAGTATGATAGATTTTTCCTGTCGTATAGGTTTTGTATCCGTTTGCAGCAAAATGACGAGAGAGTGTTACGTTTTCTTTTAAACCGGTGACTGTCCATGGCTTGGGGGCATTCATATAAACGCCGCTGGTCGAGGGTCTTAAACCGTACATGATGCTAGTTCGGGACGGATTGCAGATTGGAGCTTGGCAGTGAGCATTGGTGAACAGCGTTCCACGTTTAGCGAGGCGGTCGATGTTGGGTGAGCTTGCTTGTGGGTGACCGCCCAGGCAGCCAACCCAATCATTAAGATCGTCGATCGCAATCAATAAAACATTGGGTGACTTGTCAGGGACAGGACTCGAAACTTCGGTTAGGTAAATATCTTTGAATTCGACTTTCATCCCGGGGTCATGAACCTGTAACCCAATCCCACCCTGACTAAATTGCCCGTTGGTGTAATTGTCTGTGAATTCAGAGGAGAGTTGGCCGTTGATAAAAAACTTAAAATGATTTTTTCGGGCCACAATACGTACCTGGTTCCATTGATCGTGCAGAATACCCTTTTGCTCGATCGGAGAAACAAGTTTTGTGCGGGTTGCCTCGTCGCTCAAATTAATAACGAGATTGGTGCCGCGGTCGCAACGATGTTCTTTGCGATTGGTGAAATGAAAATCCCACGCACCGAGAATGTGTTTGCCAATTCCAGGGTGCCCTAAATCGGCGTGGTAACCAATAAGCGGACGCTTACCGGAGGGATCGGCCTGCGAGCGAACCTCGATTCCTGTATTTCCTTTTCCATGCAACCGGTAGCTCAGTGACAAGTCAAAATTCGTTAGCTTCTGATTGTTCCATGTCAGGTAGGAAAGTCGTTTTTGAGTGCCGGTTCCGACAATCATCCCGTTTTTAACTTGCCAGTCAGAGGCACAATCAGCCGGAACGGCTTGCCAGCCATTCAATGTTTCGCCATCAAAAATTGCTGTCTTGGATTGATTGGGCTTGAGGACTTGTTCGTCGGCATTGGCATCGGCGGCTGTGAGTGCGACTAAAGCAACCAGACTTGCATTCAGTAGATATAACAGCGTGGAATTTATTCGGGTGGGCATTTTAATTTCGAAATGGATAGTTTGTATTAAGAACTAGCGTTGGCGACGATGAATTATCGTCTGAATTGGAATAAAGATCAAAGCGATCCAGAGGATGGCAGAAATGCAGGATTTCTGTCGCTCTACAGTGATAAAACAAACAATTCAGTTCTGGAGATTCAGTCGTTCAACTGGAAATGATCGCGCAGGGTGCGCCAGACAAGATTGGGATGTTGGCGACCCGTCGCGTGTTTTCGCTCCGGATAGATCACATGTTTTTTCGATGATTTGATTCGATTCAACATGCAGAAAATAGTCGTTGGTGGGCAGACGTTATCCTGGAGTCCAATGCCGCTGAGTACAGGGCATTCGATTTTAGGTGCCAAAAACATCACATCAAAATAGCTCATTGTTTTTAAGACAGAACTCCAGTCTTGATCATCTTTGGATTCGATCCATTGGTCCATTTCTGGCCAGCTGGTCAGTTGAAAGTAATTATCCCAGTCCACTAAAAAGGGAATGTCCGCGACACAGTAGGCCACAGCAGAATCGAATGCTGCAGTTGCAAGTGCTAAACCCCCTCCCTGGCTTCCTCCCCACACCGCGATTTTCTGAGGATCAATTTTGGGATGGTTTTTTAAGAACTGCATTGCGCGAACGCAATCCATGTAGGCGCCGCGATAAAAATAATCATTTTTGTCTTCGAGTCCGCGAATCCAGAAGTTATTTGGTTTTCCTGAAATGTCTTTTTGGCTGTTTCCGTGCCCCCGAATGTTGAATGAAAAAACGGCAAGATCATCAAATTTATTGAGAGGCTTCATGTTCTGTCCGTAACCAGGTAGCCGCAGAACACAGGGGTGCGGGCCTGGTGTCTTGGGGATTTCAAGCCAGCCACTTACGCGAACATTTCCGAAACTGTGAAATTCAACTTCGAAGAGTGTCAGTTTTCGATTCTTCGATTCGATTTGTTTGGTCACGCGGTAGTGTGGTTCAATTTTTTCTAGTCGCTCCCGGGTTTGGCTCCAGAATTTCTCAAAATCTTGTTCGGGGACTCGCTCGCTTTTGATTGCCTCGGGTGCACTGCCGAATCGGAAAAGTTGGGAGTACTTTTGTTGGCCAGAGTCCAAAGTGATTTTGGCGTAATAGAATCCAGCGGCAGGTGTTTGAAACTTATGCGAGACAGTGACAGTCGAGTCTGCGGGTACCTTGAGAGTTTTGGGTTGATCGAATTTGAGTAATAAATTTTGTTGGGCATCGCAAAGCGACCACTGAAGCTTGCCTGCGATAGACTCTTGGGTTTCGTTTTTAATCTCCGCTTGGAAATTGATATTTGATTTAACAGCGATCGTCCCGTCTCTTTCGCTGGTTTTGAGATGAATTCTGAGTGGAACCTGATCATTTGCGAGGGAGACACTTCCCGAAACCAAGAATGCAAAACAGAGAAAAGCAAGGGTGCAGATAGGACTAGTTCCGAGTGACAAAGGGTGTTGGCGAGTCGATCTTAATGGCTGAAAAACAGAATATTCGTCACATGTCGTAGATTCAAGAAATTCAATTTGTTTCAGGCGACCACAGGTCACAGGTCTTCGAGAGTGGCTGGCACTTGGTGGAACGCTGGATTTCATATCGCGCGGCTCTTTGAAATAGGTGGGATCTTGCGAAAAACAAAATTAAATGTCCATCAAACCGATTTATAATTGGTTTAAACAGGCGGCAATGTGTCTATGTTAACGATGGCTTCTTTGAAAAAGCAAATTTTGATGAATCGCAATTGCAGGCAGACACCGTTTGTTTTTAGTCAAAAAATTAGGTTTCAATCAAAGACTCGAAAGTGAGCATGTCGAAATCATGAGTCCAGGAGAAAAGTCAGTCTCGGATACCATCTCACCATCTCGCGGTAAGCGAGCAAGGTGGTGGTTGCTGATTTTATTAGGTGTCGCTGTATCAGCGTGCTTGTTGATTGCGCAAGGGTCCGCACTTCCGGTCGGTACCTCAGTGCAGGAGGGCGTGTTGACTCATCGAGTCCAACTGGGTGACCTCGTCGTTTCCGTGATGGAGCAGGGGACGGTTGAAAGTTCCAATAACACCGAAATCAAGTGTCAGGTACGTGGCTATAGTACCGTGATTCAAGTCGTTAAAGGCGGGACGATCGTCGAGCGAGGAGACGAATTAGTCAGGCTCGATACGAAGCGGTTAGAAGATGCAATTGGAAAAGCGACGACCGACGCACACTCAGCTAAGGCGGATCTTGAGCGAACGAAGGCTGATGTTGCCAACGCAGAAATTGCGATCGATGCGTACCTTAAGGGGAATTATTTGACGGAATCGAATTCGTTAAGCAAGGACTTGGAATTAGCGGAGTCGGATTATGAAGCCGCACAGACCGCGATGCAGCGTTCGGAGGCGATGTTCCGTCGTGGTTACGTAAATAAATACGATGTCGATAGCAAGCGTTTTGCTTTAGAGCGGGCAGGACTTAAATTAAAAGTTTGTCAGACGGCGATCGAAGTTCTAAATAACTACACCAAAAAGATGAAAGAGGTGACGCTGCTGGGAAATTTAAAAGCCAGCAAAGCGAAGCTTCAAGCGGATCTTGCAGGTTTGGCGATGGACGAAGGCCGCCGAGACCGCGCGATTGAAGAGTTAGAATATTGTGTCATTCGGGCAGAGCGTGGAGGGTTGGTGATTCTTCCCTCTGCCGAGGCGTGGAAAGAGCAACCGGATATTGCCGAGGGCGCGACGGTTCGAAAGGATCAGGTGCTTTTGTTGATGCCCGATTTGACTCAAATGCAAGTCAAAGTTGGAATCCACGAAGCACTTGTTGATCGCGTAAAAAAAGGTCAAACGGCCATTGTGACACTTCCAGATTTTTCTATCGAAGGGGAGGTCGTCTCTATCGCTTCAGTGGCAAAGCCAGCGGGATGGTGGACTGGCAATATGGTGAAATACGACACGGTCATCAGCGTCCCGGCTTCGAAAGACTTAAAGCCCGGGATGAGTGCGGAAATTGAAGTTGTTCTTTCTGAGTATAAAAACGTGTTGCTGGCCCCGGTTTCGGCGGTGGTTGAAACTGATCAATTTTCACTTTGCTGGGTAAAGAACAGTGCGGGGGAAATTGAGCAACGCGTCCTGACTCTGGGTGACAGCGACGATGTTTTTATTATCGTCAAGTCCGGCCTTATTCAGGGTGATGAGGTGTTGTTAAATCCTCTGGGGTTTTTGGAAGACGCGCAGCTTGAGGCATTTCGAGCATTTGAGCCAGTCGATCGCGCTGTGGAAGATCTTAAGAATAAGGCGGTCGATGAAAAGAAGCCTTTGGGCGTTGGGGGACAACAGGGTGATTTTTAAATCTTGGGTCATTCGTTTGCTTTTACTTGTGATGGCAATTGTTGCGATTGCGAGTTACTCGATGTATCAGATCGACCATTCAGCGAATGCAGGGATACTCGTAGAGGCGGAAAAGTTACCAACTCACACGGTTGCTCGTGGTGATTTGAGCGTCACGGTAGTCGAGCAAGGGGGTCTGGAAAGTTCTGAGAATACGGAAGTCAAATGTCGTGTTCGTGGAAAAAACACTGTTAATTGGGTAATTGAAAATGGCACGCATGTTGAAGAGGGAGATGTTTTAGTTCAGCTCGATACCCTTGCGATTGAAGATGCAATTAACGAACGGTCGAAATACGCGTTCTGGTCGCAGTCGGGGGCCGAACGGTCGAAGGCGCTAGTCGAACGATCGAAATTGGCCATCGATGAATATATAAAGGGGCGTTACGTATCACAGCTCATGAGATTGGAAATGAGTTTAGCTTCTGCGGAGGCTAATGTGGTAACAGGTAAGAGTGATTGTGACCACGCAAGAAAATTACAAAGCAAGGGATATTTAAATCCGTTAAAAGTGAGAGAGATCGAGGTGAAGTTAGCTCAGGCCGAGTTGGAGGTGAAAGGGAAAAAAGATGAAATCGAAGTTTTAAAAAAATATACAAGAGCAATGGAGTTGAAGACGCTTGAAGGTAATTTAAAAGCGGCTGAGGCCGATGATGCTGCCAATCAAGAGAGAGCTGTTTTAGATGCCAAGCGGCGGGACTTAGCCAAGTCGGAATATGAGCTGTGCGTGATCAAATCAGAAAAATCCGGGATGGTAATTTTCCCATCTGCGGCAGCTTGGAAGGCATCGCCTGACATCACCGAGGGCGCAACCGTGCACAAAGATCAAGTGTTACTGTTGATGCCGGAACTACAAAAGATGCAAGTAAATGTTGGGATTCATGAATCGATCGTGGACCGGGTTAAGCTTGGGATGGTGGCAAAAGTTTCGATTCCCGACAGTGTAATCCAAGGCGAAGTGGTTTCGATCGCTTCGGTTGCGCGGCCGGCCGGTTGGTGGACGGGTAACATGGTCAAATACGATGCGATCATAAAACTACCTGAAGGAACAACTGGGCTAAAACCTGGCATGAGTGCGGAGGTCGAAATAGTGCTTTCGGAATACAAAGACGTTTTGAAATTGCCGGTTTCAGCTGTTTTAGAGACCACTCAGGATTCGCTTTGTTGGGTAAGAAATCGCTCGGGGAAAATAGAGCGGCGAATCGTTGAAGTTGCCGAGGGAAATGAGGTCTATGTTGTCATCAATCGCGGAGTCGATCTTGGTGAGGAGGTGGTGTTGGATCCGGTTGCCTTTATACGTGAAGCTCAGCTTGAGGCAATGAAGTCAATCGACGAAGTACTTGGAAATGGTGTCCCTGCCGCTGCTCAGGAGGAGTCCCCATCCGATGAGTAACCACAAATTGCAGATGGAGGGACCAAGGGAGAGGTGCGAACTGATCCATTGGTTTAGGCCATGATTAATTTTAGTTTTGGCCGGCCATTGAAACTTGGTATCAAAAGTCTGTTGCTTCAAAAAATGCGAGCCAGCTTGGCGGCGCTCGGTATTTTCATTGGGACGACCACGGTAATTTGGTTGGTGGCAATGGGGGAGGGTGTGAGCTACCAAGCTCAACAGCAAATTCTCGAACTCGGTGCGAGAAATATCATTATTCGCACGGTAGATCCAGGAGCAACGGATGACTCAGCGAATAGCCGGGTAAAAAAATATGGCCTGTTGAGAAAGGACTTTGAACGGATTGTTTCAACGGTTCCGGGCGTGGAGGAGGTTATCGCAATGCGCGAAACGCGCTTTGAGTTGCGGTATAAAAATCGAGGGGTGGAAGCCAAGCTGGTCGGGTGCGGCCAAGAGCATCTGGACATGAACCGATTAGATATTGCCAGAGGCAGATGGATCACTCCACGTGATGATGGGCAAAAGTTTATTGTTTTGGCTGACGAAACGGCGAAGCGATTATTTCTCCACGAGAACCCAATTGGAAAAACAATTTGGGTTGGATCTGAGTTTTATACAGTCATTGGTCAGACGCGACAGCGAGCTGCCTCTGCAGCGATTGGTGGCAGTCTCGATGCGCGAGACTATAACCTTGATGCCTATATTCCTTTAGAAACATTTCGAATGCGAATCGGTGATTGGGTAATGCGGCGGACTTCCAGCGGAGGTTCGTTTCCTTTCGAAGGAGAGATTGTTCAATTGAATCAAATCACGGTTAGAGTAGCCGACTTGGATGACGTCGATGGGACTGCCGCAATTATCAATTCGGATCTTAAAAAGTTTCACAAGACCAAAGACTATTCGGTGGTTGTTCCCAAAGAGTTGCTAGAACAGGCGGAACGAACTAAGGCGATGTTCAATGTGTTGCTCGTGGTGATTGCTGGAATCTCCCTCTTGGTGGGGGGGATTGGAATCATGAACATCATGCTGGCGACGGTCACCGAGAGGACACGTGAAATTGGAATTCGGAGGGCTCTCGGTGCCAAACAATTTGATATTGTTCAACAATTTCTTGCAGAGACGCTGGTGCTTACAGGAGCTGGCGGATTGTTGGGCGTGGTGTTTGGGCTGATGTGCGGCCCCTTGTTTCAATTGTTTATCTGGGGAATGTCCATCGCATCTCCGGATACGCTTCCGCCAATCGTCTCGACGTTGGAGCCGAGAATTGCGCCTTGGTCGATTGGATTGTCTCTGTCGATTTCAGTCGGTGCCGGTGTGGTATTTGGGTTATATCCCGCGATGAAAGCTGCTGCGATGGATCCAATTGAAGCACTCAGGCACGAATAGAGTAAGAGCTTGCGGAGCGAGTCTGGAAAATAAAAGATTAGCTTGTCCACGAAACCGTCGACAAATTGGTTATTACTAATGAACTCCAACGAAGAAGAAAAACGAGAGCGGATTGTCAAACAGGCATTTGAGTGCCGCGTCCAGTTGATAGCGTATGCCTATGCTTTGCTAGGGGATTATTCGACTGCTGATGACGCGGTGCAGGACGCCATGTTGACTGTTGTGAGAAAGTACGACCAGTTTACTGAAGGTACATCAATCATTGCTTGGTGCCGTTCCATTGTCCGCCTGGAAGTGCTGAGGATCAGACAAAAACAGAAAAAGGACAGAACGCTCGTGGCGAGGCTATTAGAAGATTCTATTGACCAGGCGTTCGATGAGTATTTCTCGGCAGACTTTGCAAGTCAGGATGCTCGGAAGCAAAAGGCATTGGTAAAGTGTCTTGGTAATTTAACCAAGCGGGGGCGTTTGGTTTTGCAGAGCAGGTTTACCGAGAGTTTGAGTTATGAGCAGATCGGAAAAAAGGTTGGAATGAGTTTGGAAGCAGTTCGAAAGTCACTCTATCGTCACAAAAAGCAATTGCGAGATTGTGTTGAACTTAATGTGAGAAATGTCGAATGAATGATAAATCCAAATTGGAAGTCTCGGAACAGCAGCGGCTGGATTACCTGGTTTCGCTTCAACTGGACGATGAACTTTGTGAAGCGGAAATGGAAGAATTGATCGAGCTTCTCAGTCTTCATCCTGAAGCGCGGCGGCGCATGGTTGCTGATAGTCTTTTCAATGTGGAATTGGCTGATATTTTACGAAACGGTGTTAGCGAAACTCCGCGGCACAATCATCGGTCAGGACGTCGACAGGTGTTCGCCCGTTCGCCTGGCGGAGTGTTGCTGGCAATAGCAGCCTTAATTTTAAGCGGATTAGCGATGCAGTGGGCTCTTCAGTCGCAGGATTATGGCGAGAGCCAGGAGCAGCGAGTCGCCAAAATTACAGGCTTGAGTGGCCCATTGCAGTGGACTGGAAATGGCGGTCTCGTTACGAGCGAGTTGGCGGTTGGGGCTGAATTGCCGGGTGGGACAATTGAAGGGCAATCGCCAGAATCATGGTTTGAGCTAGAGTTTGAAGATGGGTCACGCGTGGTGATCGCGGGGCAATCGAGATTGATATTTTCTGATCAGGGGCAGAAGGAACTCCATTTGATCGCGGGTGGTTTTTCGGCGAGCGTGGAACCACAGCCCGCGGGTAAGCCGATGCTGGTTTACACGCGAACTGCGGTACTTGAAGTGCTTGGGACTGAATTTGAAGTTGAGTCAGAGCTGGCCTCAACCTTTTTAAATGTGACCGAAGGGAAGGTACGCGTGAAGCGTTTAAGTGATGGTCAGTCACTTGACGTTCCGGCGAAGCATCGAGTCACTGCGGCGGCGGATCAATCGTTTGAGTTAGAGGCAACCCCGGAGATGGTTAGTTTTTGGAAAGATCGCCTTGCCCTTGGACCGAAAGGTGTTTACGGGGACTGGCGGCCCGGAGACGCGAGCGAGGGACGCAGGCCTGCGGTTAAATCAATTCCCCATACGATCAAGGAGACCGGGAAGACAATCTATTGTACTTCCTTGAGAGTTATCAGCAGCGACGGTCCGCCGGTTGCCCTGCGTCGTGACAGTCAGTTGGTCGTTGAAGGCAGAATTGCTAAAAAGACGAAACTCTTGTTCGTCGGAGTGACGTTGCAACATCCCAACGGCGATTTTGCAGGTCGATTTCAAATTTGCCTGCCGGGCGAAAGTGTGAACGTCAACGAAAAGTTTGAACTCGATCTAGATGTCGAGGATTTCAAACTGGATCCTTCCTTGCGGGAGACTCGACACAAGCTTGCGGATTCGCCGCTCGGTTTGATAGTCACTGATATATGGTGTCATACGCTCTGGGATTCCGCAGGGCTCGAGCTTGAAGGTGTGGAGCTTTACGAAGCGGCTTCAGTGGACTGAGCTGGAGGGAAAAGGTTGCCGCACCCCTGTATGATTACAGGTGGCTGCCTCGCCAGTAGATTGCAACTATGTGGGACAACATGGGTTAGAGCAATTTTCGGTGCGGCAACGTTTAGTGCGGCAACGTTTATCAACGTAACGCAAATAGAGTATGAATTGAACAATCCGGCAATGCAAAGTCAATGATTAAAAAACAGTCAAAATTTATAGTCGCCGTTCGATGCATTGCTTTGCTGGTTTGCATCATTTCTTTTCGGCATCATAAATCCCATGCTGATTGGCCGCAGTTTCGGGGGCTTAATTCATCCGGGATTGGTAGTGGGTCTCCACCGATTAAGTTTTCTGCCGATCAAAATCAGCGTTGGAAAGTGGAGGTTGGGGCAGGGCATAGCTCACCATGTATTGTTGGGCCTTATCTATTCGTGACGTCGTACGACGAGGCGCGAAAAACACTGGTCGTCACTTGCCTTGAAAAGGCCAGCGGAAAATTGGCCTGGAAAAATGAAATTCAGGTGAAACAATTTGAAAAAGGACATCCGTCCTTTAATCCAGCGAGTAGCACGCCAACCTCCGATGGTGAGCGAGTTGTTGCTTATTTTGGTTCTTATGGCTTGGTTTGCTACGACGTTACTGGGAAACTGGTGTGGGAAATTAAGATGCCAATGACCAAGTCGTTTGGAGGAAATGCAACCTCTCCGGCGATTGTTGGCGATCGGGTAATTTTATATCGAGGAAATTACGTCGATCATTTTTTATTGGCAGTTAATAAGCGAACGGGTGAAGAGGAGTGGCGGGTAGCGCAGGAGGAAGAGTT
>JAQXDZ010000098.1 GCA_029251085.1 Mariniblastus sp.
ACCCAAAACGTCAAACGATATTTCTGATCCTCTTTAACCTTAAGGTTGCCTTGATAGAGTTGTAGATTCCAGGGTTCCTCGCCGACATCCACCACGTCCATGCGAAATGCTGACGCTCCATTGGGTCCTTCTTTGTTAACAACAACCTCCGCTTTGGCCCCGGCCGCCTGATCGATGGTCCAGTTCTTTTTGCCGCCGGCAAAATCGCCATTGCTAAGCATTTCATTTTTCAAAACTGACTTCGGTTCATCGATCTTTTCCGGCGACGAAACATTGTATTTTCGAAGTAATTTTCTTGCCTGTTTGCCAGAAGGCTTTAAAGTTTCTGGCGGCCAATTTCCATTATTCCCAGCCGTTGCCGGAAGCATCGAGCAAGTTTCATCCTTAGACGAGATGGACCACACAACGGAGCTAATTTTGTTCGCTTCCATCCATCGAACCCAGCTCTCCCACTCCTGCAAATTTAAAGGACCGTCGCCACTAGCGGCACACCCGCCGTACTCAGATACGAATAACGGTAACCCTTTATTCAAGGCGTAGTCCGCACGATTCCGCAAATCTTGCCTGTGTGTATCCGCGTAAAAGTGCAGGGAGTACATCAAATTTCTTTGGTTTTGAATCGGCGCATCGGCTGCCAAGTGAATATCCTGATCCCAGTGCGGCGTTCCAACCAAAATAATGTTATCCGGATCAATCTTTCGAATCGCACTGATAACGACGTTTGAGTATTTTTTCACCTCATCCCAAGACACTTCGACGGGTTCGTTATAAATCTCATAGATAACATTCGGACAATCTCCGTATCGCCTAGCCATCTCAGTAAAGAAGGCAACGGCCTCGTCCGTGCGCTGGTGAGCATTATGATCATGCCAATCAATGATGACGTAGACGTCGTTTTTGATTGCCGCGTCAACAACCGTGGTAATTAACTTCTTTGACCATTCAGGCCGGTCAAGATAACTCCCTTGAGGGCCGACACCCATCGAAGCCCGGATTACAGTGCAATGCCAGTCATTAACCAACCATCCAACCGCTCCGTCGTTATAAAACTGGCTCCACCAATTACTCCACCCAAAGCTGACCCCGCGCAGGACTACCGGTTCACCTTTTTGATTAACTAACTGTGTCCCCTTGACCGCGAGTTGGCCGTTATCGGTCACGACCGTCGACATCCAATTTGACATTGCAGGGCTTGCACCATCAGTTCTGACACTTCCACAAACGACCAGAAACAGAAACAATCCCATTCGAATCGCAGACACCATGCTCGTTTCCTTAAATTTAACTCGCCCTGGCAAACTACTCCAACGGTCTTTAAAAAATTGAAATACTGATCCAACTTTTCCATTGCCGCCTGGTCAATTCCCGGTGGCAGTGGGTCTCCAAACATGCCAGAATTATCGGTGGCATTAGACTTAATCTACCCAATCCAAGACACCCCTAATTCTGGGCGTAAATGTTCACACCAACAATCCATGCGACGCAAGCTCTTAGAACTCAATCAACTCTCGGCGAAGGGCCGCTTTGGGATCCGGAGAAAAACGCATTCTGGTGGATCGATATCATCGAGAAAAAACTCCACTTGTTCGATTCAGCCTCCCAACAAAATCGCACATGGCAACTCGATCAGATGCCCGGAACCGTAGTGACCTGTCAATCAGGTGGTTTAGCTCTGGCACTTGAAAATGGATTTGCCCGGTTTGACCCCACCACCGAAGAACTTAAATTTCTCGGCGATCCCGAATCCGACCTTCCAGAGAACCGCTTTAACGACGGAAAATGCGACCCGCAGGGCCGATTCTGGGCGGGCACCATGCGAACCGAAAACCATATGGAGCAATTCACTGGCTCACTTTATTCGCTGGAACTTGATGGAGAAGTGATTAAAAGGCTGGGCTCCAAAATTGGTGTCTCCAATGGAATTGTCTGGTCTTCAGATTCACGTCACATGTATTTCATCGACTCCCCAACTCGCCACATCTACAGATTTGACTACGATCCAATGACCGGGGAAATCAGGAATCGTCAAATTATATTCGAGGCCCCCGAGGGTTTTGGATTTCCCGATGGAATGGCAATCGATTCTGAGAATCACCTTTGGGTAGCGTTCTGGGGTGGTGGCTGTGTAGCAAAAATTGACCCTTCCAACGGAAAAATTACCGAGCGTGTCATCGTCCCAGTCACCGCACCAACGGCCTGTGCCTTCGGTGGCCCGAACTTGAATCAACTGCTAATCACAACGGCTTCA
>JAQXDZ010000127.1 GCA_029251085.1 Mariniblastus sp.
TTAAATTTCGTTCGAACCACCGGGCAACGACACCCTGAAACTCAAACTAGTCTGAAACTTAATTTAACAATCCGCGTGTCAAACATGACTGATTGCGATCTGGAATTGGTGACCAGCAGTCTAGGCTCTCCAGCGAAACCTATCAGCCGGGGCAGCCTATTTCTAGGCAGCCATTGCGAAAGAGTTATCTTCTGCAAATAAAAGTTTTGGTCAGATTTTTACGTAGCCCTCTGACCAGCTACGACACGCCAACACAACTTCAAGCAATCCGGTCGATTCCAATTCGCCCCCTAATCAACAAACATTATTTACAACTTTTCCACGAAAGCATCTCTCCAATGTTATTCGAACTGCTGCATTTCAATCATCACAACAATTCAAATAAATCCACGAGTTAACCCGCTGATGCAAAATTGGAATCCAGAGAATCCAACCAAGCCCCATGAGTGAACCACGCTTTACCTTAACATTTACGGCTTGAATGACCAAACGGTTCATTTCAACCGATAATTGAGGCTACTCGTCAGTCACACAGCCCTCGGACGCTGACTTGACGTTCTTGATGTATTTGTAAAGCGTCCCTTTGGTAGCTTTTAGGGCCGGTGCCGACCACTGGGCTCGCCGTGCTTCCATTTCCTCATCGCTAATCGCAACCTCAATGCTGTTTCGATCAGAGTCAATCGTAATCGAATCCCCATTTTTAACGAGCGCTAACGGACCGCCATCCTGAGCCTCCGGGGTGATATGACCGACAATGAATCCATGAGAACCTCCGGAAAACCGACCGTCGGTCAGCAGTGCCACATCGGCTCCCAAACCAGCTCCCATGATTGCCGAGGTGGGAGTCAACATTTCAGGCATCCCTGGTCCCCCCTTGGGACCTTCGAAGCGAATGATGACAACCTCGCCCCGATTGATCTGCTTAGCCTCCAGCGCCGCGACCATCGCTTCTTCTGAGTCAAAGACATTTGCCGTGCCCTGAAAGACAGAACCTTCTTTCCCGGTAATTTTGGCGACTGCTCCACCGGGAGCCAGATTGCCTCGCAAAATCTGAATGTGCCCCGTGGCTTTAATCGGATCGCTCAAAGGACGAATCACTTCCTGACCTGCCTCTAAACCAGGCAATTTGGCGACGTTTTCCGCAAGAGTCTGCCCGGTGACGGTTAGGCAATCCCCTTGCAACATCCCCTCGTCCAGCAAGAATTTCATGACGGCGGGAGTACCGCCCACAGCATGCAGATCTTCCTGCACAAATCGACCACTCGGTTTCAAATCTGCCAAAAATGGCACTCGATCACTGATCGTTTGAAAATCATCGAGCGTCAATGGAACGTCAACCGATCGCGCCATGGCGATCAAGTGCAGGACGGCATTGGTCGACCCGCCAAGAGCCATGATGACGACCATGGCATTCTCAAATGCTTCCCGCGTCATGATGTCCTTCGGTTTAATATCTTTTTCCAGCAAATTCAAAATCGCCGCCCCGGCAGAATGGCACTCGCTAATTTTATCTGGATCTTCCGCAGGGATAGAAGCACTAAATGGCAACGACATTCCAAGCGCTTCAATCGCACTGGCCATGGTATTCGCCGTGTACATACCGCCACAGGCCCCCGCTCCAGGGCATGATTTTTTCACAATTTCCTGACGGGTTTCATCGTCAATGGTTCCAGCCACAAACTCGCCAAAGCACTGAAACGCCGAGACGATATCCAGTTTTCGTTTCCCCATAATCCCCGCGCGGATCGTTCCGCCATAGACCATCAAAGAGGGACGGTTGAGTCGGCCCATCGCGATCAGGCAGCCCGGCATATTCTTGTCACACCCGGGAAGTGCGATACACGCGTCGTACCACTGCGCACTCATGATGGTCTCAATTGAATCGGCAATGATATCGCGAGACTGCAGGGAATAACTCATCCCATCGGTTCCCATCGAAATCCCGTCACTCACACCAATGGTATTGAATCGCATTCCAACCATGCCCGACTCAACCACCCCCCGTTTCACCTCGGCAGCGAGTTTATCGAGATGCATGTTACAGGTATTGCCCTCGTACCAAACGCTCCCAATTCCGATCTGGGGCTTGTTCATATCTTCCGAGGTCATCCCGGTTCCATAGAGCATTGCCTGCGAGGCGCCTTGAACTTTGGGCTGAGTAATTCGACTACTGTATTTATTGAGTTGGCTCGACATAAATGATTTCAACGAAATTGGTTTTTGGTAAGGCTAACAGCATCTCAAATGAGCACGGGTTTTCAATCGAATAACAGGCTATTTTACAAAATTAAAACACGATTTAACTCAACGGCATAAACACACCGCTTAACTCGCCCCAATGGCGAATCGTCTCCCAATGCCCATAAAAAAACCTCAAGCTGTTAAACCTGAGGTTATGGATTTCAAAATCAATCAGAAGCCATCTTAAGAAGTAGCTGCCGGAGCCGAGGGAGCGGCTTCGTCGGAATCACCTGAATCGGCTTCGGCTGCAGCATCTTCCGCGGCCTTGGCTTCCGCCGCTTTGATTTCGGCAGGATGTTCGCCAGCGACAAGCAAATCAATTTGCTTCGTAATGCTGCCAACGATTGCATCTCGTGTACCCGTGGAAAAAGTTCCCAAGTCTGTGGAGATAGACATCGGCACTTCGACGCCAGCTTCAGAAAGTGCTCTGCAAAGTTTGACTGAAAAGGAATCGAGACTATCACCCGGTAACGATGAGCGATCGGAATCTTGCAACGCAGCCATATCAGCACTTTCGGCAATGTCTGCCAAACGAACTTCCGATACGACATCCGACAAACCAGCTGCGACAAGATGCTCAACGGTTCCACCACCGGCGGCCCACTGAAATGCATCAACGCAAACGCCAACGTTGGGTTGACCGACTGCTTTCACGAGCGTCAACAATTCTTCTGCAGTTTGAATGAACTTAAATTCGCCGTCAGGAACTTCAGAGTCAGTGCCACGAAGCCACAAACCGATATTCAGCGAAGACTCAGTGCACTTCTCGCTCAACTCTTGGAGACGCTGCTGATATTTTTCAAAGCACTCTTGGAATGAGTAAAGACCGTTACTCGTGGCAACGCTGACATAGCAACCTTTTGCATTAAGCGTTGTGGCCAGATCGAGGATGGTGTCCAGTTTTTCCATCGCGGTGTTGTAATCGTCATCCGAGGCACCGAGATCGACCGGCAACTCAAAAGTGCCCATATCAATTTTCGCACTTTGCAAGAACTGACAAGCAAATTGCTTACCGAGAGTGTCATGACGTCCGACAAGATCAACCATGTCGACTTCAACGCCGTTGAAACCGTGGGTCAAGGCTAATTCGATTAGCTCATTCTGTTTTCCAGCAACCCCGAGACCACCACTGTTTAGAATTTTATACACTTGCAAATTTTCTCCCAAAGGACCTTGGCTGGCGGGCAAAAAATCAGCCAGCGCGGTCATTAACTTTTGTTGTTCAGTATCTTTAAAAACTCAATGTGCGATCGCCTTATCGAGCCAAGACAAAGCGGATTCAATCAGAACCTCCCAAAGACAATCCACCGGCCGCCCGTCGAAGTCGGGAACCGTTCGTCCAAGGGGAATTGAGCTATTTACGTCTAATTAACGAAAGGGGCCCGTCTCGACCAACTCTCGCGCCAGATTATGACAGATTCCCCTAATTTATCATAGGGCTACGGGTTTCGGCTGATTTCCCATTAGAAACAAGCTCCCCGCCGGCTACAGGCCGCGACAAAACGGCACATATTCGGTCTGGATTCGCCTGGTTAGCATAATCTCCCGGGCTTCTAAAATCGAGCTGAGCTGAGCCTTGAGGCAACAAACGCCAAAACCGATAGTCGAGCGATGCTACCTGACTTCTGCCTCAGGGATTTTTGAAACATTCCGAAAACGATAATCAGCACCACGAAACCTGCGGGTAAATCCTTAACCCACGTCCGAACGGACGCCCGCATCCCAGAAGTCAAAGTTTAACGACTAGGTAGACATTTCTTTTGGCTCAACGGAGAGGCCGTTAAGCTGTAACAAATATAAGGATCAATCTGCCCGCACATTCGCAAAAAAACGTGTTATCTGCACAACGCGAGCAAGAGGCAGAATGAGAATTGACGATGCCTTGGAGAGAAACACAGCATCGAGTGCATTCGAGTTGCGAGGTTCGGGATCTTTCCCTCACCATCACAATTCGCTCGAACAATGAACTGTTCTCCTGAGGTTTGAAATGTCGCGTGAGCTAAAGAATTACATTGCCATAGGCATTGGTGTCGCTGTTGTGACGAGTTTCGCGATGCAATGGTTCTCACCAGAAGCGAAAACCTCAGTTACGTTTCAAACGGACGGAGAGAGTTTCAAGTCTTTCTCTACTTTTGAAAATCAAAGTCCCCTCTTAGATCAGCCTCTCGCCGCAAGCCCACTCGCCGAATTAAAAAAGACAAAGTCGAACGCCAGTAAACAAACGTCAGCCTTGGACAAGGCGAAAGTCGCCAAAGCAAACTCAGAAGCCAAACCCAAGCAAACCTCAACACCTGAGCCTCCCCAAGAAACGTTTTCGTCGTTGCCGACAGTAACCGCCATCCCTCAGGTCGCGGCGGCACCTTCCGCTGAAGTCCCCCAACAGCTGAAAGCAGCGGTTAAAAATGCAGCCGTCATGGTTTCAACTCCACAGACAGCAATAAAAAAATCAGCTCAAGAAGCAATCCCAACCAACGTCACGCTTGCCAGTCAAAACAAGACTGCCTTCGACAAGCTTGGTACAAAACAACAACAAACCATCGTTCGCCAAGTCAGTAATGAAGTAGCCGCTCCGACGCCCGTTGCCTTACCACTTCGCCTACCGCTACCTGAGCAGACCGCTCACCAAGCTGTGCATCACATCGAATATGGCAAGTCACTCTCACGGCGTGGTTCCTTCTATTCAGCTCAGCAAGAATTTTATGCCGCCCTCCGAATCATTGCGATCTCTAACGATTCGCAAACGAGCTCAAATCACTACAGCCAGGCACTTGCCGAAGCTGTCGTGGCCATGAAAGAAGCCCAGGACTTTGTTGGCACCGAATTGGAAGCAGAAGCGTTCCTGAGTGTCGCGTCGACGGTCGAAACCCATCAAAGCAAAATCATCAATCAAACTGAGCTAGAGCAGACATCACCGAGGCAAGCCGTCCAACGGTATTTCCAGTACGCTCAAAATCGTCTCGATCAGGCGGGAGGCAGAAATGTAGTTTCGGCAGAAGCATTCTGCTGTCTTGGAAAATTGCACACTTCGATGAGACAATCAGAACCTTCACTCAAAGCCATGGATGCTGCAAAGGCGATCGCGTTTCATCGAGCAGCACTTTTAAGTGACCCCGACAATTCGAAAAGTGCAAATGAACTGGGCGTCCTGATGGCCAAGATCGGACAACTTGAATCAGCGGTGTCACTTTTCCAACAAAGTTTGATGGTGAACCCAACGCCACAAACGTGGAAAAACCTCGCAAAGACGCATCTACAAAAGGGCGAATTCGAATTAGCAAAAGCTGCAGAGGAGCAATACCAGACGCTCATGCAGGCTCCCTTAACCCCAAACCAATCGTCTATCCGCTGGGTTAAGCGTGGTCTGTTCAATCAAAACCAAACCAGCCAGTTCAACCAGACTCCAAACGGGGTTACCCGCAATAAAATCAACAGCGATCAGCCCGCCGCAGTTACGGCTGACCAACGCGACTCCATTCCCGGCAAAACGTTGACTGACCGATTGAAAGAATTCTTTTAAGCGAAGCCTCCGATTTTCGTTTTGACCCACCGGAAAAATTTCAGAACACACAGGAACAAGTGAATCATGAGACTCACGACATCTATCAAATCGAGCGTGCTGGGATGTTTTGCGGTTGCCGCGGCATGGTTGAGCGTCACTAGCCAAAGTTCAACCTCGGACTTCGGATTGAGCCAAGCTCAAATGACTCCCGCTATCGCTGATACGTTTACAGTCGAGTCGGGAAAAATACAGCTCTGCCAAGGTTATGATACCAACGACTCAGGATCGGTAATTAGTCCCAGCATTGTGGCGGGCGCTAACAATGGCCAGTTCGGATTCGTCGCCCCCGCAACCGCCCACGGCATGCCGACAAGATCCCTTCAGGGCGTCGATCAATTTACCCCTAGCCGTCATGGATCCGAAGCAAAATGGCAGGACAGTACCTGCGTACCATGGGAGTCCATGGCGTATGGAGAGTACATCGGCCCTTACCGTCGACCTGCCGTGGGAGAGTATCGGTTACGCGTCAATGATGAATTAGAACTGGTCTATTTGCGAACCCGTCAAAAATCGTTGAAACCCTACCAACTATTCGTAGGAGATACGATCCGCATTTCATCCGCCATTGACCCCTCGCTCAATGCCGAAAGCCTTGTGATTCGCTCCGATGGCATGGTCTCGCTTTCTCTAATTGGCCAAGTGGCAGTAGCCGGTAAAACGGTGGAACAAGTGCAGAAGGAACTTGACAAACGGTATGAGGCGTGGGTTATCAATCCAGGAATGCTCGTCCAGCTCATCAAAGGGGAAACTCCGCTGGAAGACATCATTAACTCAGTCGATGCGAGAGCGGGGCAGGGAGGCACAGGACGCGCTGCAACCGTCTCGCCCGATGGCACTATTCAGCTTCCGGGACTTGGCAGCATCCCAGCCATTGGCTTGACACTCGAAGAAATGGGAAGAGAAATCAATGCCCGTTACCAAGGGCGGCAAGGAGGAATCGAAGTCACACCGATTTTGACGCAAAGGGCACCCACTTACATATACGTCGCGGGGGAAGTTGCAGCCTCCGGGCGATTCGAAATGGTAGGTCCCACCACCGCAATCCAGGCGATCGCACTCGCAGGAGGATTCAAACCAGGAGGGAACGTCAGAGAAGTGGTTGTCTTCCGCCGCGATCAAGATTGGCGACTTACAGCGACTCGGTTGGATCTCAATGGCGCATTACTCGGCAAACGCCCTCATCCTTCGGACGAAATTTGGCTTCGGGATTCAGACATTGTCTTAATTCCCAAAAAACCAATCCAGCGAGTGTCAGAATTCGTTGAACTTTACCTGACCAACACGGTCTACAGCATCTACCCGCAACAAGCTGTCTTCGACATCGATAACAACACGGGTTTTTAGTAACACGGAGTTCTAGTAAACCGGGTTTTTACAGGGATTTAGACCAACCGAGGCTTTTCTTCGGCAATCAATCTCCGACATCAGCCACACAACATACGACGTCCTGAATCGCTTGCGTTTAATTAACGCAGGCGATTTTTTTATGCTGCTGAAGCAATCTCCGCAATTTGATCTGACGACGATTATCGTGGATCCAATTCTTCGCTTCTCTGCCTCTAAAACTGGGCAAGAGATGCCTCTCTCGACGAACTCAAAAAATTAAAAATTGGGTGGCCATAAATTTGCATCCCACCGAAATCGCCCCCATAATGATTTTTTAGATTATCGATCTAACGGCGACCGACATGGACTTAGGCCAGCTCCGATATTTCAATAAAATCGTCGAACATCGGAGTTTTACGCGCGCTGCCAAAGACTGTTCCGTGTCACAACCCGCGCTAAGTCAACAAATTGCAAAACTTGAAAAAGAACTTGGGCAACCGTTGTTCGAAAGACAGGGTCGTACCATTCGAATGACGCCCGCGGGCCAAGTCCTTCAAAATCACGCGCAAAAAATCCTCCAGCTTGTCGAGGATGCCAAACGGCAGATAACCGACGATGGCCAATCCGGACAAATCTGCGTTTCAGCTACACCCACCATTGCACCTTATTTTTTCCCGGAACTCCTCGATCAGGTTACGTCTCAATTCCCTAAAGCCGATTTTTCGCTAATTGAAACCAGTTCGAATTCGTTAATTCAACTCTGCTTAAAAGGCGAATTAGATGTTGGCGTGCTCGCCCTCTCACCCCTGGTGAAGCAATCTGTCAGCTACCTCTCTTTTGAGACCCTCATCGAAGAAGAGATTTTGCTGGCGATTCCTGCTCAACATCCCCTCTGCAAAAAAACAAGAATTCACTTAAAAGATTTAGCCCAAAGCAACTTCCTAATGTTGCCGGCGAATTACAGCTTGAGCTCAACACTGGACAGCTTTTTTCACCGCAAAAAATTTCACCCTAAATCAATCACTCGCGTCCAACAACTCGCAACCCTCCAGACCATGATTGCCTCCGGCTATGGCGTTTCGCTGGTTCCCAAAATGGCTACGACTGACAGTTCTCGTAAAATTGTGTATCGCTCTCTCAGTGGCGATCAACCTCGTCGAGAAATTGCCTTGTGCTGGAATTCGAAGCGATACCAAAGTGAATTACTATCCAATTTCCTGAAAGCGCTTGTCGAATTTACGGGGAACCAATTTGGCACTGCTGACGCCACACAGGCCGAGCCATTCGTGAACGCCTAGGTCTAACTCACTACGGTCTAACTCACAGCGGTCGCAATCACGACTTGAGCCCCTGCCACCCCGCAGGCAATGCAAACTAATCGTCGGAGATTAAGAAATTCGCTTGCGTTTGAATTTGGGAAATTGGTACGTCGATGTCCACGACCACGCCGTTGCGATCAATCAACATCGCCCGGGGAAGCACCTCCGTAGGGCATTGCTCCCAGACTTGATTGGCTCCCTTTGTCTCGATGTCACCATTCCCAAAAATCACACCAGCCGACGCGGCAACCTCTGCCAGCAATTTACTGTCCACCTTCTCATCAATCGAAATCGCCAGCAATTTGCCCCCACGGCGGCGCCATGACTTTGTGGTTTCGCAAGCCTGAAGCAACCCCTGAATAGAATCCTTATTTTCTTTTGACCAGAGCAGCAAAACGACAACTCGGCCAGTCAAACTGGATAGATCAACAGGTGTCTGATTGTACTGAACTTGATCCAAATCTATTTTCGAGTTGACCAAGTTTAACCGGGCAAGCCCATTCCGGCCAAAATGAATTGCATTCCCCGATAACAACTCAGCATCAGACCCTTTTGACAGTTCAGTTGTTTCAGAAAGAGACCGATAGATTGCCTCAGCAGATTCATAGTAGGCTTGTTGTTCAAGCCAACGAGCAACTTGATCGACATCTTCAATGACCCATGAGTTACAGCGTTCGTCCTGCAATAATTGCTGAGATAACCGAACGAGATTTTCGTTTCCTTCCACACCATTAATCCAGCGATTATTAAAAGCCTCTTGATAACCTGAAACCGAGATCATCAAATTCCCCTGAAGGAGATTCAGCATTTTTCTCACCGGTTCTGCATCAAGCTCTCGCGTCCGTTCATCGAGTTGCCCTACCATCAACACGGCATCGTCAGTTTCTTTTTCGATATAGTAATTAATCACTTGTTGAATTGTCGCGACCACCAATGGGTCATCGGGAAACTTCTTAAGCAAATTCATCATCGTTTCACAAACGACATCGACGCTGGAATCTTGCCCGGGTTTCAACCGCTCGAATGAGAGTTGTTTAAACTGCGCTAACGCGGCGACTCGCGCGACTCGAGGGTTGGAGTCGACCAGAAAAGTACTTGCGAAAACTTTAAGATCTTCGGTCGCACCGGGCCCACTCAAGTCCTTAGAAAACCCCAGTCCATAAATAACGGACAACGCTCCAATTTTTGCTTCAATTGCAAACGCCCGGTTTTTCTCGGTGAGATTCCTCGTCAACAACTCATCGGCCACCGCGATTTTTTGACGACACTTTGTTTCAATTTCAAATTTAGATGGCGCCTGAATCCCTGCCTGGCCAAGTTCGACCAACATCGCAGTCAAATCTTTGATTGAGCTCAGTTCCACGAGGCGACCAAATCGATCACTCTTTTTTCTGGAGACGGAGGCGGTTGGTGCTTTCGCAGGATTAGCTACTATCTCTTGCTGTATCGAAGGGAAAAATCGACCGAGTGCCAATAGACCCAAAAGAAGCGTGGTCACTAGGCCAAAAATGAATGCGGGTAAATAAACACCCGCTTCGGCCAAAGTTTTTTCATCAGAAAAACCAGCCAACCTTTGCTTCGAGCGACCTACTCGCTTACCCCGTTTCATTCTGATTCCCAAGCCATTTGAAAGTTAACCCCTAAGTCGGATCCAACGAACTTTCGCATACGTGGCGAGCGGTTGCCCCCGACTAACATTTTCAATCAGTATGCTTAAAACGCGGGGAATATTCAATCAAAATCGTAAGACGGACAATCCACAACAGTCAAAGAACACGGCGAAAAACGATTGTTTTACGCCGCTTCGTTTGAAATGGATCGATTTTCCGCAGGTTAGCGGAAGCTGAATCAGGGTAATTCAATGGATGATTTTGGCGCCGTCTCACCTTCGGTTCCACCGGCGGACTGCTCAGATGAAACGAAGATCATTCGCAATTGATGCAAACCATCACGCAGGTGGTTCGCTTCTTCTTCGGTGAGGTTGCCCTGCGTTTTTTCCTGCAGCATGCCCAGAAGATCAATGAAATGCTTTGCCATTGGAAGATTAACGCTAGGTTGCCCAGTCATCGGATCTGGAATCAATCCCATCGCTGCCATCGCCTGGGTAGCCAAGGTAGACATCAGCACCATGAAAGAAGCCGGAGGCAAGGCGTGTTCTTCCGCTTCGCCTTCTGGCTCATCAGCAGACTCCTTTAGTTCCTCTTTCTCTTTTTCGACTTGAGACTTCCAATCATCATCGACAATGATCTTGGGCTCTTCACCCGCACCGGTTTCTTCCGACATCGATGGTTCCTTTGATTTAACTCAGAATTAGTGTTTTAAAACGCGTTTAGACTTCAATTTCTTTTTTTGCGCCGTTACTCGACCGTCTCACAGCCGCTTGAACAAACCCTGAAAAAAGAGGATGGGAAGCGGTTGGCTTCGATTTAAACTCGGGGTGAAATTGGACCGCAACGAACCACGGGTGATCAACAACTTCGACAATTTCAACAAGTGAATCGTTCTCACTGGTTGCAGCAAACCTCAAACCGTGGGCTTCGAGTTGCTTGCGAAATACATTGTTGAATTCATAACGATGACGATGACGTTCGGAGATCTCCTTTGTACCGTAACATTCCAGCGACTTGGTCGCGTCGTTTACAGTCGAAACTTGAGCACCAAGTCTCATCGTTCCGCCTTTGTCAGTGATATTGTTTTGCTCATCAAGCAAACAAATCACAGGGTAGGGCGTGTCTTTGTCAAATTCTGTTGAATTCGCTCCTTCTAACCCAACAACGTTACGGGCAAATTCAATCGCGGCACACTGCATTCCCAGGCAAATTCCAAGGAAAGGGATTTTTCGTTCGCGGGCCCACCGAATCGCTTCTACTTTCCCCTCGGTTCCACGCTCACCAAATCCACCGGGTACCAAAATCCCGTCGTAACCGCTCAACAACCGCTCGGGGCCTTCGTGTTCAATGTCTTCACTTTGGATGCGACCAATTCGAATTTGTGCGTGGTTATCAATTCCAGCATGGTCGATCGATTCGTAAATTGATTTATAAGCATCTTTGTGTTCAGCATATTTCCCGACGACAGCGATGCTGATTTCCGTTTCGGGATTCCGCAACCGATGAAGCAACTCCCGCCAGTTATCGAGATCCAGCGTTTGCTTAGGAAGCCCTAACTTGTTCACTATTAACTCATCGAGACCGTGGTCGACGAGGCTTAATGGAACTTCGTAGATAGAGAAGTCTTTATCCCGTTCTTCAATAACAGCTTTGACCGGCACGTTACAAAACAATGCGATTTTTTCTCGATCCGAAGCCGCCATCTCTCGCTCAGTTCGACAAATGAGAATATCCGGTTGGATACCAATCTGCCGAAGTTGCCCCACTGAATGCTGGGTTGGTTTCGTTTTTAATTCAGCCGCTGCCTTAAGGTAGGGAACCAGCGTTAGGTGAATATAAAGGCAGTTCTCTTTTCCGACATCAAGCGAGAATTGTCGAATTGCTTCGAGGAACGGTTGACTTTCAATGTCACCCACAGTTCCTCCTATTTCGGTGATGACCACGTCAACATCTTCACCACCGAGCCTCCCAATGCAGTTTTTAATTTCATTGGTGATGTGCGGAATGACCTGAACAGTTTTCCCGAGGAACTCACCACGCCGTTCCTTTTCGATCACGCTGAGATAAATCTGGCCCGTGGTGTAGTTCGATTCACGGGTCAGGGGGGCGTTAGTAAATCGCTCGTAATGCCCGAGATCAAGATCTGTCTCGCTGCCATCGTCCAGCACATAGACTTCACCGTGCTGATAGGGGCTCATTGTCCCCGGATCGACATTGATGTACGGATCCAATTTCTGCATCCGCACACTGAGGCCACGCTGCTCGAGTACCATTCCCACCGATGCACTGGTAAGGCCCTTGCCGAGCGAGCTGACCACGCCCCCAGTCACAAAAATATGTTTCGTCATCAAGTTTCCTCTGTGTTGCGGCGATTCAGCACGCCCGCGCCCGCAATTGATCCAATCCCAGCCAACAAAAATAGCGCAATTTCCACAGGAAATGCGCAATAAGTAGATTTGAGAAACCGTCCTCGCTGTCCGGCGCTATCTTAGCAATTGGAATGCCGTCTGACAAACGACTGGTAATCCTCCCGCGTATCAATTCCCGCGATCGGATGGTCTATTTTCCCCACCAATATTTTATGGCCATTCGACAAAATCCGCAGTTGTTCGAGTGACTCCGCCTTTTCAATCGAGGTTGGCGATAATTTTGGAATGTTCTGCAAAAATCCCCGCCGGTAACAATAAAGCCCCACATGCTGGAAAAACAAAGCCGGTTCCGCAGTTAAATATTCCTCACTCCAATCCCTCGGATGCGGAATGACGCTGCGGCTAAAGTAGATCGCATGCATTTGGTTATCAAATACAATCTTGACGCAATTGGGATTCTCAAGCATTTGCCGACTTCGAATGGGAGTCGCCAGAGTAGCCATTGGAATTTCGGGGTTTCGATCTAGCAGCTCAATGGCCTGATCGATTGCCGTCGCTGCAATTTCCGGCTCATCTCCCTGAACATTGACAATTATCTCGAATTCAGAGAGCGTCGCGGCTACCTCGGCAACGCGATCAGTTCCGCAAACGTGATCAGGGTCAGTTAAAATAACGTCACCCCCAAATTGCTTCACTGCGTCGACAATCTCAAGATCGTCGGCTGCAACGATGATTCGATCCGCCAAATTACTCTTGGCAGCCGATTCGTAGGTGTGCTGCAAAACCGTTTTCCCGGTCTCTTTAAGCAACAATTTGCGTGGTAATCGCGTCGACGCCAATCTCGCCGGAATGACAATCGCAGACTTCGCCATGAAGAATCTCCCAGTCAGTGTGACCTGATGTAAACTTCCTTAGATTAGATTACCACTTCCGATTGATTACCACTCCCGATCGCCAACCCGGTTTTAATTCCGCCCATTCCCTCGAATGCGAAAACGACTTGATTCTAACCACCAGTGTTACACTCCAATCCGCCAGCTCGTGATTGAAAGGCCACTGGACTGGTAGGAATCCGTGTTTCGCCCTGCAATTCGGTCAATTCGGAAGTATTGAACCCGAGTTCTCCCCCGATCCAAGCAGATATTTTGAGCGTTAACAATCTAGACGCAATTCAGTTAATTTGACGGCGTAGTCTGTTGTAGACCGCCTAGATTGGATAATTACCGAAAAACGGCCAATACCGTCATTTAGCCCAAGTCTATCTATAGATATACTTGGGGCAGAGTCGATCAAACTCGGAATCCTCGGATATTTGATCGAAAGCACAACCTTCAGCCAAGGCCGTGAAAATTGCATCGGCCGCGCGTGAACCGAAAACATGAATCGTATTCAAACGCTGTATAAAAGTATTATCGGCAAGAAAGTCATCGCCGCCGTTACCGGCCTGATCCTTTTTGGCTTCCTGCTGGGGCATGTCGCTGGCAATCTCAAGGTCTTTACCGGATCCAATGACCAAGGCATTCCGCACATCGACGAGTATGGGCAATTCCTGAAAGTAGCCGGCGAACCACTGCTGCCTGCCGGAGCGTTGCTCTGGAGTGCCCGACTAGTTCTTTTGGCGTCCGTAATTTTACACATCACCGTGGTCGTCCAACTCGCAATGCTCAGTGCTGAGGCTCGACCGGTTTCCTACGTCAAAAGTAAGAAAAAAGCAGCGTCGCTCGCGGCCTTATGGATGATGTTCTCTGGTTCAGTAATTGCCGGTTTCATCGTCTTCCACATTCTGCACTTCACGACTGGAACGATCCAGCTCGGAGAGTTTGAGCACGGTTACGTTTACAACAATTTGAGAAGTTCCTTTTCGAATCCGTTCGTTGCCGGAGGCTACATCTTTGTCATGGTAGTCATCGGCGTCCATTTGAACCACGGAGTTTGGAGCATGTTCCAAACGCTCGGCATCGATAATCCTGATCGCAACAAATTTCTACGAACTGCATCAACCGCCGTGACAATGGCAATCATTCTCGGTTTCATTGCCGTCCCTGCTTCTTTCTTATTTGGTCTGATGCCAGAGGCGGCGAACTACGCCCACGACCTGTTGACTGGCCACTAAGTCCGCCCCGCACCTGTTTCGATACGCGTTCCCAAAACCGACACCGAACCAAACCGTTTTTAAAAGTAAATAATATGCTGACGCTCGATCCAAAAATTCCGGTTTCCCCAATCGAAGACGCCTGGACCTTTCACAAGAACAACAACCTTAGGTTAGTTGGTCCCAAGAATCGCCCGAAATACAAGGTTATTGTGGTGGGCAGCGGCCTCGCTGGTGCATCTGCTGCGGCCTCCATGGGAGCAATGGGTTACAACGTGGAATGCTTCTGCTTCCAGGATTCCCCTCGTCGCGCTCACAGCATCGCCGCTCAGGGTGGTATCAACGCATCAAAAAATTATCGGAACGACGGGGACTCGACCTGGCGACTGTTTTACGACACTCAAAAGGGCGGTGACTACCGGGCCCGAGAAAAGAACGTTTATCGGTTAGCTGAACTGAGCACCTCGATCATTGATCAGGCAGTCTCGCAGGGCGTTCCCTTCGCAAGGGAATACGGTGGGAAACTCGCTAACCGCTCCTTTGGAGGAGTTCTCGTCGAACGCACATTTTATTGTCGCGGGGAGACAGGCCAACAATTGCTACTGGGTGCCTATTCAGCACTGGAAGAGCAAATTGCAGCGAAAAAAGTAAAAATGCACACGCGGCATGAAATGCTCGACCTCGTCGTCGTTGACGGCCGCTCACGGGGAATCGTCGTTCGCAATTTGGAAACGGGTGAGATCACCTCCCATGCCGCCGACGCGGTCGTCCTCGCCACCGGTGGCTATGGAAATGTGTTTTACCTTTCCACCAACGCCAAAGGGTGTAACGTAACCGCGAATTTCCGGGCCTACCGGAAGGGAGCTGGTTTTGCGAATCCTTGCTTTACGCAAATTCACCCGACCTCTATCCCGGCCTCAGGCGACTACCAGTCAAAACTAACCCTCATGAGCGAATCGCTTCGCAACGACGGGCGAATTTGGGTTCCACGCGACGCTGATGAGAAACGAGCTCCGAAGGACATTCCGGAGAAAGACAGATATTACTATTTGGAAGAGCGATATCCTCGATTTGGTAACCTCGTTCCCCGCGACGTTGCCGCCCGAAATGCGAAAGATGTGTGCGACCAAGGTCTCGGTGTCGGGCCAACCGGCTACGGTGTCTATCTCGATTTCGCAGCGGCGATCGAGGAAAAAGGCATCGACGCCGTCAAATCAAAATACGCCAACTTATTCGAGATGTACCAGCGAATCACCGACGACGATCCGGTTGAAACGCCGATGAGAATCTACCCGGCGGTACATTACACAATGGGAGGTCTCTGGGTTGATTACAACTTGATGACCAACGTTCCTGGCTTATATGCGATCGGCGAATCTAACTTTGCTGACCACGGAGCCAACCGCCTTGGTGCCAGTTCGCTAATGCAGTGCCTAGCCGACGGCTATTTCATCATTCCCGTCACAATTGGTGACTATCTCAGCCGCCACGAGTCGGGGGATATTACGACAGATCATCCAGCTTTCAAAGAGACAGAAACAGCTGTCAGAGAGCGTGTCAACAAGTTAATGGCAGTTAAAGGAACGCGGAGCGCACAGTCCTTCCATAGAGAGCTTGGGAAGATCATGTGGGAACACTGCGGCATCTCGAGAAACAAGGAATCACTCGAAGAAGGACTCCGAAAAATTCCAGCCCTTCGAGAGGAATTTTGGCGGGATTTGAAACTGCCTGGTGACCCGGCTGAGCTGAACCAGTCGCTCGAACATGCCGGACGTGTTCTCGACTTCCTCGACTTTGGGGAATTGATGTGTCGTGACGCGTTGCTGCGAGATGAATCATGTGGTTGCCACTTCCGGGAAGAACACCAAACTCCCGAAGGCGAAGCCGAACGAAACGATGAAGACTACGCTTTCGTCTCTGTATTTGAATACAAAGGTGAAGGCACTGAACCCGAGTTGAACAAAGAACCGCTGTCCTTCGACGCCTTGCCGTTGGCAGCCAGGAATTACAAAACATGAGAATTAAACTACACGTTTGGCGTCAATCTTCTCGCTCCGACAAGGGGCATATGGAATCGTATGAACTCGACAATGTTGTTGAGGAAATGTCGTTCCTCGAGATGATGGACACGCTAAACGAAAAATTAACGGTTGAGGGAAAAGAACCGGTCGCATTTGACCACGATTGCCGAGAAGGCGTTTGTGGGATGTGCTCAATGGTTATCAATGGCGAAGCCCACGGCCCCAAGTCCAAGACAACCACCTGCCAACTCTACATGCGGCACTTCGACGATGGCGCAGAGATTTTCATTGAACCATGGCGAGCCAGTGCGTTTCCCGTCGTTCGCGACCTCGTCGTTGATCGATCGGCATTCGACCGCATCATTCAGGCGGGAGGGTACGTCAGCAACCACTCCGGTCCTAAACCTGATCCCAACTCAATTCCAATCGAGCCCAACATCGCAGAAACCGCGCTCGACGCGGCGACGTGTATTGGTTGCGGCGCGTGCGTTGCCGCCTGCCCTAACGGGTCAGCGATGCTGTTCACCTCGGCCAAAGCGTCCCACCTTGGATTGTTGCCGCAGGGCCAACCTGAGCGATTCGATCGGGCTAAATCAATGGTTTCACAAATGGAATCAGAAGGTTTCGGTTCCTGCAGAAATTACGCCGAATGTGAGGCTCAATGCCCAAAAGGTATCAGCATCGCATTTATCGGAAGACTCAATTCCGATTTCCTTAAAGCTTCACTGGTTGAACCAATCGATCGTCGCGGTGACATGAAGGCTCAGTGATTTGTAGGCACTCACAATGCCGACAGCAGCAAGAAATCTTCAACCCGGCCTCTACTGGTCGGGTTTTTTTACGCGCGTAATGAAACTACCGCGTGCAACCCAGGTGAGCTAAAACCCATTGGGTGAATTCGTAGAGCGATGTTACTTCCCGCTTTTTTGTAGCGCCGAAATTTGTTTCTGAGCCAATCGGCATTCGACGATTCAACCAAACTGCATCCCACCCGGCCAATCTTGGCGCGACGCAGTCATTTTGAAAATCATCACCGACCATGAAGATTGACAGGTCGTCTTTCGACTGAGGGTTGATGCATTCGATGGCCGAATGGACCTGCTGGAAAAACAAAGGGCTAGGCTTTCGAAATCCAACTTGCGACGAGCAAAATAAATAATCTGCATTGGAAATTGGAATAAGCTCGTCAACAATCGAGTTTAAGCGAGAATCAAAATTGGATGCGATTCCAATTTCAATCCCATGCATTTGCAGTTCTGACCAACAAGCCTCAACGTCGGTAAACAAACGCCAGTGCTCTGGTTTTTCAAAATAACTCCATAGTTCAGCAAACAGTAAATCCGGTGAATCAAGGTCTTCAAACACGTTAAAGACCAACTGCTTCCACAACTCACGCTCGATTTCATCCGATGATTCCAACTCGGCAAGCAGCGGTGCTGAATTTTCTGAATCTGCAAATCGAGTTTGTGCTGATTCCCCGACATTGAAAAAGTTTCGTCGCGCGAGCGTGATTCGCTCACTCAAGACCGAGCGATTTAACTTGCTACCGTGCTTTACACCAAGACGGTGATAGATATTTGCGATCGACTCGATCGGTTCAATCACGGTTCCGACTGCGTCAAATAAAACAATCGCGTGGCCAGGTTTCACATCAAACTCGCGAAAGTAAAGGGATTCTAAAAATGAAAAATTCGGACGGAGCGACAAACCAAAAACGCCTTACGCGGTGGCTTAATTGTCGGTTCAGCTTGTTATCGGTTCAACGTCTTTTCTTGAGAATACTGTCCGGTGGAATAAACACGGCGGTTACTTGAATGCGGATCGGCAAGATCAGTAGCAGCTGAGTGACCGCCTGGCGAAACGTCAGGATGCACCCCCCGCACAACCGTCGGACTGCCGACACTACGGATACTCACTTTCGGGGCAACCCGCACCGAACGATCCTCCGGGGTTACCGCTGTCATTCGCAGCACACGCAATTCAGTTTGCTTTGGCTGGAGCAACGTAGCAACTGAATTTGACTTTTGATCCTGCGTCACGGGGTATTTCTGAAGTTGCTCTCGCCAGCTCAGTGAGCTTGCTGGCAACCCCTTGACCGGCTCAATCGCCTGGGACTCCTGGTCGCCTGTGACAAAGGGTAACGAACGAATCGACACATCGTCACTAACTTTGAAGCCGCGATGACGAAGCTGAATTAGATTCAATGACGCTTGAGAATTCTGGTCAGACGGCTGAAAGGCACTTACGTCGGGAGTAGCCCGGAGAACAATCATTTTTTCTTCGGAATCGTTGCCAAACGAATCCAATTCTGACATCGCATCAGCGTCAGCGAGCAACGCATCAAGCCCGCGAGCTGCCGTTCCCGAATCCGTTGCATACAACCCTTCTAACTCGGCATCAATTGAGCGGAACTCATCGGCCGCTACCTCATTTGCTGGAATCGATCGTGCCCTAAAACCAGCAGACTTGGAAATTCGTGGCTTGCCAATCCGAAATCGTGATTTCAAGGAAGCCACACGTGATTGGCCGGAACCTCCAGGCGCGGCTCTTTCCTTCTCAGTAAGAACCGCAGTCACGTCAGGGCCGTCAAGATCAGGAGCCTGCTCCGATGGCTGACGTTTCCACGACAATTTTGGCAGGATCCCTTGAAGGGACGCTCGGGTCCGATCCTGTAATTCTTCAAACGACTTACCAGCTAATCTTGACTGTTCAGCCACCTCGGTTTGTTCAGCCACCTCGGTTTGCTCAGTAATTTCCGGAGACTCGGCTTTGGAATCAAAGACAAAGCTGGGAACGAAGCTCGAAAGCCCGGAGATCCGCGCCGACTCCCCTGATGTACAGCCAACAACGACGGCCAGCAACCATCCGAGTCCGACAACGACAACGTGTTGAAATCGCATCTCAGCCTCATCCATGAAAAACACAACTCTGCCCACCCGACCAACCCTTGTGGCGGAACTAACCGGCAGATAACTCTATTTCTTCATGAAGATATCGACAGTTACAACCGAAACGGTCGGTCTTTTTGGTTACAGAGAAAGACCTTCCTCAATCCGATTGAGACCGAGGATTCGAACAATCCTCGTGGGCAGGCTGACCGGTACATTACCTACAACCCACACTCCGATTAGGCAAACTGAGCCAAGCTTAACGGCTCAGAGCTCAAGTTGATCAATTTTTGCTGCCAGGATGAAGTCGTTTTCGCTAAGACCACCGATCGCATGGGTCCAAATTTCAATGGACACGTTTTTGTATCCGACGAGGTGAAGGTCTGGATGATGGGCTTCCGCCTCAGCGATCTCGCCAACGCGTTCAAAAAATGCCAGCCCCGAAACAAAATCCTTTACCTCCCAATCCTTGCAGATTCGTTGGTTCTCGTGTGTCAAATACCAACCCGGGAGCTTTTCCAGCTGCTCCGTCACAAAGGGGAGGGGACAGGGGTCAACGCCTCCTTCGCAGGGGACGCACTTCCGTACGGTAAGTTGCTCGGAATCTTGAATTTCCATCGATGTACCTTTTAAGTGAAAATGGGTTTACAGAAACAAAAACCGTGATTGCCCACTTTTAATTCACCGCCAGCAAGCGCAAACCAAAGAGGAATCAGCACCGGTTGAACTAGCCGGCAGGGGCCAATTTCAGCAACTCTGCGTGCTCTGCAAGTGCGTCAATTACAAATTGAATATGCTCATTTAATTCGACTCCGATCGCCTCAGCACCGGAGGTAATATCTTCTCGAATCACCTTCTCGGCAAAGCTTTTTTGCTTCATTTTCTTGCGAACGCTCTTCGCCTTCATTCCTTCGATCCCAGTTGGCCGCACCAAGGCGACCGCGGTAATGAATCCAGAAAGCTCATCACAGGCAAACAGAGTTTTATCAAGCACCGACAGGCGGGGGCAATCAGGAATGCCATCAACATGTGATTTGATCGCGTAAATGACGTCTGACGGATATCCCAGTTCAGTGAGAATCGCGGCGCCCTGCAAGGGATGATCCGGTACGGTTGGCCAACGTTCGTAATCAAAATCGTGCAGCAAACCCACGATTCCCCATTTATCAACCTCTTCGTCCAGTCCCAGTTTCACCGCATAGGCTCGCAGCGCGATTTCCACACTCAGCATATGCCGCTGCAAACCTTCCTGCTGCGTATACTCACACATCAATTGATAGGCGGCGGAGCGATCGGGAACCCAAGTCAATTAAAGGCCACCTTTCTTATCTTCGTCCTTATCTTCGTCCTTATCTTCGTCCTTATCTTCGTCCTTATCTTCGTCCTTATCTTCGTCCTTATCTTCGTCCTTATCTTCG
>JAQXDZ010000133.1 GCA_029251085.1 Mariniblastus sp.
CTTTAGTTTTCTTCCCTAGATAAAAAATGCCCAAAGCAAGGATCGCCAGCGAACAGATCGACAAAACCTCACAGTTTCGCAAACTAAGCCGGTCGCAAGGTAACAGATCGTATTCCGCCAATTCTAATTTCGCGGTGCGGCCAGAATCGTATTGATAAAAGCAACAATCCAGACACAACACCAATGGTGGAACCAAAAGGTCTGGAGCCATCTTGGAGAGGCAACAACCAAGATTCGCAAGGCGATGTATGGCAATCATCATATCGAAAATCGCGAATCTGCGAAATCGCATCATGAACCACCGCACATTTGCTAATCGCTCTTAGGCAGGGAAAGCAAAATTCGACGAGAATTTGAAACCATGAAACTCTATCAATGACCACAAAATACAAAACTGCTTACACAGGGATTTCATTTTACTGATCAATGGAAAACACGGAAAAATACCGGCAATTAGTATCCGACCCACATAATTTTTACCAACTAAACTAGCGAATAATCAATGGCTAGTTATCTTTCGCAGGCAGGTACTTACCAAACTGATTCAGCAGACCACGCAGTTCCTCAACGAATTTCGTCTGCGGCCCATCCGACTTAAGTGGAAGGCGTAAAACAACCATCAAATGGCATTTCTTTTGCCTGTCGTTCGGATAATAAATGTGCTCTTGGAAGAATTCTCTGTTAGTCACTCCCTCAGCTCTAGCATAGGCTGGCTCTGTTTCTAAATCACCCGTCCGATACCAAATATCGCACCAGACACCGTTGTCCATTGGCCCCCGTTCACAGCCGATCAGCGGGTCCATACCGGGAAGTCTCTTGGACACAAGTCGTGTAACATAAATTCGCGTCGCAAATTCAAAACCAATAGTCTGTTCAAATACGTGCGATGTTGCTTTGGGGTAATGCCGAACGACAATTTCATCTATCGCCCGATGAAGCTTCTTTAGCGAGGGACTTTTCCCATCCTGCCCAACAACGTTAGGAACCGGCAACAGGAGAAGACAAAGAATAAAATTTAGAATCATGGCTTTTTGCATAAAACACATCCAACTGGTTGTTAGTTTTCATAATTTTTTTTCGTTCATCTGAAAACAAAACAAGCGTTTCGAACAATTCATTCTCGGCAAATTTCCTCAACAAAACTGCGTCGGCCTCTCATTCGCAGTTTTAGCTTTCTTTGCTTGTTCGGTTTCGCAATAGTTTCGCAATAGTTTTGCATCAATTTACAGGCCTAGTCAGTGAGTCTTTCATTTCCCCTAGGACAGGCACAGAAGCAGATAAATGATCTGAGGGTCATGCCGGCGAACAACATAGATCAGGGCGGCCATGCCATTCATGTTCAATATCACGCATCAACAGAGCGCAGTCGAATTTAACCGAACCTTTTGGAAATCGCGCGCTATCTTCAAAATAACTCGATTGGACCGAATCAACATCTAAGGATTCGACATGCCAATTTTTACATTCTAATTCGAGACCGTCATATTTACCTGCAATATTGGTATCGGAATATCCAAGTGAACCATGTTCAAAAAACTCTGACGCCGCTCTCACCGACGCAAAAACAGATGAGTCGGTGAGAGCGGGTGCCACTGAACCAGAAACGTGAACCCTTGCGTCACCATCGTCGCTTGTCATGGTGACGGAATAGCTATCGCCATCTTCGAGGACAGAAAATTTCGCATGGTGGTGTATCCCTGGAAAGATTCTGCCACCAGCGAGAGAATTAAGTCTTGAGTTGGTATCCCGCCGGGGGATGTAGACGCCCGTTTTCCTCTCACCGTTGGAATCCCACTCAACCGCAATCCGGTGCGCTGCGTTTTCGGAACCAATTCCCCACGCAACCGGAAACAATTTCGGTCGGACGCGTTTTAGCCTAATCAAACAAATTCCTCCGACAGCATAACCATTCACTGTTTGCGGTCGAAACGGCGCTGGCAACGCATCCGCCATGCAACTTGGGTCAATACGATAGTTCGCCAGAATCCGCCGATCAATGATTCCACTTATTGCTGGTAATCGCATCTCATACTCACCATGTCATATAAATAAAACTAACTTGTGTTTCAAATAAACAACTGCCAAAAATCTTCTTTCTACAATTTGGAACAGCGTTGAGGGTAAATTCTAATCCCCAAAGCACATCCTAGAGGGCAGGCTAGTAGTTCGCAAATTCTTGGTCAATTCTTCTTTCCTTTGCTTTAAAACCTAGGGGTAACACGGCAACCTAGAAATTCGAAATCATTGAAAACGGAAGAACATAAATAACCAGCGGAATCGTAGATGGAAAGCGTGTCACTATACTTTTACTTTACCTGCTGAATCGCACGCTGCGCCAACTCTTATCCATAGCCATCGCTGGAACCAAATCACAGACCCATTTTCTTATTACGCAGCTCTGAGCGAACGCGTGGACCACGGCCAACGATGGTTCGCCAGTGTCGCGTCTTAGATGGAACTAAATGATGCAAACAAATTTGGGCGACGCAACTCTTGACTGATCGTTCCGCGTTCTCATCGATAAACCTTGCAATTGGGCTGTACAAGTTTGAACTCTTCAACCTGCTCCTTACTTACCTGGGTTTTGCGGATAAAAATTCTTTTGAGATTCAAATCTGCAAGAGGAGATAAATCGCTAACATCCGTGCGAGACATATAAATAATTTCAAGGTTCTTTAGCTCAGCAAAGGGCGAAAGATCGCTTAACGAAGTGCCTTCGAGCTTAACTATTTGAAGATTGGTAAACGCTGACAGTGGCGAGAAATCGGATAACTGCTTACCGCAGAGAGTAAGTAATTGAAGTTTCTTCAGTTCCGAGAGTGGCGTTAGGTCTGTTACTTCAGACGTAGAAAGATGAAACAGTCTCAGCTTTTTCAACCCGGCCAGAGGAGAGAGATCACTCACCTTAGTGCCGGACCCCATGAGATCGAGTTGCTGAAGGTTCTCCAGACCTGCCAACGGAGATAGGTCACTCACCTTTGTGCAATCAAGATAAAGGTGGTCAAGATCCTTAAGACCTGCAAGTGGTGTGAGGTCACTTATTGATGTTCGGTTTAAAAATAGCCAACTGAGGTTTTTTAGATCGATAAGGGGATAAAGGTCTTTTACACCATTTGCATGAGTGAGGTCAAGCAAATCAAGTTTCTCAAGACCAGCAAGCGGAGTTAAGTCACTTACGTTGGTACTGGCGAGTTTAAGGTCTTCTAGGTTTTTCAGGTTCGCAAGTGGGCTCAGGTCACTGACTGATGAGAAAGTTAAGATAAGACGACTGAGGCTGTTTAGGCCAGCAAGCGGAGAGAGGTCATGCACCTCACTGGCATCGCTTAAATTAAGCTCTTTGAGATTCGTCAGATCTGCCAGCGGAATTAAATCACTTACTTCGGTTTCCGAAAGATCAAGATAATGTAGATTCTTAAGGTCATTCAGTGGCGAAAGGTCACTCACCCTTGTTCTGGAAAGCCCTACCGAAACTGCTCTTTTCCCAAACAAACTATCTCTAAATTTGTCTAACCAGTTTACCTTAAAAAACCTGTCAGGTTTCCAGTCGAACATAACCCCGACGCTGAACTCAAATTCAAAACCAACCGTACCGGTCATTTCCTCAACCCACTCAATCGCCACCTTCTCCCTTCGACGCTGCTCCAATTCCCACTCAACCCACCCAAACACAGTCGCCAACAGCGTGACCGAAACAAGCAAGCTTCGCAGACGGATTTGGAGCCAAGGGTGTCTAGATTTGGGCGATTGCATTTCTTCCAAAGAACGATCCATCGAATTGACCTAAGCGTTCCAGCAGAACTGACGAAATTTTCTAAATCACACCGGAACGGCGAATTCGGAAACACCAGTTTGTTACATCTGGCGTGTTTTTGCAAACCATCAAATTGCCGAAACAATCAAAAACGTTTTTCCGGAAAGAATACAACAACAATCGCAAAGTGATTTTCTCTCAGCGCATGCCAAAGAAAAAAGGTACCTAGCGGTCTCGCCACGAACCGCTAAACGCGATTGCAAACCTAATTCTATGACTGACCAATGAGCCATACGCTAACTCGCAGAGCTAGTTCCCTAATTATTGATCGATTAAGAGTTTACAAATTCCAATGGTAATCTTTTACAAACGAGGACATTTTTGCGACAATCAGGCACCGGTCGCTGCGTTTGTAACCCAATTGACCTTTAACAGATAATCCAGAGGCGCAAGTCCAACCCCAGCCATTACTTTTTTCACAGAAAATTCAATCCATGGTTTTTAGAATCGCGATCGTTCTCTTCGCTATTGCCGCTACAGGGCCATCGTTCGCAGAAGAGATAAACATCCTCTTTCTCGGAAACAGCTTCACAGCGAGGCACGACATTGCCGGACTTGTGGAACAGGTTCTCGAAGAAGGGGATCCTAATACCGACGTGAAGGTACAGCGAATCATTTACGGTGGGCAAAATATGTTCAAACACTCGACGTACTACTTTAGCCAGAGCTTCATTGAACAGACTACGATTGCTGAAGATGAAATCGCCCAACGCATCTTAACGATGAAGGAATTCCTGAAATCCGATGTTGCACCCAATCAAGAGGAGTGGAAACAACACTGGGCGGCGCTCGGCAAAACCAACGTTCCCTTTCCTGACATTCACAAACACATCGCCAAGTCAATCAAGAATCACGAAACCTTGCTTCGGAACAATCCCAAGACCAAGTGGGACTACGTGGTACTGCAGAGCTGGCGTGATGTGTCGGAGCTACCCAATCAGGGGTATGAGCGATACGCCACGAAGCTCGCCAGAATCGCGAAACTGCAAAACGCGGAAGTAATTCTTTACATGACCTCACCCGAAACGCAGAACCAAGACCCAGTGACTGAACCGTTCAACGTTACCGCCTCCGAGCGAGACACAGAGGTTGGCTTTCGATTGGCAAAGGCTTTGCAGCCAAAAGCCGTGATTCCCGTGCCCCTAGCAATTAAGACCATTCAAACGGGCGAGGCCGACAAGCCGGGTACCGACCTCGTCTTTCGCTACCACAACGATGGCCATCCCAATCAAACCTGCGCGTTTCTGGTCGCCAACCTATTCTACGCGGCGATTACTGGAAAGAGTCCCGAAGGCCTCACTTTTAACTCAGTCACCGAGACCAAGTTAAAGAAGGGAAAAGATCCAGATGGTGGAGCACCAACCGTCGTCTTCAACAATGAAGAGAGATCCTATTTGCAGCGAATGGCCTATGAATCTGTCCTTGAGTTCAATCGCGGTTCCAAGAACGAAAAGAGACAAAAGACAGACCGCCATTAGAAAATTCAAATAAGTAACTAGCCATCTTAAATACCTCGCAACGTTAGTCTTGTTTTACCAAAGACAACACTTCATAAGAAAAACTAAGTCAATGAAATCTCCATTCGCATTCTTTTTTGCTACGGGCGCTCTACTATTCTGGCACAGCACTCTGATTGCGCAGGTCACACGTCACGAGGTAGATGTCTGTGTCTATGGCGGAACAGCGAGTGGTGTCATGGCGGCCTTGGCCGCAGAGAAAGAGGGGGCGAAGGTCATCCTCATCGAGCCCAGTCGCTGGCTGGGCGGCATGACCGGCGGAGGGATCAAAAATCTGGACTGGGGCAAAGGGAATACGGTGGGTGGCTCGACCTACAAGATCCTGATGGAGGGATTGAAAGAACAAAAAAACGCGCATGGTGGGCATGCCATACAGGGCATCGGCAACAAACAGTATCGCGAGCGCTTCAAGAAGGCGGTTGAGGACCGAGGCATCACCGTGATCTACGACCACCGCCTTGGCAAAGTCCGGGTCGGGGACGCCACCATTGACTCGCCAACACGCCAGCGGCCGATTGTCCTGAACGAGTCTTTCGAGGAGAACAAAGAGGGCCAATCCATCCGGTCCATCACCCTCGATTACGCCCCAGTTGATAAAACCGGGTGCCCCATTCCCGAACCGAAGAAGCGCAACGCCATTACGGTCTCCGCGAAGGTGTTCATCGATTGCTCCTACGAGGGCGACTTACTCGGGATGAGCGGCGTCAGCTACACCTGGGGCCGCGAGTCGCGGGACCACTACGACGAATCGCTTGCCGGGGTGCGTCCGAATCTTTGGGTCCACGACATCGACCCCTACGTCGAACCCGGGAAACCTGAGAGTGGATTGATCCCGTTCGTTCAAGATCGGAAGATCGGTCCCTTGGGTAGCGCGGACGCGTTGTCGATGGGTTACTGCTTCCGACTCGAATTCGACATGAGCGGCAAGGGTATACCGATTCCCGAGCCGACGAATTATGATCCAGCCGAATTTGAAGTATACCGCCGAGCCATTCGCGATGGTGTCGACATCTTTTCAAATCGACATATGAGAACAACACTCAACAAGTTCACGGTGCATAAGAAGGGACCATTCGTCGGAGGCGCCCAATCGAATCGCAACCTGATGGGGTCCACCGTCTACGGGTGCAACGAAGACTACCCCAACGGCGACTGGGCGACGCGGTCGCGGATCTGGAAGTTCCACCAGGAGTTCCTGATCAACTCGATTCACTTCGCAAAAACGGATCCTTCAGCTCCCAAAAGCATGAAGCAACGCGCGATGAAGACTTCCTTCAGGAAAGGGGTGTTCGATGAGACCGGAGGCTGGCCAAGCCAGTTCTATGTCCGCCAAGCCCGCCGGATGGTGTCATCTTACGTCGTCACCCAGAAGGACATTGAGGGCAAGACCGATCCGCCTCATACGGTCGGTCTGGCAGCCTATGGGGTCGACGATTGGCCGTACGCGGTCGTCGTGGAAGATGGCAAAGTCGCGTTGCAAGGAGGAGCGTTTTCCATCGTCTATATCGATGATGGTAAATACAACGGCAGCTACCCAATCCCTTACGAAGCCATCGTTCCGCGCAAGGGAGAGTGCGACAACCTGATCGTGCCCGTTTGCGTTTCGGCCAGCCATATCGCCTTCACATCACTTCGCATGGAGCCGGTCTGGATGGTCCTCGGGGAATCCGCGGGCGTGGCTGCTGCCATGGCGGTCGATGCCGAGATTCCCGTGCAGGACGTGCCCTACAAGAAGCTTCGGCAGAAGCTGGACGACCTGGATCAGACCCTTGATCGGATACAGGGTCCGATCAAGGATCAGAAAACGCAAGGCACGTCGGGGCAGTGGAAGTCCCAGGAGGCATGGGACAAACAGAAGAAGGGATGGGAGTGGCT
>JAQXDZ010000167.1 GCA_029251085.1 Mariniblastus sp.
GAGAGGCTAGAGCTTCCATCTTGATCGCCGTTAATTGTAAACTGCGACAATGAAGTCGACGCGGCTCCGCCTTCAAAGCTGACCTCAAAATGGTCAGGCGTGGTATCCTGCCCGGCATCACCTTCGAGATACGTAACGGCTGCGACCACTGGATCGGCTGATAGAACTCGACGCTGCTCCATTACCTCAAAGTAACAACGGCGAAGAAGTACATCTTTCCCGCTAGGCAGTTTAGCCGTAGAAGATTTTTGGCCCGTGAGACGATCGGTAATATTTTTGATAAGACCCAATTCTCTTACCTCCATGTAAAAGCTTGGTTGTTGCGTTGATTAGATTAAAATGGCAAAAAAACTGGTCGACTCATTTCAAAATTTGATTCAAGCCGTTTTTCTGCGTCTGGCGTTGAAGCGATCCATTTTCTTGCCGCTTCACATCCCAAAGAATGACAAAAGTGTCAAAACTTCCGGAAACCAGTTTCGAGTTTCCGTATTCAAGGCATGAGACCGTGCCCGTGTGCTTCGTCAAAGAGCCCACATGAGTGGGGTTTGGTTTTATATTCCAGATGTCGATGTTGTTATTACTACCGCCGGTCGCGAACAAGTTGGGACCTAGAACTGCGGCGGCAAACAACTTCGAAAACCCACGTTGAAATTGCGTCGATCGCGCAGAATCCAACAAATCAGTGACCTTTATCATCTGGTCATCGCCTACGCTCAAAAGACGCCCGTCAGGCATGAACTCGAGGGACCTCACGCGCTGGCGATGGACTTTCTGATCAAACACGAGACGGCCATCGTCTAAATTCCAACCGCGAATCCCACCACTGCGACCGCCGACCGAAATAGTTTTCCCATCTAGAGAGTACGCAACCGAATGGTTATCGCTACTCGGGCAATCAAAAGCGACAATCTGCTTTCCACTGGTGACATCAAATATTCTGAGCTTAGTTTCAAAGCCAACCGTAGCAACCTGATTACCATCAGGCGAAAAAGCCAAATCGAGTATCGCTTCCGGATTCTCACGAGAAAAATTAGGCTCTCCAAGTTGATCGGTATTCCATAAATAGAGACGACGATCGTTACCGGCAGTCGCTAGTAACTTCCCACTGGGAGAAAACTTAACCGCTCGAACCCAATCCCTATGTGCTGTTAAAGAGTCACTGAAGTCTCGTTTTTGGGTATCATAAATTGAAACGTAATGGTCATCGCCGGCAATCGCTATCAGATCCCCTCCTGCCTGCAGACTAACACCAGTTACGACTGGGCGACGCGAAGACCCCGGTCTGGGGATCGGTTCAATAATGTCGTAGTTCCAATCCAAAGGGCGGTTTTCGGCACTCGACCAGTCACCTGCTCGAACATGACTCACTCCACCTGCCGCCAGTGCTGCTAGTGACCCAATAAATTGTCGACGCGGAATCATCAATCTAATCTCCTCGCTGGGAATCAAATCGAACCGGGTTTTCTCGATTAAAACATCACGCGTCAGTTCGCGCAGAATCATCACGAATTTGACAGCCGGGTGCATCCATTGGATGTCAGCACGAAATCAGAAAAACACGGAATCGGTGGACAAATAAACGTCCACTCTCTTTATCGGAACCCCGACATTGAAACTGAGAATTTATATCCGTGCGTGTTAAAAACTGCCAAGCTGCAAGAAACGCAGGCTTAATAACAGCCAAATGGGGAACAATCGGCGGCACCTTTAGCCCACTTGTTCAAAACCCGTTCCCCACTTCGTGTTCGAGGGCAATCTAGGTCGCAGTAATCATTTCAATCGTTAGATCTTAACAGGATACACCACTGGCATACCCGTACTCTCGGTGAACCAAAAACTCGGAGCAAAACCAAGCGTATCTCTCTGCAAATCCAACAATTGGAGCCTTAGCAACCTCCCTCGGTTCGCCATAGCCAATCGAGGGGGTGCAAAACGAAGAATGATCTCAAGTTTGACTTTACTGATCGTCAGATTCGCGAAGTTTTGCAAGCACACTAAAATCTTCCAAGGTACTCGTGTCGCCGGTCGCTTCTTTGCCAGCAGCGATATCGCGAAGTAGACGTCGCATGATTTTTCCGCTTCTCGTTTTCGGAACCGACTCAGTAAAGCGAATATCGTCTGGAACAGCTAACGCTCCAATTTCCTGACGGACGTGAAGCCTCAATTGCTGACGAAGTTCGTCATCGGCAACCGCATCCTTCACCGTGACGAAGACCGCGATAGCCTGACCTTTAATATCATGAGGTCGTCCCACCGCAGCACACTCGGCAACATTGGGATGCGATACGAGTGCACTTTCAACTTCGATCGTGCTCAACCGGTGCCCCGACACATTGATCACATCATCAATCCTGCCCATGATCCAGTAGTAATTATCATCGTCGAGACGGGCATTGTCTCCAGTTAAATAATTCCCGGGATAAGTCTCCCAGTACTGCTGTTTAAAACGTTCGTCGTCTCCCCAAATGCCTCGTAACATCCCAGGCCATGGCTTCGCAATGCACAGCATCCCACCGTTGTTTTTATCAACCGGATTGAGCGACTCATCCACTATCACGGGAACGATCCCCGGCAGCGGTTTAGTACAACTGCCGGGTTTGGTCGACGTCGCTCCGGGGAGCGGGCTAAGCATGATTCCCCCGGTTTCGGTTTGCCACCAGGTATCTACGATAGGACACTTGCCACCGCCAATTTTCTCATGATACCAAATCCAGGTATCGGGATTGATTCCCTCTCCCACTGTTCCGAGTAATCTCAAACTACTCAGATCATGTTTCTCAACGTGCTCGTCCCCCCACTTCACAAACGCCCGAATCGCAGTCGGTGCCGTGTAGAGAATCGTAACTTTGTACTTCTCGACTAGTTCCCAAAACCGGTCTTCTGCAGGATGGTTTGGCGCTCCCTCATACATTAAACAAGTCGCACCATTCGAGAGCGGGCCATACACGATATACGAGTGTCCGGTAATCCAACCGCAATCCGCGGTACACCAGTAAATATCATCGTCCCGATGATCAAACACCCACTCAAACGTTTTCTTTGCCCAGAGATTATAGCCGGCAGTAGTGTGGCGAATCCCCTTAGGCTTCCCCGTTGATCCACTAGTGTAAAGAATAAATGAAGTCGCCTCGCTATCCAAAGGCGTTGCAGGGCAATCAGCAGACGCTTCGTCATTCAATTCATGCCACCAATGATCTCGCCCTGACTGCATCTCAACATCGTTCTCACATCGTTTCAGAACAATGCAATGCTCTACCGTAGGCGATTTCTCAAGGGCTTTATTGACTGTTTCTTTAAGTGGAATACACTTACCACGACGCCACAATCCGTCTGCCGTCAATTGGACTTTGGCATTCGCATCGTTGTTGCGGTCAGCGATCGCTTCCGCTGAAAACCCTGCAAAAATGACGGAGTGGATCGCACCGATCCGAACGCATGCCAACATTGCAATTGCAATTTCTGGTGTCATTGGCATGTAGATCGAGACAACATCGCCCACCCCAACGCCTAATCCTTTTAGAACATTGGCAAACTTGCAGACATCTCGATGCAATTCTGCATAGGTTAGCGTTCGCGTATCTCCCGGTTCGCCTTCCCAAATAATGGCAGCGCGATCACCGCGTCCCGCCTCAATATTTGCATCCAGGCAATTAAATGACATATTGGTTTGTCCGTTAACGAACCATTCGACGTCGGTACCCGCCCCCTTCAAGACCGTGTCGTATGGCTTAAACCAATGCAATTCCGATTTGCCTATCTCATCCCAAAACGATTCAGGATCATCTTTAGCGCGGTCATAGATCGCTTGGTATTCTTCCAACGAGCCAATCTTAGCCTTGCTGGAAAACTCCGAGGAAGGCGGAAACATGCGATCTTCGTGCATAACATTATCAATTTGACCGGATGCTTCTTCAGACATTAGCTAACTCCCAATATTGGCCGAAGCCGTTTTAAATTGTTTTTTAAGTAGGTTTTTGAGAACGCAATTTTAGAACTGTTAAAATCGACTGTCAACGAAAGTGAATTTGAATCCTCTGAAATCTGCAAATCGCAAAACATTGACGCATTTTCCATTAACGACCACAACATCCCCACGCTTTGCCTGGCGAACATTTTGCCGCGCTCTTGCCAATTTTGAAATCCCAACCGTAAGGTATCGCGGGAACCGATAATTCACTTCGCGAAGATCTGAGTGGGATCTTTGAACGCTTTAAACTCAAGTGCATTACCGGAGGGATCCAGGAAGAACATCGTCGCTTGTTCACCGACCTGACCTTCAAAACGGACATAGGGATCAATTACAAATTGAATACCCTCCGCTTTTAGCCGTTCAGCTAACACTTCCCAGTCTCGCCACTTGAGGACGACACCAAAATGAGGCACGGGAACATCATGACCATCCACTCGGTTTTCAATCGCCTTGCCAGCGGGTTCATCCCGTGGTTTTAAGTGAGCCACAATCTGATGCCCAAACAGATCAAAGTCGATCCACCGATCGCTGCTTCGACCCTCCCGACAGCCAAGCGTGCCACCATAGAACTTCCGCGACGCCTCAAGGTCATCGACGGGAAAAGCCAAATGAAAAGGGGATAATTCTTGTACAAACATTTTCAACTCAGATAAACGCAGAATAATTTCGATCTAAACAAGCGCATTACCTCATTTCCAAATCCCCGTCCCCATCATCAAGATTTGCCAAAATACACGCAGACCCAAAATTGGATTCGTTTTGGATCTGCCAAGCTCTCGATTTCGGAAGAGGATTGGATACTCCATCATGGCGACGTCCTGCTTAGCAAGCCGCCACAAAATTTCCTCGAGATAAGCGAAGTCAGTACTTTTCAGTTGTTGTAAATCAAGTCTACCAAGTGCACTTGAACGGTAAATCCGGAACGCACCACTGTTGTCGTAAGTTTTTAGTTTTAACATCGTCCGAGCAAATTTGTTAACCGCGCGAGAAGCGAGCCGTCGAATGAACGGCCAACCTTCCGTGCCACCGCCGGTGACGTACCGACTTCCAACAAAGACACCTATCCCAGCGCAATCTGGCTGAATCGACAACTCGAACATTTCGGCAAGCGATTTCGGATCGTGACTTAAATCCGCATCCATCGTGGCAACCAGATCGTAGCCCTGCTCTTTTGCATATTCGAAACCGGCAACCGCCGCCGTCCCCAATCCAAGCTTTGCACTGCGATGCAAAACTGAAAGTCTTGGAAATTCAGCCGTTGCCTGCTCACACCAGTTTCCCGTCCCGTCAGGCGACGCATCGTCAATCACTAGCACGTCAGCGTCCGGTAACAATTCAGAAATCTGAAGGACTAGCCGGGGCAAATTGTCAATCTCGTTGTAGGTCGCAACGACCACGAGCAATCTCGAATTTGACACTTACTCTCAGAGCCTCGCAGAATAATGAAACAGACCGATCTCATCCCCAGAAATCGACCAACGTAATCTAGCCGATATTAACATACCCGCTCTAGCCCTAACGCCCCTGTCAATTTGTTTCACAGCAATAAATCGTCGACACCAAAGCGGTAGATTCACCTTTCAGAGGCAAAGCAGCTTTACAAGAACATCAACAAAAAGAAAAGAACATGGTCAAGCACAAAGAAACAACAGAGCATAGTCTATGGCTGCTCCAGCGTCGCGATCCTTAGTGCAAATCCAGGTTTAAGAATAGCCATTGGGATTGTTAGATTGCCAACGCCAACCATCGACACACATTTCCTGTAAACCGCGATTAGCTGTCCACCCCAGTTCCCGTTTGGCAAGAGACGGATCGGCAAAGCAGGCGGCAATATCTCCAGCTCGACGAGGCAGTATTTTAAATGGAATTTTTCGGCCAGACGCCTCCTCGAATGCTGCAATAATCTGAAATACGCTGTAACCGATTCCAGTTCCAAGATTGTAAGTCACGACACCTGGATTTTCACAGAGTTTTTGTACCGCAAGCACGTGCCCAACAGCCAAATCTACCACGTGGATGTAGTCACGGACGCCGGTCCCATCAGACGTTTCATAGTCGTCGCCGAAGACGCCCAGTTTTTCAAGCTTGCCCACCGCAACCTGAGACACATAAGGAAGCAGGTTATTAGGAAGCCCACTGGGATCTTCTCCAATCAACCCGGAAACATGGGCACCCACGGGATTAAAGTAACGCAATAAAGCGATATTCATTGCTGGAAAAGCTGTTTGCCAATCTTTGAGCACAAACTCAACCATCAATTTGGTACGGCCATAAGGGTTCGTGACTTCGTGAATCAATGTTTCAGATTGCTCGGTCAATGGAAGCGACTTTGGAATCCCATAGACCGTCGCACTTGAACTAAACACCAAATCTGTCACGCCATGCTTCTGCATTGCCTGACAAAGATTGACGGTGCCTGTCACATTGTTTTGGTAATACTGAAGCGGCTGTGCCACACTTTCGCCCACGGCCTTCAAGGCCGCAAAATGAATCACTGTCTCAAAATTGCCTTTGGAGAAAACGGCATCCAGCCCACGAGCATCCAGCAGGTCGACTTCAAAGAAAGCAATCTCTTTCCCGGTGAGAGTGCTCACTCGCTGCAAGGATTCTTGAGTTGAATTGCTTAAGTTATCAACGACAGTAATTTCAAAACCTGCGTTTAGCAACTCAAGACAGGTGTGACTTCCAATGTAGCCCGCTCCACCGGTGACTAAGACTCGCCTCATGAGAGGACCTCGAATAAAGAAAAGTAGTAGCGTTCCATGAAACCAAATCAATCAACATCGGTAACGACACACCCCAACAGCCGCCCGCCTGAAACCCTTAATTCCGAAACCGCAGCTTTAGCAAGTGATTGATTGCTATTTTTTAAGCTAACCAATAAGTAGGTGCCGTCGCCAACATCATTCCAAAACTGGGAAGACAATTCACTCGACGCCCCCGCTGATACGCAAATGAATTGATATTCTCTCTTTAGACCAACCACCAACTGCCTCAGCAATGGCTTGGCGTGTTCTCCTAAATCCTGACGTGAGCCTGCCCCTATAAAATCTAAACCCGTGGCTGAACCGCCAAATACTGTACTCTTCCAATCGACTCCACCGGCAACGACATCGGACACGCCCGGCTGACCAGCGACGCCGCTGGCAATTGTCAATGCTTGCCCTTTATTATCGGCATCGATCAACAATGCACGCCCATTCGTTCGCTCAGACAACGAAGTTGCCACGCGAGCACATGTTTCGTCAATTAGCGAATTAGCTTCGGGGCCTGCAAAGACAACCAGTCCGGGATTGCCAAGAGGATAACGCTCAACAATAGACCGGGCAATTTTTTCAACCGCTTGCTCTTTACTGGTCTTCTTACCCGATTCCTCAGTTGCCTTTCGGTCGGCCGACTTCCCATCCCCTCGTTCCCGCCACTCATTAGGCGGTTCACTAAGATCACTGTGCGGATCTGCACCGAGTGGAATCACGGGAGCTTTCAAAGTCATGGCAAGTGGCAAAAAAGAAAAACCCTCGGCTTGCTTAACAACAGGTTCGGACGCTGACGTCCCCTGCCCCACCTCAGCGAGTGTCGCTTTTAGATGTTGAAAGGCCTCTCTTTCAAAATCCAAGTCTTGACTCGATCTTTCTTGGGCGGCGTTACCAGATGTTTTTCGTATTTGCGGCGCAAGATCAGGAATCAAAACGCAAATTGTGCCATCAGCTGTCCGTTGTTTGAACGGTGAATCCAATTCGAATTGATCTTGGTGAGAAAATGCCTTGGGCGGGCGAGGGACGCTCATTTCAGGAGCGGCAGCCAGTTCATGACCTTCCGAAGCAATCAACCACTTCAACCCCATTTCAGTGGTCACTGTAGAATCAACGGCGGTCGAGCGAGAATACGGTTTCATTGAAGTAATTTAACTTAGAAGGGGCTAGGAAAAGATTTAGCTATTTTGAGAATTAGAAATATCGCGAAGTTGCTCAAACAATTTCTGATAGTCCATTCTTGCCGCTCTGCCAGTCGACGGAGGCGTCGTTGGCGGGACGGGCGGTTCAACCTCAGGCGGTTTCTCTTCAACGGCATCCTCCGCGCGGTTGACCACGATAAGTGGCTTCTCATCCTCCAGAACATTTTCAAACGTTTGCAATGGAACTTCCGGCGTTGGCTCATCCGCAGTGGTTAGCCGATCACCTGATTCTCCCTGTTGAGCTAGAGCGTTTCTTTGCTCAAGAATTTCATTCAATATTTGCTGTGACTCATCCAACGCTGCACTTGGATAACTCGAAGCCGATTCTATTTCGGACGGGCGCTCACTCTCGCTTGCCGCGGTTTCGGTTTCCATCGGACGAGCCGTCCTATTGGAAACTTGGTCACCCGAAGATGATTCTGTGGAATTTAACCGACCCAGGATTTCCTCGGCTTGCTTCCTAATGTCCGTGGAAACAACGTCATCCCCATGAACGTGAAACCCTTTTTCGCTTACTTCGTTTGGTTCAGCCACCTCTTCCGATTCCGGTGTCGAAGCCAAATCCTTAGTTGCTGGATCTGTATTGGCTGATGTCCAGTCCGCCCCCATCATAAACTCGTAGCCACTGGGGACTTCCGGCGGGGATGCCTTCTCCCCACTCGTTTCTTGAGCTTGAGTTGGCACCTCACCGCTATTTCGGTCGGCTGAGAAATATTTTGTCTCAACCGGCATTCGTTGATTTATTTCGGCTCCCAAGTGAGTGCCTTGCTCGAGGTCTTGCTCCACATCAACCCCTGAATCTGGCGCACCTTCCGCAACGTCAGGATCAGCCTCCGGGGACAAATCAGCCAAGTCAATAGACCGGATACTCAGCGAAGCCTGATTTTGCTGGGCTACCATTGGAGCGAAATAGTCCCCTAAAACTTCCTCTTCAGCAAATTTCTCTTGAAACGGGTCTACCACCTCCTGGTTTTTTATCAATTCATCCTGCGTCGCCAAAGCAATTTCTATCTCGGTCGCGCTCAGGTCATTCGGGACAGCGAGGTCTTCGTCTGGCATAGTGTTTTTGGTTTGATCACCCGCCTCTTTCACCGCTTCTCGCGTGTCGAAAATTTCCATCCGTTCGCGTTCGACTTGCTCAAAAATCTGAGCCTGCTCTCGCTCCAGATTGCTTAATTTAGTGCTTTCTGACGTCGGATCAAAATCACTCCCCATCGGCAGCAGATCACCATCACGAGGCTCTGCATCTTCCAAGATTGAATCGAATCCTGACTCCAAATCTGCGTTCGAAGGACTTTCGACCGAAGGATACTGAATTGATGCCGGCTCAGGCTCATCAGGGAAAATCGCTACGCCAGAATCTTCATTCTCACCGTCATCGAGTTGGCCAAATTCGAGAACGCTCCAACTCTCATCGCTACTCAAATCCCCCGGCTCTGACATCGCAGGCATTTGCGGTTGAAAAGTAGCTGGAATACTCTGCACATCCGCCCACGCTTCACGCACACAATCCTCGGTAATTGCGGACATACCGCGAGTTGCCGCTAACATAAGGGCATGATCGGCAACCTGATTTACCAGCCGAGGATAACCATCTGTCGCTTCGTGAATCGCTCGACAAGCCTCCTCAGGAAACAGTTTCTCACCATCGCCACCAACTCGGGCGATGTGCTCCACCACATAACGAGAGGCCTCACTCCTCGACATATTTTCTAAATAGCAACGAGCCGCAATTCTTTGATTTAGCGATTCGAGCTTGGCTTCGTTTAAATTTTCTTCCAACCGGTGACTTCCCGCCAAAACCAATCGAACCCGCGGTTGCCCTTCGGCAACAAAATTTGTGATTAAACCTAATTCATCTAGCAGACTGGCAGACAAACCGTGAGCGTCATCTACTAAGAGAATGATGCCGTTCACACAATTTGGCCCAGGCTCTAAATAATCCATCAAAGAGAAACGCAACTCAGTCTCAGACATTCCCTGAAACGGGAGATGCAAACGATGAAGAATGCTCTGAAGTAAATCCTTCCGCTCTTGCAATCGAGCACATGCAAGATTAACGACGGTAACCTGATCGCGATAACTTGCTTCCAAAATCGCAAGCAAAAGCGTTTTGCCAGTGCCGGTAGCACCAACAACCACCACTGGCCCGGCGCCCCGATCCACATTCAAACGCGTTTGCTCCAACGCACTTTGAATTGCTTCACCCGCGAAATAATGCTTTACATACGGAGCGGCAGTAAAGGGGCGGGCGTTAAAATTAAATACTTGTTCGTACATCACGAAATCCTGTGGATTCATTTATATTAGTCGTTTACCAGTGGATTAAAATCCGACAAATATCCTGACAATCATCGAACACCCCACTAAAGGGTCTTCGTAAAATGCTGTTCTTACCGCCGGGTTAATTAACACGAACCCGGCAACTACGACTCCAATTCCAAGCAACGCTAAACCGCACATCATTGAGATACGGTTTGCCCACGGCAAACTGGGCAATTTCTCTTCGGAGTTTAAGTTTCTGACTTGCCAACGGATCTGGGCGATAACCGGAACCTCCAACCGCTTCGCAATAGAGCGAGCGTTTTCAAACCCTCGTGCAGCAAAGGGATCCATACGAACGGCCACCACTAGTCCGAGGCTGAGCGAAACCAGCCCCAGTAAACCAAACGTCTTCATCGTCGGTGCGACATTCAAAGGACTGGTTACCCCCTGAGTTGGCTCAGCTACCATCATTGGAGTCTTACTGGTTTTGGTAGCGGACTCTCTTGCCAGTTGTTGAATTAAGCGAGCCTCTGAATCAGCTTCCTGCTTCATTTCATTAAACAAGTCTTTAATGGAGGCGAGGTCAATTTCACCGATTATCTCCTCCGTTTTTGAAATGGAGGATGACTTCTTTCGACTCGATGCTAGTTGAAACGTTCCCGCTGTTTTATCTGATGGCTCTGGACTGGACGCCAGTTGCCCAGTCCCTGATTGAGTTGAACTCAATTCATCCTTGGCAATTCCAATGCCCTTCTCCGCCTCCCCGAGCAGCCAATGCGCCATTTCAATTCGCTCATCCTGCTTCTTACGAATCGACAGGATCGTTGAGAGCTGTGCCTTTGACTCATTTTTCGGCGTCGATGTCTGTTGAAGTTTTTCAGAGAAACGTTTTGCCAACAAACTAACAAATTCTGATTCATCAGCAGTACCATCCCCCTCAATGCACAACTCTAAATCGTAACCCAACTCGTTTTCACGAAGCGCACATTTAAGACGATCCCGAATCAGATTAAAATTTTTCGACTCAAAGGGAGTGGATCTCAAGCGTTCCATCCGAGCTACCTTCGATAGTAGCTCTGCCAACTGATCATCCGTGGTTTCGGACTCGATGATGACCGCAACTCGTTCTTCCAATCCAGCCTTTACATCTTGCGACTGATTTGTGATCACGCGCACTGATGCCAACGATCGGAACTTACTAACGCTCAATGGCCAAGTCAAAACACAAATCAACAAGATACACATTGAGGTCACGACAAACGCATTGCCACGCTTAAATAACTCAGCGGTTTTCATTGGAGACTTGTTTTTTTTGTTTGTTTGCATGAATCACTTCATTGAAATCAAAGCGCAATAACACCCGTTACGCGGCAACTGGACCTATCAATAGATCGACGAGTGAAACAATCCGTCTTGAGACAGTTTGTAGCGATTATCACGATTAGACCGACAGCTAGCAATTACGTGATTGCCAAACGTCAAACATTCCCATTCACTCTGGTAATTTAAAACTCAACAGGTAATGGAAAAACAGATCATTGTGCCCTCAACGGGGACCAAGATTAACCATGAAACATTCGTGCTGGCTGACCACCGACAAAACGCAATTTGGCCGATTCAGGACTGGGCAGGATATTCGTAAACCGATCATCCCCAATAAGAACGCGAGGGTTGACACATCTTGTCAACATTCCAGTCTGATTAAGAAATTCGATTACGAATGTAAACGAATCAGCAAAGGGGATACGGCAAATCACGTTAGTCGTTTGAGACTGGATCGCGACCTACTGCAACATCGGTGTGATGGATGTCAGATCTAAGGTGGGTTCTTGGTACAGGATTCTGAGTTGGCTTAACCGAAACCAACGTCTCGAAGACCCCCTGCTGCACGATTTGATTCGTCTGATTCAGCAATTTGCGTTGCCAAACGACTTTGCCGGCGCGTCTACCAGCGGAAGCTTTTTCCAGACATTTCGTTTCCACGAACACGGTATCACCGAAGAACAGTGGCCGGGAGAATTCCCAATTCCGAACAGCCGTGAACGCCAAAGTGTTCACCAACGGAAAATGACTTCCTAGGCCGGCAACCCAGGATAAACCAAGCAGCCCATGAGCAATCGGCTGTCGGTAGTGGCTCTTGGAGGCAAAGTCGTAATCGACATGCAGAGGGTTAAAATCACCGGTCATCGTTGCAAACTGGATGACATCTGCTTCGGTGATCGTCCGACGTGGGCTCACCCACACAGAATCAACCAAAATATCGTCGAAATAGAGTGGTGCACTCATTCGAATCAACGCGGCCTTTTCTTAAAACAACGGACATTTTCGGTACGACGACCGAGAACCCATGTTCCCAGGATTCTAAAAATCCGTGAACAAAGCCTCGAAAGTCGGGGTGAAAGGATTCGAACCTTCGACCCCCTGGTCCCAAACCAGGTGCGCTAGCCAGACTGCGCTACACCCCGAAGGAACGCGAACAATGATTTCTCAGCCTGCTCGCGTCTCACAGGCATAACTTTACAGATCAAACCCGATTCTTGCAATCGGGTTCTTGCGTTCAAAAACGCGGTTTTCCAAAGTATTTGTTCACATTATAGCTGCAAACGGGATTGGGAAGCGTGAACCACTAGGCTGCGCGCTGGTCAGCCGAAGCTCCCTCCCCCTCAATCGCCGACTTAAGACGTTCAAATTCCTTGAAACTTGTATAGTGGATGACAATTTTTCCCCGCTCTTTCGCACCCTGCTTAATCAATACTTTTGTTCCTAAAGCAGCTTTCAGCTCTTGCTGAAGCGCTTCGATTTGTAGATCGCGGGTTCGCTTTCGTCGATCCCCCCGCCCACTACTGGGGTAATCCTCGTCCGAAATTTTATTAGCGACCAACCGCTCAGTATCGCGAACGCTAAGGCCTTCCGCGATAATCTTTCCGCAAAACTCTAACTGAGCCCCCTCATCGCCTAAAGGCAAGAGAGCTCGGGCGTGCCCGGCAGAGACTTTCCCTTCTTGCAGCGAGGTCTGAATTCGCTGAGGAAGCTCCAACAATCGCATCAAATTTGCGATGGTCGATCGATCAATTTTTAATCGATTAGCCAAGTCTTCTTGGGTGCAATAATGCTCGTCGATGTAACGACGAAACGAAAGCGCTTTCTCAATAGGATTCAGGTCTTTTCGCTGAAGATTCTCAACAATCGCGAGCTCAGAAACCAATCGGTCGTCCGCTTCCCGTAACCGTGCCGGAATCGTTTGCCAGTTCGCTTTAATCGCGGCCCGCAGACGTCTTTCACCACTGATCAGTTGATACCGACCGTCGACAACCCTCACCAAAATGGGCTGCAAAATATCGTGCTCTTTTAAACTCTCAGCGAGGGAGGCTATCTCCGTCTCGCCAAAAACACGGCGAGGTTGAAACGGATTGTCCTCAACCTCATAGACATTCAAATGAACGATATCCCCGTCTGGCTTCTCCTCATCAACCACAGGAGAAGGAACCTGACTTCCGGGCTGAACAAATGCCTGGCTGATCGAAATCGTCTCCAAAGGTTCGGTATCGCGCGTCGTATTCAGCAGGTTCTCCAACCCCCGGCCTAATCTCTTTTTTCTAGTCACGCTCCAAAACCTCCATGCATAATTCTATATAAGCCCTAGTCCCTCTTGATCGCGGCGCGTAATCAAGCACGCATAAACCGTGACTTGGCGCCTCGGTCACCATCGGGTCCCTGGGAACTACGGTATCGAAAACAACTTCCCCAAAAAACTCTCGCACCTCCGCCTCAACCTCCGCCGTTAACTCCAGCGAGGGGTCGTACATCGTCAACAATATGCCGCCAAAACTCAGCTTTCCCGGACGCTCTTGCATGACTCCTCGAATCACTTCAATCATTTGAGTCAGGCCTTCCATCGCAAAATACTCGCACTGAATCGGCATAAAAACTTCGCTCGATGCCGCCAGCGCCGTCTGAGTCAAATGCCCCACCGAAGGCGGACAATCAATCAAAACAAAATCATAGTGGGATGTCCCAACCTCCAAATGGTCCACGAGGATTCGGGCTTCATCCGCACCGCCACCTGCTAGCACATCGACGTCCTGAAAGGATCTCGCTCCCGGCAACAGGCTAAGCCCATCAACTTTGGTCGAGACGATGCTGTTGCGAATCGGTTCGTCCACTACCAATGGATGACGCTCGACTGGCTTCAACCCGATTCCAGAGGTCGAATTGCATTGCGGATCCATATCGACCAGCAACGTCTTTTTCCCAGCAAAAGCAAGACTGGCAGCCAAATTGATCGAGGTCGTCGTTTTGCCGACGCCCCCTTTCTGATTAGCTACACACAATGTTCTCGCCACTGCACGACCTATGGATTTGCGGATTATTTCGCCAGAGTTGAAAAAATACCACCATCGGCGATACGGTGAAATGCCAATCAAATAGTGACCGGTCTATCTGCAGCCATTTACCGCAATTCAAACGCTCGCTTTAAGTGCTGGCACTCTTCGAATGCCCGGTCTCCACGTAGGTTGATTGGAGGTACCGAACTAGCCGGCAGCGGCTCTGGCCTCCCACTTTGATTAGCTTCATTTGAAGCACTGAGCTTACCGCAAAGCAATCGATGGAAGACGCTTTAGAGATCAAAGGCTTACGACCTGGCCAACTCTTTCACGAACGAGCCAGATTAAAATCAGACAACCAGGTACCGTTTTGACAACCGCGGCTCCGAATTAGCTATTTTCTGTAAACAGTACACCTTGTTTCACGTGAAACTTGGCCCAAACCGGTTCATTTTACAGAATAGCCAAAACACCCCGAACCGTTTCACGTGAAACCCCTTCCCATTCCACCTGAACTAACAAATTATCCGATCCTTGATTACAGGCCTCGCTTTAATTGAACAGGTCAGAGCAGAACGCTCCGCTGCCAGGCTCAGCATCCGTTTAATCGAGTGGGTTGATCACCAACCCGCTCAGCAGCTTGGGATAGAAGTAAGTACTCTTTGCTGGCATCCGCTCACCGGACTCACTTATCGACTTCACGTCCGAGACGGTTGCTGGCATGACCAGGCAGGCAAGTTCGAAAAAGTCACCGGTTCCCTGCTGGCCAGTTGCATCTCTTTCATTTCCATCACCGGAACGCAGAAGCGCAACGACTTCATCAATGCCATGAACGTACCTTGGCGAAGGGAGCTCCCGGCAGCCCAACAAGTGATCAAGAACCAACTCATGCAAAATAGCTACGCCAAGGCTTTGCCAACACTCACTCTTCCCTTCAGCCAAGCCTTCCATCATCTCGACACCCTCAAGTCGGATGCGTGCTAGCACCCACGTGTCATCTTTTCGGCAATAGAAAGCCATGGTGGACTGCTCACCTTCGACCTGAACCGCTTCCCAGCAATCACTAGCAAGGGCAATACCAGAACCGACAACTTCACAATCGAAGGCGGCACTGAGCTTGGCAATCAAATCGGCGGAGGTCATCGGGCTAACGCCCCGAAACAATCGATGGGTTGGTAATACAACCAGCCCAGGATCGTCCATACCAACACACATGATCATGGTGTAATCGACGGGATGATCCGGCTCCAATTCCTCCCCCTGCCGCCTGGAATTACGAATCGATGTGGCCGTCTCATATCGATGGTGACCATCAGCAATATAGATCGCGGTCGGCCCCATTAATTGGGCAGCTGCCGCAACCGCATTTGCGTCGGTAACCATCCACAAGTCGTGACGAACCCCTTCTTCATCGATCGCGGTGAGCGGTGTTCTGTCGTCAATCGCGAGATCCAGAATGGCCTGCGGGCTACTCTCTTGATCTGAGTAAATTCCAAAGATTGGACTCAAATTGCTATTACACGCTTCCATCAACTGATAGCGATCCTCCTTGGCTTTGGAGTGTGTTTTTTCGTGTGGATAGATGTTCCCTTCGCCAAATGGTTCGATCCGAACCCGAGCGATAAAGCCCCTGCGGGTGTACTCGATTCCGTCCACCTTGAAAGTCTGGTGGTAGACGTAGATCGCGCCAACACCATCCGGCCTCAACACGCTTTCATTTTTCCAATTCTTCAAATGCTCAGCGGCTCGTTCATAAACGGTCTGATCGGGAAGGAGGTTATCTCCCCGGTTCAAGATCAGACGTACGACATTGAATTCATTGCTTTCGTACAGCTGGTCACGAGCTTCAACGCTAATCACATCGTAGGGCGGTGCGACGACCTCCGACAAAGACCCAACTTTGCTCAGATCAAATCTCAAACCACGAAACGCTTGAATGTCCGCCATCATTAATCCTGTTGTTAACCTCTAACCGTCGAGCGATCAGCCACTGGCGACATCGCTTCTTGACTGATTTATGACCGAGTACCGCCAATGCCTCAAGGGGGAGTGCTAGCACTCAGCTGATGCGGAAAGAAACGAATCATCCGGAAAATACAGTTTTCGCAGATAATTACGATTGAATTAGATAGCTCAAGCTCGAAGCCAGTAACAAACCAAGGGACTCTACTTTTCCCAAACGCTTTGCATAGCTGGTTCGGGCACAACGCTAGACTCAGATTCTCTGTGCCCTGGTTCGTCCGGACCAGAAACAGGGCGCCCCGGCGCTTCACCGAACTCTGGGTCGACGGGGGATACCAACATTAATTCTGGAACGGCTAGAGGTTCAGAAACTAGCTCGGCGCCTAGGACGGAGGGCGTGTAAGATGCGAACTGGAGTCGTTCAGTTAGGGAGATTAATATCGAAATCTGATCGGCCGCTAGAACGGTCGAACCTTGAACAGGACGCCCCTTCCCCAGTCTTGAGTATTCGATTGCGGCATCGTATTCAGACGACAACTCATAGGCGAGATTTTTCATTTTTTCGACATCACGTGCCGGCAATCGATAATCTGCATTACGATCAACTTTGCGAATCCAGCCAGCAGATCGAGACCTGATTTTTGCCACAACAGAAAGTAACTTTCCGTATTTCCTAGACCCTTTAAAATTTGCTTTGATCTCAACCTTTAAGGACTCGGCGGATCGCTCAACTTGCTCCGCAGTTTGCCTCAGTTCAACTGCTCGAAAATCATCTTCTCCGCGAAGATTTCTCACATCGGACGCAATAAATGCAAGGCAACTAAACAGGATAAAAATGAAAAACCGACAATTCAAAAATAGAACTCGCATAAGTCTCCCATTTCCTAATTCACGTGAAATTGCATAGCGGTCGGGCTTCCCACCTTCGCTCGAAAATCCGAACCTTGGGGGATCGCGACCGGCACTCAAATTCTACCGCGCAAACCCATGTTCGCTCAGTGTATTTCTGGAAACTTTGTCGTCATTGAACTCATTTGCTTGGCATATAGCCTTAATACAGCGCATAAAAAAACGCCGCTGATTGCTCAGCGGCGTGATGTCTTTTCGCTTTGACCCGAACGTGGGGCTTAATAACGATAATGCTCTGGCTTGAACGGTCCATCAACAGGAACGTTGATGTAATCGGCCTGCTCTTTGCTTAACGTTGTTAACTTCACGCCGAGTTGATCAAGGTGAAGTCGGGCAACTTTCTCGTCGAGAATTTTTGGGAGAATGTAAACGTTCCCACCATCGTACGTTTCACCTGACAGTGTCGGCTTTGACTCAGCGTTTAATGCGAGATCAATCTGAGCAATTGTCTGATTCGTAAAGGAAGCCGACATTACGAAGCTTGGGTGCCCAGTTGCACACCCGAGGTTCAACAAACGGCCTTCAGCCAACACGAGCACGCTGTGCCCGTCTTCGAACGTGTACATATCGTACTGTGGCTTGATGTTGGTTTTGGTTGTCATCGATTCCAATTCAGTCATTTCGATTTCGTTATCAAAGTGCCCGATATTTCCGACGATTGCCTTGTCCTTCATCTTTGCCATGTGATCAGCAGTGATGATGTTAAAGTTACCGGTTGTGGTGATGTAGATATCTGCAAAATCGAGTGTGTCCTCGATTGTCGCGACTTGATAACCTTCCATCGCAGCCTGTAGTGCACAGATTGGGTCAATCTCGGTCACGATAACGCGACATCCTTGTCCAGCGAGCGATTGAACGCATCCTTTTCCAACGTCGCCGTAACCGCACACGACCGCGACTTTTCCGGACATCATGACGTCCGTGGCTCGGTTCAAACCGTCGATCAAAGAGTGACGACAGCCATAAAGGTTGTCAAACTTGCTCTTCGTGCAAGAATCATTGACGTTGATGGCGGGAAAGAGAAGTGAGCCTTCTTTTGCCATTTCTACAAGTCGGTGAACGCCGGTGGTTGTTTCCTCTGAAACACCGTGACAGCCCTCAGCCACTTTCGTCCAACGCTGCGGATTTTGCTCGAGGCACCAAGCGAGAGTCTTTAAGACTTCCTTGAATTCCGTGTTGTTCGTTGTCTCTGGCCCGGGTACTTCTCCCGCCTTCTCGCACTCAACACCTTTGTGGATCAACATTGTGGCATCGCCACCGTCGTCAACGATTTGAGTTGGGCCAACTCCGTTACCGAAATCAAGTGCCTTTTCCGTGCAGGCCCAATACTCTTCCAAACTCTCGTTTTTCCAAGCAAAAACAGCAATTCCAGCTGGCTCATCGACTGTGCCGTTCTTACCGACAACCGTTGCGGCAGCGGCGTGATCTTGCGTCGAGAAAATGTTGCAGGAAACCCAGCGGACGTCTGCACCTAAGTCGACTAATGTTTCAGCCAGCACGGCTGTTTGTACCGTCATGTGCAACGAACCCATGATTCGCTGCCCTGCGAGTGGTTTCTGGCCTTTGAACTCCTCACGCAATGCCATCAAACCAGGCATCTCTTGCTCTGCAAGATCGATTTCTTTTCGGCCCCACTCTGCAAGGGAAAGGTCAGCGACCTTGTAGTCGATCCCATTCTTGTGGTCGGGCGTAAAAACATACTGTTCAGACACGGTAGTGCTCATTTGTGCTTCTCAAATTCTAAGGGTCACGTCACTTCGAGTGTCGAAGCAACTCAAAAGAAGTCAGGTAGAGTGTTAAATGCCTGACCAAGTTGACCGGGCATCCTCGCCCGACTCGTTTTAACCGCAGATCATCATATAGGACAACGGTCCTACGACAACGCGTGAAATTAAACGAGAGCCACGTTTTCACGAAAATAGGGCTAATTTTTGGTTTTTCCCCTCGCCGTCACGACCTAAGCGATTCCGCAGAATGATTTCATGGCAAGCTGGATAAATTCCTTCACTTTGTCGCGGTCTTTTCGACCCGCCGAAGATTCAACCCCACTCGCGACATCAACCGCCGATAAACCGGACTCTTGAATCGCCTTAGCAACATTGGCCGGTGTAAGCCCGCCAGCTAAGACCAGCGGAATTTCCGACGTTAGATTGGAAATATTGGCAATGTCAATCACCTTCCCCGTTCCGCCGTATTCGCCTGGCATCGCCGCGTCCAACAAAACAAAGTCCGCGCCCACTTTGGTCCAGTTGGCAATTTCCGCAGATAGCCTCGCCGTTTCCTGCTTCGATTCTTGTTCGACTGATAGTTCTTTCGGTAAGCTTCGGATTGCACGAATTAGAAAACAATGCTGACCGTTTTTAGATAAACCTGAACGAATTTCTTGAACGACAGACGGTTCCTCGTCCCCGTGGAGTTGAATACCGTCCAAACTGTGGCGATCCGCAATCTCCAAGAGATCAATGACGGGCATCTCCACAAAGACACCAACCTTCAGCACTCGTATCTTTCGAACATTGGTTTCACCCTCTTGCCGGTGGTTGAAGCGATCAATCTCATCAGCAATCGCCGTCGCCCTGTCAGAATCGACAAACCGCTTGCTCTTGGAGTAAAAATTAAGTCCGATCGCGTCGGCGCCGCATTGACAGGCCCAGCGGGTATCGTCCACGTTGGTGAGGCCGCAAATTTTAATTTGAAATGGTAGCATGGGGCGACAATCGTTAAGTTTAAGTTCGGTTTCCCGACAAACAATCGCAAAGAGTTAGTCGACTGATCGTTCTTAATTGCTCGAACATCATAACGCTTTTCCTATCCAGACTAAAACGTTAGCTCTGTTTGAGTCCAAGATTGCTCCAAATTAAATCAGCAGTCGCCACAACCCTTTATCAATCCGCCCACTCAGAAAACTCTTTCCAGCGATCACCGTGATTAAACCGGACCCAACCTACCCGATTGCTTTTAACGAGAGCGCTGCCTCTTCCGTTGAGCTTAATCGTCCATTGAACGAAGACCAACTCCCACTCTTAATTACTGGTATCGCCGGGGTTTCCGGGTTCAATGCTTTCCATTATTTCCGAAAGAAATTCGGAGATCAGGTTATCGGCCTGCGAACGGTTAATAACTGGCCTTTGTGCGGTGAACAAATAGTCGCTTGTAACGTCGAGGACGAACAAGCTTTCCAAAATATTATCGACAAGTACCAAATTAGGACCATTCTGAACTGCGGCGGAAGTTGCGCATTAAAAGCCTGCGAACTGGATCCAGCCATGGCCGAAAGGGTAAACGTCCACGGCATTCGCAGTTTATTAAAGGCAATTGAAGGAACTGACATTCAGTTGCTTCACTTGTCTATTGATCTAGTATTTTCCGGGACGGGCAACGGCAACCACCTAGAAACAGACCCAACGGACCCCGTAACTGTTTACGGCCAAACCATGGTTGCTGCTGAAAAACTGATCGAATCCCAAAGACCTCAATCGTGCATCATGCGAATTTCACTTCCCATGGGAATTAGTTTCAATGGACACGCCGGCGCGATTGATTGGATCCAATCTCGATTTGCGAAAAACAAACCCGCGACTCTTTATTACGATGAGATTCGAACGCCGACTTACGTCGATTGCCTGAACGAAACCATCGAAGAAGCTTTAGCGCTTCGGCTGAAAGGATTATTTCATGCAGGCGGCCCCGTCCGGCTTTCCCTCTATCAAATCGCCCAAATAGTAAACCGAATTGGTGGCTACGATCCGGATCACTTGTTCGGCTGCCCCCGCATTGATGCTGGACCGATCCCCCCGCGGGCCGGGAACGTGACCATGAACTCGGATAAACTAGCAAAAGCACTCGGTCGTCAGCCATTTCAAAATTGGCCACTCGACCCGCAGCACGTTCCAAACTCTCGCGATTGGCACTACGATCGCAGCTTCCACAGCAATAATTCGCTTGAGAATATTGAAAACGAGCTCTACAAGCGACCAAAACTCTAACCGGCCTCCTTCCCAGTATCGACGTATCGCGATGATCTGCCTCACCATCTGAACGGTGGTCAAACGGTGAAAAGCAGATTTTTACCGAGCATATTTTAGCTCCTGATGATTGATTACGGTCATCGCTCAAGATAAACTTGTAGTTACAGGGCGGGGTGAAGCGTGAATACGAGTCAGCTTTGACTAGACTCGTCGCTGATGAAACGTTTGGTGGAGCGAAGGATGTCGAATCTACACACGTGGAGCATGGGGGCCGGTCGATGGCTTGGCGTACCGGTGCGGATTCACATGCTTTTGATTCTGTTCGTGGTGGCTCTCTTTGGTACTGAGTGGAACTACAGCACCGGCTCCACCAGCTCTTTTGCCGGGACAGCAATCGTCACCACTTTGATTCTCTTGGTCAGCCTGCTGCTCCACGAAACTGCACACATTTTTGCTTCCACCAATCTTGGTGGCCGAATCGATTCCATTACGCTATTTCCCTGGGGTGGAATTGACGAGAGTTCCGCACCTTCGCAACCCCACGCAAAGGCAGTTGTCTCGCTTGCCGGGCCATTCGCTAATTTTGTGATTTTCCTGTTCGGAACTACCCTTCTCATTCAGTCCGATCATTCAGACATTTGGAGCTTAATCAATCCGCTTGCCCCGCACCGGTTCACGGCGGCTGGGTGGCAAATTTCGTTGACGGAAATTGTAATTTGGGTCAACTTCCAACTCGCCTTCTTTAATAGCCTACCTTGTCACCCGTTTGATGGCGTAGAAATTGTTCGTGCCTGGATTTCATCCCTCAACCCCGACGCTTCCAAGTTTAGGATGGAGTCAGCAATTCGGCTTATTGGCAACGCAGTCGCCTTCGCCTTTATCGGATTCGCTTGGTTCTTTCGGGACATACAAACGGGACCAATTCAACCGACATGGATACTGTTCTTGTTGACCGGAATTACGCTTCTATTCTCTTCGAATACTGCGATGCAATTTGCGCTCCGAAAAAACGCGGAAAGTGCCTTGGCACCACAAGTAAAAAAGCAAGACGACCAGAATCCGATCGAATCATTTTTTGCATTTCCAGCTTACGAAGACGATTCAGCGTACTCGCAATGGTTATCCGAAAAGCAAGATGCCCGGCGCGAGGATGAATCTAAGAGGGAGCAAGAAGAGGATGAAAGAGCCGATAAGATTCTGGAAAAACTTCACAATGGAGGCATCGCGAGTCTCCACGATGAGGAAAAGCTAATCCTAGATCGGGTGAGCGAAAGAATTCGGCGACGCCGACAGCAAGGCGTCTAACGGGAAACACAGGCTGATCGGCCGGCATTCATTTCCCAGGAACTAAATTCACTGCCATCTGTTTTTCAAGCCATTGGCTCAAGAGGCCATCTGCTTTTTTCGCTAATCGTCATAGACACGTCGATATCGCTGACGCCGACGCCGGGCGCGACGGGTAATTTGCTCGCCTTCTACGAACCAGTGGCCCCCGAGCACCTTGTAAAACACCAACAAAACAAATGCGCCGCCAATTCCAACGGTAAAGCCCTCAACACTGATGGGCTTAACAAATTCAACCGTTGTCGAAAAATATTGCAAGATCGCACAGCCAATCAGCGTTCCACCAATCCCCATCAAAACTGTCGCGATCGCTCCCCCCGGGTCACGACCAGGCATCAACGCTTTTGCTATCAATCCAACCACCGTGCCAAACCCAATCCAAGTCAAAGCCAGATTCGCGTACTCTGCAAGTTGCGCCAGATCCATTTCTGTTCCTTCGTTAAACTGACTTTTCGCTTGAACCTCGAGAGAAACTAAAGCACCCAACATGGGCAAAACTTCTTCTTTATCCCTGTTTGCAGCCTCTGCCACGACCAGATGTACCAAATCTCGAGCGTCATTCTCAAGAGCATTTAAGACGTTCCCATTGGTAAAATGACTCGAATTACAAATTCCGCAGTTTGCCCGTCGCCAAGGATTGCTTTAAACTGCTAAGGTTCGCGATTCGCTTGGGAAACCACAGTTTTATCGGAGTAAGGCAAAGCATGTTTCCGACATTACGATTTGAAATCTCTCGGTTTGCCCCACCACTGGTTGGATTGGTGTTTGCGCTGTCGACAATCGCTCTCGAGCCACTTAATGCACAAAACATAAACGTTTCCAACCCGGTCACCCGACTGAGCGATCGCAGTTACTCCCACTCTGGCATTAATTTTGGATTTGGATTTCCAGGCGGAAGCGGGCCCGGTTCCCGTGTCCAAGGCCTCGGTCCTAGTGGAAACCTAAAACCCTGGATTGGTTTCCAATACGGAGGCAACCAGGCGCTCCCCATCTTTGGTGGATACTCCCCCAATGCTGGGGCACGATTAGACTTTGGAAGAAGAGGCCCCAACGGAGGGTTTTCTTTTGGAATTAATATGGCAAAAGGTAGCACGCGGACGTTGTCGTCGGTCGCCCCCAGCCTCACTGTTCAGAATGGATTTGGAGGGACGTTATTTAGCGGCCAAACGAGACCGTTTGTCACGGGCATGGTCCCGATTGTCGGAGGCTATGCTAGGACACCGGCCATGGCCTATCCGGGAGGTAGTTTTCAATCGGGTGGATTGGACAACGGTGTGACTCGTGCATTGAACAGCGGCCAACTCGATCTACGCCCTTCGAGACAAGAAGAAACCTATGTCCCCTCTGGACCTGTTTCTTACAGCGATGAAAACAGTACCGCCATGACTGGAGATCTCAGCGTTGCCGAAATAAAAGTACAACGCGAGAAGCGAAAGCGAGAACTTAACCAGGAAGTCAACACGCTGATTCTCGAAGCTAAAGATCTCGAAAAGGAGAATCGCCATGCCGAAGCAAGAGTTTGCTATGGCAAAGCACTTCGGCTCACCAAAGACCCTTCTTTACAGTCTTTGTTAAAACAGACTATTCTGGCATCACGGGCTCAATCGAAATTTGCGAAACAACGACAACCGTAAAAATTTGGTGTACCGCAAGAAACTAGATTCCCGAACCTTTCGCTGTCAGAGGGCTTACCATTTCCACGCGTGTCGCCCCTTCAGCTTGATTTAATTCTGAGCAGGCACAAGCAACCCGATGAGTAACAATCCAGAACCAAAATTCTCACAGGCCCACTGCGTCAGCAATGACCTCTCCACGGCACTTCCTGATGCAGCATCTCAATTAGACATCTCGCCCGACCAAACCATTGACCTGTTGTTCGCTTTCGTGGCTGGCTACAGACCCGAAGAATTTGATCGGGTTATGCCATCGCTTAAGAAAATAACCGGTGCTAAAAACGTCATTGGCTGCAGCTGTGAGGCAACCATTGGCGGTGGACTCGAGCTTGAAAATGAAAAATCTGTCTCTCTTTGGGCAGCCTGTTTACCTGAATCAGAGATCACTCCTCTCCATTTAAAATTCAAAAGATCGGGCGGCGAGTCGGCCATCACCGGTTGGCCAGATGAATTCTCCACCGAGTGGCCAGAAGACAGTTGCTTAATCGGACTAAGCGAGCCGTTTGAGTTTCCAGTCGATTATCTGCTAGAACGGTTCAATGAAGATCGCCCCGGTCTGCCGATCATCGGCGGGATCGCAAGTGGGGCCCAGGAACCAGGTATCTCGCGACTATTGCTAAATGATGAATCTTTCGATTCTGGTTGGGTTGGGGTAAGACTTGCCAACACGACCGTGCGGACAATTGTTTCGCAGGGATGTCGCCCGATTGGAACACCGATGGTGATTACGCAAGCCGAGCGAAATATCATTCAGCAGATTGGCGGGCGACCGGCAATCGATGTGCTGTCCGAGCTATTCCAAACACTCCCGACAAGAGAACAGCGAAGTTTTCAAAGCGGTCTTCAAATCGGACGCGTCATTAACGAGTACCAGGATTCCTTTGAATTCGGAGACTTTCTTATTCGCAATATCACCGGGGTCGAACAAGCACTCGGATCCATCTCCATTGGAGACTACGTACGCCCCGGCCAGACCATTCAATTCCATATTCGTGATCATGAGTCAGCTTCCGCCGAACTTACCCAGTTATTAAAAAAACAGGCAGACCAAGAGCCTTTTAAAGCAGCATTATTATTTACATGCAACGGTCGCGGACTGAACTTGTTCCAAGACCCCAATCATGATGCCGCGTGCATTCAATCGGTTGGCCCAATCCCGCTCGCCGGTTTTTTCGCTGCTGGCGAGGTTGGCCCCGTTGGAAACAGAAATTTCCTACATGGATTTACTGCTTCTGTTGTGCTATTTGATTAACGCAACAATTAGTCTAAGACACTAAGGTATAAGCCCTTAAAATTCCGTCATTTCGGAAATCAGATATTTGCGGTGACAAACGTAAAATCGTTTCGTGTTTTTTCAACGTTGATTGGTAGTGAACGACAGTATCAAACGCAATTTAATAACGGTAATCAAGTTCTCGCTTTCGATCGGTATTCTGTGGTATTTGTTTACCACCGCCCAGAAAGACGATCAATTTGAGAAATTCCTTTTGCAACCCAAACACTGGGGCTGGGTGGGAATCGGTTTCGTTAGCTGCATTCTGGCAAATCTCATTTCGTTTTTAAGATGGCGAGTGATGGTACGCGCACTGGGTTTACCGTTCACCTACTTTGATGCCATTCGCATTGGCTTCATCGGTTCTTTCTTTGGGTTATTTGCCTTTGGAATAATTGGAAGTGACACACTCCGAGCTTTTTACGTTACGCGACAGGTCAAGGACCGCATGCCCGAAGCGATCTGCTCGGTGGTCGCGGACCGCATTGTTGGTCTAATCACAATGTTTTCGTTTGCGTCGGTCGCGTTTCTGCTGCTCGACTTCGAGGACATCGCCACCGCTCATCCGGGCAAACTCCAAACACTTAATTACGCTTGCCGAGTAGTTTTAGGAGTAACGGTATTGTGCCTCGCGGGAGTATTCAGCGTGATCCTTGCACCGCAATTGGCGAGAACCAAAACGTTCGATTGGCTGCTACGTTTGCCTCGAATTGGAAATTTACTAAAGAAATTATCCGATGTGGTGCTGACTTACCGAGGACAGCCGCAAGCAGTTCTTTCTGCCGTCGGGATGAGCCTGCTTGTGAATCTTTGTTTTGTGACCTCGATATATTTCTTAGCAATCGGGCTGACCAATTCTGCCCCATCGTTTCGTGACCATCTACTTATCGAACCAATTTGTATGGTTGCCAATGCTGCCCCTCTTCCCGGCGGCCTCGGTGGAATGGAATTAGCACTTAAGTTTCTGTACGAGGCTTTCTCATGTGAAACCGGGGTAATTGTCGGATTTGCCTTCCGATTCTCCTTGCTATGCGTCTCCGCACTCGGTGCTATATTTTGGTTCCTCAATCGGAAAAAAGTTACTTCAGCCTACCCCGCCGAGGGCGACGATTCGCCCGCTTAAATACCAAAGTGACCTTGGTTAATTTGGGGTTTTGAGTAATTATTAAGCGATGACGAGTGCCCAACCACTGAATTGCAAAACTGAACTTGAGGATGCTCGTGCACCTGCCAAACGAATCTGGCTTCACGCATTGTGGTTGACCGGACTCGGCTTCATTTTGCTTCCCTACGATTTCTCGTTTTATGGGCATCAATTTGAAGATTCGATCCCGGGTGACCTAACTCGCGTCATTAGCCTTTCGGAAATATTCGCCCACGGATTTGGTGTCGTTTTAGCGGCAATTGCCATTTGGATTCTTGCCGCGTCTCACCGTCGGTCGATTCCCCGCGTTGTCATTTGTGCGATTTGGCCTGCCATCAGCGTCCATTTATTAAAATTACTTTTTGCTCGGCGGCGACCGCTCACTTATCTTCAAGCAGATGGAAACCCAAAATTCCCAGATTCAATCGACTCCACATGGCTCGGTTTTTTGTCTGACGAACGCGTTAATTTCCCAACGTATGCCATCCAGTCTTTCCCTTCAGCACACACCGCTACGGCCTGGGGACTCGCGATTGGCTTAACTTGGCTCTTCCCACGCGGCCGTGGACTGTTTTTCACTCTCGCTTTCTTCGCCTCAATTCAGAGAATCACCTCGATGTCCCATTGGCCCAGCGATGTCTGCTGGGGAGCAGCGATTGCCTTCTTGATGGCAGGCGCTGTCACACAGAACTGGGGCATTGGCTATCAGCTAAGTAAATTTGAGGGCAAAAGCAATTCGGACAAAAACAAAACAACTGTCTAGATTGAGCAGCCCACAATTACCGTCATGTCTCGTTCAAGATTTGATAAGTCCGGCTTCCTCGAATACACTCACGAGAACTCTGACCAATCATCGAAAGACGCCCATGCATCTTAATTCTGGCAACGAACGACCGCTGCTTTCACTCCACATGAAGACCAGGAATCTATTCTGCTGGGCGATCTTACTTCTAATGGCTTCTCCCAATTTGTTCGCCGATGATGCGGAGAACGTTCCCAAGACAAGCCGCAAGGTAAGTGACTTTCGTAAGGATTTGAAAGTCTTTATGAAACTTTCAAAATCGCCAGACCCTCAAACTGAGCGAATTGCCATTTACAATCTTTGCCAACTTCATCGTGAAATCGCTTTTTCGCCAAAATTTGAAGAGAGCCTTCAGCTTCAAGGCATGCGAGTCGTTATTTCCAAACGTCTCACAACGTTTTCAGCCGATTTTGCAAACAGCTTGAAACGCCTCGCGCGGCAGAAAAAGAAAACATCAGGGGATCAAGAACGTGACTCACTAGACTCGACCGTACCAAAGGAATCGAACTCACAGCCTGTTTTGGCGGAAAACCAAGCAACTGGTGAGACTAATCCACCATCAACCGGATTAGCTTCGCTGGAAAACTCCATCGACGAAGCCGAACTTGAAAATGCGATGTGGATTTGCGCTGTTTCTAGTTACGACTCGCTCAACTGCGTAAGTGGCGGGCCGGAGCGAATCTTTTCTTTAATCGGAGGTCGACTCGCCCCACCCTGGGACCACGGGCAGGATCTTGTCGATTTAATCACGACGGTCATTCACCCGAATTCTTGGCGCAACAACGGAGGCAATGCTTCGATTCACTACTACCAACCCTCAAGAGTGCTGGTGCTTCACGCGTCTCTTCAAGGACACCACGCAACCTCTAACTTACTTGAGAAACTACGCGGATCCTCGCAAACTCAGTTAAACATAACTGGTGGACAGGGGAGTATTCGAAACTGAAACCCTCCCTTCAAAACTGAACCAGCCTACTTTCGCGGTTTTCCTGACGCATCTCCCCAAATCACCTCGTAGCGTCCTTTCGAATCGGCAGCGGCTCGAGCCATTCCTGCGGTATTAAACCCCATGGCGATATTTCCATCCTTATCAACTGCGATGAGTCCACCGTCGTTTTTATTTAGCCGCCGCCGCAAATTGTCGTCGACCGCTTCCTGCAGGGTAGCCCCTTTGTATTTCATTTGTGCTGAAACGTCGTAGGCAACCGCATTGCGAATGTACTGTTCGCCAATGCCAGTTGCCGACACCCCGCAAGTTGCATTGTCAGCATAAGTTCCCGCCCCGACTATCGGGCTGTCCCCAATTCTTCCAAACTTTTTATAGGTCATGCCTCCAGTTGTGGTTCCCGCAGCGATGTTTCCTTCTCCGTCGAGTGCAACACAACCAACCGTTCCCATTTTCCAACTAGATTCCAGTTCCCCGTCGGTATTCCTATTCAGTCCTGAAGTTCGCGACTTCATTCGTAACTTGTAACGCTCCCACGACTTTTTTGCACCGGGCGTATCAAAGTAATCCGTTGGCACAAACTCGACCCCTTGCTGCTCAGCAAATTCCTCAGCTCCGGGGCCTGCTAAAAGGACATGCCGCGTTTCAGTCATTACCAACCTGGCCAATGAGATGGGGTTCTTGACAGTCTTGACACCAGCGACGGCACCACAGGCCTTGGTCTTTCCGTCCATGATTGACGCGTCCAATTCATGGTCACCAGCGGCATTAAACACAGCGCCTTTCCCTGCATTAAACTGAGGATCATCTTCCAGAATTTTCAAAACCGACTCTACAGCATCCAGTGCAGTCCCACCGGAAGACAAAACTGCAACACCTTGATCGAGTGCTTTTGTTAATGAAGCTTTCCTTTGCTTCACCTGAAAGGGAGATGCATTCGCCGCGGAGGAACCCGCACCGCCGTGAATTACAATCGAATATTTGCTGACTTCACGCGAACTCCCCTCTTCTCCGGGCGTCTGTCCACAAAGACAAACCGCGGGACTGATGAAAGCGAAAACTAACAGCAACCGAAAACAATGAAGCTCCATCAACCTAACTCCAAATTACTTGTTTCACGTAACGCCAAGATTGGCGACTAAATCCAACTCTGCTTAACGATTAATCGCGGCCCGCCCTTTTTACTTTGCGCCAAACGCATAGAGCGCGTCGAAAGTTCGAATAAATATCTTTCCGTTTGAGATCGCTGGCGAGGACGTGATTTCTTCACCCAATTTATTTCGGGCAAGAACTTCTAACTCTTTCCCCGCTTTGATCACAAAGACCGTCCCTCGCCGCCCGGCAAGATATATCTTGCCGTTTACGGCAACCGGTGTCGCGCGCTGTTTGTCCGCAGACAACCGCTCGCGGTAATAGCGCTCCCCCGATAGTGCATCAACACAGGAAAGGTCGCCTTTTTCACCCGCCAAATAAACCAAGCCGTTATAAATCACTGGGGTCGACACGTCTGGCGTTCCTTTCGGCAATTTCCAATGCAGTGCTTTGCGTTTCCCGGTTACATCCCCCTGAAGCGGCACCCGCAAACCCAGCACCGATTTCCCTTTGGCTGTTGGCGCGACGATGATCCCGTCCGCACAACTCGGCGATGCTACGAATCGCAAGTAATTATTGTATCCCTCGCCCTTCGGATTGACTCCGCCGCATCGCCAAATCTCCGAACCATCCTTGAGCGAGTGTCCGATCACATAGTCCGCCCCGTGAGTTACGAGATACTCGTGCTTCTCATCTCGATAGATCGTTGGCGAAGCATAAGAATGCGTGTTCTCCGAGACAGCATCCGTTTTCCTTAAATGTACCCAGATCTCATTCCCAGTTTTTGCGTCGAGTGCAATGACTTGTCCAACAGATGTCGTCTTGGTGTCCCGCATGTCCCCGTGCATCAGCGCCAAATATAAGTTGCCGTTATCTAAAACGGGGGTCATCGACATACCAAACTGAATATTAAATTCCCCGTACTCCTTCTGCAGATCTTTTGTCCACACCGGTTCGCCTTCGACTGTAAAACACTGCAGCATACCATTGCCCATCATGGTCCAGACATGCTCGCCATCGGTACTTGGCGAGGGACTCGCTGCATTCGCACCATCGCGACTTTTGATGTCATTCCCTTCCAGACCGCGCTTCCATCTCAGTTTGCCGTCCATCCCGATGCAAACTAAGACTAACTCATCGCCATCCACGCTAGTTGCAAAAACTCGATCCCCGCAAACAATCGGACTCGAACCCGCCGTTCCCGGCATGGGAAATCGCCAAAGCATTTGATTATTTTTATCAAATTCAACAGGAACCGCTGGCCCGTTGCTTACGCTTCGCAAATCATTTCCCCGCCACTGATTCCAATCATCAGCCCAACCAACGGACGCTGTAACAAATCCAACAACAAACACTGACAGTAAACTTGGGCGACCTACGAAATTCATTGATTCCTCATCTGTTAAATCTTAGCCAATTGACCTGAACGAAATTCCAGCATTTGGGAATTCCACAAACTCCCTAAATCGACCAATCCTCGGTGGCACAGTCGTTCCGAAATACACAAGCCGCCTACAGTCTATCAGAAATTAGTTTGAAATTCGTATTGGAGTTTGCTTCGTAAGAGAATCTAACTTAATTTGAACGGGCGTCGCGACTCGCCAAAAATTCAAACTCGAACAACCAGCTTTCTTCGCACCGGTAAATTATGAAACGCAAGATCACTTCGGTCCCGCAACTCTACCGCAATGTTCGTCGCTGGACCGAAATTGTCTCCGTCATGAGTAAATATGGCTTGGCAGACTGGATGAGTCGCTTCCACATCGATTTCCTGACGGATCGATTAAAAACTCAAGACGGCGCCGCCCAGTCTCAACTGACGCATAACGCCCGTATTCGAATGACGCTGACTGAGCTGGGGCCAACGTTTATCAAGTTCGGGCAACTCCTCAGCACACGGCCTGATTTAATTGGATTGGACCTAGCGCTTGAACTGGAAAAACTGCAATCCAACGCCCCCAAAGATCCATTCGAAATCACAAAACGAATCATTGAAAACGAACAAGGTATCCCACTCGAAGATATCTTTATCGAATTCGAGGAAGAGCCGATCGCCTCCGCTTCCATCGGACAGGTACACCGGGCAAAACTAGATCCACAACGCTTCGCATTCGCCTCCTCGGAGCAGGAACAGGGAGCGAGCTCACAGGAACCGCTCGACGTTGTTGTCAAAGTTCGCCACGATGGCATTGACCGTGTCGTTGAGACCGATCTTGACATTCTCTCAGGACTGGCACAACTTGCCGACAAACTCGATGATTTCAAAAATTACCAACCCATTGCTGTGGTTGAAGAAATGTCCCGCACGATGAAGCGGGAGCTTGATTTTGGACGAGAGGAGCGCAATCTCATTCAGTTCCGATCACTTTTTGAAAAAGAAAAAACGGTCGTCATCCCAGAGCCGATCTCCGCTCTCTGCTCCGCGCGGATGATCACAATGCAACATATTTCGGGAACCAGCATCCGAAAAATAAACGACAACTGTCCGGCGGGTGTCGACCCTAGCGCCGTCGCTCAAACGGGAGCCAATTTATATCTTAAAATGATTTTTCATCACGGCTTCTTTCACGCCGACCCCCACCCCGGCAACATTATCATTCAGGATGATGGAACCATCGGGCTGTTGGATTTTGGAATGGTTGGAAGGATTAGTGAACAACTCAGAGAAGACATCGAAGCCATGCTTGTTGCAATTGTCAATCAAGATGTTTCGATGCTTTCAACACTAATCAAACGCATCGGGCGATGCCCCAGCAATTTAAACGAGTCTGCATTTTCTAACGAAGTCGCCGATTTCGTTGGTCAATACTCGACTCAAATTCTCGCACAGTTTGACATGAGCGGCGCACTCAATGATTTCATGTCTCTAGTCAGGCGATTTGAAATTACACTTCCCGGGGAAGTCTCATTGCTTATAAAGGTACTCGTTTCACTCGAAGGAACCGGTCGGCAGCTCAACCCTGATTTCAGTTTGATGGAAATCATGAAACCGTTCCAGCGACTGCTGTTGTTAAAACGCCTCTCGCCAACTCGCCAAGCGAAAAAAATGAGACGGTTTTACATGGAAATGGAACAGCTTGTAGACCAACTTCCCAAACGCATCTCAAACATCCTGGAACAAGTGCAGTCGGGGCAATTTGATGTCAAACTCGACCACCGCAGGCTTGGCCCCACTGCAAATCGCCTAGTCATGGGACTGATGACAAGTGCGTTGTTTCTCGGCTCATCCTTGATGCTGAGCTACAAAGTTCCACCACTTCTATTCCCTGAAGTAGGACCGATGGGTTCACACGATCTTTCGATTCTGGGACTCGCTGGATGCTTAGCAAGCATCATGATGGGCTTTCGCTTGACATGGGCGATCAGAAAATCTGGCAACCTGGATCAAACAGAGTAGCGGTTCGCAGTGGCAGCCGGCAGTTTCCAGGTGGGTAACTTGGCTTAGCGACGAGAGCTTCAGCGAAGCAGTTTCCACACGTTGGTGTGTTTTGAACTAAGCAGCTTTCCCAAGTTGCAAGTCTTCATCCGCTTCGTGTTGAAAATCTTGCGTTGCTTCGTCCTCGATTTTTCGTGCGTCCGTAATCTCTTGAATCGCCGCTTCGATACGATTGTTCAAATCGTCCAATTCGTTGATTACATCGTCTTGTCGGCGCATCATATCGGCCACCAGTTCGTAGCCCGTCAATGCAGGACGTTCTTCTTCGACGATCACGACTGCTTCCTCTGCAATTGAATCTTCGATGGTGTCAACGTTGTCGAGGGAATGAGAATTGAATTCAACCGTTTCGTTTGACATCGCTCATTTCCATCCGGTAATAGCTGGGAATCGAACCTTTAGAAGGCCTACCGAGATCTCAAAATTTACTTTTCAAATCCCGAACAGTTAAGCGTGGGACGCTCATCTGCCGCTCGTCTGCCGCTCAACTGCGTTACTGAGATCATCGGAAGAAGCGATTCCAGCCCCGCGATTTTTGACGTGACCGTCTGGTGGTAACGACTGGGCAAAAAGTAACAATGACGGCAGAATTCCAAAAATCACGGAGAACGGAGAACCCAATCTCGGTAAATTTGTTCGATTTATTGGAAAAAATCGCCGTTTATCGAATTGGCTATAGACAGAAGTTCGAAAATGCCGGTAAACTCTTCAGTTTGCGTGACATTTCCGCAATAGATGGTCGATTAGCGCTTTGTAGGTCGCCCGATGGATGCCTGCGATTCCAATAAATTATAAAAGGATGACGGTGAATTTGATGGTTGGTTTGGAGAAAAAATGGTAAAGCTGCTGGTACGTGACAAAGAATCCATTCAGGAAGCTGTCCGAAGATTCAGAAAACTGGTCGAACGTAGTGGGATCAAGAAGGAAATGCGTCGACGAGAGTATTACGAAAAACCCAGTGAGACCAATCGTCGTGCGCGTTTGCGTGCTGAGCGACGATCCAAGCGAAACCGCATGTTGGCGAAACGCTAATTGAGCTCATCGAGATTAGAAACATTGAAGCCAAGGCTTGTTCCTTGGCTTTTTTCATGCGCGGCACTCAGAAGGGAAAGCATTCTCTGACCACAGCAGGAATATCTTGGCGAAACGATAACCAAAATTCAATTACCGATTTGAATCCAACTGCAAAACTCAGTTCAGATCACGTACTCGGCGGCAGTTCGATTCGACTTAGAGAAATTAGGCTCTCGCAATGTCCCCATCGGAGCCGGAACGGTACTCTTCTCATGGGATTCGGTGCGAATATTGATCGGCTTTGCCGCCGGTGACGGTAGAGTGGCCTTGGATCCATGACGTTCAAAATACAAGAACAAAATCGAACACTGTCGTTGAGAAAGAAGACCACACTTTACGATTAACTTTCGCAAGGGCTGGCACCTCTCCTGCTGAAACTGAAGAATTTGATCAGCTTCCACACGGTTTAAAAAATCAAGCTCCATCGCTGACTGAATAAACGTTTTTTCGGCGTCTAGCTCAATCTCGTTGAGCACCTGGGCGACCTGTTTGATCGTCAAAAGATTCTTCCGCAAACTGATCGTTGGCAACGACATCGTTGATTCTTGCTGGACCTTTACCAATCCACAGAATTGCTCGGGCGAGATAACTCGCTGCTCGACCAGATAGATACCGAATTTGAGACTCATGCCAAGGCCCGATGGCTACGTTCTAATTTACTGAAAAGACGCTGTATTGTGGATATTCGGTGCGGAAGCCAACGAATCTTAAACCTGCTTCTCCCGCACGATTAACTCGCTAGATTAAGCATAACCCAACGCTACGAGCTTAGTTCGGGGCATTGAGATACGCTCTTTTGATTGAGCTTAGCCCAAGACTGGGGAACTTTAACGATTAATAAAAAAAAATTGGTTAGAGAATACGACTCGACGCTTCCGACGCCCGTCATTACAGAGCCTTAACGGCGGAAGCACACCCCAAAATGCAACAGCAACGGAGCTAACTAATTTGATTTCCTCCCCCACCGAGACTTCCCAAAGTTATTCGGAAAAACTCTGCTTCGCATGGGGGATTTATGAAGTAGGTTTTTGAGTCAAAACAGTTTCTTCAACTCAAAAACGATCAGCCCAAAAGCAAGCTAGGCATGCCCAAACCCCAACCAACTCCAAGAAAACAAAACTATATTGATGCTCAAGTTCAAGGAGCACTTCTCAAGCGAATTTGCCTGCACTGGGCTGTCTTTTTTGTGGTCGCAGCGTTTTCAGTCATCGTCCTGCAGACATTGCTGGGAGATCCCGGACTCAGCATTTTAGAGCGCCTAAAACAACAAACTGGCGAATTCGTCATCATTGGGATCGTCATGATCTCGATGTTCCCCGCCTTTATGCTCGATACCATTCGTTTCAGCAATCGGTTTGTCGGCCCAATCGTTCGCCTCAAATCTCATCTTCGACAGCTAGGTGATGGCAAAGTACAGCACTGCCAATTCAGAAACGACGACTTTTGGACAGATATGGCCGACGAATTTAACGGAGCGGCAGCGTTTGTTGAAGCTCAACAAAAAGAAATCACCCAGCTTCGAGCCCAACTAGCGACTCAAAACTCGGGCAGCCTTGCCGGCAACGACTAATTCAAATCCGAGCCAAGGGGAGCCGACCGACACCTGTTCAAACACAGGGATGCTTGGCCTCAAGCCCCCCTTCATGTTGGTTAGAAACTCTGAACACTGAAGACCAGTCGGTATGGAACCCGCATCCCAACCCCAGTGGCTGATGGCAAGAAATTAAAAATGAACGACTTTGGTTCATCAGTTGTATTAAATGTCGTGTGTTAAAATTCAAGGAACTCGCGGGTTTAATCAAGATTTGATGGCAACACTCAGCGGTGGGCGACCCTTGTGAGCGAATCTCGCCTCATCTTGGTTAGACTTTTAGGAATTCTTGTCTATGATGGAAATGCCTTCCCCACCTTCGCCGCCTTTCGGCAGCATGACTTTGACAGACTTTTCCTAAAATCGAATGCCTATTGTGCGAATTCTCCCACTCAGCTTCTTAATTTGCATCAGCTTTTGGGTGAACCCGCTTTCGATAAGTGCGGACGAGTACGTAATCAACAGCGAAACTAGCAAGACTCACGTGGTGGGAGATTTCGCTTGCTCTACTTGCCCGGGTCCCTCCAAATCCGCCCTCGAACTGATTCAAGACGGTGGTGAAGTAACTGCCGGAGAAATCTGGCAGTTTTACCACGGACAAGGAATCGATTCTCTCGAACAATTAACCCTTTGTCTCGATGTGAAAAATGGCAACCGAACTGGAACCGCGGGCATTCGTGGCCTGAAATTGACCATTGAAGATCCTGAGTCAGTGGAACTGTTCTTGACGGATGTCAGCTTCGGAGAGCATTCACTCACGATCCCCAATTATGAGATTGTTGCTTTCAAACCGGAAGCCTATCTTGAGCTTGAACTCGGATATGATTTCATGAAGAGATTTACCGCCGACAGCCAGGAAAAAGTCTCGGTCAAGGTTTCCACTGAAGACGGCAGTCAATTAAGCGTCATGGTGATCGGCCAAAACAATTTATTTTCAGCAAACTTAGATCCAATCTCCCTCGGCCTCTTCGCCCTTTTTTGGATGCTAGTTTTCCTAGCCCTCTATATTTTAACCCAACCGGCGAACCAGCGGCCTCAAGCGGTTAGCATATTGGGCAGTCTACCGTCGAGTCCACAAAAGGTCTCGACGCAGTAACGAAACGGCATTGGAACTCTGTCGATCGTTTACGATTTCTCCGCTACCGACTAACTTCTTTGCCTCATCGCCTCATACATCATGACCGAGGCCGTGACGGAAACGTTTAGACTGTCGGCTTGCCCTCGCATTGGCAACTTCACGGATGAATAAGCTTTATCAACCCAATTCTCCCCAAGCCCCTTCGCTTCATTCCCCAACACCAAGGCAACTTTTCCGGTCAAATCAGCCTCATAAAAACATGACGCGTTTTCAAGCATTGCGGTAAAAACACCAAACTCTTGGCTCGCTAACCAATCCTGAATTTCTGGAGTGGTTCCAGAAACGAGTGGCATTTGGAACACGACGCCTGTGCTTGAGCGAATTACATTGGGATGAAAAAAATCTGTCAATGGATCAGCACAAAGAACCGCATCAATTCCACAGGCATCTGCAGACCTTAAGATAGCGCCCAAATTTCCAGGTTTCTCAATTGCCTGTAACACCAAGACAAGTGAGAGATCTTTTTGTGACGCGAGTTGGTCACCAAGCGAGTCAAAGGACGTACTGGGCCGCTCAGCAGTACCGACCAAAGTGCTCGTTCGTGATCCGTAGGCCAATTTCTCGAAAACCTCGGGCACTACTAAAAACACTTTTGCTTCCGACTTTGATACGCAACTACGTACCCCGGGGTCTAAGTCATCCCAGAGAGTTTCAGTACAAAATATTTCTTCGAACTCGATCCCTGACTCGATCGCCCGCGCAACCTCTCGATTACCAAACACGATCATGCGATTTTGAACTTGACGCCCCCGCGAACTGTGAAGGCGAATGGCTTTTTTAATCCGCTGGTTTTGCAAACTTGTAATTTTCTCAATCAATTGCTTAGCCAATACTTATCAAGATTAATCTGCAACCCAGCGAAAGCAATTCCCACTAGGGAGTGACTTGTTCTCTTGGGTACGCAGTTCAAGTGCGAAACTATCACCAGTTCCCGCTTCAAAATGAAACTGATTTTCAACCTCACTCCTCAATTGCCTGTGGTCTACCCCCGGGGTGTGACAACTCAACAATACCATTTTACACCGCCCTCGGGACAACTCTGAGAGCGATTCAATGAGCTGAAACAAATCTCTTTGCAATTTCCAACGCTCCCCTTTGGGGCCACGCCCGAAAGAAGGCGGATCGGCAACGATGATGTCATATTTATTCCCCCGCTTTAACTCCCTTCTAACAAAAGTTAACGCGTCTTCCACCATCCATCGAATTGGCGAATCCGCCAAGCCCGATGTCTGAGCATTTGCCCGTGCCCAACTGACCACACTCTTGGCAGCATCAACGTGCACAACCTGAGCGCCTCGGTTTGCCAGTGATAGGGTTGTTGCCCCCGTATACCCAAACAAATTAATAGCTTTTAATCCAGCCAAATCTGCCGGGCATCGCTTTAGCCAATCCCAATTGACCGACTGCTCAGGAAAAACCCCAACTTGCCCACTGGGAGTAGGCTTTAATTGCAACTGGAAGTCACCTGCATCGAAACGCCAATCAGAAGGGGCGATTCCATCCCAACTATATTTGTCGCCAACCACGCTGCCACGCAGTCGCGCTTGCCCCCAATCCACGCTGCTCGCTTTGCCTCCGGGAGCAGACGGAGTTTCCCGACGTACTACCACGCCGCCGATGCACTCTAACTTTTCGTTACGCCCGAAATCCAGCAGGTCGTATTGGTGATTCAACATAACATTCTCGACACCGTATTTTACTAATAACGGTTGCCCTTAATACCAAATCCAAAGCCGAGGATATGTTTGCTGAAATCGGAACACTGCTTCCGGTGAAACATGGGTTCCCCGTAACACCACGCACTGTAAATGCTTTAAATCGTAGAGATTTAGCAGCCCTTGATCGGTCAGGTTCGTTCCTTGAATATCAAGAACCTGAACATTCTTGATGCCCTCGTGTTCCATAATGTCATTGTCGCCGAACATTCGATCTCGAACCGTTATCACCCGCCGCCCCTTCAGAGCACCATCATAACGTTCCCACTTCATGAATCGCGACAGGAACAACATCGACCGCCAGAACGGCCTCTGAAACCATGCCAACTGGGCAACCGGCTTGTGCATGAATTGGCGACTCTTGTAGACCACACCCAGGTAAAAACATGTCGAGACAATGGTCAGAAACAACAACACGCCGCCCACGATGGGACCGAGCCCTAACCCCGATAAAAACAGAACCGAGATCCCAACTAACATCAACGCCATCGCACCAACCAACAGATTCCCAGCCAGTACGATAAACTTCACCGACACGCCTTCGCTCATTGTCTTCTGAAGCCATCGTTGGCAACCAACCACTTGAATCTCAATGTCTGGCAGCGGGCAATGAAGCTTCTCAAACTTAGAATCAACATGAAAACAAACGACGCAACGGGCATTCTCAACTTGATTCCCACACTTCTTGCACCGTTCTTGCTGATCCTTGACAAGCCCCTTCGAAACTTCCTCCGACTGAAAATCAACAGCCATAATATCTCTTCGACCGGTACTGGCATCCGCCGGTTTTCTGCGGCGCTGTTTTCTACGATCTGGATTCGCGGAAGACATAGCCGCAGCGTTACCTGCACCGGCCACTCTTCGCTCACGTTGCCCGGCAGACGTGCCCCGAGTTGATTTCGTTGCAGCTGATTTCGTTGCAGCTGATTTCGTTGCGATTCTCTTCCCGGCGGCTTGGCGTTCTCCACTACTTTTTCCCTGTGGTGCCACCCCTGAGCGTTGCCGAGTCTTTACGACTCCTGCCTTCGTCGACTTAGGTTTCCCTCCTAGATTGTCTGATGAGCGACCAGATTCACTTGTTCGACGCGGCTTCACCGACCGCCGTTGTTGACCAGACCTTTGCTCCAAAACTTGCGACTTTGCGTTGGCTGGTGTCGCCGATTTGACCGCGTTAGGTTCTTCCGAACGGTTCGCAGTTCTTGTCGACTGAGTCTCACCAGGCAATGGAATTTCAATTGGCTGGTTGCACTTCGTGCATTCAACCGTCTCGCCAGCTTTTTCACCAGAGACGATCATTTTCTCGCCACACTCGACATATTTTCCAACAGTTGCGTCGAAGCTGGAAATATTTTCACATTGAATTTCGATGAGCATTGATGAATGGGGTCTCAAACTAGAGTTGCATCAAGGCAAAAGGGACGAATAGCTTTGCCGTTATTTATACCATTTAAAAAAGCGTTGTTGACGTCCAAATGCAATTCCGAAAACGAATTTTTCAAAAATAGAACCCCCTAATGGATGTTTTAACAGCGGCCATGCAAAAAGTATGACAAAACAAGAAAAGGCACGCTCGGGAAGCGTGCCTCTTGAATCAAGGTTTTTAAAGTAAAGTCAAATTCAATATTTGAATTGGAATTTTCGCAGTCGGTCATCGCATCAATGACGAGCGTAAAACCTACTTCGATCGACCAACCGTTGTCGCTTCGATGATCTGCGCTGAAAAGCCAACCTTGGCTTCAGGTTGGTCAGGGTCGCTGGTGACGATTGTCAAATCTTCGTCGATCTGCCCCAGCTTGGAGGTATCCAGAGTATAGGTCAAAACATGGAGATTCTTTTCTCCCTCGGCTGCTTCAAACTGAATTCGTGAATCTCCAGACTTTATTTCTTTGATCGAAAATGGTTTGGACGACTTAAGAATCAGTTTCTTCTTGACCGTCTGCCCCTGATTAATCGTCCCCAACTGAATTGGCGAAACCTCAATACGAGATTTGACGATTCCCTTGACCGCAATCGGCATTCCATTGGTGTTTGCGTCGTTAGTGACGATTGTCAAGAATTCGTTAAAAGTACCAGCATCCTGTTCACCTGAGAGCTTAACAACCAATTCATAAGTCACACGTCCCCGCGATTGATCCCGCGATACCTCACGTGCTTCCGCAATCAAATTGGGATTTGTTGATTTAACTTCCAGGATTTTCCATTTTGCATTACCGGCATACAAAACTTTCGCAATTCTGTCGGCCTCTTGAGAAACCATCACGTTATCAAAACTGAATTCACCAGGCGTCAAAACAACATCTCTTCGAATTGACCCTTTCACGGAAAATTGGATTTCACCGTTTTGAGCCGCAGGTGCACCTTTTTTGACGCTTACGGTCAGCGTTGCTCCGCGATTCCCGTAAAAGTTGACAGTATCGAACACTGCAGATAGCTTTCCCGTCGCGCCCGGCTTTACCTCTGGGGTCAAGATTTTAGGCTTGGTACAACCGCAGCTTGTTTTGACGCCGGTCAGCATTAGATTGCTACCGGTCGTGTTTACGAATTCAAAGACCTTTTCTTGACGCGAACCACGGGCTACGGTTCCAAAATCATGCGACCGCTCAGATGCCAACCCTTGAAAACTCGCTCGTGGAGTCGCCGGTTGACTCGATCGCCGGTAGCGTCGTCCCTGCTGGAGAGTGTTCGAAGCCAGTCGAATTGAAACAAACTGATCTGAAATTTGCCCGCTAGTGGCTATCTTAGGTGAGTCGAAATCAACGATTTGAGGTAGTTGGCCAGGAGTTTCGGCTAAGTTCTGAGCTGGCAAAACAGTGCCGCTAAAAACGCAAAAACATCCAACTAGACCGGCTGAAAGTGACTTAAAAGTAATCATAATGCTCTCCGACTCACTTGGCTCGCGGACGGCAGTTCGAAGTATGGGCCATTAAGGATGCCCAGCCAACTCATTACCATGACCACGTAATTTGATATGACAGTCCAGTAGCTTACGCGGTGAACTTGACCGAGTCTTGAATTCTACGCTGTTTTCAGGACCATTTGCTCGGATTTGATCCGGCAAATGCTTGTTAGCGAAACTTTACCAGTTATGGAAAATCTGACTTGCTGCAATTACAGCAGGTCAAAGCTATTAATCGTTTAACTCAACATTGACCCGGGAAGAAACCGGATCCAGAAATAACGAATTACCCGACTAGGACTCGAACCTAGAATGTCTGGACCAAAACCAGATGTGTTGCCATTACACCATCGGGCATCATTCGTTAGCGTAGTTTTAACAAAATTAGCCCGTTATAAAAATAGGGTTTAGCAGCTTTCTTGGAGCTATTTTGAGGAGTTTGTCTGCTGAGCCACCGCAAAGGCTAATTGCTCTAACTCCATCGCCAAATCCACCCCAACAACACTTACAGATTTAGGCAGAGTCAAGGTAACCGGTGCGAAATTCAGGATTCCAGTAATTCCAGCTTGGATTAGACACTCTACCGCTTCATTGGCTGCCTTCGCAGGAACCGCCAAAATAGCCAAGCGAATCTCTTTTTCACGAACCAACTCGGGCATCCGGTCCAAATGGTCTACCACTAGACCTTCAAAAGATTGACCCACTATTTTAGGCGAAATGTCGAATGCCAACTTCACTTGAAAGCCCTGACTGCCAAATCCACGGTATCCAAGCAACGCTTGCCCGAGATTCCCGCAACCAATTAAAGCCGCTGGCCAAGTCTGGTCAGTCCCCAGAATCTGCCTTATTTCGCCAACCAATTCTTCACACCGGTACCCAATCCCCGGATAACCAAATTGACCAAAATAGGCGAAATCCTTTCTGACCTGAGCGTCGGTGACTCCCAATCGACTGCCAAGTTTTGACGAACTTATCGTCTTTCGACCAACTCTTAATAATTGTTGCAGTTCGCGCAAGTAAAGACTGAGGCGACTTACTACCGCTTTGGGAACACTCGGATCAGATTCTTGCTTTTGACTGGTCACATAAACTGGCTGTTGAACTCGATTTGGTATCTCCGCAGAAGCGATTCTTAGATTCAACAAAGCAAACGTTGCTAAAAAATCAACTTCCACCCTAAAACCACGCTGCACTTTTATAACTCAAATATACAAGCCGGCTATGGCATCTTGCAAAGAACGTCCGCAAACTTAACAAACTGACGCACAAATCAGCCCGAACCGCAACCACGACCGCGTTTCTCTACCGCCGTGACCAGCTGTGGAAGCACGAACGCGGGAAATAGTCGCTCAAGAATTCAAGCCAGCCCAACTTTGCAAGCCAGTACACACCGTTTAAATGACCTAACTACGAGGGTTAGTCCAATTACTACGGCTTGAAGGTAAATCCAACGCAACACGTAAGTATTCACACCAATCGCTTGCCTGACCCAAGATGCATTGATTTTCTGCGCATTCAACATAACCCGCAAATGATGGCCACATTTTCCCATTTCAGTGACCAACAAAGGCAACCCAGTTAACCCGCTCGCCCTAGACTGCCGAATAAGGGAAGGTCAGGAGGAGCCTTTCGCACTTCACAGATCGGGAACTGTGTCGTTGTCCACCTCTGAATCAACACGCTCGAAACAAATCGTTTCGGGCTCAGAGTGGCGAAAAGAAAGACCGGCATGGTGATTGTTTCACCAGACCAGATGCCACCTCTAGGTTTTGAAACGTCAGTTTTTTGGAGAAGTTACGATGAAATTGGTAAGAAGTCTGCTGACCTCTGCAGCGTTTGCCGCAGCCATGGTGTCAGCCAGCTTCAGCTGGGGCCAATGTTGTGGTGGCGCGAGCTACAACACAGTTGCCGCAGCTGCACCAGCGAACGGTTGCGGATGCAACTACACAGTGATGAAAACTGTGAAACGCATGGTCAACGAAAAGCAAGAAGTCACTCGTTATCGAACAGTCAATGAGACTGTTTACGACGAAGTGCAAGTTCCGGTAACACGATGTGTTAAAGAGCAGAAAATGCGCACCGAAACTTACACTGTCAAGCGACCTGTTCGCGAGACAACCTACAAGACAGTCAACTACACAGTTAGACGTCCTGTAACTGAGCAGCGTCAGCGTACGGTTAACTACACCGTCAAGCGACCTGTCACAGAAAAGCACTCGAAGGAAGTCACGACTTACGTACGTCGTGCTGTCAAGGAAAACAAGCAACGGACTGTTCATTACACAGTACGTAAGCCTGTCACCGAGACAACAATGAAGACAGTTACCTCTTACGTTCGCAAAAAAGTTGCTGAAACTAAAATGCGTACGGTCACAAGCATCAAGCGTGTTCCTTACACCGAGATGAAGACCGTAAAAGTTCGTGGTGGACACTTCGAAACTCGTACGGAAGTTATCCCCGGCCGATCTTACACTAAGATCAACCGAACTCGTGGTTCTTTCTCTACAGATCCTTGCACTGGATGCCGCACCTACACTCCTGGTTGCTGCACCAAGGTTTGCTGCAAGCGACCTGACCGTACGGTTTGCCGTAAGGTCTGGGTTCCTGAATGCACCACTAAGCAAGTTGCTGTATGCAAGTACCGTTGCGAAAAGGTTTGCAAGGAAGTTCCTTACACTGTTTGCAAAACTGTTTGCGAAAAGGTAACGAAGCAGGTTCCATGCACCACAACTCGCTACGTTTGCGAGAAGAAGTCTCGAGTTGTAAATTACTGCTGCACAAAAATCGTTTGTGAGCCAGTAACTAAAACTGTTAACTACTGCACCACTAAGATGGTTTGCGAGCCAAAGACACGCGTAGAAAACTACTGCGTTCGTAAAATGGTTTGCGAAACTAAGACTAAGAAAGTTCCTGTTTGCACAACCAAAATGGTTTGCGAAACAAAAACTCGCGAAGTCCCTTACTGCGTGACTAAAAAAGTTACAGAAATGAAAACTGTTAAGAAAGCACGTTGCGTTTCAAAGAAAGTTCCTTACACAGTAACTATCTGCGTTCCAAAGTGCGTCACAGAAGAAGTTCCTGTAACTGTCCGCTGTGCACCTCGTCGCTGCTGCAATAGCTGCGACAACGACGGTGGATGCGATGCAGCAGCTTCATGTGGCTGCGGTTGCAAACTTTTCAACGGCCGAATTCGTAGCCGCCTTCACGGCATGTGCGCTCGAATTCGCGGCTTGTTCGCTGGTTGCGGATGCAAGTCGGCTTGCGGTTGCGAAGCGGCAGCTGAGCCTTGCTGCAGCTAATTAAAAAAACTGAACTGGCTCGGTGAATTCGTTCATCCGCGTCTAGCACAGAATTTATAGAAACGACTCGTTCCTAACGGACCGGGTCGTTTTTTTTGTTTTTAACCTGCGTGCAGATACTCTATTTCTTGATTCGCTTCGACTAAACCTTGGATTTTGACAATATAAACAGAAATTGCCTGAGTCTTTTGAGGTCGCAACTATAATCGGAGCTTGTTCCGCAAATAAGGGACTGCCAGACGCTCCAACCTGCAGGTTTTTGAGTTGGTTTGACGTACTGAGCGGTTTTGTTAAAAAGAGTTATCCCCCAGCTCCGTCAATCTCAGTTAGGCGACCATGCACCCCGTTCCTCGTGTCTTCAAGCGATATCTAATTCTAGCCGCGGCGATTGTGTTCGCCTTGGTCTGTGGTTTAGAAGGACTAAAAGCGTGGAACGGTCGTGTAACTCCAGAAAAGGTTGCCTCGGGGAAAATACTCTTCGAACACCAGTGGAAAATTGGCGATAGCCTGTGTGGTGGTGGCGATGGCCTCGGGCCTGTCTTTAATGCAAGGTCCTGCGCCGCCTGCCACTTTCAAGGTGGGCTCGGGGGAAGTAGCGGCAATCAATTCAACGTTACTTCATTCGAAGTTATTTCAGAGGGTGAAAGAATCAAGGCGGGTGTCGTTCATGCCGACTCCATTTCTCCACTCGAACAAGAAAGAAAAGGTCAAGTCAACGCCCTTTTCCCTCGGACAATCCAACGCTCAATCATACAAAACACAGCCGCCATGCAAGATTGTGCGCCCGGTAGCAACCAAGCAACCGCTCGACAGGTCATTGAAATCGACGACCCGGTTATTTTTCAAGAACTCAACTCCCCTGCCCTCTTTGGAGTTGGGTTGATCGATGAAATCTCCAACCTCTCGATTAGCCTTCACGGACAAAAACGTTTCGCCAATGTTATCGCCAAGGAACTTACCGGTGACGTCAGCGGCAATCGACTTGGAATTGTAAACACAGTGAACCGAAACATCGGGAAGTTCGGCTGGAAAGGCCAGTTCGCTTCGCTGGAAGAGTTTGTTGCTTCGGCTTGTGCGATGGAGATTGGCTTGACAAACCGACTGCATTCACAACAAATGCCAAAGCAATACGCGGCAGACCCAAACGCCACAATGGATATGACTCCAGAACAACTGCATCAACTAGTTTGCTTCGTTCGCAGTCTCCCAAGGCCAGTCCAAGTTCTACCGAAAGAAACCGTGGGTCGGTTCCGAGTCGAGAGGGGCGAAGTCATTTTCGGGCAAATCGGTTGTACCGACTGCCACATTGAAAACCTTGGCGGAATCGAGCAGATCTTTAGCGATTTCCATTTATACAATCTCGAACCAATCCAGCCGAGTGGTTCTCGAGGTGGCGGGTATAACGACGGCGAAGCCGAGAAACAATTTGAATTCGATCGCTCTCAACCCCACCCGGATCAATGGCAAACACCGCCGCTCTGGGGAGTCGCTGATTCTGCTCCCTACTTTCACGATGGACAATCACCAACACTGCGGGCAGCCATCTTGCGCCACCGAGGGCAGGCAAGATCGTCTTCAGATCAATTCTCGAAGCTATCCGCCTATGACCAAGCCTGTGTACTTGCTTTTCTCAAGACACTTCGCGGACCGCAGCTCACTTCCAATTCGCTTTTTCAACCTTGATGCCCCTTCTGGACTTGAGTGATTTGGACACTCAACGGCTTGGACACTCAACGGAGCAGACAACTTACGGAGCGGGCGACCGGGCAGATATAAACAGGCAAGTTAAAAACGTACCACCTAAATTGCATACCGCGGCTTCACTAATCGCGAAACTAGATGCAATGCGTTTACCATCGAGGGTATGGAGGAATAACCCTGCCAACCACAATGAAGTTCCACCGGTCTAAACCATCAAAAAATGGAACTGGCGAGATTCTCCCAAGCGTCAATCAACAGATTCGCAGCTCGGTCGACCTCCTCTTCTGATGAATACCAACCAACACAAAATCGTACTGCACCGTCCATTTCCTCTGCTGACAACCCCATCGCCGACAAGGTCGCGGAAGAGACTAAACCACTGCTGTGGCAAGCAGATCCAGTTGAAGCACAAATCTCAGGTACTCGTTTCAAGATATCCTGCCCGCTGACACCAGGGAAAATAACGCTGAGAGTATTGGGCAGTCTGGCAGCTTTTAATCCGTTGATTTGTAACCCGGGAATTCCATTCGCCAAGTGATCGTTTAGTCGGTTCCTCAACTTCGTCATCGATTCTGACGATTCGTCAATGCAACTGGCCGCCAAATGTGCCGCTTGTCCCATACCAACAATGTAGGGAGTATTCTCTGTTCCACCTCTCATCCCGCGTTCATGCGACGCACCGTGGAGAAGCGGCTCAATCGAAACCCCCTCGCGCACAAACAGAGCACCGACCCCTTTCGGCCCATAAAACTTATGACAAGCAACGGTCAACAAGTCGACGTCGAGCTGGTCGACATAAGTTGGGATCTTTCCCACGCTCTGTGACGCATCGGTATGAAAGAGCACTCCCCTGCCGTGACAAATCTCTGCAATTTGACGAATAGGTTGGATCGTTCCAATCTCATTATTGGCGTGCATTACACTCACCAATTTCGTCTCTGGTTGAAGTGCCGACTCAATCGAACTTGGGTGCACAAAACCATGCGCATCACACCCGACGATTGTCACACCATAGCCAAGTCTTTCCAAAAATTTTGCCGGCGCAACCACCGCTGGATGCTCGATCGCAGAAATCACCAAATGAGCATCTTTGGGAGCCCATTGCAGCATGGTTCCTTTAATTGCGAGATTATTGCTTTCGGTACCACCACCAGTAAAGACGATCTCATCTCGATCGCAGCCTAATAATCCTGCAACTTTTACCCGCGAGTCCTCAATCGCCTCTTTCGCAGCCCGTCCCATTGAGTGGGCACTAGATGGATTGCCAAAGTGCCCCGATAAGAAAGGGTTCATCACCTCCACCACACTGGGAGCAATCGGGGTCGTCGCGTTGTAATCCAAATAAATCTGTCGCACCATTTGCTCCGGGTAAATTTCAGCCTAAATCAACATCTCATGTTTTTTCGATCCGAGTCGATCTGGCTGAACTTGATTTAGGATTCAATTCACCGAAATCTGCATCAATTTAAAATCCCTGCCCAGTTTCGCCCAACCTAACCTAACTGGCTTCAATAATTGATTCTCGGTTCAACCCGTCGGAAGCACTGAAGTCTAATTAAAATGCAGTTCCATTGCATCCAATCCGCCCACGGTTCAGCCACTGAATCAACGAAATACCCCAAACTCGATATCCGATTTTAATATCCATTCCGATCCTATGTATCGTCGCTGTTATAACCTTGCAACATTCCAATACGCTCCCTCCAACAGGGGAATCAAAGGCAATCGGTTTGGAAATTGAAAAAGCTGAAGGTTTTCCTGATTGATTAAAATCAGTTACAATTTGATGGAACAGTGTATTGAGCCCGCGAAAGACGCTGTGCTATCGAATTTCTGCCCTTTAATTCCAGCAATTTATTGGGGCATAAACCAATCACCCACTTTTAAGCTTCAGGATCAAAATATGAAGACGGTTGAATTACTTGCGATTATCATCTCGTTGAGCAGCGCGTTTTTCTTCAGCAACGCTGCCAATACCAATCAACCAGAAAACAAAGTCACTCCACAGCCAATCCAACAGCCTGCGTCTGATGGTGACTTCGAACCGGTCGATAATATGCACCATTTCATGGAATACATCTGTGAGCCCAGCTACAAAGGACTCAAACAAGTCTTGGCAACCGAGCCCGCCGACCGCAAGGCATGGAAAGCCTTCAAGAATCATGCCCTTGTACTCGCAGAGAGTTCGGCATTGTTCGCTGCCCGCGGCCCGGAAGAAGAAGCGAAGAACAAGCAATGGAAAGCAATTTCTGCGGATGTCTACCGATCAGGCAAGTCGCTTTACAAATCAGCCGGCAACTATTCGGAGGCTAAAAAACACTACGGCACGATGCTTGACGCTTGCAATCGCTGCCACACGGTTTTTGCCAAAGGGAAATATCAGCTCTCAAAATAGTGACCAAGTCAAATAGAAACGTAAACAATAACTGAGGGTAAGAGCTACAACTCACAGGTTCAATATGCGAATTAAATTACTCAGCCTATTACTTTTTATTCTGGCAAATACGACGACTGCAACTTATGCCGAACTGCCCAACATCGTCATCATTTTAGTGGACGACATGGGATATGGTGACGCCGGTTGTTACAACGCCGACTCTAAAATCCCGACGCCTCATATCGATTCACTGGCCGCGCAGGGGCTTCGCTTCACCGACGCCCACGCTCCGGGACCGCTCTGCCACCTTTCCCGTTATGGACTGATGACGGGAGTCTATCCCTTTCGCGCTGATACAAATCAATGGCGGAAAGCCCCTTCGATTCAAGCTGGGCAAACGACCATCGCCTCTTTACTAAACCAACAAGGATACGAAACCGCGATGGTTGGCAAGTGGCATCTGGGATTCCATGAGCAAGGCTATGACCAACCCATGAAAGGCGGTCCAGTCGATGTAGGCTTCGACTCTTTTTTTGGAATTCGGGCATCGACTGACATTCCACCCTATTACTACATTCGCGACAGAAAAGTAGTTGCCGCCCCCACCCGAGCCATTCCTGCGAATCAGTCAAAAGGATGGTCTCCCATTCAAGGTGCGTTTTGGCGAGAGGGAGGGATCTCACCCAATTTGGAACTCAAAGATGTACTTCCTGATTTTACAAAAGAGGCCGTTGCAGTAATTGAAAATCATGCACTGCAACAACGCACAGGAAAATCAAATGCGCCACTCATGCTTTATCTTGCCTACCCTGCTCCACATACGCCGTGGTTGCCAAGCCCAGAGTTTACAGGAAAAAGCGAAGCGTCAATGTATGGTGATTTCACCAACATGGTGGATGCCAACGTCGGTGTTGTGTTGAAAGCCTTGAAGGAAAACAATATGTCCGACGATACCCTATTGATCTTCACCTCAGACAATGGGCCAGTCTGGTACGAGAAGGATGTTGAGCGTTATCAGCATGACTCCTCCGGTGGACTCCGTGGAATGAAAGCAGACGCGTGGGAGTGTGGACATCGCATGCCTTTCTTGGTGCGTTGGCCCGGCACGGTTGCTCCGGGAACCGTTTCCCACCAGACCATCAGCTTTACCGACCTCCTGGCGACATTCGCTGACTTAACGCAACAGAAGCTTCCCAGCAAAGCGGGTGCGGACAGCTTCAGTTTCCTCTCAGTCCTGCGAGGTGAACAACCTGAAAATCAACCGGTGCATCCCAACTTAGTCGTCGCAGCAGGTCGCAAAGGTTTCACCATCCGCGATGGTGACTGGAAATACATAGACATGCTTGGCTCGGGTGGGTTTTCTAAACCAAATCGTATTAAACCAAAACCAGGCGGCCCGCAAAACCAGCTTTACAATTTAAAAACTGATCCAGGCGAAACAAACAATCTCACGCTCGAGCACCCCGAAATCTCTTCTCGCCTGAAAAAGAGACTTACAAAAATCATCCAATCGGGCAGAAGTCGCCCTCTTGATAATCAGTAAACAATTAATCGTTTCTCAGTGAAACGCCCCGCTGACGCCCTTCCAAAATTTTCATTGCGGCGATCATCGCCACTGCCGCGAACAAGCAATAACCGGCCATCACCAATAACTGGAAATCAAAACCGATACCTCGATCGATACACCAGCCAGTTATTCCCGGCCCAATGGCTGAAGCAAATACCATGGCAGCGACAGCCACCGCTCGAATCGACCCGAGGTGCGCCGTGCCGTAAGTTTCAGGCCAGATCGTCCCAAATATCGCACTTGAAAATCCGTAAGAGATTGCCAGCAAAAACATAAAACCATAAATTGCCGACGGATCTCGCCCTAACCCTAATACCAAGCAAGCGACTCCCAGAGGCAGCAGGAACACCGGTAAAATTCGCCGCGCGTGATATCGATCCACGAGCTGCCCGGCAATGAGCGTAAACAAGACTGTTGTTACTGATAAAATTAAAAACGACAAGGCAAAGACGTTCGATGACCAGCCCTTAGATTCAACAATTCTAACCTGGTGAAAGAAAACTGAGGTACCTATAAAAGCCGGGGCAAGGATTCCAAGACAAAGAATCCAAAAAACACCGTCCCTGACCACTTCTCCCCGCGTCCAATCTCGCGTCTTGTTTGCTGCTTTCAAGTGCCCGTTAGCGCTAGGTCGGTGCTCTACTCGCATCAGCAATACGATCGACGGCATCGCGACAACGATTAACGCTACGGCACAAATTTGCCACGCCACACGCCAGTCATACAACCCTAGCAACACCAAGACGATAGCAGGAAATAACGCTTCACCAATTTGATGTCCCATGGAGGTCAACGAAATCGCCCGTCCGCGGTCCGCATCGTACCACCGTCCAATAGCAGTTTGAGAGGTATGGGTCATCATCCCCTGCCCGAACAAACGTAACGCGTAAATGACCACCAACAACAGCATCCACGAATTAACAAACGACATCCCAAGACAGGCAATGGCCAGTGCACAAATAACGCAAAGTGAAACTGCGGAGATTGAAAACCGGTCCAGCGTTTTCCCCAGCTTAATCAAGGTCACGGCACTCGCTAGAGTCCCCGCCATATAAATGGCGCCGAACTCTCCATCCGACAAGTCAAATGCCGCTCGAATCTCACCCGAAAAAAGGGATATAAAAAATGTCTGCCCAAAGCTTGAAAAAAAGGTGAGCAGTAGGCCACCGAGAAGCCAGCGGGCGTTGCGAACGGCGAATAGAAAAATACCCTGCATTAATTAAATCTCTACTGAATCTCACGATACGATGCCATCAATGAACAATCGCTTGGGCGACTACTATGGTGGTCGCGTCGTGGAAAGGAAGTCCCCGCTTAACGCGGTTAGAGGGGCTCCATCCTTTTTGGCGTCTTTTAATTTAGCCGTTTGAACCCAACAAATAATAACGCCCAAACATTCGTTTCAAATTTAAAAACAAGAGCCAATCTGCGGAACACGGCACTATGTTAGCCCAATCGCCGGATTAAGATATACCGGTTATATTTGCAAACCAGCAAACGTCGCATCGCGCTAACCAGCCAAACACCTAAGCCATCAACTGACGAGTAAAACCTTGTACCGGAAGGAAGTAAAAGAACTCGTCATCGTCGCGGTACCTTTAGTACTCGCACAGGTTGCCCAAAATACAATCTCGTTTGTTGATACGATCATGGTAGGTCGATTAGGGAAG
>JAQXDZ010000024.1 GCA_029251085.1 Mariniblastus sp.
GCGAAAGGGGACAACACGTGGGATTTGACTGCGGTCTATTTAGACAAATTAAAGTCAGTCCCTGACCTGACACCGCTGAACATTTTGGTTCACGTGGGGAACCAAGGGTTCAATTACGAGAATAACTTGGCCTGGATGGCTCATTTGAAGTCACAGGGAATTGAGCATCAGAAAATGATCGTACCTGATGTCGGACACACCGCGATGGGAATTTATCAAAAGCGAGGTCTCGATATTATGAGGTTTCACGAGAAAAATTTTGGTGTTGAAATCGAGTAGAACTCGATTCGCGACCCATGACTAACTTGACTCGTCGCGACGGCAGAGAAGCGAGTGGCTATTGAAGGGTAACGCGAGGCTGTCATTCAGATGGGTATTTACGCATTGCCACCGCTCGAATTTTCAATGATTAACGCCCTTTGACGCACCGAATTCAAGGTCGACGGTGTACAAGGTGATTAAGTTTTGGTGGCTATAGAGGCACCGCGATGGGTTATTTGAATTGCAGCGGTGGGCTGTCAGAGCGTTTAATGTGCCGATCTAGAAAAGTATAAAACTTGTCTCTGGACTCTTCTAAAGCCAGTTTGGTGGCCGCACCATGGCGAACTGCTTTGTTGATCATGTCGCCCGACCCTATTCCCAATCCGCGGGTGATGTCCAGCAGGCCTTTGATTTGAGGATCGTTATTGATTCTATCGACCTCGGCTGCATCGACGTCGTTGTGAGATGCGCGGGACTCAATTTTGACGACTTCTTTCCAATTCCCCGGTTTGAGGTAAGCAAAGAAGCACAGCTCAACTCGGGCGTCGTTACCTGACGTTTGATTGATCACACGGGCAGTCAAAAAGCCATTGATCTTTTCTGACTCGGCAATTTTTGCTGCATTTTGCCACCAGTTTGACTCCTGTTTTGGCTTGCTGTTTTTAAAATGGTTGCCAATTCCTAGGTCTTTTAAAAGTGGGTTGCCTGATAAGAGACTGTTCAAATCAGATTGCATATTTGAGTTCATCAACTGTTTCATCATTGCATTGATATCGCCCGGCATAACGTTGGCTTGGTTGGGATCAATGCGTATTAACATTGAGCCTGTTCCTTGAAAGTCGAGCGGTTGACAAAGTTGGTATTCAACCAGCGCAATCCTTGCACGCCATTGTTCTTCCGATTGTTCCTGTGAGATCGTTAGCTGATCGGAAAGGTCGAAGGTTTCTTGTTTCCAATCAATGTTTTTCGATTCAAGATCTCGTTGGATTGCTTTGACGGATCGAGAAGTGACTCGGTCGATGTCGTGTTTCCAAGCGATGCCGGCCATGTGGTGGCGATCTCGAGGTTGCTGATAAACTTTCCGCAAACTGGTTGCTGGAATGTTTAACAGTGTGAAGGGTTGCAATTCAGAATTGGGATTGTTCTGTTTGGATTCGCGTTGTTTTTCTATGCGTTCCATTTCACGATCTACAAATGTCACCAACTCAGAATTATCTTTGCGGGATTTCCACCACGCTTCCAAGCGAAATAGATGGTTAGTCATCGCTTGAATTTCTTGTTCAGATTCCTTTGCTAAATGGGTGCGGTAAAACTCAGGGTGAGTTTTTTCAAACCAAGTCCGACGAATCATAATCGTCAATCCATCGCGATTGGAATTCTTTAAAATGATCCCGTAAAACCGTTTGCCGTCAGAGGTGATGACTTCGTCGACGACGAGGGACTTTTTAGAGCTTGAGGGGAGTTGAGCCTGCAAAGTGCAGCTTGAGTAGACCAAAGCAATCAGGACGAATAATGGTGTCCAGAAATAAGAGCGTTCGGCGAGTGAGTGAGGAAAACTAATCATCTCAGAAGTATAGCTTTGTCGAGAAGCGCCGACACTTAATCTAAGAAATTAGAATGTTCTGATCTCGTGGAGTTACCCTTGGTTTTCCGTGAATTCCCGTAAAAACAAACGAATGGCCGAAGAATAAGGCTTGATTCTAGGATTGGAAATTTTTCGAAGGGCGCAAAAACAAACGTGACACTGCTGATAAGTCCGTTCGCAGGTCACGTTTGGTATAATGGTCAATTGAAAAGAGTCGGCGGGATGCCCGGAGGCGGATGGGATTAGAGCGTTAGGGCCTGATACCCGCCGACTGACTAAAAGAAATGCAATCCGCGTGCCAATCAGAGAATTTCTTGACGAATAGCTGAAACCTTCGAATTTCACGGGAGATTTTCGTTCAGGCTCGTTTTCTAAGATCAGCAAGTGTCTCGTTTTGAGATAGTTGTTTCAGAATGAGACGATTTTGGGACTTGGATTTGCTTTTGATTGCAAGTCGCCAAGAGCGACACAACTAATCCGATGTTTGCAGGGAAAACAATGTTAACGGTAGACAGTAGCGATGGTGTCAGCACGATTCGAATGAACGACGGTAAAGTCAATGCAATGGATTTAGCGTTCTGCCAGATGTTGACCGATGCATTGAGATCTATTGAGAGTTCGGATGCATCTGCGGTGTTGTTGACGGGGAATGACCGCGTTTTTTCCGCTGGCGTTGATTTGAAGAAGTTGTTGACGCTTAAGGATCAACAGCGAGATGAGTTTTTGCGAGCATTAATTGAGTGCTTTGAAACAGCATTCCGGTTCCCGAAACCGATGGTGGCAGCGGTAAACGGTGCTGCTATCGCGGGAGGCTGTGCTTTGGCGTTGGCGTGCGATACGCGAATCATTTCGAAAGGGGTGAAAATAGGGATGCCCGAGCAACGGCTAGGAGTGCCGCTGCCAACGGTAGCTGTCGAAATTATGCGATTTACGCTTGGAAATCGCGGAACTCAGGATGTGGTTTTTGCTGGAAAGACGTTCGTAAACGAGGAAGCAATCTCGGCGCGATTGGTCGATGGATTGTGTACTTCGGAGCAGCTAATCGAGGAGTCGATGAGCGCGGTTCGCTCGCTCGCAGAATTACCGGAGTCAGTTTTTCGGATAACAAAACGTCAACTAAGAGCGCCAGTCATTGACCGACTAGCGGAGCAAGCGTCTCAGTTCGACCCGGAAGTTTTTAAGGTTTGGAATCAACCTGAGACGGATGCGACGATTCGACAATATATTGAAGGTCGACTCTAGGTTTCGTCAGTCGTTGTCTGGCGAGATCGGTTTTGTAAGAAGGCTGTGATCTTTTTTGCTGCGATCGGAAAGGTTCCCAGCAATGCCAAGGCCAGAGTGAGTTGGAGTAGTTCAGGCCCGGAAAAGACCGCTTTAATTCCTTGTTCTTGAAGTTTTGCGAGGTCAGGAATACGTGAGCCGGCATAGACATATACGATTGTTCCGGCGAGCATTCCAATTTGGCTAACCCACCAGAACGTGAGAATTCTAATTTTCGTTAATCCCATTACCGCATTCACTACAAAGAATGGAAAGACGGGAATAAGCCGCATCATGAATAGGTACAAAATCCCTTCGCGATCCATCGCTTCGTTGATGAGCGCCACACGGTCGTGAAAACGTTTTTGGACCCAATCACGAAACAGATACCGGCTAATTAAAAACGCAATCGTGGCACCTGCGGTCGAGGCAAAACTAATCAATATCAAGCCGGCGACGAAATCAAAAAACCACGCGTACAACAGCGACAAAGCCGTTGCTCCTGGGATTGAAAGCCCTGTAACAGCGACGTAGATAAGAAATGCGATTGCGTAAACGAGCAAAGGGTTCGACTGATAAAATTCTTTTAACTGCGTTTCCTGTTGGGCTAAATAGTCGAGATTCAAATAAGATCGAGACAAGTAGCTGAGTATTGCAAAAAGGAGCACAACGCCGGCAATGAACCATTTTTTGTTGTGTTTGTCGACTTTTGCCGGTTTCCCAGAAACAGAGCGAGCTTGACCCGAGGCCTGATTTGAGTTTGAATTCATAGTATCGCTTCGTGCTGAGGAATGAGTTGGGGCCGGGGATGCAGTTGGTAGGGCGTGGTACCATTAGTGCCGAGTAAAGATTGAGAGATCTAAGTGAATTTGTCAAAACAAACGGTTCGTTGTCAGTTTTTTCATTCCAGCTGTGGGATGGTCTTTGTTGCAGTTAGTGCTGTATTTTTTCCGCTGTTCGGGGGGCAGTTTGCCAGTGCTCAACAGGGGCAACCGGCCGCATCCGAGAAAGCTACTTTAACCGAAGCCTCTGAAAATCCCAGTGTGCTGTCGGAGGCGATTCCCCGACGGGTCTCGAAATCAAAAAGACAGTGGAAATCCCAACTCACAGATTTCGAGTTCGAAGTCACTCGGGAGAAGGGTACGGAGCGCCCTTTCACAGGCTTGTATTGGGATCATCGTAAGCAAGGTGTCTATTTATGTAAGTGTTGTGGTCAAGAGTTGTTTGACTCGCAATCCAAGTTTAAGTCCGGGACGGGATGGCCAAGTTACTTCCAACCGCGGCAGCAAGGAGCAATTAAGGAAAAGGCAGATTACTCTCTGGGGAGGGTGAGAACTGAGGTTGTCTGTCGGCGATGCGATGCCCACCTGGGGCATGTTTTTGATGACGGTCCTCAGCCGACGGGCCTTCGTTATTGCATCAATTCCGTTGCATTGGATTTCTGGGGCGGGCAGGGCAAAAGGGGAGATTCACCGAATGATTTCGCCCCGGCCAAAAATGGTTTTGAATCTGCAGAGGCTTTGATCGACGGCTTGGGCGATGCGTTGAAGAGCGAGTCAAAATTAAAAATCTTAAAGTGCACGTGCTGGGAACAACTCAGCCCTGACACTCGTTCCCGCCTCTTGACGTCAAAACGCCCTCTAGCTCCTAAGCGAGTAAAATCGTTGGCCTTAGTGCCTCGCCAGATTGAGGTTCCCGATTCGGTTGAGTTTGGAATCAAGCATGTCGGAGACATTAAGCTAGTCTATGAGGACGGAGACGAGTCCGTCGTTTGGTCTTACGGAACCCATCAGGGGCGATATTTTTTGGCGGTGCCTCAGCGAAAATAGAGACAGATTTTCGATTGAACTCGACTCGACCATTGGTTTCGGACTCTAGCGGGGTCACTTAATGTCAAGTTGCCTCATGCCGTCAGCGCTTAATGCCTTGTCTTTGACAGAGTAACTAAAGCTTCGAGCGTTAAGCCGATCCGGTTTTAAATCGCCAGGGAATTTGCGATGCACCAAGTTTGCATCGTTTCTGCTGCTCCCTTTGATCGTAATCTTATCAGTTGAACCGTTGTAGGTAATTCGGTCCGCAGCAATATCGAGTGCGTCGCTTTTGAAGGTCACATTTCCATTGGCAAGTAGTTCAACTTGTTGTTTTTGATTGCGCGGTGCCCATCTTTCAATTTCAAGTTTATCGCAATCGAGAGTCACACTTCCCGGATTCAAATTTTGCCGATTTGGAGGTGTCCAACTGGAAACCATGTCATAAAAAACCTTAGCTCCCTTCTCATCTGTGCTGAGGCGGTCGTTTTCCGTATCAATTTTTATTTCACCTTGAAAGTCAATTTGGATAAAACTTAGTGGGTCTGCATTTTGGTTTGGTTGTTGATCAAACGTCAGCGATGGCAAACCCGTGTTTCCATTGTTCAATCGATGAATGGTGATTTTTCCCGGTCCTCTGAGTTGAGTCAGGCCAGATTCTACGTTTACAGTTGTCTGTTCAGTGTGAGCTAGTATTTTCTGGGTTTGTTCTCGTTCGGGATTGAAGGTTTGCTGGAGAATTTTTACGGGCTCTGGGTGAACCGGATCAGGGAGTAGCGTTTGCTTGTTCTTAAAGGGGCGATCTGAGTTGGGCGTATGATCTGTAAATTTGAGTTCTCGAATCTTTGGAGGCGAGTTTTGAGGGTCTTGAAACGAGAATCGTTTGTTGAGGTAAACAAACATGGCGTCGCTGCGGGAGTCGAGTGTTTCGATTGCGCCGTCAGGGGATTGTTTTTGTGTTTTAGCCTGGACGTCTTTCTGAAAGTAGATGGTATCGCCATCAAAAATCATCCCTTCATTCCATTGCACGTTTAACTGCGTCGAGTTCTGCGGTCGAGACGGCGTTCCGGTACTATTAAATTTGACAGGTAGAGGGCGGCCTTGTTCTCTGGAATTAAAAAGCAACGTTCCATCACCGCGGATTACAAGTTTGTTCTGTTGTTCGTCGATTTCGATTCGTTTTCCAGAAACGTTTAATTCACCCGACGATAAATTGGCTCCCTCGGGTTGGTCACTGACAATCGTGAGTCGGTGGAAATCACTGTTGTCAATTTTTTCAAGCTCGACTTCGGAGCTGTTTTTGATTTCAAGGGAGGAGTTTTGTTGTCGGGCTATGGCGTTGTTAACACCGACGGGTTTGGGTTCCCGTCTGATGGAGACTTTTCCTTGAAGCAGCATCTTTTTTACTTCAGTTTGGGAGCGGTTGTTCTCGAGTAGTAATGTCAGTTTCTGTCCACTGAACTCAAGTTTTGGCGAATTGTTTAATGTTGAGTTTAAATTGGAGCGGGCCGCGGAGTTGAACGCTTGAGGCGTCGGTGCTCTGCGATTTGCGGTTGTGTTGGAACTTTGAAGATTGCGCTGGGGGAATGCAGGGGGGGACGTAGGGGGTGAGCCAGTGGGAAGTTGTTGAGGATTGAATCGAGGATTGAGTGGGGGATTTGCTAGAGTCGTGGAAGAGGCGGATTGGATGGTGCCAAGTTGCGGATTGTTTTGTTGTTGGACTGGCTTTAAAGAAAGTTGTCGCCTGCCGACGCGAGTGTTGTCGACCGCGGGTGGTGTTAGCCAAACAGCAACGAGCTTTTCCGTTTGCCCTTTGATTTCCGGTGAGCGAAGGTAAGTCGTCCCAGTAGTTGTTAATTGAACAGGAATGTAGTTTGGTTTGCGTGACGTGGAGTTTGGTGCACGAAAAGTTGAGCTGCCTGCTGGCGGTTCTCGTAAAGTAGGAGCATCGGTTTTGCGGATTTGTAAGCTGATCTGCTCAGCATTGATACTTGTTTGAGAATTCGTCGAGATGGCTGACTCCCCGGAGAGAGCTAATTCGAAAAGATCAGGGTTTTGAGGATTAGGAATCGTTCTTAAGTTTTTCTTCCACGATGCTGAGATTGCATCTTCGCTTGTTTTTCCTGCAAACTTAATCCACCCGGGCCCTACAATTTGCAAATCACCCAGTGAGCCATCCCCCTTGGCACGGTACCTTAATAAGTCAGCCTGCAATGACATTTCATCGGACTGAATTTGTACTGGTAATCCTGCGGTGGTTTGATTTTTTTGTCCTGAAAATAGATTTGTTTCTGGATCAAAAGTGAGGGTGTTTGCTGTGATCGATGCTGATGGAGTGGTAATTGTCGCTGGTGTGCCATTGGCGACTAATCGAGATAGCTCGGCTATTTTTGTTTTTGAATGAGCACTTTTGAGAGGTGTTGATTGCGTTCCCGCGGGCGTCCCGAACATCAGGACGAGGTGGTCACACTCGATTTTGTTTTGTTGGTCAAGCTGGTTGGCCGTAACGGTATCGAAGAACTCGGCATAGCCAGTTGCAAAGTTAAATTGGAAGGAGCCATTGCAAGTCACCTCAATCGGGCCGTCTTTACTCTTTAGCTGATCTTTCGCCGGAGGCGTTAGCGGCGACGTTGTTGGGAATGTGTTAGGGGGAGAGGCAGCCTGTTTAGATTCCGGTTCCAAACGGATTTTCTCAATTCGTTCCAACTGAAGATTGTGGATTCCCGTGATGTTTGAAAAATCAGCCAACGCGCTGGAGGGATGTGACAGTTCGATCGTCAGATCGCTACCAATTCCAAGACTTTCGCCAAACATAAATTCAACGGATTCCGGTGTTGTAATTTTGTGTGGATCAATTGTGACATTGCGAGTTTCGATGTAAATCAATGACTCGTCTCTCGCCTTATCGGAGAGGGAGTAAATCTTGACCTCTCCCAGCAGTTTACAAAGTACAGGTTTTATCCCGTCGAAATTCACTCCATTAAACGGTTCGTTAAATTGGATGTTTGCTCCGCCGGTGGAGCGGACGATGAACGGTCGTTCGGAGGCTTCGGTGTCGCTGCTGTCGTCCGCTGTCGTTGCGTCACTTACGAAAGTGAATGGCGAAAACTCAACTGAACCATCGGGGCATTCAATTCGTTCTTTGAATAGGATGATGCCTTCGTCGAGTTTGAGAGTGGAGCACGGTTGGAGCTCCCAGTGATCCGTGCCCTCTCCCAAGAGTGGAATCAACCACGATTTGTCCTGGTGGAGCGGTTGCGAGTCACTGTCTAAATCAGATGCGACTTTGGTGATCGTTTTCGGTGGCCCTTCAAGTTGAGGGACTGCAAACTGTTCGTAACAAGAATAAAGGCAGATGGTCGCAGCTAGCGCCATCAGGTACAGCGCAACAGCGTTGAGCCGTTTGGGGAGTGCGATTTTTTGAGTTTTCGCAGAAGCCAAGTTCAAAAATCCTTTTTTTACAGCAGTCGCATGTCATCCTGACATTTGTCGTCGCAGCTTGGTCTCGGTTTTTCTCAAATGCCGTAATGAGTCTGCAATAGTTCTTGCCAACGATTCTGAGATTTTAATATTAACTCAATAAGCTCTCTCACCGCCCCCAAGCCACCCTTGGCAGTTGTCGTAATATGAGCGACTGATTTTAATTCAGCGGCACCGTCGGCAACCGTGGCGGCTAAGCCTACCTTTGACATCAGACCGAGATCAGATAGGTCGTCGCCGATATAACAAACCTGATCAAGGGTTAGCCCTAACTCTTCAATGACCTGTAACCCCACAGGTAACTTGCTTTCAGATCCCTGCCGGACGATTTCAACTCCCAGTTCCACCATTCTGATCTTCACAATATGGGAGGAGCGAGCGGTAATGATCCCGAACTGGTGACCGGACCGTTGCCATAATTTAATTCCCATCCCGTCGCGAACATGGAAAGTTTTTGACTCGATTCCTTGGTTGTCAAAACTAAGGTCGCCGTTCGTTAGCACTCCATCCACATCCGACAGAATCAGACGGATTGGTTGCATCCTCTGATCGATTTTCATTTACGCCAGCCATCTTGCAAAGTTCAATAATTTCAATCTGTTAGGTTATCTTAGAAGCCTATCGCGGAGCAATGTTGGAAGCGTCACTTGCAACGCTAGCACTTTCGTTTCGCGGGGGCAATTTCGGTGCTTTGTTGGGCGCTAAATTGCTTTCGACTGGGCAGTTGGGCAGTTAGGCAGTTCTTGCGAACACAAAGATGCAGTCAAACGTCAGCTCAAGACGATTAAATTGCGTTAATCGATTTTCGAAAACGGCCCTAAACTGACGAAATCGCTCTTTCCCGAGCAACCCGGAACTGCGATTGGATGATGCATTAGTGGCACCAAGATTTCGAATGCCTTGCAATAAATCGTCAACCGAATGATAAACGAGTTGCCGGTTTTCACGCTTGATGATGATCTCTTCAAAATTCAGATCTTTGAGTAGGTGTTCAATGGTTGTCGGGTTTTCGAACTGGTGAATGCGGTCGGAAGAATCTCCAATCTCTTTCCAGGCATTGTGAATTTCGACAAAGGTAGCTGGGCCAAAGGTTGACAGTAACAGGTTTGCATTCGGTTTTGCGATACGAGCAATTTCTGTGAGTGCCTTGGCCGTGTCGCACCATTGAATGGCGGCGTTTGAAAAGATGACATTGGCGAATGCATCGGGCAGCGGTGTGGATTCGAGGTCGCAGCAAATGAAATTCATTTGCGGGACCTTGTGACGTGCCATTTCGATCATTCCAGGAGCGATGTCGATCGCGGTCATTTCGAATTTGCCAGATTTTACCAATTTTTTAAGTGGCCAACCGGTTCCACAACCGAGATCAACAAGTGTCCCCTGAGCGCATTCAGGGATGGCATCAATCAGGATGCCTGCCATTTCATTTTGAAGTTGCGCAGCAGTATCGTAAGTCGTTGCAGCACGGCTGAATTGGCGGGCGATTTGATCTTTGGCTAGTTTCATGGTTCATTTTTGGAAAATCGTGTTAGGGCTTCAATGTACCCTTTTGGAGATTCCAGAAAAGGTATGTGCCCAGTTTCCATCTCAATCAACGAATGTGGTGAAGTCAAATTTTCGTTCAGAAAGTGGCTGGCTTCGATGGGCACGAGCGGGTCGTTTTTTCCAGCAACGATTTGGGTGTCGATAGTTAGATGGGGTAACTGATCTCGCAGGTCAGTGTTGGCAAGGATTGCCAGGCCGTTCTGAAGTACTGTCACTGACGGGATGTGGCGATTGACTAATTGAGACGTTAAGTCTTTTGCCATTTGACGAGAAGCCCTTTGTGCTGCTCGGTCAGCTTTGTAGAGTTGGAGTCGTAAAAACGACTGCAGTGCTTTGGCATAATCTCCACGGAAACTGTTCGCGAGTTTATCAAACGCTTCTTTCTGAACGCCGCATTTCCAGTCACTCCCTGCCAGGAAACGCGGTGTTGTCGAAATCAACTGCAGCTTACTGATTCGCTCTGGATGCGTCAGGGCGGCATTGAGTGCAATGGTTCCGCCGAACGACCATCCCACCCAGACTGCTTGCTCGGGTGCTTGGTTTAGGACGTAGTCGGTGATTTCAGTCAACGACATTTCCTGGTGGGCTGGATGTAGACTGCCGTAACCAGGGAGGTCGATGATGTGGAGCGCAAATTCAGATTCGAGGTCCGGAACGAGAGCATCCCAGATTGCAGCGTTGACACCCCATCCGTGAAGCAGCACCAGTGGGACTGTCATTGGTCGGTCTCCGTAAGTGCCCGCATGGCGTCGGAACTAAGTGCAGCGATCAGTTGATCGAGATCGCTGCGGTGGTGCTCACATGAAATCGTAATTCGGATTCGAGCTGTACCTTCAGGGACGGTCGGGGGTCGGATGGCAGTGATCCAAAGCCCGTGCTGTTGGAGTAGCCTGGTTACTTGAAGTGCGCTTTCCGAATCGCCAAGCAAGATCGGCTGAATTGCCGTTTTTGAATCGAGTATTTTCAGGGGAAGGTCGTCGACGGCTTGTCGAAAGTAATGAATGTTCGCATTTAATTTTTCGCGACGTTCCGGTTCAGTTTGGAAAATTTGAATAGCTGCCCGCGTTGCTGCTGCGATCGAAGGGGGCAGGGCAGTCGTATAAATGTAAGATCTAGCACGTTGGATAAGTGAGTCAATGTAAACGGCATCGCCTGCAATAAAGGCTCCGAAGCTACCGGCCGCTTTTCCAAGTGTGCCTAGCATTAACACTCCGCCGCCGACATCAATTCCATGCTGCTCGAGCGAGCCGGCTCCGGTCTCTCCAAGCACTCCAAAGCCATGGGCGTCATCGATGAGGAGGAGGGTTTCTGTTTGGCGGCAGATTTCCGTGAGTTCTGGAAGCGGGGCCTGATCGCCGTCCATGCTGAAGACCCCATCGGTAGTCAGGAGCTTTTTGTTGGCATTGGATTTCAGGAGGATAGTTTGGGCGTGGGCAAAATCGAGGTGGCGATATCTTTTTAAGTTCGCCTCGCAAAATCTGCCTGCATCAATCAGAGAGGCGTGGTTCAAGCGGTCTTGTAGAACTAAGTCTCCTCTTTCGAGAAAGGTCTGGGGGACTGCGAGGTTCGCCATGTATCCGGTGGAGAATGCAATTGCTTTCTCCGCCCCCACAAACGCGGCTAGATCATTCTCCAATTGTTGATGTATGTCCTGATGCCCACAGATCAGATGGGATGCTGCAGCGCCGGTGCCGCGTTCCCGAATCGTGTCGGTCGCAGCAGCGGCGAGCGCAGGATGGTTGGCAAGTCCGAGATAATCGTTACTGCAGAAGTTCAGATAGGTTTTGCCGTTAACTTTTAACTCGCGCCCGACCGCGTCTTGGGTTGCCTGCCGTTCCCGCCAGATTTTCGCCGTGACTCGGCTTCGATGTTGTTGAATTAGTTGTTCACGCCAGGGCATATTCGAACTACCGAATCGAGGATTGAGGAGGGTTTATCTCAAGGCTTTTCGGGGCGTCCGTCTTAACCGTGCTGGCAACCGCACGATCCTTCGTCCTGGTTTGACTGGCAGGAACCGGTTGATTCACTGGGCACCTCCGAGGTGGAACTGTTAATGCCCAGTCGACGGAATAGTTCACGGTCATGATCGACGGTGGCGTTGCCGGTGGTCAGTAATTGATCGCCATAGAATAATGAATTCGCACCTGCCATGAAGCAAAGCGCTTGCATTTCGTCATTCATTTCTTCACGTCCAGCGGATAGTCGGACGTAAGATTTTGGCATCAGAATTCTGGCGACAGCAATGGTTCGGATGAAGTCAAAGGAGTCGATATTTTCGAGATCTGCTAACGGGGTACCAGCAATTTTCACCAAGTTGTTTATTGGAACGCTCTCTGGTGGCGGATCGAGATTGGCGAGCGTGGTCAATAAGCCCACCCGATCGTTTTGCGATTCTCCCATGCCAACGATGCCGCCACAGCAAACTTTCATGCCGGCTTGTCGGACATTTTCGAGAGTCTCAAGACGGTCGTCGTAGGTGCGTGTTGAGATGACCTCTCCGTAATACTCAGGAGACGTATCAAGGTTGTGATTGTAATAATCCAGTCCTGCCTCGTTTAGTTTGTCTGCGTGCTCTTCGGTGAGCATGCCAAGGGTAGCACACGTCTCGAGCCCGAGTGCCTTGACCGCAGCGACGGCTTCGGCAACGGCAGTGATGTCGCCGTCTTTTGGGCTTCGCCAGGCCGCACCCATGCAAAACCGTCCAGCGCCGTTTGACTTGGCTTTTTTGGCAGCTTCAACGATTTGGTCGACTGGCATGAGGCGTTCGGTTTTGAGGCCGGTTTTATAGCGAGCGCTCTGCGGGCAGTAGGCACAATCTTCGGGACATGCTCCGGTCTTGATACTAAGAAGGCTGCTTAGCTGGACATGATTGGGGTCATGGTGTGTTCGGTGGACCGTTTGGGCTTGGGATACCAAGTCCATGAACGGCAGGGCAAAGAGTTCCGCGACCGTCTCACGCGTCCAGTCTTGTTGTGAGTTTTCGGGGGCAGTTTGAGTGGTTTGTGTCATTGATGATTCCGTGTAATTCAGCCTGATGCCTACAGTATAACCCAACTCTGCTAGTACGCGGGATAGGAGTAAGGCTGGGAAATGGACGATATTTACCGCAATTTTGGGGGAGTTTTTCGCAACTCCAACCGTGGGTGCCAGCACTTAACGAGTTGCGAGCTCAATTCCTTCGGTCGCAATTTTTGCTAAGTGATTGATTTGTTCGCGATCGATGACATAGGGCGGCATCAAGTAGACCACGTTACCAATTGGCCTGAGAAGGCACTCATTTTTCAAGCCGTGTTGGTAGACTTTGAGGCCGCGTCGCTCTTGCCAAGGGTAGGGGACGCGATTTTTTTTGTCACTCACCATTTCGGCCGCCAGCACCATTCCGGTTTGTCTCACTTCGGCGACATGCGGATGGTCATTCAAATGGGCAAAGGCCTCGCCCATGAATTTCGCGGTCGTTTGGTTTTCTACAATAGTGTTTTCCGATTCAAACATATCCAAGGTTGCCAAGGCAACGCCGCAGGCCAGGGGGTTTCCAGTATAGCTATGCGAGTGGAGGAAGGCTCTTAAGGTTTCATAGTCATCGTAAAATGCATCGTAGACGGCCTGCGTTGTCAGCACCGCTGAGAGGGGGAGGTACCCGGCGGTCAATCCTTTGCCTACGCAAAGAAAGTCGGGTGAGATTTCGGCCTGCTCGCAGCCAAACATAGTTCCGGTCCTGCCGAATCCAACCGCAATTTCATCTGCAATCAAGTGGACGTTGAACTCATCACATAGTTTCCGAAGTTGCCGCAGGTAGACCGCGTGATACATTCGCATATTACCAGCACATTGAATCAAGGGTTCAATGACAACGGCGGCGATAGTCTCGTGATGTTGTTCGAGTTCACATCGCATTGAGTCAAGTTTTCGCAGCGAGTATTGCTCCCAGGATTCTTGTTCTTCTCGATGGAAGCAATCCGGGGATTCGACCGTTCGGCATGTCATCAACAGGGGTTCGTACGTTTCCTTGTAGAGTGCAACATCGCCGACCGCTAAAGCACCAAAAGTTTCGCCATGGTAGCTATTGGCTAGATTGACGAACTGAGTTTTTTTAGGCTTCCCTTTATTTTTCCAATAATGAAAACTCATTTTCAGTGCGATTTCTACGGCGGAGGATCCGTTGTCACCATAGAAGACGCGTTTCAGTTTTTCCGGCGTCATTGCCACGAGTCTCTCGGCAAGACGAATTCCTGGTTCGTGACTAAAGCCGGCGAAAATGACGTGTTCAAGTTGATTGGCTTGCTCTGACAAAGCAGCATTGATCGTGGGGTTGGAGTGGCCAAAAATATTCACCCACCAAGAGCTGATTGCATCGATATAGCGATTGCCATCAAAATCGTGCAGCCAAACCCCTTTCCCGTTTTTAATGGGGATCAACGGATAAGACTCATGGTCTTTCATCTGGGTGCAGGGATGCCAAAGCACGGCAAGATCGCGTTGCATTAGCTCTTTGTTGTTTTCTGATTTCATGCGCTTATTCGGCTGATTCATGTCTGGCTTTTGTAGTGATTCGGAATGCTATTACTCTTTTGGCACGAAGCAGTTTCCGAGGTGTTCCCATCATCAGTCATCCTAATCCAAGAGGTGCGTTACCGTAAATAATCAGAACAATGTCTCTTGAAATTGAACGATTACCAACGCATCTACATGATGTTATTTGCGAGGTTATGGTCAAGTTGTTGGCTAGTACAAACCGTCCGCGCGATCTGGTCTCGCCGGTGACGGACGTTGGATTGTTGCCTCAACTGTTCAAGCGGGAGCAAAGCGATCCTGTAGTGCTTGAACTTGCATCTCCTGAGTTCGCAGCGCGAGGAGACCCTGAACTGCGGCTTCGCACGCCTGAATGGTGGTGATACAAGGGATGCCGTGTTGAACGGACGTTGCCCGGATGGTGCCTTCGTCGGTCCGCGCCCCTTTGCCACTTGGCGTATTGAAAATCAGATCAACGCCTTCGTTCTTCATGTGGTCAATCAGGTTGGGGTGACCTTCGATAATTTTCTTGACATGCTGAACTGGAATGTCTGCTTCTTCAATGCGTTTAGCTGTCCCCGAAGTTGCGAGGATGGTGTATCCCATTTCATGGAGGTCTTTGGCAATGTTTACCGCCCGGTCTTTGTGACGTGAACTTACACTCACGAAGACGCGGCCAGAGTTGGGGATCGTCACGCCCGCTGCTAATTGGCTTTTCGCAAAAGCGATTGGGAATGTGTCGGCGATTCCCATGACCTCACCGGTCGATCGCATTTCAGGCCCAAGGACAATGTCGACTCCGGCAAATTTGCGGAATGGAAAGACACTTTCCTTGACCGATACATGTGAGGGCAGTGGCTCTGAGGTAAGTCCAAGTTCGGTCAGTTTCGCACCGGCCATGACTTTGGCGGCAATGTTTGCGACGGGAACGCCGGTTGCTTTGGCAACGAAGGGAACAGTCCGGCTGGCTCGCGGGTTTACTTCAAGGACGTAGACGTTCATTTGATCGTCTTCCTTTTTTACCGCGAACTGGACATTCATCAAACCGATGACGTTGAGATGTTGAGCCATCGAGACAGTTGCGGCTCGAATTTCGTCAAGTGTTTCTGTACCGAGAGAGTACGGTGGAATTGAGCATGCGGAATCTCCGGAATGGACTCCAGCTTCTTCGATATGCTCCATGATTCCGACGACGACGACGGTTTCACCATCACTTATGCAGTCGACATCGACTTCGATCGCGTCTTCGAGGAACTGATCGATTAGGACTGGTTGTCCGGCAGAAACAATGAAGGCTTCCAATACGAATCGTTCAAATTGGGATTTGTCATAACAGATCTCCATCGCTCGTCCGCCTAGAACGAAACTTGGTCGAACGAGTACAGGGTAGCCAACATTTGAAACTTCTTGTCTCGCGTCATTCATGGTGCGAGCAATTCCATTGGCAGGCTGTTTCAATTTCAGTCGCGTCAGCAGTTGCTGGAACTGCTCACGATCTTCCGCTGCGTCGATTGTGTCGACGCTGGTTCCGATGATCGGCACGCCGGCGGTAGAGAGAGCTCTGGCTAGATTGAGGGGAGTTTGTCCACCAAATTGAACAATCACACCATCGGGTTGCATGCGATCACAAATGTTAAGAACGTCTTCGACAGTCAGCGGTTCGAAAAACAGCAGGTCGCTGGTGTCATAGTCAGTGGAAACCGTTTCCGGATTGGAATTGACCATGATCGACTCGATCCCCATTTCACGCAGTGCAAAACTGGCATGGCAACAGCAATAGTCGAACTCGATTCCTTGTCCGATTCGGTTGGGACCTCCTCCGAGGATCATGATTCGCGGTTTATCTGTTTTGGGTGGAGTTTCGTCTTCCTGCTCGTACGTCGAATAATAATAAGGAGTGTAGGCTTCGAATTCGGCAGCACAGGTGTCAACGGATTTGTAGGTGGCGATGACTCCTAGCGACTTTCGAATTTCCCGAACCTTCAGTTCATTCGTGTCCCAGATGTGAGCCATTTGTCGATCGGAAAAGCCAAATTGCTTGGCCAGTTTCATTGATTCCGAATTCATCTCGCTTAACTGGACCGAGCGAAGATATTCTTCCATCTCAATAATACCAACGAGATGTTCAAGAAACCAAACATCGATGTTGGTCAACTCGTGAACTTCATCGACCGTTAATCCACTTTTGAAGGCGTAACGCAGGTACCAAGGACGTTCGGAGTTGGGAATTGAGAGTTTCGATCGGATGGTGTCGCGGTCGGGTTGTTCATCGGTTCCCCAGAGATCCTTGCTGTCGCAGCCGAACCCAAAGCTTCCAACTTCCAGGCCCCGAAGTGCTTTTTGGAATGATTCTTTAAACGTCCTTCCGATTGCCATGGTTTCACCGACACTCTTCATCTGAGTCATCAGAGTCGAGTCGGCTTCAGGAAACTTTTCAAAAGTAAATCGGGGGATTTTGGTTACGACATAGTCGATGGTAGGCTCAAAGCAAGCTTTGGTTTCTCGAGTGATGTCGTTGGGGAGTTCCCAAAGTTTATAGCCAACGGCCAGTTTCGCAGCTATTTTCGCGATTGGGAATCCAGTCGCTTTCGATGCCAGTGCGCTCGACCGGCTAACTCGAGGATTCATTTCAATGACGATCATTCGTCCGGTGTCAGGGTTGGTGGCGAACTGGATGTTCGAACCGCCTGTTTCGACTCCGATCTCACGAATGACGGCGATACTTGCATCCCGCATACGCTGGTACTCTTTGTCAGACAAAGTTTGCGCAGGGGCCACCGTGATTGAGTCACCAGTGTGGATTCCCATTGGGTCAAAGTTTTCAATCGAGCAAATGATGACAACGTTATCATCGGTGTCTCTCATCACTTCCATCTCGTACTCTTTCCAGCCGATGATGGATTCTTCGATCAAGACTTCATCGGTGGGGGATTGGTCAATTCCGCGGCGCGCTAGGAGATCAAATTCATCTTTGTTGTACGCAATCGCAGATCCACTTCCACCCATTGTAAAACTTGGGCGGATCAAACAAGGCAGGCCAACTTTTTCCATGACAGCTCGGGCTTGTTCCACCGTCGTCACGGTTTCGCCAATGCAAATATCAAGACCAATGTTGTTCATTGCCTGTTGGAAGCGGTCTCGATTTTCAGCTTTGTCGATGACGTCGGCATCGGCACCGATCATTTCAACGCCATACTTTTCAAGGATCCCGTGTTCAGAGAGATCCATTGCAAGGTTGAGCGCGGTTTGGCCACCGAGTGTTGGAAGCAGTGCGTCCGGTTTTTCTTTGGCGATGATTTTTTCTACAATGCGCCACTCCAATGGCTCAATGTACGTCCGGTCGGCCGTGCCGGGATCAGTCATGATCGTGGCGGGATTGGAATTAACGAGGATTACCTCGTACCCTTCTTCACGCAAAGCCTTGCAAGCCTGAGTGCCAGAATAGTCAAATTCACAGGCTTGGCCGATAACGATCGGTCCCGAGCCGATCAACATGATTTTTTTGATATCGTCGCGTCGTGCCACACTATTCCCTTGTTGTGGGGGGGAGGCGAAAAATGCCTCGGTTTACAAAATTTCCCAAGCGTACCAATCGTCCACGTTTTATCAAGGTGCGGCACCCGAGAAACTGGTGAAAAAAATCGGAAGTCAGCGAACAGAATCCCAGATTTTTTAATTGGAAACCGCTGATTTGTTCGCTGAGAATTTAATTGCGGAAATTTTGTATA
>JAQXDZ010000169.1 GCA_029251085.1 Mariniblastus sp.
ACGCGCTGAGTGAAGCCCTGCCTAAGTCGAAGAAGATTAGAGTCGACCCGAATAGCAAAAGCCTTGCGGCAGACAGAGAGGGAGCGAGTAGAGCCACAGAGCGGAGGCAAGGTCTCAGTTCCAGTGAAGGCGCAGGCGAAGGCGAGATGAGTGGTGCGCCGGGCAGTGATGCTGAAAGGACGGACGTTGGAGCTAACGGTGATCAAAAGCAAGCCCGAGAGATAGCTGAACCGAGGCTTCCGCTGAGTTCGGAGGGAAAAAATGAAATTGCCGGGCAACCTCGCGAGAAACGGGGTAAACGAGCAGGTGAAAAGGAATCGATCGAAGACCCTCTGGGGTTAGATACGGGAGTTGGTAATGTCGATAAGGGTGTCGGTGTGGCGCCGCGAGATAGCGATGCTGAGGCTAACGATTTAAAGTTCGATTCGGCTGAAGGAGCTGAAAAGCAGGCACCGGAAATTGGTCTGTCTGAAGCTGCTCCGAAAGCTACTCCGAAAGCCGCTGAAGAAAAAGGTCGGCAATATGATTGGGAAGAAGACCATAACAGGTTGGGTGTTGGAAACAGTGAGAATTTAGGTTCAAAGGCGGGCACTTCGGGAGATTCCCAGAAATCTGACAAAGGGCGCGACTTGAAAGCTAACGGTTCATTCCAAAGGCTCGCTGATTTGGTTCAGGCTCCACTCCAGAATCTTATGAATCGAGATTCGAATGCTCTTGGTGGGGAGTCAGGGGAGAATTCGAGCGGCAAAGGTAAGCCAAGGCTTGCGAGTGTTTTCGATCGTACTGTCGTCGAAGCTGCAAAAGAGGTTTTAGAATCCTCGGCCGACGGCGGGGAGGATGATCGTGGATTTTTCGAGCGAAATTTAGACTCTCTTTTCAAAGGAATTGTCAGCAGTACCGGGGAAAAGGAAAAGAAAGATGGCGGAGGTGATGATTCACCTCGATTCAGTTCGGATGCTGAAGGCTGGGACAACGAAGGTAAATCTGGAGGACGTGGAGGTACTTTTGGTTCCGATTGGGTTAACCAGGCGCGGGCTTCGCGTCGGAAGTCCAATTCCGGCGGTCGAGGAAAGCGACAATCTAGTTCAGAGGATAAATTAAAAGACGAGCAACCGGTTGCCACACGTTCCGAGGCAGCGAGCTCTGACACGGGGGGGGCATCTAAAGGGATATTTACTTTTTTGTTTGGGCTTGGGATTGCGGGTGTGATCTTTGCGTTCTTGTTCACGCTAATGAACCGCCGCTCAACTAGTGTTTCAAAAATAATTTCGGATCGAGCTGTTGCTCGACGTATCGATCGAGCAAATTTCCAGTCCTCTCAAGATTTAATTGCTCTCGTTGACCTGTTTTTACTCAATAAATTTGGATCTGAATCGGGGTGGTGGAACGCGAAGCATGCTGAAAATGTTCTGCTTTCTGATGCTCCGGAATTTGAAACGAACATTAATGAGTTGGTTCGCAGTTACGTTCGGATGCGGTACACCAGAACTGGTGGTGAATTGTCACAAAGCGAGCGGGATAATTGTCGAACAACCTTAAAGTCGCTTTCCAAACTCTTAAGCAAATCGGATTTGTCGACTCGATTAAAGGTAGAAGGTTAACGAATGTTTAACTTCTATCGCGTTCCTTTGTCTGGATGGCTGACCATTCTGTTTTTGTTGACGTTCGCGAAACCGTGTGTTTCGCAGGACGACGACGCGTTACGGCGGCAGTTGCAACGGGGGTTCGAAGGTCTTGAGTTGATCTCTCAGTTCGTCGAATTAGAAGCTATTGACGACGCGACTTTTGCGGTAGCAACTCCGAAGGAAACGGTTCTTGTTGTTTTAGGGAGTGTGGAGCGTGTGTCTGTTGTGGACTCGTTTCTTTTCAAAGGTGGCGCGGTTTTGGTGGCGAGTGATCAAGCATCGGGACGTACTGCCACTCTTAAATATGGCGTCAAGTTTATCGGGGAACCGGTAGACGCGCGATTCGAGAACGATGGATATCTGTCGAATCGTGACTGTCCGGTCATCCGTAGGTTTGATGAACACCCAAGCCTAAATGGAGTACGTTCCATTGCGTCAAACCGGCCCGGGATTATGTTGGCTGATGATTTGACTGTGATCGCTCGATATCCTGCGCTTTCGCGTGTCGGTGCTCCTGATGCGTTTGCGGCAGCAGGTGAAACAAGAAATGGTGGCCGGATAATCGCCATTGCGGACCAAACAATTTTTACCAACCAAATGATAACAGCTGAGAGCAATGATTTGTTTGCCTACCAAAGCTTGCTGTGGTTGAAAGATTCCGATCGGAAGTACGTTCACTTCATCGTTGATGGGGATTACAAACGTCATGATAATGTTGAGGATTTGGAACTACCGCCTGTTCAGTTGTCGCCCGATGAAATCAGGGAGATCCTTAAGCAACTTCCTGCTGAGAAGTTGTTGGAATTTGGCAATCAACTTGCAGCAGATGTCGAAGATAAGGATTTAATCAACGAGTTCCTCCGCGAGCAAATCGATGGCATTTCTGACTACGACTACAATCGCGGCATGATCTGGGCGCTGTTTTTTGGAGTTTGTGTTTCATTGATTTTGGCTTTTCTGTGGCAAAAAAAAATGTTGCGACGTACTGCCAGTGTTGCCGCTTTGGAGCGGCATTTCAAAAGTAAAAAGCTCTCTAAGTTTCGAGCAATTCGGGATCGCCAATGGGCTGCAAATTTGTTGCTTGACTCGTTTTGCCGGCAAGCGGAAGGTCGAGGTTACCGAGATTGGCCAAGCTTCCCGGAAGGGCTGTCAACTCATCCTGGTGCTGAGTCTGAACGTCTTTTCGATGAGATGGGCCAGGCAAGTAATGATTTTAAGACGAAGCCCGCTAGTTATTGGACACAAAGCCGTCTTTTAAAATTAGAGGCCGATGTAAATAATTGGTTGGTGATGATTGTTATGACGCGTGGCGAATCGAAGTGACCGCTGAATCCTGGTCGCGAAATGGTGTTAGTAAATTTGAGTTTGGAAAATTGTAGATAATGCGGTTTTCACCTTTAGATATGATTTTAGTTTGTTTCTTTAAGAGGAACCTGTGAACAATACTGTGGAGCTGCAAACGGTCTCACGTGAGGCAAATGAATTTCGAAAATTGGTAATCGAACGATTGGGAAAGACGTTAATTGATTTGGATTCTGTCCTAGAACAGGTCTTGATCGCGACGATCGCTCATGGGCATGTGCTGCTAGAGGGAGTGCCAGGTACAGCGAAAACGACATTATGTCGAACGTTGGCTTCGGCGATGGGTTTAGATTTCAACCGTATTCAATTCACACCGGACTTGATGCCGTCGGATGTAACCGGAACTCGGATTCTTGACCAATCAAAGTCCCAGTTTGTGCTGCAGCGTGGTCCGATATTTTGTCAATTGTTATTGGCCGATGAGCTAAACCGTGCTCCGGCCCGAACGCAGTCTGCGTTGCTTGAAGCGATGCAAGAGGGGCAAGTCACCATCGAGGGTGAGACGCTAATGCTGCCCAAGCCATTCGTCGTCCTTGCGACTCAAAATCCTGTTGAGCAGGAGGGCGTGTACCGACTACCTGAGGCACAGTTGGATCGATTCTTGTTTCGCGTTAACGTCGGTTATCCGGATCGAAGTTCCGAGATTGAATTGATGGAATTGCAGGAACAAACGGTTGCCGCTCCCGGTCAATTATGCGATGCGAATATGATCTTGCGATTCCAATCTGCAGTTTCTCAGGTATATGGTAAACCGGAAATGAAAGAGTACGTGGTTGACTTAATTCGAAAAACACGTGAACACCATGATATTTTATTAGGAGCCAGTCCACGAGCGGGGATTTATCTATTGCGAGCCGCACGCTCCCATGCGTTGCTTCATGGACAAGAATATTTCTCTCACGAGAACGTGCAGGCGGTCATTCATGCGATCCTGGAGCATCGAGTGATTGTGAGGCCGGAAGCGGAATTGTCAGGGAGGACGGCAGCGGAGATTGTTAGAGAAATCGTGCAATCGGTTGCCATTCGAAACTAAGGAGTGTGTCGATTGCGGAACGAGAATTCAAGCGAAAGAGCTTGGTTCGTGAATTGGTTCAACAGAGAAAAGAATGCTAACTGTTCGTTGTAACATTTTACTCGTCTCAACAGCCTGGATGTTGATCGTTTCGATCTTAATGGGAAACGAACCTCTCACGCTGCTGTGTGTTGCAGTTTGGACATGGATATGGATCGAGTGGATTCTTTTTCAGTTTGCAGTTTATAGCGCTCAACAACTTCTAACTAACTGCGAACGTACGATTGATGGTCAGGCTCAAGATCGATTAACGGCGGTAACCGGACGCGAATTAGATATTGAGGTGAGAGGGAAGTTTTCCGGATTTTGTCGTGGTTACCGAATATTCTTAGCTGATATGCTCTCGCCAACCTTTGAATTAACTGGCGGGCGGAATCGAGAAATGGTAGACGTCAACAGCGAGCTTGGGTTTGCGCTTCGATATCGTATGAAAACGCTCGTTTGTGGTCGGTACGTTCTGCCGGGGTTGCAGTTGGAGTTAGGAGATCATTGGGGTTTTTTCCGGGCGGAGAAGTTTTGCCCTGTTAGTCAAGAACTTTTAATATTGCCGTTCCTGATTAGGCCTCAAACAACAGTATCGGTCTTAAAGAAGAACAATTTGCAACGTATTCTTGGGCATCATCGAAACAAGACCCCCGGCGGGGGCGCCGAATTGTTGGGGGTCAGGGAATATCGGGTTGGTGATCCTCCCCGATCAATCGCGTGGAAGCCAACGGCTAGGCTTGGGAAATATATGTCGAGTGAGTACGAGAACCTCGTACCAATCCGGTCAACGATAATGGTTGATCTGGCTTCCTACCAGTTTTGGGGACGACCAGGTCCTGCGGCGGCGGATCATTCAATTTCGGTATCGGCCTCCATTGCCAAGTTGTTATTGGCGGATCGCGATCCTGTTTCGACGATTATTCTTAAATCCGATTCCATGAAGCATTTGCAACATGGTTCCGGAGAGCGTCAATTGACTTTGTTAATGCAGCAACTTCTTGAGTCGTCCAATCCAAATCCACCGCTTTCGCACTTAAACCTTGATCTGCTAGTAAAGATCATTTTTGAAAATGCCTGTCGTCGTTTTCCTCCATTGTTCGACGAGCGATTCAATTCGGGTTCGACAAGATTGCGATCTTGGTTTGTTGGTAAACGAGAAGTTGACTGCCAGAGGCGGTCTGTCGCTGTTTGCCTCGAACATCTCTTCGAACTTGACGCCGGACTCTCAGTGAGGATGCAGTACGACGATGAACTGATGAAGAAATGGTGTGAGAAGTACGCGGAGAAATACACCATCAATCCATCGTCGATCAATCGTACGGACAATTTGCCGTGGATGAATGCTGCGAGATGGGAAAGTGAATGTAATCATATGAACGAGCGGGTTTGCTGGGCGCTGGATCAAGCCAGAGGCAAGGCAAAAGATAACGAATTATTTGTGATTGTCGCTCCCGAGCCTGCTGGGAAATTGGCGCGGGAGCGGACGCTGAAGAGTGTTCGCCTGGCAGTTGCTGATGGTCACCGCGTCATTTTTGTTGGGCCGCTTTCACCTCCTCCAGATGTTGAAATACACGATCCGATTGCAGCGAGGATTTCAAAAACTCGTCCCGAATTTGATGGGGCAACTGCAGAGTCTTTGTTTCAGTTTAAAATTTGCGCGATCGGAGCAACCTACGCTCGAATTGGAGACACGCGACTAATTCAAAAAGTCGCGATGCAGGTAGGTTTGCTCCAATCTGGAATGGGAAGGGGGCGGTCGGCAAGTCGGCGTTATTGATTGCTACGATTGATTGACGCGTGCTTCCGATAAGGAAATGGGAAATAGTAAGAAAAGCGAAAACATGAGCGAAGTCGGTGTTTGGAGCAAGGCAGATAAGGCTCTTGGTTTTTTCGGATTCGGTGCTGGAGGTTGTTGTCTGGCCATTATTTCCATCGGCCTGATTCCAACGTTCCTTTCCGGGATATTGTTTATTCTGTTTGCGTTTGCGATCGGCTTCCGCAAGATGTTTCTGATTTATTTGTTCTTGTTTGTTTTGATTATGGCAAAGTACATATATTTATCGGGATTTCAAATTGGGAATCCTAACTTGGATCTTAGAGAGTTGTTGTTCGTAGGCTTCGTATTTGCATTTTACGGTTTTAGCGTTCGGTATATCGATTTGGCGAATGCGGTGGAGGCAGTTTATCCAGGCCAAGACGAGTCGAGTCTGTCGGGCGATCCGAATGCGACAAGCCTGGTTGGTCAGTACCCTAATCCGACGGTGATTGGCGGGCGTTGGTACTTTATTCCCATTGCAATTTTGGTGGGGCTGGCGTTGCTTCTCACGATCCCTCTTGAGATTCAAAACGTGCGTGGTGACATCACGTCGCGTCGAGCGACACGATTAATTTTGATTGTCCTTGGGATATTTATTTGCTGGTTTGTATCGGTCAATATTATAAAGTTTGTGGCAAGGTGGCAGATGAGTTCTGAGCAGGCCGACGTCAGCATTCGAAGTAGTATCGCCAATGAATTATGGCGTGACCAAAAACGACTTGAAGCCTATCGCTACAAACGAAAGCAAAAGCGTTAGAAAGTGCTTGGTGACTGCTTTGGCTTTAGCCAAGGCAGAGGAAATCGTCCCAGTTTGGCTGGGTTAGTTTTGAGAAAGATAAGTTTATGCTAATCGGGGTAAGAGAGTTGGTAGGTTGGTTGTTAGTGTTACTTGGACTCGGATTAATTGGAGTAGATTTCATGCTTGCGCTTAACCGCAGCGTTATTGAAGCGTTAGCGCTCGCCCTCCCGTCGGCGATTGTCTTCCGATCCGGGATTGGTTTGGTCCGGATTTCGATGGCCGCCCGAATCGCGTTGCGTTTAGATGAAAAACGTACTTGAACATTGCCGATTAAGGCATTTAACTAAGCGGTTTATTCGCGAAACAGGTATTCATCGTCAACGTAATCAATCGTGATGGATTTGTTGGAATCGGGCGACTCTATTTTTAGGATTTCCGTCGCTAATGGATTTTCACATTTTTGTTGGATGACTCGCTTCAAAGGACGAGCCCCGTACTGCGGATCATAACCCTCGTCCGCAATTGCTGCTCTTGCCGCTTCGGTGACGTTTAATGTCCAGCCCAGTTCAGCGACGCGGCGTTCCAGCGAATCGAGTTGCAGGTCGACGATTTTTCTAATTTCCCCCTCGTTGAGCGTGCGGAAAATTATCTTCTCATCAATTCGATTGAGAAACTCCGGAGCAAATTTTGCCTTGAGGGCCTGCTTCATAGCCGCCTGCATTTCTTCGGCGGAGCCTCCCGATTCTGTGATTTTCTGAATCAGTTGGCTGCCGATATTGCTAGTCATCACAACAATCGTGTTGGTGAAGTCAACAGTATTTCCTTTGTTATCTGTCAGTCGCCCATCGTCGAGAAGTTGCAACAGGATATTGTAGACATCATCATGTGCTTTCTCGATTTCATCGAGTAAAACCACAGCATACGGTCGGCGGCGGACCGCTTCGGTAAGCTTTCCGCCTTCATCAAAACCAACGTACCCTGGAGGGGCGCCAATGAGCCGACTGACACTGTGCCTTTCCATATATTCACTCATGTCGATCCGAATCATGGCATCCTGATCATCAAACATGATTTCGGCGAGAGCTTTGCAGATTTCAGTTTTTCCGACTCCCGTCGGGCCGAGGAATAAGAACGATCCGATCGGGCGATTGGGATCTTGCAGGCCACTCCTGCTCCGCCTAACGGCATTGGATACCGCCGCGACGGCTTCAGCCTGTCCGATAACCCGTTGGTGGATTCGTTCCTCCATTACAAGCAGTTTGGCTCGCTCTGTCTCAAGCATTCGGTTGACTGGGACTCCAGTCCAGACGCTCACGACTTCCGCAATTTCGTCTTCGGTCACCATTTCGCTTAACAAACGTTTTTGATCACTTGCCGGCGATTCATCTATTGCCGCTTGACGAATTTCTGCGTCTTCAATTTGCTTTAGAAGCTGCTTGCGCTGTGTATCCAACTCGTACAGACGCCGATAGTCGTCTTCATTGATAGGAAGTCCGGACGATTGGTCAGTTTTAATCTTTGAGTCCAGTTGATCGAACTCCAGTTCGACAGTTGCGAGGTTTTCGCGAACATTTTGGACTCCGGTCATACCGAGCTTTTCAGATTCCCATTGTTCACGAAGACTAGCTAATTCCCGGCGTTTCTCTTCCATTTCAACTTGAACCAATTCGAGACGCGATTTCACATCATCGTCGTTTTCATCAGCCAACTGGCGGGCCGCTAATTCCAATTGGGTAAGTCGCCGCTGGACTGTGTCGAGTTCCTCGGGAACGCTGTCGAGTTCCATGGCGAGTCTCGAGGCAGCTTCGTCGACAAGGTCAATGGCTTTGTCCGGCAGGAAGCGGTCGGCAATGTAGCGATTGGATAATTGCGCCGCTGCGACAAGTGCGGAATCTTTAATTTGGACACCGTGATGTGTTTCGTATCTTTGTTTCAAGCCGCGTAAAATGGAAACGGTATCCTCTACCGTGGGCTCACCCACGTAAACTGGCTGAAATCGCCGTTCGAGTGCTGCATCTTTTTCGATGTATTTTCGATACTCGTCGAGAGTCGTGGCCCCGATGCAGTGAAGTTCACCCCGGGCGAGTGCAGGTTTCAAGAGGTTGGCTGCATCGTTGCCCCCTTCGGCGGCGCCCGCACCTACAACGGTATGGAGTTCGTCGATAAAGAGAACGATTTGACCTTCGGAATCCATCACTTCTTTGAGTACCGCCTTTAGGCGGTCTTCGAATTCGCCTCGGAATTTCGCCCCGGCGATCAGCGCGCCCATATCCAGGGCCATTACTCGTTTGTTTCGAAGACTCTGAGGAACATCGTTGTGAACAATGCGAAGCGCGAGGCCTTCGGCGATTGCTGTTTTGCCGACTCCAGGCGCTCCGATTAGAACTGGATTGTTTTTGGTGCGACGTGAAAGGACTTGGATGACGCGGCGAATTTCTTCATCCCGTCCGATGACTGGGTCGAGCTTTCCAGAGGTTGCCATCGCGACTAGGTCGATGCAGAATTTTTCGAGTGATTGGTATTTGTCTTCTGGATCTTGATCGGTGACGCGGTTGTTGCCCCGGATTTCTTTTAGACCGTCGAGCACTGCGGATTCACTGACTGCGTTTAATTCAAGAAGTCGTTTGGCCTGCCCTTCGGTTTTCAATAAGCCCAAAAGTAAGTGTTCGGTTGAGACGAATTCGTCCTGCATGTTTTCCGAAATCGTAGCGGCGGAGTCGAGGACCTTCTGCAATTCCCGGCTAAGATCTGGTTTGTTGGTGCTGGTGGAGCTGGGGATCCGCTTGAGTTCGGTATCAACCATCTCGGCTAATTGTTGTATTGGCGCATTGATTTTTTCTAACAACGGCGCAACGATCCCATCGGTCTCTTCCAGCAGCGAAGCCATCAGATGCACCGGTGTAATTTCTGGATGCCCCATTACGCTTGCCTTATTTTGGGCGTAGGCAATAGCCTGTTGGGCTTTGGTTGTTAATTTTTCAAAACGAAATGACATGGCAATCCTCCCACAAAAACAGGTCGTAATTATTGGCAACGACGTTCTGGCAGACGAGACGTCTCACCAGTAATAGAGAATGCGAATTGCGTGCCAAGGCACATAAAATACATACGTTTTTATGCGAAAATTAAGCCCGTTTTACGCAGTTTTGGCCGGCCAATCAGGTGACTGCCTGTATTGTCAATAGCTGTAGATGCTATGAAACGAACCTGAAGGCATTCGCGTCAACTATTTTACCTGAGCAATGGTTTCGCGGATGAATTCGGTATGGATGGCGATTCCGAGGCCTAAAGATGTGTGAACGGTGCGTTCTTCGTTGGGAGTTATCGTGCGATCGGTCTGGCGATGTTGACCGAGAATCATGCCGACTATTTCAAGCCCCCGGTTCGTGTCAGTTTTTTGAAGGTTTAGTTTTTGAGAATTCAAGATTACCGGTGCACCACTGTCGCCGCCAAAAGCGTTGAAATCGAGGATGAACTGCGGATGGCGGTTCAAGGGAGCATTGGGAAAGGAGGCCACCGTAGCGTTTCTTAAGACAGGCCAACCTGCTCGATTCCCTTCCATTTGTGCTGGGAAGGTTGGAATTAGGCAAGGCCGCGCGGGGGTTAGTAATTCGGCCGCGGATTTCCCTTTGGCGAGTTGATTCATTGGAATCAGTTTGACATGGGCTTTGTCGGGAAGAGTGAGCTGGATAACGCCGATGTCGAATCGAGAATGTTGTTTCCAGAGTGGACGTGCTTTTTCGCGAATCGCAAATTTGTGCTCTAGCCTTTCAAAGGAACCGTCTTGATTCTTCTTCCTGAGGATAAGCGTCGCAGTTTCGCCATTTAGATTTTTAAAGACATGTGCTGCGGTAACGACGACAGTTTTTTGCGGGTTTGGGGATTCGGATGGAATCGAAACAAGCCATGCGGTACCCGAGGTTCGGCCATCGGTCAATCGAAACGTCGCCTGCATGATGTCTTGCCCCTCATTTGCAAGGCAATCAGCAGACGTAGCTGTGGCTAGGTAAACGAGTGTTCCCAGAGTAAGTAAAAGTTTCACGATTGGGCTCCCCAAAAAAAAGGAGTGGCGAATTGCCACTCCTTTAGTTTAAACGATTTGTCACTTGATACCTGTATCAGGAACCATTTAGAGCAAATTAATCTTTCACTTCGAATTCAGCATCAATCGCTTCGTCTTCCGAAGACGGAGTCTCGCTGGCATCTGCTGTGGCTCCGGCAGTTTCGTCTTCCCCGTTTTCTGCTGCGTTTGCATACATCGCGGCACTCATAGCGTGGGAAGCCTGCTCAAGTTCCTGGACAGCTGATTTAATTGCGTCCGTGTCGACACCTTTGGAAGCTTCGCGTACTTTTTCGATAGCAGCTTCAAGTGGTTCACGGTCGGTGTCTTTCAGCTTGTCCTCATTTTCCTTGATCATCTTCTCGACCTGATAGCTCATGGTCTCACCTTCATTACGAGCGGTGACCAGTTCGTACTGCTTCCGGTCGTCCTCAGCGTTCATCTCCGCATCGGACTTCATTTTGTTGATTTCCTCTTCGGATAGTCCTGAAGATTCCTTGATTTCAACGTTGGCTTCTTTTCCACTGCCAAGATCTTTGGCCGAAACATTCAAGATTCCGTTTTGGTCGATGTCAAATTTGACTTCCACCTGAGGAACACCTCGGGGAGCGGGAGGAATACCGGTAAGATCGAACTTTCCGAGGATTCGATTGTTGGCAGCCATTTTTCGCTCGCCTTGGAATACCTGGATCGTCACCGCCGTTTGGTTGTCCGCCGCAGTACTGAAGGTCTGCTTTTTCTCAGTTGGAATGGTTGTGTTTCGCTCAACCAATGCTGTCAGGATTCCACCTTCCGTCTCAATTCCGAGAGTCAAAGGAGTCACGTCTAGCAAGAGCACGTCTTTTCGATCTCCAGCAAGAACAGCACCTTGAATGGCTGCACCCACGGCGACAACTTCGTCGGCGTTAACACCTTGGTGAGGGTCTTTTCCGAAAATAGATTTGACCATCGCCTGAACTTTAGGGACTCGTGTTGAGCCTCCAACGAGAACGATCTCATCGATGTCGGAAGGTGATAGTTTTGCGTCCTTCAGTGCTTGCTGCACGGGAGTCTTGCATCGCTCGACCAACGGATCGACGAGCTCTTCGAATTTCGCTCGCGTGATGTTCATCTGGAGATGTTTTGGTCCGCTCGCGTCTGCCGTGATGAACGGAAGATTAATGTCGGATGCTTGGGCCGAGCTAAGTTCTTTTTTGGCCTTTTCGCAAGCTTCCTGAAGTCGCTGCAGGGCCATCGTGTCGTTGCGTAGGTCGACTCCATTGCTTTTCTGGAATTCGTCTGCGACGTAATGGATTAGAACTTCATCAAAGTCATCGCCACCGAGGTGTGTGTCACCACTGGTGCTGATTACTTCAAACACTTTCATGCCGTCGTCATCATTGAGTTCGAGGACAGAAACATCGAATGTTCCACCACCGAGATCGAATACGACAATCTTTTGTTCTTTCTGTGCTTTGTCCAAACCATAAGCCATCGCTGCGGCGGTTGGTTCGTTGATGATTCGAGCGACTTCCAAACCAGCAATTTGGCCAGCGTCCTTCGTGGCTTGTCGCTGTGCGTCATTGAAGTAAGCCGGAACGGTGATAACGGCTTTGTTTACTTTATGACCAAGATAAGATTCGGCTGCTTCTTTGAGTTTACGAAGCGTCTTTGCCGAAATTTCCTGAGGTGTGTATTCTTTGTCGCCAATTCCGATTTTGACGTACTCGTCGGCGCCCCCTTTTACCTCGTAAGGGATCATTTTCTCTTCTGATTTAACTTCGTTATGGCGGCGTCCCATGAACCGTTTAACCGAGTAAATGGTCCGTGTTGGATTGGTAACTCGTTGGTTTCTAGCCGGTGCGCCTACGATGGTTTCGTCACCGTCGGTGAACGCGATGACACTCGGGGTGGTTCGATCACCCTCTTGGTTCGCGATAACCGTTGGTTCGTTGCCGTCCATGACGGCGACAACCGAGTTAGTCGTACCGAGATCGATGCCGATGATTTTTTCGCCTTGAGCCATGATTGGCCTCCTGTCTTTAATTATTGGAACGATCGAGGCTCTGCAAATTGCTGCCAAGATCTTATTTTTTGGGTTCAGCCTCAACCTGCCCTTCGGACAGATAAAGCGCGTTACAGACCTTTAATTTGCAAAGCTTGTGCCAATTAAAGAAAACCGAGAAATAACCTTGAAAGCGGGCTTTGTGCAGCCAAATCGGCCACTTCTTGGTTAATTTAAGGCAAGATGCGCAGCGAAATCGCTCGCGTCTGACATATTGTCATTTTAGCCGGGCAGTTGAGCCAAGTGGCAACGCGACAAATTGTGGGCTCAATCGCCAAGGCAGACAAAGCTAAAACGAAACTAGCGTTTCTTCTTTTTGCTGTCGTTTCGCTTCAATCCAGCTCGGTCAAGCAGCGAATCCTTGAATAGGTCATCCAATTGCTCGTCCTGTGGTGGAGTACCGTAGGCACCGAGTTCCGTGGGATTGTAGCGAACTTCAAATTTGTGTTTCGCCACTGTGAGTTCAGCGTTAGGGTCTAGCCTACGGCGAGAGCCAAGCATGATTCTCTTTCCATTGATTTTTATGCCATTTCGTGACCGTAAATCACGAACAAACCAATAGCCTTCCTCAATTTCCAGCAGGCAGTGATGAGAAGAGACATTGCCGTAATTAAGGACAATATCGCAACCTTCGCGGCGTCCGATTCGGAGCCGCTTTTTCATCATTGGGATCGGGTCGCCGCCGCCCACCGGTACAAGTTCGCCGTACATATTTGTGACGTGAATGAAATTCACGCTGTACAAAAGGAAGTTAAAGCCCCAAACTGTTGGGACAGGAACGATCGAACCACTTCGTGTGTTTTGCTAACCCGTCGTTCGAACAGTCTAAATTTAAGCGGTACTTACATTGTCGTCAACTAAAAACACCCCTCATAATCCGCAACTAATGGACTGGAAAGCCGATGGTTTGCGGTATTTCGGTTATAGCTATTATCTGAAGAAGATTTTTGGCTATCGGGTACAACGTGTCAGCATCGACGCTGGGTTTACTTGCCCCAACGTAGACGGAACAGTCGCGATTGGCGGTTGTACCTTTTGTGACAATCGTAGTTTTAGCCCAAGTCGACGGCTTCCCAAGCAAGATATTCTGGATCAGCTTGAAGAAGGCATATCTCGGGTAAAACGGCGCTACAAATGTAAACATTTTATGGCTTATTTTCAGCCGGCAACTAATACCTATGCTCCAGTCGATGTGCTTCGGCCGCTTTACGAACGAGCCATTTCGCATCCCGATGTTGTTGCGATGGCGATTGGAACAAGGCAGGACTGCGTGCCAGATGATGTTCTCGATCTACTGCAGGAGATGGGCGAAAAAGTTCCGCTCACAGTAGAATACGGATTGCAAACCATTCATCAAAAATCGCTTGATTGGATGAATCGCGGCGATAACCACGATTCGTTTTTGGATGCGATGGAGCGGAGCGTTGGTCGGGGGTTTGAATTGTGTGCTCATATCATGCTGGGTTTACCCGGTGAATCGCATGCCGACATGATGGCGACTGCCCGCGAAGTGGCGAATTGTGGACTAGACGCGGTAAAAATTCACAATTTGTATGCCGTTGAAAAGACGCCGCTTGCCGAGCAAGTTCGCTCAGGCGAAGTAAAATTGATGGAGAGGGATGAGTACGTTTCAACTCTGGTTGATTTTCTTGAATTAATTCCCCCGACGATGGTGGTCGAGCGGATCAGCGGTGAAGCCCCCGGTGACTATTTCGTTGGTCCAAGCTGGTGTTTGGATAAACCAGGCGTGCTACAGGCCGTCAAAGACGAATTTGAACGGCGAGACTCGCATCAGGGACACCGATTTGTGGCGAGCGGGCAAACAAGTTAAATCGGTTTCGGTTGCCGGTTAATTTTTCGTTTGGCCTAAGCAAATTTCATGGTCTAGTTTGAGAATCTGGTTTAGTTTCAGAGTCCAGTTTCGTTCAACAAACGCGGCTAGCTATAATTTCTTTTCATTCGGGCTCGAATTGACCGGGTTAGTCGAGGGGTTCTATTTCGAGATCATCTCGCTCACCGAGGATCAAGCTGGAGATAAACATCAGACTCGTCGTTTTCTCTAATTCTTTACGGTCGCCCCGATTTGGGTCTTTATCCTCTTGATTACACGCGTTATTGACGAGTGATTCGATGGTTTGGTCGACGGACTTATTATTGTCTGAGATTTGATTAAAAGTATTATTTAGCGGCTTGGTCATTAGCTTAGCGTCGGTGAAAAACGGGCGATTGGTCAGTCAATGAAACTGTAGCTTCTCGGAGAATCAAAGGGTCTCGAGGAGAGATTAAAGTTCGAGATCGAATCTTCCGAACCATATTCAGTAAGGGTTATGTGGTTTATGTCAGCCGGGGTGAGACCCCAAAAATTGGGGGTTTCGGCTTGCCCAGACCACTTGACCGTCAAATTTTGATTCGATAGCGTGTATATATAAGGCTTTTGTGACGTCCGACAGCGTCGCTGATTCAAAAACAATGGCGTCGTAGCCAAGTGGCTAAGGCAGCGGATTGCAAATCCGCCATCGCGGGTTCGACTCCCGCCGACGCCTCTTAAAAGGGCACGGTTTTTACCGTGTCCTTTTTCTTTTGCC
>JAQXDZ010000033.1 GCA_029251085.1 Mariniblastus sp.
ATTTGACGTTCGACGAAGGTGACCGGCCCCATTCTGCGTCGAACGAACCAGAAGACGACTGCCCAGGCTCCCAGGCCAAAAGTCCACATTACGCCGTAGGCCCACGGGGAGTCGACGCCGTAGAGTTGGAGGGCATACGTTGCCATGCAGGCAACAAACAGAACCATGCTATGCCATATCCAGATCAGCCCCCAATTTTCAAGAATTACCGCGTGATGCGTTTCCCGAAAGACGTTACCGATGATTTGGCCGAATTTTCCTTCGCTTGCGGCAACGGATTCGTTATTCAAAAATGCCCGTATATCGTTCCGCAGGTCTGTCGCACTGCTGTAGCGAAGATCCTGAGGCTTTTGCAGGCATTGCATGGCGATGTTCTCGAGTCGGCGATCGACACGCCGATTGAGCACGCGCGGGGCAACGGGGTCCTGTTCGAGAACCATTAATACCGTTTCGACCGGCGTTGAGCCCATGAAAGGTGGGTGTCCGGTTAGCAAATGGTAAAGCACTGCTCCCAGACTATAGACGTCGCTGGTGATTCCCACTTCCCCGCGGTGTCCCGTTGCCTGTTCAGGCGACATGTATGATGGGGTCCCGAGGATCGCGCCGGTTCGCGTGAGGCTCGTTCGTGCGTTCGCCTCTTTGGCTAATCCAAAATCGGCAACGTAAGCGGTCCAGTCATCGTCGAGCATGATATTGGACGGCTTGAGGTCCCGGTGCAATATTCCGTTTTGATGAGCGAAGCTAATTGCATCACTGATCTCGTTCATGATCTTTGCCGCCCGCATCGGCGGCAGGGGGCCACGGGATAACCGCTCTGAAAGTGATTGACCCGTGATCAGTTTCATGCAGAAAAAACTGCGTCCCTGATGTTCTCCAATTTCGTAAATTGGAATAATATTGGGGTGATTGAGTCGCGAGGCGGCATCTGCCTCTGCTTCAAAGCGCTGGCGATCGGTGTCACTTGCAAAGTCACCTTTGAGGATCATTTTGATCGCGACCAGTTCACCGTCGCTGAATCGGGATGCCCGGTAGACGATTCCCATTCCACCTCGACCAATTTCCTCTTCGAGTCGGTATTCGCCGAAATCGCAGGGAAGCTCAAGTTGCGGGATCGCTAATTCTCGCGTCGACGACGAAAACTGACTTTGCTCTTTCGCCGCCGCTCCAGTCACGATGATCGTGCCCCAAAGCTCTCGAAGGTCTGTCTCGAATTCCGGATTCTTAAGACAAGCCTCTTCGAGGCTTACCTGCTTTCCCTGATTAGCTTGATCGGCTAATTCAGTGACGAGCACCGCGAGTCTCATCTCGGCTTCGTCTTCCTGATTTTCCTGGTACTTCTGAGTCACGAAATTTTGGTTTGGGTATGGCTAAGGTTCGATCGAGTTCTGGCCGTCTTGCATAACCGACTTTAATCTTCGAATTGCTCGTAGGTAACGCATGCTCGCGGCCGGCTCGGATAATTCCAAGATTTGACCAATTTCTTGGTTGGTCAGGTGTTCGTAGTGACGCATCACAATAATTTCACAATCCTTTTGGTCGAGTTGTGAAATTGAGGCCTCCACTTTCTTCGCCATCTCTCGCTGAAGCGCCGCTGCAGCAGGAGTCAGTCGTGAGTCGCCAAGGATAGACGCCAATTGAATAGAAGATTTATCGTAGCCGCGTGGAGCACAGAGTTGCTGTTCACGATCCACCGAACGTTTTGCCGATACACGATGCCGACGGTGAGCATCAATAATTCGGTCTTTCGCAATCTGGCGAAGCCAGAGGTGAAAGGGCATGACGGGATCGGCAAGATAGCGATCCAGACGCCGATTCGCTTCAATCAGTACGTCCTGAACGACGTCACTGACATCAATTCGTTTTTGAATTTTGTTATCTAATCGCATCCGTATCAATTGCCGAAGCGAATTGCGATGGCGGTCCATAAGATGGTTCACCGCGGACGCGTCGCCATCTTTGGCTCGGACGATTAACTGTTCGGTTTGGGGTTTATCTGGCCACATGGTGCCATTATGGACAAAAAAGCGTTTTGCGGTATGCGATTCGATCAAATCGAGAGATTATCTTCAAAACAAATATTGCCTAGGTGCGATTGCAGCGACAGGAGGTGGTCACTAGGTCAGTTAAACATTGGGTTCTAGGGGGCATGTGGTGGCTGGGAGAGTCTTTTTCTTCCGCCTGAAAAATGGCCAGTTCACAGCTTTTATGTGCTTCGACTCACTTAAGTAGTCATTCTGGAGATGGCTTTGATGAAAGTGTTGATTTGGGTCTGGTTGTTATAGAGGTGATGAGAGACGCGAACATACCAGCGTTCTTTGAATTGGATGATCATAACTTCGATTCCAATCTGTTCCCAAAGTTGTTTCTGCAGACCACTCCAGTCCCCGGGAGGTAAGGGGACGTGGGTCATCGCTCCATACCATCCGTCGTTCCGGTCGCCGATAGGCTGGGTGTTGAAGAGGTCACGCAAACAGTTTTCGGTGTAGCTTGCCAGCCAGCATGCCCGTTCGCGGAAATTATCTAGGCCGATGTCCTGAATCCAGCCGATCGCCTGCGGAACCGATAGAAACGGACTTGGGTCACGTGAGCCAATCCAAGTGAATTCTTCGTCCCACGTTTCAGGAATGGCAGGCAGTAAGCGTCCCCAGCTTTTCACCGGGGGTTGAATTGAATTTTGGAAACGAGGATGGACGTAAAGGAAACCGCTACCCAGAGGAGCGCATAGCCACTTGTGTAAACTGGCGGTGTAGAAATCACATTTTAAATTCTCTACTGATAGTTCGACGTGAGCCGGGGCGTGAGGGCCGTCGACGCAGATGGCGATCCCTTGTTTGTGGAAAGCGTCACAGATTTCTTCGATCGGCATGATCAAGGCAGTCGCGGAGGTTATATGACTTACCACCAATAGACGGGTTTTGCTCGTGGCCGACTGCGTTAGACAATCTACGATTTGCTCTTTGGATTCGAATGAATCCGGGAGGGTGGCAGATACAAGTCTTGCCCCCGCAGCATCGCAAGCTCGCTGCCAGATTCGGTGAACCGCTCCATACTCATGGTCGTTGATCAGAACTTCATCTCCCGGGTTAAGGGAGAAGCTGTTAGCCACGATGTTCATGGCATAGGTTGCATTGTCAATCAGAACGAGGTTGGCAGCGCTAGTGCCCACAAATTTTGCAAGGGATGCCCGTGCTTCGTAAAGAGCACTCTCCATCTGCCGAAGATAAAAATCCATCGGCTGTTCATCGAGCCTATCAATCCAGCCGCGTCGGTGGTGCCGAACGACGTTTGGCTGCAGGCCGAACGAGCCGTGATTTAGATAAATTGTATCGCTTCGTAATTTCCAGTGCGTTGCCAGATCAAACCAGTCGCGATCATTGGAAGGATCTCGTTTGGAAATTGGATTGGGAGTGTTCATCCCATTATTTGAACCTTTGCTGGCATTGGGTCAATGGACTGTTGTGAGAATTTGTTTGATTGGGATTGGGAAGATACTTGTGGTAGCAAGGTGTGCTTCGATCGCCTGCGTAAAAAAAGCTGCTGCCCGGATGGGGCAGCAGCTTTTCGTTATTTTAGTTGCTCGTTGATCCACATCGTAAACTTGAATCAACCGATCACGCCAAGCTAAACTGTCACCAACGCTCCTTTGACAGTTTTGATGATTTCGGCAGCAACCTTATAGGGATCGGCATTGGAAGCAGGTCGGCGATCTTCCAGCCAGCCCTTCCAGCCATTAGTAACGGTGCCTACCGGGATGCGAATAGACGCTCCCCGATCAGAGACGCCATAGCTAAACTGGGTGATCGACTGGGTTTCATGTTTACCGGTTAAGCGTTGGTCGTTGTCCGCACCGTAAACTGCAATGTGCTCACTTACCCGTGGCTCAAATGCTTTGCAAACTTGCTCGTAAACAGACTGATCACCACATTCACGGAGAGTTGTGTTTGAGAAGTTAGCGTGCATTCCAGAGCCATTCCAGTCGGTATCGCCCAAAGGTTTGGGATGGTACTCGATTGCGAGTCCGTATTTTTCGCCGATTCGCTCAAGCAGGTAGCGAGCAACCCAAATCTGGTCACCAGCTTGTTTTGCTCCTTCGGCGAAGCATTGGAATTCCCACTGACCGGCGGCAACTTCGGCGTTGATTCCTTCCACATTAATTCCGGCGTCCAGGCAGACGTCGAGGTGCTCTTCGATCATGTGACGACCGTGGGCATTTTTTGCGCCTACCGAACAGTAGTACGGTCCCTGGGGTCCCGGGTAACCGCCTGTTGGGAATCCGGGAGGGCTGTTGGTCTCGGTGTCCCAGAGGAAGTACTCTTGTTCGAAGCCGAACCAGAAATCGTTATCGTCGTCTTCGATGGTCGCTCGACCATTGGAGTCATGCGGTGTGCCATCTGCGTTCAAGACTTCGCACATGACGAGAAAGCCACTGAACCGCTCAGGATCGGGGAAAATGGCGACAGGCTTGAGAAGACAATCAGATGCTCCACCTTCGGCCTGTTCTGTCGAACTGCCATCAAAGCACCATTCAGGACAGTCCGCCAATTCGCCGCTGAAGTCAGCGACAATTTTTGTTTTGCTGCGAAGACTCTGGGTGGGCTTGTAGCCGTCAAGCCAGATGTACTCAAGTTTCGATTTGCTCATTCTGGTGTTAGCTCCATACGCTTGATTCATTGGTCGGATCACTTCTGCATCGTTCCCATGATGCAAAAGAAGTAATCATCGTTAGGTGTGATCTGGGCAAGGGGCAGCAGTTCGTTTAGAGCCGGGAGGCTACGTAAAAACGCAATTTTCCCGAATCTTGCACTGACCGAAGCACAGCAGTCTGTGATCTTAACAATTAAAAATCTCAATTTATAGTACCGAAATCAACTCTGGCTCGGCTTTGGCGGTTGGCGTCTGCTGGAAATTAATTCAACGCTGCTTGAATTCGAGGCAGGGATTGGGCATTATCTGTGCAAGTGAAAATGGTCTCTGGAGGTGAGGGAACCGAAAAAGTCGTTTTATGGCAGGTTCTTGTTCACTGAGGCAATCTTTGTGATTGTGGCACGAAGATTGCTTTTAGAAATCTGGCTTAAATTTTTGAAATGTCAGTTCTCGAGATTAGATTTTAGCCCGTCAAAAAAAAGAAATTTTATTTCCCGCTTTGGTTGGGATCAATTTTTTCAATGCGTGAAAGGTCAAGCTTTGACTCCTAAAGAAGTAATCGCGTTTTGTCGATCGGCGAACGTCAAGGCGATTGATTTGCGTTTTGTCGATTTTTTAGGTCATTGGGGGCATACAACCATCCCTGTCAGCGCGCTCTCAGAATCAATTTTTGAGAATGGGCTTGGCTTCGATGGTTCGAGTGTCCGAGGTTGGCAGCAAGTCGACGAAAGCGACATGTTATTAATCCCGCGCCCGGAAACAAACTTCATTGATCCCTTTGCCGCGTTACCCACCTTGAATCTCATCTGCGATGTTGTCGATCCGATCACGCATGAAAATTACAGCCGAGATCCTCGGTTTGTCGCAAGGAAAGCGGCCAGTTATCTGAGTAGCACAGGGATTGCGGACACAGCTTGCTTTGGCCCGGAAGCAGAGTTTTTCATTTTTGATAACGTCCGTTTCGATCAACGACCGGATGCTGCGTTCTATCACCTCGACAGTGTTGAAGCCCAATGGAATCGCGGTCGAGAAGAGAACCCTAATTTAGGTTACAAGATTCGTCATCAGCAAGGCTACCTCCCCTGCCCTCCCGCCGACCAAATGGTGAATCTGCGAACGGAAATGATGCAGACGCTGATTGACTGTGGCATTGAGGTCGAGTGTCAGCATCATGAAGTTGGAACGGCCGGTCAGTCAGAAATTGACCTGAAATTTGGGCCATTGGTTCAGATGGCGGATCGCATGATGATGTACAAGTACATCGTTAAAAACGTTGCGTTCCGTCACAACAAAACGGTGACGTTTATGCCAAAGCCGATTTTCGGTGATGCTGGTTCGGGCATGCACACTCACCTCTCTTTTTGGAAAGACGGTTGTCCATTGTTCGGTGGTGATGGTTACGCTGGCTTAAGCCAGATGGGATTGCATGCGATCGGTGGCATACTGAAACATGCTCCTGCACTTTTAGCGCTGACCAATCCGACAACCAATAGCTATAAGCGATTGGTGCCGGGCTACGAAGCTCCGGTGAATCTTGCCTATTCCCAGCGAAACCGTTCTGCGGCGTGTCGGATTCCGATGTACAGCAACGATCCCGCGAGTAAGCGAATTGAGTTTCGGTGTCCCGACGGTGGTTGTAATCCGTATTTCGCCTTTGCTGCCATTACAATGGCCGCCATTGATGGGATTGAAAACAAGCTTGATCCCGGCAATCCGCTCGATAAGGACATTTATGACTTGCCTCCGGAAGAGTCAAGGAATGTGCCAAAAACGCCAAGGTCACTTGAAGAGTCTATTCATGCATTGCAACTGGATCATGAATTCCTTTTGCGGGGAGATGTGTTTACAAAAGATGTAATCAACACTTGGATTTCTTTTAAGACGAGAAACGAAATTGAAGCGATTCGTTCTCGTCCACATCCCTACGAATTTTGCATGTACTTCGACTGTTAAATTATCTCGGTTGGAGTAAGCCCCGAGTGTCTCATTGAGTCGCTGTTGAATTTGACCTGCGTCTCGTTATCGCTTGATTAGGAAGCTAAGATGAAAAAAGTACTGATTTTGTGCACGGGAAATTCCTGCCGCTCGCAAATGGCTCAGGCAATTTGGCAGAATGCGGGGGATTCAGAATGGGTTGCTGTGTCTGCTGGCTCGCGACCCTCCGGCTACGTGCATCCTTTGGCTTTAAAATCGATTGAAGAGCTTGGACTTTCGATTGATGGCCTTGAGAGTAAATCGGTGGATCTGTTTGTTGGAGAGGAAATTGATTTGGCCGTAACCGTCTGTGATCACGCGAAAGAGGCCTGCCCTGTGATTCCAGGGGTTAAGCAGACGCTTCACTGGCCATTTGAGGATCCTGCGGATGCGATCGGTTCGGATAACCAAAAGTTAATTCAGTTTCGAAAAATTCGCGATCAAATTAAAAATAGAATCGAAGGTTTTTTGAGTGGCGAAGCGGGCGATCACTGATTGCTAAAACAGTCCAAGCAACGGCAGTTTGAACTTTTTGCAAAGATCGTCAGTGATCAAAAAGATGAGCAAAGATTTGATTCTGTTTACTGGAATTGATTAACTGGAGTCGATTCACATTTGGCAATAATCATTTGACAAGTTTTAATCATTTGACAAGTTTTGAACTAGGATTGTTTTGATGAAGGAAGCCCCAACTTTTTCTGAGTCAACGCGACGAGATTGCCTGCGCTTAATCGAAATGGCGATTCTTGAAGATCTCAACGCTGCCGATCTTGAATCGGGTGTGGATTGCACGACCGCTGCGATTGTGCCGGATTCTGTTCATGCGAAGGCGGCGTTTGTAAGTCGAAGTAAGGGAGTGATTTGCGGAATCGAAGTCGTGAAACTTGCTTTGCAGCAGTGGGCGCCTAACATTCAATTGACGGTGCATGTTAACGATGGTGAACCAGTTGATGCGGGACAAACGATCGGTGTGATGAGTGGACTGGCGCACGACATTTTAACGATGGAGCGGACCTGTTTGAATTTCATGTGCCGCCTCTCAGGTATAAGTTCGTTGACGCATGAGTTTGTTGATAAAATCAGCGGGACCTCCGCATGTGTGCTAGATACTCGTAAAACGACTCCGGGTTGGAGGCGGTTGGAGAAGTACGCAGTCGCTTGTGGTGGTGGCAGAAATCATCGCATGGGGCTCTATGATGCCATCATGATTAAGGACAATCACTTGGCATTCTTTCGGACTCAAGTTCGTGAGGAGGGCGAGGTGATTCCAGTCGCAATTCAGAATGCGAAAAACTGGATTGGCGAACACGCCGCGGAATTACCCAGTGGCAAAGAGACAGTCTTGCAATTGGAAGTGGACACACTTGAACAATTAAGAGTTGCCTTAAAAACGGATTGCGACATCGTGTTATTGGATAACATGAGTAACGAACAACTAAGAGAGGCGGTCGGAATTCGCAACGAAACAGCTCCGAAGATAATCTTGGAAGCTTCTGGAGGCGTCAATTTGGATTCAATCGTTAAAATCGCCAAAACTGGTGTAGAGCGAATTAGCGTTGGCGCGGTAACGCACTCGGCCACCAATTTCGACATCGGACTCGACTGGGATATTTCGCAATAGCCCCGCATTTTCACGGGTGAAGTGAATAGTTGTCTTGTTGTGCCCGCACGGTTTCATGCCTTTTTCTTCGTTCCTAATGACCCGCTAATTTCTCGCGATGGGTGGCTTTCTGGGCTTTCATGCGTGCGAAAGGAACAGGTAACCGATCTTCTTTGCTTATTTCAAGCTTTTAATGATTTCGGGGAGATTCCCGCTTTGACATTCTAGGAATGCGACCTAACTTTTAGGGAGCTTGTTTGAGCTGGGGAGCATTGAGCAAGCTTTTGGCGGTAAGGGTTGGCGGGATGCCAAAAGGGGCCTTACCGCCATTTTTATGCGCTGACTTCTGTGCCGACATTTTCTGCAGCGGTTTATGTCTATCCAAAAAGCACGCTGAATTTTATTGATTCGTAGCGGTTGCTTTCCAGCTGGGCGTTTCTATTGCTACGATTGCCAGTCCCAGTAAGCAGAAGGTAACCGAGAAAAGCAGTAGGTTTGAGAGAAATGTGATTCCCAATAGCATTGCGATTGCGATCATGCCGCCATGCTTAGGTTTGAGCAACCAAAGAAACGCGCAGGCTGTCTCAGAGAGTACGATTACCCTCGAATAGAGTGTTGCAACATTTCGTAGTGACTCAGAGTCGAGTTGGTTGCGAAGCAAATTGAAAAACCAGAAATCCCGATGGCTAAAGTAGATTTCATAGATTACTTCTCCAGACCAGTAACCTGGAGTCCACTTCCCGGCTGCTCCACCAAGAAAAATTAATGAAATGATGAGTAAGCTAAACCTCTGAGATTTTTTAAGGAGTTCTTCAGGCGGTTCGTTAATTTTCAGAGTGTACCAAACGCACCAAAGAGAAACCCAAAGGCAAGTGACGAATGTGACATCGTTGTAGCTTCCCTGGTGAATGCAAAGCCCGAACATGCAAGTCAGTGTGGTCAATGCCTGGGCCCGTAAAAGCGTGATGCTGCGTGTGAATAAGGCAATGATGCCGAAGGCAACTGGAGCAAGGTAAAGCCCGGCTAAGACGTAGAGGCTGGTGAGAAATGGTGGGAAAAACGAATCGGTTATTTCCAGTTGCGCGTAGCTTTGGAAAATCGGAATAAAGTAAGCATACTTCCAAATCATTGACGCAATAATTGTTAGCGTTACTACACGGTAGATCGGGAGTACGAGTGATAAATGGTCGCTTCCGAGATCGCCGTTGTCATGGCCGTTCTGAAAATTTCTGACCGATCGTGAAGGTTCTTGTGTGGTTGGCTGGTTAGTCACTTAACGGCTCCAGTCGTGTGACTCCAAACTGGCGGTCCGAAATTGGAGAAAGACGAAAAGCCGAGTTATGTTCAACATCTCGGTAACGCGAGTTGAGGTAGTAGTAACGGGTCTCGGATTGCTGTTTGAGGATCCAGCGGGTTTTTCCAAAGGTAAACGCCCGTGTTGGAAAGTGGTTAATCTGTTCGGTTTCAACTGTCTCTAGGTCTGTCAGGGAGGTAGCCGGTAGACCGATTCGGGGATTTGAGTTGTTGCTTTTGCTGAGCGCTTGATTTAATTCGCTTTGCGTAATCGGTACTGGGCTGATCCAAACCCTGTTTTCGAAGTTGTACATTGAGGGAATGGGTTGCTGCACTGCCCAAATTGGAAAACTGGATGAGGCTAAATGAAACCGAGCCAAAAATGTTTTCTGTACGGTTTGGTTTAATGGCAGCAATAGGATCCAGAAGGCTGCCAGGATGATTAGGCTCAATAAAGTGGCCGAGGCAAGATCGCGAGAGAACCAGATTGACTTAATGAGCGTTTTCATTGACGCGGTCCAGTATCGACAAAGACAAGGCTTTGGTTCAAAGCTTGATTTAAATCACCGTAAGTTTGGTGGGGACGCAAAAGCTTTCGGGCGGGCAGTTCGTGACATGATCAAAATTCGTCATCTTGGCTTTAAGAATCGGCATTTTTTTGCGAATCAAAGTCAGGAAAATAGCTAAAACACGCCTGAAAGCCCAAAACGGAGCAGGAATAAACAAATCAGCAGGGTGGTGCGGCAGCAGGCTTTTGAAAATATTTCTAAATTTTCCAAAGATCCGAACTGCATGGGCGAACAACCTACAACGGCGATCAGGCTCGTTAGCCAACAGTGTTTTAGTAACGAACGCCGGTTCATCCAACAAAAGTTCAGGAGAGCGGAATATGTTTAAAAAATTGGCCATTGGGGTCGCGGGTGTAGTTGTGATTGGTGGATTGCTGTTTGGTGGGAAGTTAATCCCTTACGCAAAGACGGCGGTAACCAAGGTCAGAACAGCAGCTCAGGATCAAGTTCCTGTTGCCTATCAGTTAGATGCCGCCAAAATTCAACTGGACGAAATTGGTCCAGAAATTCATGGCATGGTTCACAAGATTTCCAAGGAACAAGTCAAAGTAAAACGGCTGGCGGCAGATCTTAAGTCTCATGAGCAAATGTTGAAAAAGAGTTATGACGAAATGATGGCACTCCGCTCGCACGTTGAATCTGGCGGTCAGGTTTACGTAGACACACGGGGAAAGGCTCATGATTTGCCACGTGTCAAACAAGATTTAAGGCATCGATTTACGCTCTATCAAACTGCCGAAAAAACGTTTGAGAAGAAGGGCGAGATTTTAAATCTTCGCAAGGAATCTTTGGCTGCCGCCCATTTAAAGTTGGGCGAAGCAAAATCGCAGCAACGCGAATTGGAATTGCAAATTGAGAATTTAACGGCTCGGAATCGCATGAACGAAGTCATCGCGACCGCGACTCAGATAAAGCTAGATAACAGTCAGTTGTCTAGAACACGTGAGATGTTAGACGACATTGATGCTCGGATTTCAGCAGACGAAGAGTATTACAATATCGCTCCCAAGTACTTTGGGCAGATTCCAGTGAATGATGATTCGATTACTCCAAGTTCGGATGTGCTGAACGATATGGACGCCTATTTTGACGCAAAAGAAGCAGGCGATGGAGATGTTTCTGACGAATCATCCGAAGCTGACTTGGTGGTTAACTAGCTCGTCTTGAGTTGGATGTCTCAGCTGGTTCAATTTTTTGATTAATGAAAGCGGGGCAGCAGGTTCACGAACCAGCTGTCCCGCTTTTTATTTGCGTCTTGAGCTTCTTCCGGGAGACGACCTTTGATGAAGTGGAATTTGAAAATAAAGTCTGCAGAACAGGCGCTGCGATGTGGCGACCTGGATAAAGCGGTGCGTTGCTACGAACGCGGCGAGATATGTAAGAAGAACAAGAAGCTTTCTTTGGCGCGACAACTTGCAGGTGCCTTGCTGGATCGAGCTCAAGCATCGGTGTCGACGGGGCAATTCTGCGTGGCTTGGAAGGATCTCGACGAGGTCGCAAAACTCAATTTGCAAGAATTTGGAGAAGAGACTCGCGGAAGGAAGAATCAGCTAATTGAACTGACGATCGAATCCGCAGATGCCTCGCTTGTGCGTGGTGAGCCGGTTTCCGCTTTGAGTTGCATTGAAGTTCTCGGGCATCGTCGCGTCATGGACTGGCGGCTCGATAACATTAAAACGGTCTCCGAATGTTTGAAGGCGGCGAACCGTTTCGCTGCCAAAGGTCAGTTTGAGAAATCTGTTGCTGAGTTGGAGAAGGCAAAAACCGTTCGGCCGGATTTACCCTTTCTTGCGGGCAGGATTTCTGCGTTAAAGGGCCGACAACGTCAAATGAAAAGATATGTGACCGACGTCGAGGCATACGCACTCCAATGTAAATGGGGTGACGTTAGTCAAAGTTGTAAACAGATTCTGCATATTGCTCCAACCAACCAAGTTGCTTTCGAGGCGGGGCGGGAGTGCAGAGCACGTCTTAAGAAAAAAACCAGAAGGCAGTTGGATTCGACAACGGTGGGTTCTGCAGGAAAAAAAGTGGTTGTCGAACAGGGCGCGTCCGATAGGATAAGACCCATGGATAATCAAAGTTCTGGAAAAAAGTTTCTTCTCTGGGTTGATGGCGTCGGTGGCTACCTCGTTTGTGGCGGTCGCGTCAGCTCGTTGGGACAAGCGATCGATAGTGCAAAAGTTGATATTGGGATTCAGGGTAATTTGCGCAGCCACCATGCCAATGTTGAGCGAGTCCAGGGGGGGCATGTTTTAGAGCCCATCGGCAATATCTCGATAGGCGGCGTCGATTTGGATTCAAAAGTTGTTCTAAAAAATGGGCAGAAGCTGGCTTTCGAGGGTGGAGTTGAATTAGCCTATTGTCAAACGCATGCTTTGAGTAAAACGGCGCGACTTGATTTCGTTTCCCGCCACCGGTCTGTGCCTTGGGCTGATGCCGTCATACTTCCTGTGACTTCAATCATCTTGGGGCCAAATCGATTGAACCATGTTTACTGTCCAACCTGGGGCGAGAACCTGATGTTGTTTGAAAGATCGGGGCAATGGTTTTGCCGATCGAAGCAGCCGATGGAGGTCGATGGTAGGTTGGTCACCAAGGAGACAGCGATTGAGCTGGATTCCCGTATCGTTGGTGACGACTTTTCTATAACACTTGAGCCTGTTTGATTGCTCGATAGCAAGGCGATGCTAAAAACGTTCTGAATCGACGGTTTGGCTTTGCTGGTCAAAGCCAACATTGGTCAAAACGAAGATTGGGAAGCGGTCCGTCCTTCTGAGGGGAGCCAGCTTGTGAACACAATAATTGCCAAACCAGTGTGAAACCTAGACAAGCAGGCGGTGTTGCGGCTAGGCTAGAAAAACAGCGAAATTCAAATGTTTGATCAAAGCAGCCAGCCGGCATGGTTGGGAGGCGTTCATGAAGTTTACTTATCCCAGCGGAGCGACTCCGCTCGAAGGATACACCATCAAACGCGGGATTGGTATCGGCGGATTTGGTGAAGTTTACTTTGCGCTGAATGATGCAGGTAAAGAGGTTGCGTTAAAAAAAATTCAACGTAATTTGGATATTGAGTTGAGGGGTGTGCGTCAGTGTTTGAACATGAAGCACGTGAATCTGATCTCGCTTTGGGATATCCGAACCACAGGTGAAGGCGAGAGCTGGGTTGTGATGGAGTATGTTCCCGGCCCATCGTTGCGGGATGTGCTTGAAGTAAATCAAAACGGTCTGAAAGACGACGATGTTAAATCGTGGTTTGCTTCGACTGCTGCGGGCGTATCCTATCTGCATGAGAACGGAATCGTACATCGCGATTTAAAGCCGGGTAATATTTTTTGTGATCTACATGAACAGGTCATCAAGATAGGAGACTACGGCCTGTCGAAGTATATTTCCTGTAGCCGACGTTCGGGGCAAACTGAATCGGTGGGTACATTTCACTACATGGCTCCCGAGATTGGAAAAGGCGTTTATGGTAAAGAGATAGATCTCTATGCTTTGGGGATTATTCTGTTTGAGTTGACGACTGGCTTAGTGCCTTTTGATGGTGAGAGCGCTCAAGAAATCATTATGAAGCATCTGACTGCAGAGCCGGATGTGTCAGCCGTACCGGTTCGTTTTCGAAAGGTAGTAGCTAAGGCGTTGCGTAAGGATCCTGAGGATCGATATCGAAGTATCTCCGAGATGGCAGCGGATCTACCGTGGCCGGACGTAGCCTCGCGGAGTGATTCGATTGTTTCGCAGCACTCGATCGGTTCGCTTGTCCAGCCTGATTCGGCCAAACCAAATCGGCAATCAACCAAGCCTAACCGGACAAAAACGACAGAACTGATCGATAAGTTGCCCAAGGCAATTATTGGTAATTTTCAGCAGGCGAGTTCGAAAGAAACTGTATTTTCGGTCGCAAATCGAATGGAATCGGAGACTGCTGCGACGCTCGAGCCAAATACATCGGGCAATCCCCTGGGCGAAGATCAGGAAGGTGAGCCAATTGCAGCAGTGCTTCATGCGGGATTAGCGAAATTTACGTTGTGGTGGGAAACTGCTAATTTTTCTACACCGATCAAGATGGTGATGTTAATCATCGCCGGGATTGTCCTGATCCAAAACTCACAGTGGCTGTTGCCGTTGATGTTGTCCGTTGGTGGTCTTTATCTTAGTTACTATTTGTTGCGATATTCGATTGCAAAAAAGCTGGGTTTGTCATCGAGTTGGCTTGTGCAAATTGGACAATCGGAAGAAAGTCCGTATCTTCGCCAGTGGTTGCTGAGTCGCCCTTCGATAGACCGGTTTACCGAATTGATTGGTTCGATGCTCATCGCCGCCTTTAGTTGTGCTGTGTTGAATCTATTAGGGTTTGCAATGGTCACGGGGGTTCTTGAGGGAGGTCCCTGGGGTTCATCGATAGAGAGCTGGGCGAATTACACTTGGCTGACTTTAGTGAGTGTTATGGGGTGCTGGGCGATACTGATGGTTACCAAGCGTTGGGATTGGCGACCGCAGAAATCGCGATGGCGGTACTTGGAGATGATGGGATTAGGGATGTTGCTTGGTGTGTCTGCGTTTTTTGCAGCCAGTTGGTTTTATATTGATTTGACGACTTTGTCACTTGAGACGTCTCGACCTTTTGGCCAAGGGTGGAATTTGCTGGCTGGCTCGGGGCCGTTGGCTGCTTACATGTTTTTCTTCACTTGTTTCCTTGGAGGAATGCGTTGGTGGAGGCAATGTGACCCTGTCCGAAGGACGCGGTTAAGCATCTCTGCAATTTTGCTCTGCATGGTTTGGGGGGTATTGTTGAGTTACCTGTTGTCGATTCCATTCACAGCGGTGTGTATTTGGGCCGTGGTGATCTCGTTCTCCGTGCAGTTGTCAGCGCCCTGGCTCGACATGCAAAAACGGGTGGAAATTTGTAACCTGCAGAATGTAAAGTCAGCCAACTGACGGTTTGCTTTGTGGTGGCTTCAAGACTGGATTAATTGCAATCGGAAATAATTTGACGACGATATTACTTCAAAGCGAGAATCGGGAAAAAGATTGGTCTTCGGGCAGATGTTTGTGCTCGATGAGAACCTTGGTGGTGTTTGTTATTTTTCTCGGTTGCACATGGGCCAGTTCCGCTATCGCAGTGGAGCCGGTCACACCCGCCGGTAAACGGACTGGCGAGCATCCCAGTTTGCAAGCATCTAAGCAGGTTGGGGAAGCTGTCGGTTCGGAGGGCAGGGCTGAATTGGAAACCCGTCGATTGATTCGAAATCGCATCGCTGGCTTGGCCATTGTATTTTCCGGCTTGCTGTTACTGCTTGGTTTGTCGTTTGTGTATTTGCGGTTAGATCATGCGACGCGAGGGTTTCATTCTGGGCGATTGCAATTGTTGGCTGCATTTTTAGGATTAGCGATTGTTGGAGTCTGCTTTTTTTTCTTGAATAAGATGGTGCTTTCGAGTCCGTGATTCGTGCCGATAAGTTGGTTGGGTAAGTGCGTTTGAGCGATGCGGACTCCAAACGTGGATTAGGGAAAACATGTTGGAACTTATTGCAGAGGGAGCCGAGGTCGGTTCTCGTTGGCGGCGACGAATACCGGAGCGTGAGATTTTCGTTGGTCGGGCAACAGAGACCTATCGTGTTCCCTGGGATAGTCAAATCTCTCGTGTACACATATCCCTTTGCTTGGCGGGGGACAGAGTTCGCATTCAAAAGCTTAAAAGTTCTTCGAATCCAGTTTTTTACGACGGCAAGTCCGAGGATTGTTTCGAACTGGGGGCAGGCGAACATTTTGTCATTGGCAAAACTCAATTCACGATCGCAGTTGAAGAAGCATTTGCGTCGTTAGACGCGCCGGATCCGATTAGTCAAAAAACCTTTTCAGCCGATTACTTGCGTAAAGTTTCTTATCGTGATGTTGATCGCCGGATCGATGTGTTAAGCCAGCTACCCACGGTCATTGCGAAAGCGTCAGACAATCAGAATTTATTGATTCAAATCGTCAATACGCTGATGCAGGGGATTGCGTCGGCGTCGACGGTTGGACTGGTAAGGGTTCGAGATGCAGCGTCTGTCCAGACTTTCGATTCAGTGGTTGATGCCTCCCAAACTCAACAGCTGGGCAACTCAGAGATTGAGATCATGCAATGGGACCGTCGCGATGCGAGTTCTGGCGGATTTCAGCCTAGTGAGACACTTGTCAAACAGGCGCTTGAATCGAATGAGTCGGTTTTACACATCTGGAGCCATGGTAAAGATGGGAAATCGAAATACACAATCGACTACGAAAATGACTGGGCTTTTGTGTCTCCGATCTCAAGTTCAGCAACACCTGGGTGGGGCGTTTACGTTGCCGGCAAAGAGCGTGGAGATCGTGATTCCAGTTTAAGTTCTGTTTCTCAGGAATTAGATTTTCAAGGCGATCTTAAATTCTGTGAGCTGGTCGGATCTTCGCTCAGAAATTTGTTGCTCGTGAAAAAACTTGAGCGACAGGAGGCGAGTCTCCGGACATTCTTTTCTCCGGTGGTGATGAAGGCGATTTCAGTGCTCGATTCCGAGGAGGTGTTGCAGCCACGTGAGTGTGACCTGTCGGTGTTGTTTTGTGATTTGAGGGGTTTTTCAAAAACGTCTGAGCAATTATCGGATGACTTGCTGGAACTTTTGGATCGAGTTAGCGAGGCGTTGGGGATTACCACATCAAATATTTTAGATTTTGGTGGAGTTATTGGGGATTTTCACGGAGACTCAGCGATGGGTTTTTGGGGGTGGCCTATTCCCCCCAAGAGTGGCGAACAAAATGCGGTATCTGCCGTCAAAGCGGCACTGGCGATTCATTCACACGTTGATAACCACGCCCGGCTAAAGGAAGTTGGGCGTACTGATCGCGACGATCGTGGATTTCAGTTTGGAATCGGCATTGCATCGGGCGAATCCGTTGCGGGAAAGATTGGCACGCGTGATCAGGTAAAAGTAACCGCTTTTGGGCCGGTCGTTAACTTAGCCTCCCGGCTCGAAGGGATGACGAAGTGGCTCAACTCGAAAATACTCATCGATGCGGTCACGCTCGAGGCGTTGAAAGCTGATTCTAAGTTCTTTGATGAAATTTCGGTGCGCGGGATGGGTAACTTTCAGCCATTCGGAATGGAGGGTTCGTTCGACGTTTTCCAAGTCTGCGCGGCAACGGAACTGGTGGCCGAAGATTTGGTTCATTCGAAAAATCTATTGGAGCGGTTTCGGGCGGGCGAATGGATGCGATTAGAAACCGAATTGGCTATACTGGATGCTGAGGATTCACTGAGAATGTTTTTAGAAAAGTTTATTGGCCAGTCTCAGGGCAAGCCTCCTGATGGCTGGCGCGGTACGATTGAGATGCAGACGAAGTGATGACAGTGTTAAGCATTCGTTTGAGAGTCCACCGGTTCTGCAATCAGAGGCAAAACGCCGCAAGGTAAATTTGCGGCGGCGTTGCAGTAGGTATTGGGTGTGTATGAGTTTGATTTTCTTACTTCGGTTGTGAAATGGTATCTTCTGAAATTCAACTTCCTGAGAAGAATGCGAGTCTCAAAACGAAGACTTCGGGAGACTTCCTTTTTAAGAGTCAGCATCAAGGCCCCATCTCAGACCTTTCGGTTTTGCGAAGATCGCTGCTGTTTTGCGAAATGGCATTGGCGAGTTATCTTCCTCTACATGATGCGAATTCGATCGCCGGTAAACTCGGATTTACGGACGGCAAGGTTATCCCCGGCGGTGCTGTTGATGTTTTCTGGTTCCAGAATGAATTTGATGCGGTGATGGTATTCAGGGGTAAGGAGATCAGGGAGTTAGATGAAGCGATTCAACTTGGAGACTTGCCTGCAGCAATGGCGGAGACAACGGGTTGGGTGATTGATGATTTTAAACAAATGGCAGATGGGATTTGGCCTGCGGTGGAAGTAGAGTTGGAGGCGAATCAACGTCAGCTTTGGTTTTGCGGACACTCTCTTGGAGCGGCAGCAGCAACTCTTTGTGCGTCCCGTTGTGTGCTTTCGTTTATAAAATCTCAACCAGTCGAACTGCATACATTTGGATGCCCGCGAGTGGCCAGTCGAGAATACCTCAAGCATGTGAAATTAAAACACTTTCGATGGGTGAATTTTAAAGATCCAGTGCCGCAAATCCCCGAAATGAAATCTGGTTTCGATCATGGGGGTGTGGAAATGTGTGTTGATCGATTCGGCCGCTTAGTGAGCCCTCGCGGGGTCCGGCGTTTTTTGAAGCGTTTTAAAACTAGAGCGTCTGAATTAAGAAGTCCAAAATGGGATTCGATTGATCCGCATCTAGCACCCGCTTATGTGGATGCTGTATTCGACATCGTTCGAAGTGAAGAAGCTAAAGCTGACAGTCCATGGAATTCAGCCAGTTAATTAAACGAGGGCTAAATTGGCTTGCTCTGTCCGTTGGTTGGTTGGTGTCGGAGAGGAAATTGTGATTAACCGTCTTGGGGCTTGTTATACTTTTTGGTGTGACGAGGTCCTTCAATTAATCTTTTTTGAATGAGCGTGCTATGTCATTGCGAGTTAGATGCCCCGAGGGTTGCATCGTGCATGTGTCGATGACTCGCTGTGGTAAGGTTGTGAAGTGCCCTGAATGTGGCACGATGATTCGCATCCCGGAGATTTCAGATGCCCAAAAGACGGGGGGGCGAACTGTTGAATGTCGAGCTGACCGGTATAAACAAGTCGATGGCCATGGAGCCAATCCGGTAGCTTCGCTGCCAAAAGACTTACCTAAAAAAGACTTACCTAAAAAGGCTGTTAATCAGCCTCGTTTACCTGTGGCCAAACCGAGGCAGCATTTATCCGTTGTGGCGCACCATGCATTGCCTGCGGTTGCCGTAGAAACTGAAGGCGAGCTCGTGGGGAAAAATAGCCCGAGTTCGCCTCAGGCTCTCGTGAGTGGGGTTTCCGGCGAAAAAATTAGGTCGAAACGCGTCGGCCCCGCGAGTGTCAAGGAGCCGATTGTTCGTGGTAATTTAAACGTATCGCTTGGAGGTTCAACGAAAGAAAAATCTACCAATTCAAACGAGGGAAAGAACTGGGAAGAGCGATTGATTCGGGCAAATGCGGATCGTTTTTTTTTGGCAAAGTTATTTGCTGTCGGATTGATTTTCGTCGCGGGTTTAAATTTGATTCCGGTTCTAACTCAATTGATAATTTGGGGAGATTTGTTTCAGATAAATGAGATTCCTAATTGGTTTTTCTTGCAGGTGGCGATCTGTCTTTTGAATTTACTGTACGCCATTTTTCTTTTTCAAATTAACGATTGGTCGGCAATGCGATCTGTCTCCGTATTAATGTTGGTCCTTGCCTTTATTTACGGAATTTGTTGTACAGGACTGTTGTTGGGGGGGAATGAGGGAAATGTGGTGACACTGCTTGAGATTTCATCTTTTAGGATCAAGCAGGCGACCAGTGGTTTTGCGGTGATGTTATGTCTCGCGACATTAATGAGTTATTGGGCTGCAAGAGAGGCGTCTAATTGGCAAAGGGCTGAGCAGGTACTAAAACAGATTCTTCTTAAGCGAACGCACTGATGCATTGAGATGGAATCAGCCGAGTTTGCCAAGATTAATTGGAGAGGGTTGGTTGTTGTATTTTGAAAATGACAGGTTCTAACATGCGAAGAGTGATTTGAATGAGCTCATCCTTGAATAAAATAAAGTGGCTGATTTTGGTGCCAACTTTGATGGAATACGAGTTTGTCAATGATCGGATTTCCAGCGTTGAAGCGGTGGTTGAAATTTGCGGTTTTGGGCCAATTATTTCGGCGGCTAAGGCGATGGAATTAATCACTCAGCATCAACCAAGTAATGTGGCCTTGGTCGGAATTGCAGGAGCATATGCTCCAGAAATTTCCATTGGGACAGCCGTGATAGGAAGTGAAGTTGCGTGCTTTGGCATTGGAGCGGGTAGCGGACGAGATTATCAAACCGCAGGTGAGATGGGGTGGATGCAATGGGGCGGCAGAGGTGAACAGGATGTGATCGGAGATGTTCTGCCCCTCGCAAACTTTGATCGCCCTCGCTGTCAAATTCTAACCGTCTGTGCAGCAGCCAACACGAGTAGTGACGTGGATGCAAGGCAGCGCCGTTTTCCGGACGCTGCCATTGAGGAGATGGAAGGTTTTTCAGTCGCGGCAGCAGCAAAAATGTGCGGTGTTCCATTTTATTTAGTGCGTGGCATCTCCAATCGTGCAGGGGATCGTGACAAGTGCAATTGGAAAATCCGTGAGGCTCTGAACGCGGCTACCAGTCTGATGATGGATTGCCTGGAGCGTTAAGTACGTTCTCGTTTCATTGGCTGATTCTCAGAGTGTCTGTACACCTGTAATATTTTATCGATGCGAACAAAGACCGGTCTTAAGCGGCAAAGATGATGCAAACTTCAAATAAAATTCGAATGGCCATTTCGACGTGCCCCAATGATACCTTTGCGTTTCATGGGATCCTCAACGGTAAGGTTGATTTACTTGGTTTGGATTTTCAGATCGAGTTACTAGACATACAGCAACTTAATGAAGGCCTTTTTCAAGATCGGTTCGAGGTCGCGAAGGCAAGTTTTCATGCTGCCGCCATTCTTTCTGATCGGACGTTGGTTTTGCCATCGGGATCCGCGCTCGGTTTCGGCGTTGGCCCGTTGCTTTTGTCGGCGAATGAAGGGACCTCCCCGGATGATGCTCTTGCCAATTCGGGGTGTTCTCGCACCTTGTGTCCCGGAGAATTTACAACTGCGGCGATGTTGTTCCAGTTGTTTTACGGAGAGGCAATTGCGTTAAAGAAAACGGAAGTAGAACACCAGGTGTTCTCTGATATTATGCCTTCACTTACAGGGGGATCTGCAGATTTTGGAGTCTGTATTCACGAAGGGCGATTTACTTGGGCAGAGGAAGGGCTCTTTTTAGTTGAAGATCTGGGCACTCGGTGGGAAGTTGAGACTGGTGTTCCTCTTCCTTTGGGAGGAATTTTGGCTCGTCGAGATTTAAACAAAGAGACGTTAGCACGGATTCAGAGAGTTATTCGTTCATCGATCGTTTACGGTTTGGAGCATCGCGATGAGACGTTACCCACAATGCGAAAATTCGCTCAAGAATTTGATGATGAAGTCTTGATGGCACACGTCGAACTTTACGTGAATGATTGGACGGTTGAGCTTGGCGAAGAAGGCCGCCACGCGTTGTCGGTCTTATCGCAAAAAGCAATTGAGCAACGGATCATGTCCCCGTCGCAACCGGCAATCGAAGTGTATCAGGCGTGAGTCAATCGGATTGGACAGTTTCCGTTAAAACGCTGCAGCGAGGCTTGGTTAAGTTTCGAGCGAGCTACTTTTTAATTGAATCTGATTTTCTCATTTCAAATAAGTTCGCAAAAATAAACCGACTTACATTGCCAAACCAACCGGGAATGCGACTGCGGAATAGATACGCGAATATACATAGCCCAATTGAAAGTAAAAGCAGCGTTGAATTGGATGGAATGAAGTTTTCCAAAACGAGGTAGACGAACAAAAGACCGGTTATTCCTGCTTGGCATACGGCAAGCAGGACCAGAATGCGTAGCTTCTGATCTATTTTTTCAAGTTTCGAATCATCGCTTTCGTTCGCCATAGTTGAGCTTGGGGTCGCTGATTGTTAGGTGAGAAAGGTCACGTATTAGCTAATGTCTCGTAGGAGCGAATCATTCCTGAATTTATTCACTGCACTCATCATTGCAGTCATGGACTGATATCGGTCGTTAGGATTCTTTTCCAGCGCCTTCAAGCAGATTGCTTCGAGTGTTTGAGGGATAACGCGGTGAGGAGCCGCCAGTCGCGGTGGCGTAGGATCTTCGTTTACGATGTTATCAAACGTCTTTCCAATATCGGCTCCCCGAAACGGTTCGCGCTGAGCCATCATCTCATACATGACGATGCCTAAACTGAAAACGTCCGTGCGTTCGTCAACCATGCGATTGCCAGTGACTTGTTCTGGTGACATGTATAGCGGAGTGCCCCCTCGCTGGCCTTTTGTACCTTCGCCTCCGTCGTTTGGCATCCCCCAAACTTTTGCAGCTCCCCAGTCGATCAGTGTGACTTCTCCGAACATTCCAACAATAATATTTTCGGGTTTGATATCCCGATGAATCACGCCTCGGGTGTGAGCATAAGCGAGCGCATCGCCAACGTTCGTCAGGATTCCAAGCAAGTGATTAAGATCATAATTGGATTCGTACTGTGCTTCGCGCCGAGCAAGCCCGACGATAATTTCGAAGAGTGTTTTCCCTTCGATTTTTTTCATTGCAAAAAACCAATTCCCACTATCATCCTGTCCCAATTCGTACATTGGAACCGTCGCTGGGTGCTGAAGTTGTGCTGTGATTCGGGCTTCACGAATTAATCGTCGAAGCTCAACATCATCTTCAAAAAACTCCTCGCGAAGCATCTTGAGGACAACTCGTCGTCCGAGGTTGGTGTCTTTGCAGGAAACGAGTCGGGCTTTTCCACCGGTACTTAACTCACGAAAATGAGTGTATTTTTTGAAGGTGTTGGAAATCAGTTTGGGCGGTTCAACCTCAATATCCGAAACGAAGACCATTGAAATTCGACTGTCACCATATTCGCTTGGCCGGTCGCCATACTCACTTGTTTTTTTCGAGGTGTTCATAGGTTGGGAGAGTCTTTCCCATTTCGTGGGGCTTTCTGATTCGCTTCTAATTCTACACTTGATAGATTCTTCTGCGAGCGGGCGGGACGAGCAGTCTCTAGGATTGCGGGAAATATTTTTTCTGGCCTTTTCCATTTGCTCCAGTCAGCGCGAAGAACTCTCATTTCGGGCGTCACGCGTCCGTCCCGAATCCAGTTTTTTAGTGTCTCGAAGTGAACCGGTCCGAATTCCTTTTTTTCAATTGAGCGGACGACCCACCAATCGTGTGGAGCTGACGCATTCCATTGGTTCGCGTCATCAGTGAGCCGACATCGCGGGCCGGTGACCGAAGGACGCGTTGGACGGAGGAAAGGTTTGGGGTCATTAAGGAAGTTTGGTTTGTGTTCTTTGCGGTTAGCCAACCACGCGAGCGCGTTTTTAATTTCTCTATCGCTTGGCCGAAGCTTCGAAAGTTTACGAAAATCTCTTTGAGCTTTGTCCCACTTTTCGTTATGTACATTGGCGATCGCTCGGGCGTAACGCGTTGCGGTAACGTAATTGGGGTCACTCCGCATTGATTTCAAAACGAAGCTGAAATCGGAGACCGCCGGCGAGTTGCGTCCCATTTGGTAGAAAATTTTTCCGCGGGCGAAAATAATCTCTGCAATGTCTCGCGGACGGGTAAATCTGTGAATTGCTTTCGTTAGACTGAGTAGAGATTTCTCTATTTTCCCTTGCATTGCCAATGCCGCGGCGCGTCCTGAATAGGCTTTGGAGAGTTGGTCATTTTGATGCAGAGCGAATTCAAAATCTTCCAGAGCAAGTTGTGGTTGATTAATCTTTAAATAGGCCTGCCCTCTTTGGATGACCGGTTCGACGTGGCGGGGAGCTAAATCGATCGCACGAGAAAAGTTACCAATGGCCGCATGATGATTCTGGAGGTGTGAATTGCAAACGCCACTTTTTCTGTGAGCATTCGGGTTTTCCGGATCGATTGTGATCGACTTTTCAAACGCCCGGAGCGATTTGTCAAACTCCCCTGTTTGTTGGTGAAGCTCTCCGAGGAAAACGTAGTTTCGTGAAACAAGTGGATTGAGTCGGATTGCTTTCAGTAGGTCAGACTTGGCCTCCTCTTTGTTGCCGATCAGGTTGTGGGAAACCGCTCGATCAAAACGCAGTTGGGATTGGGTTTCCAGTGAAAGGTCTTTTGCTTTGAGCGCTGACGTCAGGTCGTCCATTGCCGCTGCGGAATTGTTTTGTTGATTAAAAACTTGCCCGCGGCAATGTTTTGCTGAGATGTGATTTGAGTCTGACGCGAGGATGAGATTGCAGTCTGCAATGGCCTTTTTAAACAATCCTTGCAGTTGGTAAGATCGCGCGCGTTGCAATGAGAGTTCCGGAGCAAATTGCGGTTCATTGCGAATTTTTTCTTCAAAAAATTGACAGCTTTTTTCAGCGATTTGTGACACCGCTTGAGTGATATTACGCGGTGGAGGAGTTTGAGCAGTTAGAGATTTAAGTAATGCTTCATTGACTGATTCCCATTCATTACCCGCTTGATAAAGTTCTGCGATTTGCAACCACGAAATTGGATTGGAGGGATTTAGAGATACCGAATGTTCCAATTCTTCAATTGCGGGTTCTGGTTTCTGAAGTGACCTGAAAAGTTGAGCCCGGTGCTGGAGAAGTGCGGATTTTTTTATGTCCTCGCTCTCAAAATCGATCGCTTTGGTAAGTGCAGAGATCGCATTGTCGGGGTTCGATTGAGCTCGGTGGATCGCAGCCAGTAACGCAAACGCCTCTGGATTGGTGTGGTTGCTGCCGATTGAGGCTTCGCAATCTTGAAGTGCACTAGAGAGGTCACCGGCGCAGAGAAAAGCACGACTTCGAATTAAATAAACTTCATCGTCGCGGCCGAGGTCAAGTTTTAAAGCACGTTTCAGACGTCGCTGGGCAAGGTCTAGTCGGTTTTCTTGAATGGCTATTTCAGCTGATTTGAGGAGTACCGGGAAATCCGCCCGACATTGTTGCAAGTGTTTTTTAAAGTCTTTTAAAGCGAGTGCGTTACAATCGATAGCGGCCAGGCATTCCCCTCGCTCGCGGAAGAGGTTGCTGCCTTTGGGTTTGTTAAGAATTAAGGTCGTGAGTATTTTGATTGCCAGCTCGAACTCACCAATCGAACGAAGCAATCTGCACACGGTGAGATTTGTATGAGGATCTTCACCGGCTAATGACATCAGTGTTCGTATGTCATTTCTTGCTGCATCAATTTGATTTTCGCGGAAATTTAGCATCGCGCGAATTTTCAATCCGTAGGCCTGGCACTCTTGGCTTCCTTTGATCGCCGCATCGCATAATTCCCGAACATCGTATTCTTCAAGGAAAATGTACTTGAGTTCAGCTAAGCCCATTGAAGCACTAGGGTGCCCTGGTTGCTTGTCAAGGGCGAGGTGGAAATCCCGTTTCGCCTTGTCGAATTGATTGGCCTTGAAATATACCCAGCCACGATCAAAGAAGAGATCCGCTGAATCGTGGCCCTCTTGAATTTTGGTTCGATAATAATCGCTTGCGCTTTTTGAGTAGGCTGTAATTAAAGACTGATACTGTTGGTCGTCATTGGCCGCAATTTGATCAGCATGCTTAAGATCGTCGAAGGCTGCTGGCCACTTGTTTTGTTCACCGCGGGCGGCTGCCCGCCAGGCGTAAGTTTGCGGTTCTTCCCACCCCAGATCAATGGCATGGGTACAGTCTGTTTCGGCGTTTAGGAAATCAAGATTCTTGAGGTGAGCGTAACCGCGGAGCGAATAGCATTCGCCATTGTTTTCAACCGGCAAGTCGATGATCGCACGATCGAGGTAGGTCAACGAGGCTGCGAGATCACCAAGTTCGATAAATTCAAGAGCACGCTGGGTCGCTTCATTGATCTGCGAATCATTCTCATCGTGAGATGAGGAATGAATGTCAGCCAAATTGGGAGGCGTCTGACTTGACTGAGGAGACTGTTGGTTTGTGTTGTTGATAATTCGTCTGGACTTTTTGACGATTTGAATGGTCTCTTCGATGGCCTCGTCAGATTCGAATTTTCCTAATTTGTCATCGGAGTCAATTTTGATGCGAAAATCAGAGGGTTGATGTTCAGATACCAAGCTCCAGTCACAATTGTCGCAGCTAACTGCAAAATCGGTGATTTTGCTGCTGCATTGCGGGCATAGGTTGATCATTTGCTGTCGTTGGGGTTGTTAAGGTATTTTTAGGTTGTCGAACTCGGTTTTTTATGGAAATCCGGAGATCGGTCTCTTTGGGGGTGCTACTACTGCTCGCAGGACTCGCAGTTTACAAGACATTATCGGGGGGCAACGCGAAAGGGTCAAATTGGTGTCAGTTTGGCACGCGTAATTCAACGTTTTAGAGATTTTCTGAGTTCAGCAGTCGACTCAGTAGTCGATTCAGTAGGGCTACCAATCCTCAATAACGTTGGAATACCTGCAAAGTCGGGGAAATCCGTCTCAAAACATGAATGAGAAGCGGCTTGGGGCCATTTCACCGAGTAAAGTCAAATATGCTCGATTTGCAGTAACTTTTTGGTTTATTCGGTGTTAAATGGGTACCGAATTCGGTCAAATGTTCGGTAAATGCCGTTCCCGAGTTGTGGAGATTCGGTAATTGAGAGACTTGCTTTTTGGATGTTAGCCAGACGGAGTCAGACGATGATGTTTCAAAATTTGAAGGTAGTTTGCGGTATTGGTCGATTGTTTATCGTCCCTGTCGTGATGGTGCTTTGTTCGCAAATTACTGCGGCACAGGATTTCAAATTAGACGAATATTTGAAACGCAAGGACGTCAACTCGAACGGCAAGCTTGAACCCAGCGAGATGTCGAACAACACAAGAAGTTACCTTTCGAAAAATGGATTCAATCCTGAAAAGCCGGTTTCGATCAGCAAGGTTTTGTCAAAGTTAAGCAAAGAGAAAGCCAGTAAAGAGAAAGCTGATAGAAAGATGAACAGGGAGCGGAAGGTTCCTGGATTTGGCGTTGAAAAGGAAGAGTCGGGATCGGGTGTATCGCGGTTTGGAGCAACCACCAGTGAGGCGAAGGGGAGCACTGCGAAGAAAGTAACTTACAGTGACAGTGTGAATCGCCAGGTAGACTCAACGCTCGGCAGGTACGATCGAAATAAGGATGGGAGTCTTGATAAAGAGGAGATGAGCAGAGCCCGTTGGGGCAGTCCGACTCCGCAAGAAAGTGACACCAACAAAGACGGACGGCTTTCGCGGAGTGAGCTCTCTAATCGATACGCTTCCCGAGAATCTGCCTACCGTAGTTCACGAGGCTCAAGCTCAAGCTCAAGAGATTCCTCGAGAAGCTCGAGCACCAAGAAAAGTACATCATCGTCTTGGCGTCCTACCTCGACACGAAGCACGAGTAGTTCATCCAAGGAATCAAGCACTTCGAGAAAGCCAAGTTCTTCTTCGTCGAGTTCCAGTTCAAGCTCAAGAGAGAAGTATGAGAAATACGCGGCGAGTTTGATCGGCCAGTACGATGAAAACAAAGATGGCAAACTAGACGGTGATGAGATCAAAAAAATGCGTCGCCCTCCGGTAGGTGCTGATCAAAATAAGGATGGCTTCGTCACAAAATCCGAACTGTACGATAGTTTGAGCGGTGCGAATAAGCCTGCCTCCAAGGCCTCTAGCACTGCTGACGCTCGTAAGCCAACGAGCAGCAGCTCGCGTTCATCGCGATGGGGAAGTTCTTCGAGCCGGTCTTCTTCAAGAAGTAGCTCCGGTTCTTCGCGTGATTTTGAGAAATTTGATAAGAACGAAGACCGTCAGGTTCAGATGCACGAGTATTCGGCGAAGTGGGACGAAAAGACTGTCAAAGAGTTCTACGAGAAAGATAAAAACAGCGACGGCGTAATTACTCTTAAAGAGTGGTCTTCAAAGTAGTAGAACGATGGTTGATAATTAAAATTATGGTCATCCACTTCACGGGTACTCTTTTTCGAGTGACCCATGGAAAACCCCCAGCAATCTAAAGAGCCTGACGAAGAAGGGCTGCTCTGCCGTTTACGGCTTGTTTTGTGGAGCGAACATCAGGGATTGGTAGCCACTCTGTTGTTGATTGCTATTCTGGCGGCATCCGTTTATTTCGTTATTCAGTGGAAGGCGAGCGATGGTCTCGTCGATATTGACGATGTAGCGGACTCCAAGTTTTTGTTTCAGATTGATTTGAACGCGGCGACTGTGGGTGAGTTGACGTTGCTGCCTGGAGTCGGGCCGAAGTTGGGGCGGGCGATTCTTGCTCACCGCGCTGATTTTGGACGTTTTGAGAACCATGCAGAATTGCTAACCGTCCCCGGGATTGGGGAGAAGAAGTTTCAGGCGATCCTTCCGTATCTGGCTCCTTTGGATGATCCGTGATTGCTGGCACGTTTTCATTGGTATTGCTCAGATTTTGTTGTTTGTTTCCTGATGGTAATGAGTAATTGTGGTCGTTTCTTGAGGAAGCCTAGTCGTGCCGAGATTTGGCAATAAGATATAAGGGCAATAAGATATAAGTTTAGGCCTTGTGGGAATTCGTCGTTTATTATGTTTAAACTTACTTCGCCATTTCAACCCGGTGGTGATCAACCGCAAGCAATTGAGACGCTGGTTGAGCAAATCAAAGCCGCTAAAAAGCATCAGATGCTGATGGGGGTTACAGGGTCGGGCAAGACGTTCACGATGGCGAACGTCATTCAGCAAATTCAAAAGCCAACGCTTGTGATTTCTCACAATAAAACGTTGGCTGCCCAGTTGTACTCCGAGTTTAAAGATTTTTTTCCGCACAATGCTGTGCATTATTTCGTCAGCTACTACGACTATTACCAGCCGGAAGCCTACATTCCTCAACGCGATATTTATATCGAAAAAGACGCTTCGATCAATGAAGATATTGATCGTCTGAGACTGGCCACAACAAGTTCGTTGGTGAGCCGAAAGGACGTCATCATCATCGCAAGTGTTTCAAGTATTTATGGACTTGGGTCGCCCGAAGATTACCGAACGATGATGGTTGCGCTCAAAGTTGGCGATGCGATCGATCGAGACAAGATGCTCGCTAAGTTTGTGGATATTCAATACAAGCGAAATGATATTTCGTTTGAACGTTCGACGTTTCGTGTTCGTGGTGACAGTGTTGAAATTTGGCCATCCTATGAGGAGTTTGCTTATCGGATTGAATTTTGGGGGGATGACATTGAGCAAATTTCTGTAATTAATCCTCTCACGGGTGAGTCGATAACTTCTGAATCTGACATTTATATTTACCCGGCGAAGCACTTTGTTACTTCTGAATCAAGAATTGCCGATGCGGTAAAGTTGATTCGATTGGAGTTAAAAGAGCAGCTTGATTTATTTCAGAAAGAGGGAAAGCTTCTCGAAGCTCAGCGATTGAATGCGCGGACTCGATTCGATATTGAGATGATGGAGCACGTTGGCCATTGCCCGGGTATTGAAAACTACAGCCGCCATTTAGCGGGACGTGAAGCGGGCGAGGAGCCGGAAACGCTGTACAATTTTTTCCCCGACGATTTCTTGTTGTTTGTCGATGAATCCCATGTGACTTGCTCGCAAGTGAGGGCAATGTATGCTGGCGACCGCAGTCGTAAGGAAACGCTCGTTGCCCATGGTTTCCGGTTACCCAGCGCCATGGACAATCGGCCTCTCAAATTTGAAGAATGGGAAAATCGGCTGAATCAAGTCGTGTATGTTTCGGCCACCCCTTCGGATTACGAGCTTGAAAAAACGGGTGGGGAAGTGGTCGAGCAGATCATTAGGCCAACCGGGTTGTTGGACCCCGTCGTCGAGGTTGTCCCCGCGAGTGGTCAGGTGGCTCATTTATTAGAACAGGTCAAAGAGCGGCGTGACCTGGGAGACCGAGTCTTGGTGACTGCACTCACAAAGCGATTGGCGGAAGATCTGTCTTCGTATTTTTGTGAAAACGGGATTGCCAGTAAGTGGCTTCACAGTGAGTTGGACGCATTTGAACGCGTCGAATTGTTGCGAGATTTGCGACTCGGTCGCTTTCAGTGTCTCGTTGGCGTTAACTTGTTGAGAGAGGGGCTCGATTTACCTGAAGTAAGTTTAGTAGCAATTCTGGACGCGGATAAGCAAGGATTTTTAAGAAGTGAAACTTCGCTTGTCCAGACAATTGGTCGCTCGGCTCGAAATGCGAATGCCAAGGTCATCTTATACGGTGACAAAGTAACTGAAGCGATGAAAAATGCGATCCACGAGACAGCGAGAAGGCGGACGATACAAGAAGCTTATAACAAAGAGCATGGCATTACGCCTAAAACGATTTTCAAAGAAATATCGTCAGGGATCGGGGCCGATTTAAAGAACCGTCGTGAAGCCAATGATGCGGCGAGGAAGACGGAAGATACCGTTTACATCACGGAAGAATATATCAACGAATTGCAAACCGAGATGCTACAGGCTGCCGAAGATCTTGAATTTGAGCGAGCTGGAATATTGAGAGATCGAATCAGTCAGCTTCAAGAGGCGGTCGGCCAGCCTTTGTCGTCTGTTGAAGAAGGAAAACCTAAAGGCCGCAAAGGCCGAAGACGGAAAAGCTCAAAGGTTCCCAGACCTCGGAAGAAGCCTACCTAAGAGCTTGGTAGTCGATTGCCAAATCATCAAGAGGCGATTTCATTGAGGACAGTCAGTAGATCGAGCGAGACAGGTCGATGTGATGCGTAGGTTTCTTCGAATGGAACTGAGACACAACGGTCGTCGCGGGTGCCGATCATCACGCCGGTCTCACCGGCGAGGATTGCTTTCACTGCTCCATTGCCCATTTGAGTTGCTCGCCTGCGATCTTCTGGTGTCGGGCTGCCCCCGCGTTGTAGATGCCCAAGCACGATCGTACGGGTTTGAAATGGGCAGGCATGCTGCTTAAGTTGCGCGTTGATAAGCTCAGCGCCTCCTTTTTCATCTCCCTCGGCGATGACCATGATCGCCATCATGCGTCCCTGTTCTTTTAGTCGATTCAGGTGCGAGATGATCTCTGTGAAATTGGTATCGGTTTCTGGAATCGCAACGACATCTGCTCCTGCTGCTATGGCGGTATAGAGCGCGATGTAGCCGCTGTGGCGTCCCATGACTTCGACAAGGAACATACGGTCGTGGCTGGATGCTGTGTCACGTATTTTGTCGACTGCCTCGACGGCAGTTTGGACCGCTGTCGAAAAGCCGATGGTGTAGTCGGTTCCCATGAGGTCGTTATCGATGGTGCCGGGGCAGCCAACAATTTGACCATCCCAGTGCTTGCTCAAAGCCGTAGCACCATTGAACGTTCCATCGCCACCAATCGGAATAATTGCATCAATTTGGTGCTTCCTGAGAATGTCTGCGGCGGCTTGTTGACCTGTTTGGGTTCGAAACTCTTCGCTGCGACTACTGCGGAGGTGGGCTCCACCATGGGCTGCCCAGGTCGTCACGCGATAAGGGGTTAAATGGCGTTGACCGTCGGAGTCCACAAAGAACTCTTCGTGGATCATTCCATGGTAGCCCCGCATGATTCCAACGACCTCGTGGCCACGATCTGCAGCGGTTCTCACGACGGACCGGACGCAGGCATTCATCCCCGGGGCATCTCCACCACTGCAAAACACTCCAATTTTCATCATTTCGTCCATAAAAAGTGGGTTAGTCTGCTAATAAGTTATCTCAATATTGGCAGATTCGACAGATCAAGCCTGAAAAGGACGGTCGATCTAATAACGGGCGATTGGCGGATGCGGCATTATTCGGGCAAGAATTACCATCATCGAACCGATAATCGTCTACATCGAGGCTTTCAAACACGTAAAATACCGAGTTATTAGCCCTTGAAGCTCCGTTCGTCGTCAAGTATAATTCGCGGCTACGCTCAGCTTAAGTTTTTTAATCAAAAAGCCCTGTCCGGCAAATTCCCGGCTCAATTGTTCATAGAAGTATTACAGATGACCATCGACAAAAGTTTGAAGATTAAAGCCGGTTCGGCAAAAACCCGCAACGTTTTAACCCGACCAGAGCGGCTCCAGAAGTTAATCGCCGACGATCGCTGGAGTGAAGGCGACAAGGTTTATGGCATGCCTAAAGTGCGTGTGGCCAAGCTGTCAATGAAGAAGAAAAAGAAGGTCAAGGAAGAAGACGAAGAGTAATCCTGACCTGTTGAATAACAGTGAAGAGCGTCTGCACACCTGCAGACGCTTTTTTCGTGCGCTGACCGCAGTTTTTCTCTTACGCGGCTCGGCGGGCTTGGTCAGGGATAAGATTGATTCGGTCTATCTCGTGGGTTCCTCTGTAAACACAAATTTGAGACTCAGTGATATTCCAGTCCGCTCGAAATGATCCAAGTGCGAATCGAACGCCGCAAAATATTTCCCCGCGAAACAGATAGACTTCCTGGCAGTTCTCGGACGCCTGCCGAGCAAAGCGAGCCAATCTTGGGTGAACCATATCTCTTGCAAGAATGATCAGCTGCGGCAGCGATTCGTTTGATTCTTGAGTCACGTTCAGACCGGGGATGGAAAATACAACCGATAGCGGCGTCCATTGACGTCCATAAGCGTTATCGTCGTAAATTGCTGAGTCAGTCCGAAGTTGCCAAGGCAATCGTTAAACTCCCCCAGAGTCGCCTGCTTTACGAGGTTGGCCGCTGGTTTCCCGTCGTTCGTTAATTGGGTTGATTGCCAGCTGAATGATGCAGGTGTTCGTGTAAAGGGTGCTGTTTCGTTTCTGCATTACAATTTCGTTGCTGCAATACAACCGACTGCATCGACCGCTGATTGGTTCGTTCAAGATGATTGCGTGGGGAACGATTAGTCGTTGCAAACTGGGATTACCATCCATCACGGTTAGATGGCCTGAGTTAACAGTTTGAACGGCACAAACAAGATAGCGTGTTATTGGAGATGATTTTTGATTCAACCCAATTCTCGGTTCCCAAGACAGGATCTGCCGATGCGATGATGGTGTTTGTTATCTCATCTGTCGTTTAACTTAGTTCACGGCAACCACTGTTCAGTTTGAAAGTCTGTGGTCACTCGTTGAGTGATGTTGGCTGCCGTTCGCGGTGCAGTGTTGCTTCGACTTGCCAGTCGAAGCGAAGCGTTAGTGCTGGTAAAGGTTGGGCTCCAGCGTTTTGATTTTTGAGTGAGAGGATTTTTGATTTTAGGAGTGGGCGAAACCAGTTCAGTTCATCTTCAAACTTTGGATAAGTTCTGTAATTGCGACTAGATATTCTGGTTCCAGTTGCCAGTCCATTGCTCCGGCTGTTTCTTTAATTTGCCACGCTCTTTTGCCGCCGCAAAGCGAGGAAGTAATTCCGGGTTGGTTTATGGTCCAGTTGATCACGATTTGGGCAACTGAACGCCCTGTTTTTTCTGCGATCTTATCGAGGCCATCGAGCAATTGTTGAGCCGATTCAAAGGGGTGTCCATGAAAAATGGGGTAGGTCAGGCGTTTATCTTCTGCTGCGAATTGATGCCCGCGCCGGATCTTCCCAGCGAGTAAACCTTTCATCAAGGGCCAGTAGTTGATGATGGAAACTTCATTGGCAAGACACCATGGAGCGATCTCTGAGCAAATTTCTTGCTGCAGCATATTAAAGGGAGGCTGGATGGCTGAAATTGGGCAAACCGCATTGAATGCTTTTATTTCAGTTAGGTCGAGGTTTGAGACTCCAGCCGCGCGAATCTTTCCAGATTCAATTAGTTTATTGAAAGCTGTGGCAGAGTCACTCACAGAGACATTAGGGTCAGGTGCATGAAGATAATAAAGATCAATTACCTCGACCTTCATCCGATCGAGACTTTGCTCGCACTGCGCGATCAGCGTTTTCGGGCGGCCGTCATAATGCCGGACAACGTCTTGGTCCCAATGGATTCCTCCTTTGGAGGCGATCACAAGTTGCTCACGATCTTGAGCGATTGCCTTGCCAATTAGTTTTTCACTCTCGCCGTTAGCACCGTAGCAGTGTGCCGTATCAATAAAATTGATACCTGAATCAACTGCTGCTCTGATGGTCTCTAATGAGTCGATCTCATTTACCTCAAGGCTGGTCATGCCTGCGATTGGCCAGGTGCCAAAGGCAACTGGCGAAACATAAATGCCAGAGGTACCAATTTGTCGGCGACCAGATTGGGTGGTTGGATTTGGCATGGGTATCAGATTGGGGGTTCGGAATATCCAATAAAAAAACCCAAGGTTGTGATTTCGCACAACCTTGGGTTCTTAGTTCACTCAAAGTGACCCCTACGGGACTCGAACCCGTGTTGCCGGCGTGAAAGGCCGGAGTCCTAGACCACTAGACGAAGGGGCCGTCATCGTGATGCCACCATTATCGGCAGAACCGCGAAGGAACTAAAGTAATCTGTTGGTTTACTTTTCGTCAAGGGCAAGCAGCCAAGTTGCCCGGCATTTCCTGATCTTTATAAAGAGGGCCTGTTTTTCTTGGGGTTTTACCTAAAAATACGGTCACATTTCCTTCAAAATAATTTGAAAAAATGGCTCAATTCTCTCCGGGATTCTGGAGGAAATAAAATTAATAGTTCGACCGCATTGTGAAGACGGACGAAACTGATGAGGAGGGCGTGTTACTCGATCTCGGTTGCAGGTTCACCGCATTCCATGTTCTCTTTTTCAGCCCGTTTAATCGCATCGTAGACTTCTCTGCGATGGACTGGGATCTCTTTGGGGGCTTCGACGCCAAGGCGTACTTTGTCGCCGCGAATTTCCACAATGACGATGGTGATATCGTCATTGATGACGATGCTTTCGTTTTTCTTCCTCGAGAGAACTAACATTCCCGCATTCCTTTGTTTTTGAGATTGATCCCATCCAAATCAGGGGACCAAACTGCGCGTTTTTATTACTCCGGCGGTGAGATTGAACATGAAAATAGGGACTAACCTCACTTTTTACTCTACGCGGTGCCTAAGGATAGTCAATAAAAACTAAAGCCCTTTTTGGGGGTTTTGAGGCAAAACCATCTCCAATTGATGTTTTGCCTTCGCTTACTATCGATTTTTAGGAATTTGCGCCCAATTAAGTTTTTTAATCGTCAACGTTCGACACCTAATTCACCGTTGCTCCCGTGCCGTAAGTGTTAGTTGGCACGGTTAAACGTTAGTGAAGTTGTGTGTTATCAAACACAAATGGCCCGCCCTCGTTCTAAAAGCTTAGTAACGGTGAGGGTTTGTAGTGTCCGGAACGAACGAATTTATCAGGTCGCGATGCAAATTGATGGTTACCAATATCCAGAATTCATCGCTGAGCTATAATGTTGTTGAGGCGTGCCCGCCGGGCAAATTTTCCTCGCCGTTCGTAACAGCAAGCTAGGCTGAATCCGGATGAAGACTACATCCTCAAAAAACAAGAATTTCACCATCCGTACAGCGAATTTGACGCTGCCTTTGGTCAAGATGATCGTCCAGGATATCGTCGTAAATTCAAGAGAGGTCAGCGAGACGAGGGAGCGACTTGACTACCTTGTTGGAGGCCGCGGCAAAGGTGCTCAGGACGACGACTATGCAAGAGAGTTGGAGTCGATTGAACAAGCAAATGAACTCAAATCTGACAGGCTGGATAAGTTTGTCAACGAGCTTACACAACTCGAACTTGGCGTAGCGCAGGTCGACGAAGGTTTCGTTGACTTCCCGGCGGTTCGGGAGGGTGAAGCGGTTTGTTTGTGTTGGCATTTAAGTGATAAGGAAGTCATGTACTGGCACCCTGCGGATGAGGATTGCACGATGCGTCGTCCCGTGGATTTACCATTGATCCGCCAGTCCGGCGATCGTAGTTTTTCCAATTCGTAATCTCTGCCCACTTTAAGCGGCAGCGTTCGCAACGTTTCCAGGTTCGATCATGTTGTTTGATACTCACGCCCACCTTGAAGATGAGCAATTGCTCCCGATCCTTGGGCAGGTGCTCGAGAATGCTTCGTCGGCAGGTTTAGTTGGGATCACGGCTATCGGCACGACTGCCCAGACCAGTAAAAAGTGCGCTCAGCTTGCCAGAGAATATCCTCAGGTCTACTCCGCGGTCGGTATTCACCCGAATCATTGCCAGGATGCGACGGAACAGGAATGGCAAGAAATTCTCAAATTGTCCACTCAGTCAGAAGTGGTTGCGATTGGAGAAACCGGTCTAGATCGCTACTGGGATTACTGTCCAATTGAGCAGCAACGAACTTGGTTTGCGAAACATATTGAGCTGTCATTTGAAACTCAAAAGCCGCTTGTCATTCATATGCGAGAATGTGAATCAGATATTCTCGCGATGCTAAAGGCGCACCAGCGTGACGGCAAAGTAATTGGAATTATGCACTCATTCGCTGGTTCGTGGGAAACTGCTCAGCAGTGCCTTGAGTTAGGCATGTACATTAGTTTCGCGGGGATGGTGACCTTCAAAAAGTCAAACGAGCTAAGAGAGGTTGCAGCCCGCATCCCTGAAGATCGGATTTTAGTCGAAACCGACGCTCCGTACCTAACGCCTCATCCTCATCGAAGTCAGCGACCCAACCAGCCTGCGATGGTTTGCCACACGGCCTCCTGTCTGGCCGATGTCCGGGGCGTTGATCTCGAGTTATTTTCATCAAGCACCACAGCCAATGCGAAACGCGTTTTTAATCTGAATGATTAGCAGCCGGGCCGGTAGTGAGTTGGTTCGCAGAATCTTGTTTGCCTTGAAACCAGATCGCCTTATTTCGCATTTGGTGAAAGATTGAATTCGATTTGCTGTTGTACCTTGGCCGATTCATTTCCATCGTTGTCCACTGCCCAGGCGGTGGCGTTAAGCCGCGCGGCGTTAAGTTGGCTGATTGGGTAGTGCCAAGTGATCAGTTGCTGGTCGTCAGCCGAGATATTGGCTCTCAGGTCAGTTGGAGATTTACTCCATTGGCGACCTGTCCAGAATTTTTTGGTCTCTGGATTCTGGAGATGAATCAATATCTCAGCAATAGAATGGTCGTCCTCCGCCCTCCCCTGCACCCAGTCAGCACGGTCATCCAATTCCACCGGCGCAGGGATGATAGTCGCAATCGGATTCATAGAGACGTGCCGGCTATTCAACAGATCTCTTTTTAGAAGTCGTTGTTCAGGAGTGCTTAGGTTCTCGAAGGCGTTGCTGAGCTCGTGCGGATCGTCCGAAAAATCATAATATTCTTTATCGCCGTTGATCCATTCGACGTAAATTTTATTGTGGTACCGCAGGCCACTGTAGGCACCTAGAAAGTTTTTGCCTCGGTTTCTTTTGGCTTGCCAGTTTTCAATGACGACTGGTTCTCGCCAAGTCGTTTCGTTGGTCGCTTTTGGGTTTTTCAAAAGTGGGGTAAATGACTTGCCGTCTACAAATTCGGGGATCTTTGCTCCGGCGAGTTCAAGAATGGTCGGGCACAAATCAATGTGCCCAAGCAAATGATCAGCGGTTGTGCCGCCGGTGATGCCAGGTCCTGAAACGTAAAGTGGAACATTGGTGCAGATGCGATAGGGATACAGTTTTCCGTGAAGGCGGTGTTGGCCAAGCTGGTAGCCGTTATCTGAGGTAAAGAAAATATAGGTAGATTTTCGAATGCCGCAGGATTTGAGAGTCTCAAGGATTTCGCCCAAAAGGTCATCGACCGATTTAACCGCGCGGGCACGGCTGAGATATTCAAGGTGGAGTAATTCAAGTTCCGCCTCCGTGTAAGGAGGTGACTGGCGATGAGGTGGTTTGTCCGAAAGAGGGGCTGTGTCGAAGTCCGGTGTCTTTGGGATTTTTAATTCCGGATGCCAGTCATCATAGCGTGCCTTGTGAACCATATTGGTAAAGTCATTCCCGACCGGGCGGTGGGGAGCCAGCGGCGCTAGGTAAAGGAAAAACGGTTGAGAGCTATTGGATGTGGTGGACGACGTCGTGTTGGGCTCCGGCTTACGGCGACTTGAAAATGTGTTGGCGGTTGATTGCCGGGTTTGTTTTTCAGTGTGTTGCTTAATTAGTCGGATCGCGTCAATTTTCTCCTGATCAGTCCGGTAGACGTCGTCTGGGTTTTGGGAGTGGCCACCGTTTCGGTTGTCGCGATTGGTAAATCGGTAGGTGCCCATATACCGTCCTCCGTTTGACATGTAAAAGTCATCCCACCCCGGCGGTATTTTGAAATCGAAACCATTGTGATGATATTTGCCAATCATCATGGTGTGATAGCCTGCTCGCCGCATCCAAACACCCAGTTCCTCTTGCTCGTGCTCTTGCCGCAGGAACTCGCTGTAGCCACCGCGAAAAGAAAGCGATAGTGGATAATCCGGAATGTTGACTCTCACGCCAGTTCGATGTGCGTACTGGCCTCGGAACAGAGCTGCTCTGGAGGGAGCGCAAAACGGAGTTGTTACGTGGAGATTGGTGAACGAAAGACTCTGGTCGACAAGGCCTTTGATGTGTGGATATAGTTTCAGCATCTCAGGGCTGAACATTTGGTAATCGGCGTCATCGAGATTGATCAAGATGATGTTGGGAGCATTGGCCGCTGGAGATTTGTCTTGAGCTGAAGCGGAGACTAACAGTACGTGAGTTAGCAACAATGCACCGCAGAGATGGAGGATGCTCTTTCTCAAGCTAAGCTCCTAAACGCAAATGGAGAATTTCGAATTCGATAAAACCGCGCAGGTGGCTAGGGCATCGGCCAAGTCCACGAAAGCGGTGTCTAAACCAGTGTACACCAACGACAGAACGGGCGGGAAGATATTCCGGGGTGTTGCGATTGGAGTTACGCGCTGGCCCCGCAAAAATTTGCAGTAATTCCCTGAAGAAAGTTGCCCTGAGCGAGTGGCTAATTGCCGATCACCAGAGCACCGAGAAACTCAGCGGTTAGCTTGGGAGGATCAAGGCCGTTAAGACCCACATTTGGCCCGCACCCGTCGCTGCCATGATGATTCCCAGAATAATTAGGTAGGGAACTAGGTCGCTGTCGATTTTTGGAATTTTCACTATCTGCTACCGCGTAAACTAAGACGTATAAGTGGTTATTCAAGCAAGCCGGCGTGGTTTCTCATGACAAGATGGCTGTCAATTTTCTGAACGAGGTCAAACGCAACGCTGACCGCGATCAAAAGGCCTGTTCCACCGTAGAAACTGGCAACCATATAATCCACACCAAGTAGTTCCGAGATGATGGTCGGAACAACGGCGATCAAAGCCAAGAATCCTGCACCGACGTAAGTGATTCGCTCGATCACCTTCTCAAGGTAGTCTTCAGTTCTGCGGCCCGGGCGGTAACCAGGGATGAACGTCCCGTTGTCTTTCATGTTGTCCGAGATCTCTTTCGGATTGAACGTGATCGCTGTCCAGAAGTAACAGAAGAAGTAAATCATCGCGATGTAGATTAAGTTGTAGACCATCGAGGTTGGGTCTCCGAGCAAGTTTCCAAGACCGCCCATCATGCCGCTAAAGTATCCCTCGCCTCCGCCAAGATAGCCAAAAATGAACGGTGGGATCATCAACAGGCTTTGAGCAAAGATGATCGGCATCACACCCGCCTGGTTAACACGCAAGGGCATGTATTGTCTCGTGCCGCCGTAGACGCGTCTGCCTCGAACGTGTTTTGCACTCTGCGTAGGAATACGACGTTGTCCCAGGGTTACGAAAACGACTCCGACAACCACGCCAACGAACATCATCACCAGCATAATAATCTTTTCCAGACCAATGCCAGAGTTGAAGCCGTTAAGTTCAAACGTTGCGTTGTTTAAAAGGCTCATCAAGGCACTCGGCATCATTGCGACAATACCGGCCATGATTAGGAGGCTGATACCGTTTCCAATGCCGTATTCGTCGATTTGCTCACCGAGCCACATCAGGAATACACTTCCACTGGTCATGATTAAAATCGCGGTCATCTGCCAGCCAAGTGTCAACTTGCCCGTGCTCGCCACTTCAAACGCCTCGTTGGTCATATTTTGCGCGCCGGTTCCCGTAGGGTCGGCCATAATCACAAACCAGAGGTAACCTGCACTTTGAATCAGACAAAGGACCACGGTTAGGTAGCGGGTATATTCATTGATCTTTTTGCGTCCAGCCTCGCCCTCTTTTTTGAGTTCTTCGAGAGGCTTATAGACGGTGCCCATTAGCTGCAAAATAATCGACGCAGAAATGTAGGGCATGATGCCAAGGCCAAAAATGGTGGCTTGGTTAAGCTGACTGCCGCTGAAGACCGAGACTTTGGCTAAAAACTTAGTCAAGTCACCGCTCATGTTCTTGGCGAATTCAGATACGGCTTCCTGATCGATCATTGGCAGCGGAATCTGCCATCCGATTCGATAAACCGCGAGCAAAGCCAAGGTAAAAAGTACCTTGTTCCGGAGTTCCGGAATCGTAAAAATGAGACGGAGCTTCTCTAACATAGTTTCGTGTTCCTGACGATCCTTCTACAGTTTGCCCGACGGCGAATTTGCCAAAGCAACCAACGATCGGATTGCTCCGAATCACTTATTCGTGGCAGATCTCATTTTATTCTTAACGACAGCCTTCTTTTTTGGAAGCTCAACTACGGTTCCACCGGCTTTTTCGATTTTTTCTTTGGCCGAAGCACTAAATCGGTGAGCATGGACGGTCAATTTCTTGGTAATCTCGCCTTTACCCAAGACTTTTAACTCATCATAGCGGTAATTGGCAAGGTCTTTTTCGCGTAGGCTGTCAGGAGAGACTTCTTCACCAGCAGAGAAATTTGCTTCCAATTCTCCGATGTTGACTTCACCAATCTCGACTGCCCACTTATTGTTGAATCCGCGCTTTGGAATTCGGCGAATCATTGGCATTGCACCACCCTGAAAGGTTGGGTGTTGCGAGTGTCCAGCTCGAGATCGTTGCCCTTTATGGCCACGCCCGGAAGTTTTTCCGAGTCCTGAACCGGTTCCCCGGCCAATTCTCTTGCGTTTTTTGAACTTCTGAATGCCTTCGTGTACGTCGTTTATATTCACAGTTGGACTCCTCGCAGACGCTCTACGTCGTCCTTTGTTCGTGCATGTTGAAGAGCTTCAATCGTGGCTTTGACAAGCGTCACTGGGTTGTTGCTCCCGAAGCTCTTGGTCAAAATGTTCTTAACACCGGCAGCTTCGCAAACGGCGCGAACCGCAGAACCGGCGATGATTCCGGTACCAGGACCGGCAGGCAAAAGTACAACGCGTGCGGCACCAAAACGTCCGTCGATCCGGTGTGGGATCGAGCCATCAACCATGTTGACGTTGACGAGTGATCTCGAAGCTTGCTTGTTTGCTTTTTCAACGCTTGGCTGAACTTCGTTAGCTTTGCCGTAGCCCCAGCCAACTTTGCCTTTGCCATCGCCACAAACAACCATGGCTGCAAAACTGAATCGGCGACCGCCTTTTACCACGGCAGCACATCGTTTGATTTTTACCGTTCTCTCGATCAAACCGGAACTAGGCTTGTCCTGATCTTTCCGGTTGTCTTTTCGGTTGCCTTTAGCCACTTTCTACCTCGATGTTTTCATAATGAACCTGCCTGAGCGTGATTCATTCTAACAGTTCGTATTTGATTTCTTGTTTAAATTCTACTCGCAAGGTGCTGTTTAAAACCAGCGGGAGCGGACTGGATAACCAGCGGTGCTCCTTCATTCAACTCACTAAAACTTCAATCCACCTTCGCGTGCTGCGTTGGCAAGTTCTGCTACGCGGCCGTGAAACTTGTAAGGTCCGCGGTCGAAACAGGCTTCGGTCACTCCGGCAGCGATTGCTCGTTCGGCGATTGCTGCGCCGATAATTTTCGCCGCTTCACAGTTGCCGCCATAACCAATTTGTTCGGCGAGCGTCTTGTCACGTGTACTTGCTGAAGCGAGTGTCTTCCCGGCATCGTCGTCAATCAGTTGACAATACAGGTGTTTATTACTGCGGCGGACACTCAACCGTGGGCAAGTGGCATCACCACGCAGTTTCTTGCGCACACGATTTGTGCGACGCCAACGCTGCTTGTTAACTAGTTTTTGTTTTCTCACCGCACTATCTCGCTTTAATTTTATTTCCAACCGAAAAACCGCCCAAACCCATCCAGTAATCCATTTACTGGAACCCTCGGTTACTGGGCTGATTTACCCGCTTTAAGTTTCACATGCTCGCCGACGTAGCGAATTCCTTTGCCTTTGTAAGGCTCCGGTTTCCGAAGTGAGCGAACCTCTGCGGCGAATTGGCCGACTTTTTGTTTATCACAACCCTTTACATCTACGTGTGTCTGATCGGGACACGTGACGTCGAGGCCATCGGGAATGTCTTTGACGAGCTCATTGGCTAGGCCAACACGAAGCTTCAGTTGTTTGCCTGCGACCTGGCAGACATAACCGACGCCTTGAAGCTCAAGTTTCTTCTCGTAGCCGTCTTTGACACCGAGAATCATATTCTGCACTAAAGCCCGGGTCAGTCCGTGAAACGCCCGCGAATTTTTATCGTTCCGCCCACGCGAAACTTTCACGACGCCGTCTTCCACGGCAACGGAAACTTCCGGTCGATGCCGGAAGCTCAATTTGCCTTTGGGGCCTTCGATATCAATGTTTCCATCGGTCACGCTGACGGTTACACCATCAACGATTGAGACAGGTTTGTTGCCAATTCTTGACATGGATCTTTTCCAACAATTTGTTTCTTGTATCAGAACCGCCGACTTCCCGGCAGTTCTGGGCCAGATTCGGACGGGTTTCCCCGTTTGAATTCGGCTGACTCATTTCTGGTCAGGCGAACCTCTTACCAGATTTCACACAACACTTCGCCACCGACTTTTTGCTGGCGGGCTTCCCGGTCGCTCATCACACCTTTGCTGGTGCTGAGGATCGAAATACCTAAGCCATTCAAGACCGGTCGCAAATCACGTGCACTGGAGTAGACCCGGCATCCGGGTTTACTAACACGTTTTACGTGGCGAATTACTTTTTCGCCGCTCGGTCCGTATTTTAAATCAATCTGCAGTTGGCCAACTGGTTCGCCTTCTTCGGCTTTCCAGTCCCATATGAAGCCCTCTCGTTTGAGCACTTCTGCCACACCACTTTTGACCTTGGAAATTGGCATTTCCACGTTGGGCCGTTCCACGCTCACCGCGTTGCGGATGCGAGTAAGCATGTCGGCAATTGGGTCAGTCATCATAGTCGCTTGTTTCCCTTAACTTGCCTTTACCAACTTGCCTTGCGAAGACCCGGAATAACTCCCTGGTCAGCAAGGTTGCGAAAGCAGATTCGACACACGCCAAATTTGCGATAAACCGCTCGGGGGCGGCCACACAATTTACACCGTCGCTCACGGCGAACCGGGTACTTCGGTCGAGACGCTTTAGCGATCTTCGATTTTCTTGCCACAACAAAAGCCTGTAAAAAATTCTGTTTAAGTACGTTTGATTGAGTCCTGTGACTCGATCACCTATTCTTATCGAACCCAACGGGGGTTCTAAATCTATCGTCGTATCTAGTCCTTCTTGCTGGAATCCTTAAAGGGCATTCCAAACATCCGCAGCAACTCACGTCCTTCTTCGTCGCTTTGGGTCGACGTTACAAACACGATGTTCATCCCTTGTCTCCGGGTAAATTTATCCGGATTCAATTCAGGGAAAACTCCGTACTCATTCAGGCCCAGGCTGTAATTGCCTCGACCATCAAACGCCTTCTCGCTAATTCCGCGAAAGTCACGAACTCGTGGGAGTGCCAATGAAAAAAGGCGATCCATGAATTCGAACATTCGGTCTCCACGCAACGTGACTTTACAACCGATCGCTTGTCCTTCGCGAAGGCGAAAGTTAGCGATCGACTTTCGAGCTTTCGTAATTACCGGCTTTTGGCCTGCAATTAACGTCATGGCCGCGTTTGCATCGGCGAGTTCTTTTTTATCTTGTGTCGCTGAACCGACACCCATGTTGATCACGACTTTTTCCATTCGTGGCAACGAAAGTATGTTCTCTCTTCCGAACTTAGTTTTCAATTCGGGAAGAATCGTTGTTTTGTATTGTTCTCTTAGTCGAGCCATGATTTCTACTTTTTCTGGTGAGCCGTTGATGATTCCAACTGCTATTCGTTTGTTTGTCTCTTTTGTCTCGCAGGCCTAGTTAAATAACTTCGTTGGCCAGGCTGACGATTTTCATGTAATTTTTATCACGCAATTCACGGGCAACCGCACCGAAGATTCGTGTGCCGCGTGGGTTCTTGTCTTTGTCAATAATGACTGCAGCGTTGCTGTCGAATTTGATGTAGCTGCCGTCTTCTCGGCGAGTTCCCTTTTTGCACCGAACGATGACCGCACGGACAATCGCTTTCTTCTTAATGTCGCTGCCCGGGATAACGCTTTTGACACTGCAAACGATTACGTCACCGAGTCCGGCGGTTCGACGACGCGAACCTCCGAGAACCTTAATGCACATGATTTCTCGTGCACCTGTGTTATCAGCGACCGCAAGTCTGGTTTCTGCTTGAATCATGATTCGTCAATGTATAAAGGTGATTTGTATCTGTCGTTTTGAGCGTCAAGTTCGTCTCTATTCGGACGCTGTTTCTTCTGTCGCTGCTTCCGCTTTATTCTCGATGGCAACGGCTCCGCTGTCGTCTGCTGATTCTTTGAGCTTCCGAGCAGCTTTCATGGCTGTGACGTCAACTTCGTTGCTCTTCTCAATAACACTTACCAAAGCCCAGCGTTTCTTTTTGGAGAGTGGTGCGGATTCAATAATCTGAACCGTATCACCTTCCTTCGACTCATTGTTCTCATCGTGAACGTAACAGGTGGTACGGTCGCGGTAGATCTTGCCGTATTTTGGGTGCCGAACCAGGCGTGCAATCTGAACGACTCGCGTCTTGTCCATTTTGTCGCTCTTGACACGACCGGTTAAAATTCGTTTCGGCATTTGTTATTCCAGTTTCTTCTTACTCTTAATGTTTTCGTTTTCGCACTTAGTTCGTAATCGGGTTACGCTTCGCTACCGGCAGCGGCCTTGGCCGCTTCCATTTCACGTTGTCGCTGGATCGTTTTGATTCGAGCAACTAACTTGCGATTTCGTTTTAGTTCCGACGGAACGTCCAAGCGATCGGTTTGTGCCTTAATTCGCAACTGAAACAAATCTTTGCACGCCTCTCGGAGGACGGCTGCCATTTGCTCGTTACTCATTTCCCGTAGTTCTGATAGGGTCGCCATGATCAGTTCGCTTTTCAGTTCGCTTTACGTAGTTGTTGTGCTTTTCTTTATCCGTTGTTCCGGAAAGTGCACCGTGGCACTTCCCGCGTCGACCGATGGTTAGATCGGTCGGCGTTTTACCATTCGTACGCGGAATGGCATCTTGTGAGCCAAGCGAGCAAAGCAAATTTTTGCCTGCTGTTCGGTCACACCACTTAATTCGTACAAGACGGTTCCGGGCTTAATCGTGGCGACCCAATATTCAGGTTCACCCTTACCCTTACCCATCCTGGTTTCCAACGGAGTCGACGTGATCGACCGGTGTGGGAACACCCGAATGTATAGTTTTCCAATTCCGCGAATATATTGTTGGGCCGCGATACGACCCGCTTCGATAGTCTGTGCCTTCAGCCAGCCTGGATCAAGCGACTGGAGACCGTAGTCACCAAAGATAACGGTATTACCTCGAGTAGCGTTACCTTTTATATGACCTCTTTGGACCTTTCGATGCTTGACCCGTTTTGGCATCTGAGCCATCGACTTCGTCTCCGTAATTACCTTGGTTAATCCAAACTTGAACTCCGATGTGCCCTTGAGCAGTCAACGCTTCGCTGAAACCATAACTGATTTTAGCGCGAATTGTACTCAAAGGAATCGAACCGCTAATGTGTTTCTCTCGGCGGGCCATTTCTGCACCACCTAAACGTCCGGCCAACTGAACTTTGATGCCTTTGGCACCAGCATCCATTGACTCTTCTGCAGCCCGCTTCATTGTTCGGCGGAAACTGGCTCGGCGTTGTAATTGTTCTGAAATCTTTTCGGCCACAAGCTGGGCTTGCAAATCAGGGCGACCAATTTCTTCGACTTTCAAATTGATGCGTCGCCCAATCAGGTTCTGCATCTCATTCTGAAGCCGTTCTACTTCCTGCCCCTTTTTCCCGATGATCAAACCAGGGCGAGCGACAAACAAAGTGACTTTCACTTCGTCACGTGTCCGCTCGATCTCAACTCGATCGATTCCGGCTGCTTTGTAATTCTGCGTTGGGTGCTTTTGCACAAAATCGCGAATCTTTTTGTCTTCTACCAAGAGCGTCGCAAATTCGGCTTTGGGAGCATACCATCGGCTTTTCCAGCCTTCCATGACCCCGGTTCGAAACGCGATTGGATTTACTTTTTGACCCATCAGTGACTCACTAAACGACAGTTGTTATTGTTTTGTTTTTATACTTCGTCGATGCCAACACGAATGTGTGACATCCGCTTTTTAATCATGAACGACATGCCTCGAGCACGCGGTCGCATTCGCTTGAACATCGGCCCTCCGTCGATACAGACTTCGGAGATAAACAGATTGTGCTCTTCGACGATCTGCCCAGGGTTTTGACTTGGATCCTGAGCATTCGCTAAAGCACTCTTGATAACCTTCTCAAGCATCCGAGCTCCACGTTGAGGCTGGTACTTAAGAATGTCCAAAGCTTCGTCCACGAATTTCCCACGAACCAAATCGGCCAGAGGTCGAACTTTTCGTGCGCTAATTCGTGCGTAACGATGTTGTGATTGAAATGCCATTTTTATGTCTGCGTCTAAATCGTGCTTGTTTTAATTTAAAGCCGGCCGCTGCTAACGAGTCGCAATTGGCGACTAGCGTTTCTTGCCGCCACCGTGCCCCTTAAATGTTCGCGAAGGAGCGAACTCACCAAATTTGTGTCCAACCATGTCTTCGGTCATCAAAACCTTGACATGCTTTCGACCGTCGTGGATCAGAAAAGTGTATCCGATAAATTCCGGAATTACAGTGCAGGCCCGAGCCCAGGTCTTAATGGGTTCTTTTGAGCCAGCGGCTTCCGCCTTTTGAACTTTTCGGTAAACCTTTTCGTCGACGAAAGGGCCTTTTTTCTGTGATCTACTCATAATGTTTTGTGTTCTTATGGTTAGCGGCCGAACTGATTTAATTCGTTGGGCCGGTGTGCCTAAACGCGATTTCTATTTAACTTTCAACTGACCGTAACGCCTCGACTTACGCCGTCGGACGATAGAAGCATTGGATGCTTTTGCCTTCTGACGTGTCCGTCCACCTTTGGCTGGTACGCCCGATGGACTCACTGGGTGACGACCACCTTTTGTGCGACCTTCACCACCACCGTGCGGGTGGTCAACCGGGTTCATTGCGGTACCGCGAACATGCGGTCGACGCCCAAGCCAGCGTGAACGCCCCGCTTTTCCAAGGACGACTGCGCCGTGCTCTGAGTGGCCAACCTTGCCGATCGTCGCTCGGCACGTGGCCGGTACTCGACGAATCTCACCACTTGGTAGTGAAATCTGTGCCCACTTTGCTTCGCGAGCCATCAAAGTCGCTCCGACGCCAGCACTTCGGCACAAGATGCCGCCCTGACCTGGTCGCATTTCGATATTGTGAACCGACGTTGCCAACGGAATGTTCTTAAGCGGCAAGCAATTGCCAACTGTCGGAGGTGCTTCTGCACCGCTGAGAACAACATTGCCGACCTCAAGGCCTTCCGGTGCGATAATGTATCGCTTCTCGCCGTCGACGTAGTAAATCAAAGCAATGTAGGCACTGCGGTTAGGATCGTACTGAATCGAATTCACCACACCCTTCACGCCGTCCTTGTCACGCTTGAAATCGATAATTCGATAGCGACGCTTGTGGCCACCGCCGCGATGACGTGCCGTGATGATTCCCTGGTTATTTCGACCGGCAGTCTTAACGACCGGGCGTAGCAGGCTCTTCTCTGGCTTTGCGCCTTTGGTTAGCTCTTTAAAGTCACTAACGCTCGCGTCACGCCGTCCAGCGGAGGTAGGTTTGTATTTTCTGATTGCCATTGCAATATTCCGTTTAGTTTATGTCTGCGTTGCTTATCCGAATCGCCATTCGATATTTAGGAACCCAAAGATTCCTGAACCAATTCCAGATTGGTCTAAAAGAAGTCGATCTTGTCCTCTGGGTGCAGAGTGACAATTGCCTTCTTCCAGTCTTTCGTGCGTCCGAACCTGAACTTATACCGACGCGGCTTACCCTTGCGGACCTGCGTCGAAATTCCGGTTACTCTGACCTCAAAAAGCTTTTGAACAGCATTCTTGATGTCGGTCTTCGTAGCCAACGGATTGACCTTGAAGGTGTATTGATTCAGTTCCGTCGACTGATACATCGCCTTTTCGGTGACGGTCGGCTTAAGGATGACCTGATGTGGTTCCAAAACCAACTTCTTGGGAAGCGCCGGTTTTCGATTTCGCTTGGTAATTACTTTGCCCATCGTTGATTAACCCTTCGCCTCAGCCGTGGCCGAACTTGTTTTTTCTTTTAATTGATCCATGGCTTCCTTGGTCACCAACACACGGTGTGGCTTCAGGATTGCCAATGCATTGAGGTCGCTCACAGGCAAAACCTCAACACGCTGCACGTTGCGAGCGCTCTTGTAAACCATCGGAGCGTGCTCCGCAGTGGTTATCAATGTGCTCTTACCTTCGAGCCCCATTGTCTTCAGCATCCCGGCGATCGCACTTGTTTTCGGTGCGTCCATCGAAAGACCGTCGAGCACAACAACTTGCTCATCTTGAATTTTCCCAGCCATCGCCATGCGAGTTGCAAGTCGAACGGCCTTGCGAGGCAGTCGGTACGAATAATCTCGGTTGCGGATTGCAAATGCATGTCCACCACCACGTCGAATGTTCGAGCGGCGACTTCCTGCACGGGCATTACCCGTTCCCTTTTGACGGTACATCTTCTTCTTGTTACCAGCCACTTCGGCTCGACTTTTGGTCTTGTGTGAACCTTGTCGAGCACTGGCTTGATACATCACGACGACGTCGTGCAACAATTGCTTGTTGATCGAGGATGCAATTTCCGTCGGATCGATCTCGTATTTACCGATTTCTTTTCCGCTACTGTCGTATACAGGCAAACTAGCCATGATTGATGTCAACCTACTTCTTGTTTGTCTCTTGAATTACCAGATAGCCACCGTTTGGCCCGGGGACTGCACCTTTGATAAGTAGCAGATTGTTTTCGGCATCGATTTTGTGAAGTCCGAGATTACGAACAGTAACCCGAGCAGCACCATAGTGCCCGGCCATTCGCTTCCCCTTAAACGTGCGACTCGGCCATGCACTCATGCCGGTACCACCAGCATGACGATGACACTTTTTCACACCGTGCGTTGCTCGCTGACCGCTAAAGTTGTGACGCTTCATAACACCCGCGAATCCGCGACCCTTGCTGACGCCAATGACGTCTACACGAGCGACTTCTTCGAGGACAGCAACGCCGATATCCTGGCCAACTTCCACGCCTTCAGTTTCACCGCGAAGCTCACGAATGAACTTCTTCGGCTCACAACCAGCTTTGGCGGGCGACTCAACGCCTTTGGCAGCAAGAGTGCTGCTCCGCTTTGATTTAATATCTGCCACATGGCCACGCTCTGAACGAGCAGCCTGGCTCTGACGGGATCGACGATCCTTGGCCGGACGCTTCTTATCTTCAAAGCCCAACTGAACGGCTGAATAACCATCTCTTTCATCTGTACGCAGCTGAAGCACCTTGCAGGGCCCCGCTTCGACAACTGTGACCGGCGTCGCTACCCCTGTTTCGGGATCGAACACCTGCGTCATCCCGACCTTACGGCCGAGTATGCCTTTCGTCATGACTATTCGCCTTATTGATTCAATTGGACTCGCCGCCAAGAAGCCTAACCAGCAAACGCGGTTAGCTTATCTCCGCGGCTTCCGTACCATATGTTCTTTACTTAAATATAAAATAGATCCCGCGACCTACTTCGTCGACGCCTTGATCTTGATCTCAACGCCCGCGGGCAAACTCAATTTGTTTAGTGCTTCGATTGTCTTGGCTGTGGCCTGGACAATATCAATCAAACGCTTGTGCGTTCTAATCTCGTACTGCTGGCGAGCCTTTTTGTTTACAAAAGGCCCAGACAAAACAGTATATCGCTCAATTCTCGTTGGGAGTGGAATCGGCCCGTGAACTTCTGAATGAGTCCGCTTGGCAGTTTCGACGATCTCCGCAGCGCTCTGATCTAGAATCGAGTGATCGTACGCTTCCATACGAATTCGAATTACTTCATGAATACCAGCCACTCAGTTCGTCTCCCAACAATTGTGATTCCTTCACAACACTAAACCAACGCGGTCAAAAATGCGTACCGAAGGCGACTCCGGTTTTTCTGCCGGATGCGAATTCGGTGTGAAGATTGGTTTTCCTACAGAACTTGCGGGAAAAACGAAGAATTTATGCTCTCGCGGTGCTATCGTCAACCGCAAATAAACAAAATACCTCGAAGAATTATATCCTCGCTCAACCTCAAGAAAAACTCGCCACCAGAAATGGACTTTATCTCAAAAAATCGAGGAATTGCAATGTGTCATCGTACTCGAAACGGTCTGAAATGTAGGGGATAATCTCGGAATTTCAAAAAAGTCGAATTTCGTCACCATTATTAGCCGGATCGACTCAATTTTCGACATGGAGATGTCTATTTCGTGGAAACGTACCGCCTTCGGGGTGGTATCCGTTGAGTTCGTGTGTGCTTGGCCGCTTGTGCGGAAGGGTGGTTTCGGTCGATTGCGTCGCCCTGGCTACTTGCGTGCTTTGGTGGTTTTGGGTTGGTCGATGATTGCTAGATAGTGGGGAGTGTCAAGTTGCTCGTTCTGGTGCTTGCCCCTTACAATAGGGCCGGTCGTATATTTTAGTGTTACACCTGATCTTTCGCGTGGCTGGTTTGGTTTTAGATGTTGAAAATAGGGTGTTTCCGCGGCGGTCGGTTTTTTTGTACAGGACAAGGGGTTTACTTAAGTGATTTTCGTCCGATTTATTTTGCTGGTTCTGGTGTCGCTGTTGTTCGCCGGCCCTAGTTTTTCGCAGACGATTGGCGGTCGGAACGTCTACCGGCCGGTTCAGTTGCCGGTAGTTTCCTTTTTTAATGTGAGAACAGCGGTAAGTGTCCCCGACGGCGGAACAATGTCGTTAGGTGGTGTTTCGCGGTACTCGGAATCCAGCGTTAGTCGCGGCATTCCCGGTTTAAGGGGGCCTGTTTTTCAAAGTCGGGCGACGGGATATTCAGCTCAGAGCAGTCGTGCTTCAGTCAGAACGACGATTTTATCGACCCGAGAAATGGACGAGGTTTTAGCGATTGAAGGTGCTCGTCGTGCGTTAATTCGCCAGCGCAGTGATCCCAACGGTAGTTTTGAAGTTCAAAGGAAGGCAGACTTCATCACACGAAATATTGGGCGCGTCCGCAAATAATGATTCAAATTGAAGATCTCAAGTTTCAGTACCCTCGCGCTGAATTTACGCTGCGCTTGCCGCAGTTGGTTATCGAGTCCGGACAGCGAGTCGCGATCGTTGGGCCAAGTGGTTGTGGCAAGACGACATTGCTTAACCTAATATCCGGTATCACTCTTCCGCGTGCCGGCACTGTGACGGTGTGTGGTGAAGAGGTTTCGGCAATGTCCGATGCTTCGCGAAGGAATTTTCGGATTGCGAAAATTGGAATGGTGTTTCAGCAATTTGAATTGGTCGAATACCTTGATGTTTTAAGCAATATACTTCTGCCGTTTTCTATTAATTCGACTTTGCCAAAATCTTCTGAAGTGCGTTGCCGGGCGATCGAGTTTGCTGAAGCGCTGGGGCTCAAAGAGAAGTTGGCCCGCAAGCCTGCTCAGCTTTCTCAAGGAGAGCAGCAGCGGGTTGCGATTTGTCGGGCGTTGATTACCGAGCCCGGGGTCGTATTGGCGGACGAACCAACGGGCAATCTTGATCCCGAGAATAAGCGGCGTATTCTTGATTTGATTTTTCAGCTTGCCGAAAAACAGAATCAGACGTTGATAGTCGTGACGCATGACATGGGGATTCTCTCCGGGTTTGATCGGGTTATCGATTTTGAAGAAATGCGATTCTCAAATACGGACAAAGAGAGTTCAGACGCTGCTCACGGCGCAGTCGGAGAGCAGGTATGAAAGGTCCATTGTGGTTGGCCTGGCGATATGTGCTTTTCCATAAAGCTAAGTCGTTGATTTTGGTTGCCTGTATTGTGCTCACAACAATCTTGCCGGTTGCGGTGAAGCTGTTAGTGTGGCAGTTCGATCAAAAAATTGTTGCCAGGGCGGCAAGCACGCCAAGCGTTGTGGGGGCGAAGGGGAGTTCGCTCGATTTGGTGTTGAGTGCATTGTATTTTAAGCAGGGGGTTATTGAGCCCGTCGCTTATGCCGAGGTCGAGCGTGCCCGTGGGGATGGATTGGCTACGGCCATTCCCCTTCACTGCATGTTTACCGCCATGGATTACCCGGTCGTGGGGACTTCACTCGAATATTTTGATTATCGAGAACTCGAGTTGGGGGGCGGCACCCTGTTTGTGTCCCTGGGCGATTGCGTGGTCGGGCACAAGGTTGCGGAAATGCTATCCGTAAATGTTGGCGACCAGATAATTTCAGATCGAGCTAATGTTTTGGATTTAGCCGGGCAGTCGCCCTTGAAGTTAAATGTGGTGGGAGTTCTGGAGGCGTCTAGGACGCCTGACGATTGGGCGGTGTTCGTCGATTTGAAAACTGCCTGGGTAATCCAAGGGCTTGGGCATGGGCACCAGGATTTAAATAAAGAGTCACCCGACAGTCCGGTCTTAATAGCAAGTGAGTCGGGTAGGATAATTGCTAACCGCGGGGTTGTGTCTTATATCGAAATCACGGATGACAATGCTGATTCATTTCATTTTCACGGGGACACTGACGAGTTTCCTGTGACCGCTGTCTTGGTCTCTGCGAGTGGCTTTAAGGAAGAGACGATTTTGCAAGGGCGTTACGATTCGAGCGACAGTGAAGTGCAGTTCGTCCGTCCTGAAATCGTAGTGCGCGACCTGATGACGATTGTGTTTCAGGTGAACCGGTTTTTCAACGCGAATGCAATTTTGATTGGTGGTTCGACGGCGATGCTGTTGGTGCTGGTTGTTTTGCTGTCGTTGCGGTTAAGGAAGCGTGAAATGGAAACGATGTTTCGTTTAGGGTGTTCGAGGGGAACGATCGTCTGGCTGCAGGTTGGAGAAATGGGGATCATTTTTGGATTGGCGATGGTTTTCGTGCTGCTTGGCTCCACTTGGGTTTGGATGATATCGGGTGACATTGTAGAAGGGTTGTTGGTGAATAGCCGGTAGTGGATTCGGGGCGTTTTTTGCTTGCCCTCCGTCCTTTTTGCTGTTGGCGGTTTAAATCGGTAATGGCTGGTCATGGTGATTTAATTGTCGTTTGTGCGGATAAGTAGCGATGTCGGGTTTTGGGTCGGAGCTATTCGCAGATTTGGCTGCGGATTGGGTTTGTTGTTTTTGACAAAAAACAGGAGGCTCCTACAATACCGGACTACCTTTTGAGAGACCTTGAAGTTGGGGTTTCGGCGGGTGAATTCAGCGAATTATTTTCGAATTTTAAATGGCAGACTTTGATCCCTATCTCAAGTGGCTTGGAATTCGGGAGAGTTCTCGGCCAATCAATCATTATCGCTTGCTCGGACTGGATTTGTTTGAGGATGATGCGGATGTGATTGCGATGGCGGCGGATCGTCAGATGTTGCACATTCGAACCTATCAGGGTGGCCCCAATGGAGATCTGTCCCAGCAGTTGTTGAACGAGTTAGCTCGCGCCCGCAGGTGCTTGTTGATGGCGGAAAAGAAGCAGGAGTACGATTCGGAACTGCGGCTCGCGCAGTCGTCTGCGGTACCAACGATCCCGGTTGCCGTGCCTCCAGCGATACCTCCCGCGTTGAACCCGCCAGGGCAAGCTGCTGCCCATGGATCGTCTGAACCGGCGGTCGCTGTCGCGGTCATCCCTAGTTCTTCTGACTTGAGGTCGGCAGTTCCGCTGGCGGGCGAGGATGCATATGGTATCCAGTCAGGGACTCATTCCTTGGCTGATGCAAAAAAGAAAGAATTCAAAAAGTTACTTTTGATGGGGTTCGCTTGGCTGTCCGGCGGCGTGGCTGCGGTTGGTGTTGCGGCAGCGATCATCAGTTCCGGGGTTTTGGGAACTCAACCGCAAAAGGAGTCTGCGGAGGAAAGTGGTGGCCTTGAGGTGCCTGTCGTCGACGCCGAGCCAATGGCGTTGCCAATGCTCCCCGTCGTCGAGGCGGAGGCTCCAAAAGTGAGCAGCCCGAAGGTGGATTCTCCAGAAGATAGTTCTCAGGCGAATGAAGTTGTTTCAGGTGGTGACAGCGATGTCGTTAAGCCTGCGGGTGAGTCGGTTAAGTTGCCGCCTGCGACGGAGCCACGGTACACGCTGGAAAATTTGGTTGGGTATCCCAAACAGGTTCCCAGTTTGATGGGAGTGTTTGGGGAGGCGAAGCGTTGTATTGTTGAGAAGAAAATTTCTTTATTAGGCCCCACTCCTCTCAGTTCGGATCAGGTGATTGAAGTTATCCCCGACGGGGGAGCGATTGTGATTGGATTGTCTTTCGCTATTGATCAGAAGGGACGCGTTCTTTCGGTTTGCCCGGTGTACCACACTGGATTTCGAGCGTTTGCTGGTGATGCTTTTGGGCGTGACGGTAGTGACGCTTCGGTGGCTGCCGAGGGTGAAACGGTGCTGTTTCTTGCGAAACCTGGTTACGCTCTGGGTGGACTTGAGTTTTCAAAAGCAATTCCGTCTCAAGGGTGCCGTGCGAACTTCATGAAGATCTCTGGTAACACCTTGGACCCGGAGGATGTGTATTCCAGTGAGTGGCTTGGTGGTAAATCAGCATTAAAGCAAGTGGTTGGGAATCCCCGAGGCTTGCCCGTTGTCGGACTGTCGGCGAGCTTTGAGCCGTCGGGGGCACTTTCAAGATTGAGTCTGTTTGCGATGGATGCCAGTGCGGAGTCAGTTCCGAAAAAACCGGATTCATCGCTTGCGAGCGATGGTCTTCCAGGTTTTTTTGAGGAGGAGCCAGAGATGTCAGCGTCGGACCGGCCAGATGCAAAACCGGAAGGCGATGAAGCGGTCGAACCCATTGTGAAGTTGTTGCCCCCCGATAGTCGAACGAGAGCGAAAGCAAAAAAGAAGATTGCGGGGTTGTTGCAGTCGATTGAAAACGGGGCAGGGACTGCATCTGACCGAAGGTCGGCCGCGAAGCAGTTAATCGAGGATGCCATTACCGAAGAAGATTTTGTGGTTCGGTATATTTTGTGGATGAAGGCGGTAGAGTTGGGGGAAGATTCAGGCGACGCCATTACGGTTGTCGATGCTATGCGTCTACTCGATCAATATTATGAGATCGATTTCTGGAAGGAGGTGCTCGATTCGCTCGATTCGGCTGCCCGAAATGTTTCCAGTCAGACGGTGCGGGATTTTAAGAGGACGACTGATGCTTTAATTCGCGAAGCGGAAGAGCAAGGGCGTTACGAGATTGCGGTGAAGTATCTTTCGTTTGCGATTCGCCAGTCAAAAAAGGTGAAGGATTCTGAGTCCTTGGACGAATATCAGGCAATCGAAAAACGGGTGAAAAAGTTTAGGGACTTGTCGACGAGTAACCAGAAGGCACTCGCGGTTCTTGTCTCCAATCCGGAGGATCCGCTGGCGAACCTCAATCGTGGTGATTTCGTATTCGTTATTGAAGATGATTTTGAAAATGCAATTCCGCATTGGCAGAATTCGGAGGATGTGAAATTACTCTCGATGTTGGATCTGCATGCAGAGTTGGGGAGTAAAAGTCGAGAGGAAATACTGCCTCTCGCAGATGCACTGGCGAAATTAGGGGAGGCCGCAAGGAGTCCTCGCGACCTAAAGTTTCTCGCTCGGGCGTTGGCAATTTATAAAAAATCAGTGCGTAGTTTGTCAGGGCTTGAAAAACAGAGTGTCAATCAGAAAATCGATGCCCTAAAGAACAAGCTCGAAAACAAATAGTCCCCGCAAACTCAATCGGCTCTCGTGTCTCATGTTGGAAAAAAATAAAGATAAGAATGCCACCCGCCGAAATCTGATTTCACTGGTTTGGCTGCTGCTGGTTAGCTTGGCCTTCGTTGGATGCTCTCGGGATGCTGAAAAAGCGGCGGAGACAACTGGCGAAAAGTTGGATAAAGATTTTCGTGTGGTCGCGGTTAGCTACCCTTTGCAGTATTTGACTAGTCGTATTGCGGGTGGCTTGGTTGCCGTCGATTGTCCGGTGCCACTGGAGGTGGTGGATCCTTCCCAGTGGAAGCCGTCACGAGAAGCAATTTTGGCGATGCAGTCGGCCGATTTGGTGATCGCTAATGGCGTGGGAGCGAATTATGCAAAATGGTTGCCGAAAGTTAGCCTTCCTGAGTCGAGGCTTTGCCGGGTTGCAACCAAAGGCCTGTCCCTCTCGGACTACATTGCTGTTGAAGATGTATCGATGGTGCATTCTCACGGGCCTGAGGGAGAGCACTCACACCCGACGATGGTTTCGCGTACGTGGTTGGATCCGGCGATTGCAAAAAAACAGGCGGTTTATATTGCCGCGCAGCTTGAAAAGAAATACCCCCAGTTTGCTGCTGAGTTTGCAGTCAATCTGGCTGCATTGACCAAGGACCTGGATCGATTAACGGATTTACTGCAACCGAGTCCCGGGCAGGCATTGGTGCCTTTGGTGACTGCCACTCCACTGCAGAAGTTTTTCGCTCGTGCCGCAGGGGTGGGTGATTTGCATCTGACGTGGTTTGCCATTCCGGATACCGGGCAGGCTGATTTGGACTTAAAGGCGGTCTTGAAAGGTGCAGAGGCAACAGAGGGAGTTGTCTTGTTTGATCGAGAATTGCCTTCGGCGGAGGTGCTTGCTGTGCTGAAAGCCCAAGGGGTTCGTCCGCTGTCGCTTGATTTGATCGATCAGCCACCTGAAAATGGTGATTTTTTATCATCGCTTGAGGCCAATATTGTTGCCTTAAAAAAAGCGTTGGGTAGGTAGAAGCCAGCGTCAGAGTGTTAAGGCCCGCCCATTCAGTTTGTCGCGGCAAAAGCTGCGAGTGATCATTTGTCGACGGGGGCGGTTAATCCGCAGGCCGACGCGTTTGACTGTCGCGTGAATTTTCAATTTAGCACACGGTGTCCATTGTGAAGTTGAGATTTAATCTAAGGGCGTTGATTCTCGTTGTTTCGCTAGTTTCACTGGCACTGGCCTTCGTGTCTCAAGTGGGAGTGCGGGTCGCCAATTTCGAATTAATTGAAAACAATCTCGCGCTCAATACCGACGGGTTGGTGCAAGGGAAGATGTCGTTTAGGTGCACCACAAACGAGTATCCAGATTCGAATTGGATGTTTGAGTGTAATGTTGTGAACTTGCAAAAACCGGGCATCCTCGAATTGAAGCCGGGAGCATTGAGGAGGCTTAGGTATCGCGGTGTTGCGTTGGGGCCGTGGGGAAAAGAGGATCCTTACTCTAAATTCGTAACTCGCGGGTTAAAGATTCAGAAATCCAGTATCGTTGGCTTCGTGACTTATGAAACGGGTGCTGAGGTCATGATTAACGGTCAGCAATAGGGTTTGCTCGAGGGTATTTCACCGCTGAAGAATCGCTTTCGAGCAGGTCCGTTGTTGGGTCTAAGGCGTTTGTTCAAAGCCAGGCACTCCGAGCGTGCTGCATTTTGTTCTTGCTAGTTGGGCAGTACTTGCTCGCAGGGTTAGTTCGCGGTGTTCAGACGGATTTTGACTCCGTTAGCAAAGATGGCGTAGTCGACGCCGGTAAAGTGAATTTCAAACGAACCCGTTTGTTCGTCGTCAATTCGGATTTTATTTGACGAAATCGAGGCGCAGTTGATGTCGTAGCATGCCAGGTCGATGCGGTCGAATCCGTCTTCTCCATTAACCTCAATGACGTCGCCAGTACGAGCGAGAAAAACTTCGTCCTTGTCAAAAATGTCTTCGCTCTTTGAGTTTGCAGTTTTTGAATGGATTTTTGAGTCAGTTTTTTCAATGGGTTGTAGAGGTGGAGATTGAATCGCTTGAGATTCGGAGTCTGCACGGTAGGCTCCTCTGATGAGTTCGATTTTTCCACTGGCGGAATCGCGGAAATTTCTAATGTCGTGTAGGGGCTCACTAGGTTCAGGTTTCAAATCAGCGACGATTGGATGCGGTTCTGTGGGAGTATTGGTGCGGGGCGTAATGACTGATAGGGGGTCGGAAAACCACGTGGCTGTTGGGAATGCTTCTTGAGTTGGCATGTTGTTTTGTTTTTCCAAGGGGCGTTGGGGGACATCGCCCGTCTTCGTCGTTTTACGGGGAGCTTCGGATTGCGTGTTATTTAAGGGGAGTTCATGAAGCGGCGAGACTGGCTCGTGGGGACTGGTTGTGGCTGGCGATTGACTCAGGCCCGCTGTTGAAAATTGATCAGGGATGGCGTTGTAAGGATTTTTGGAATCAGGTTTCGCCAACTCGGATGGGTCGATATAGGGGTCGACGTTAGGGGCGTTTTCTATCGGTTCACCAGCGGCAGGTTTGCGTTCGGTACTTTGAGGTGACGACAAGGAGAGTGAAACGTAGTCGAGGGCGTCAAAATTTTGAGACGGTGGGTTACCTGGAATCGGAGGGTTTGAAGGTGGCGGAACGTTTTGGGATAAACGAGAGATGTTTTTTTCGAGTTCTTGTGCGGTAAACGCAATTTCTTCGGGGGTGCGAAGCTTGGGCTTCGAGGCCTTTTTCGTCTGAGCCTGCTCGGAAGTCACATCAAATGGAACCGCCGGTTTGTTTTTGGGATGTTGATTCATGTTCAAATTCCGGCACAAATACAATGGAAGTCGATACTGGTTCATCGGGATGAACTTGTTTACAAGATGAATTCGCACTCAAGCTTGAGGGTTTTAAGGATTATTGGGAACTTAGATTTCAGAGCGGTTCTTGATTTTTCGCGGTAAAATTTGAGCGGTGTGTCCGGTTGACCGCCCAAATCAACTTTTCATATAATCCGCGGCTTATCTCCCAACATTTTGAATGTAATAAGATGAAAATACACGAGTATCAAGGTAAGCAGTTATTCCAACAGTTCGGCGTGAACGTTCTCGAAAACAGAGTCTCGCGGACTCCAGAAGAAGCCGCTGCGGCCTTCACTGAGCTTGGGGGAGCGGTTGCCGTTGTAAAAGCGCAGATCCATGCCGGCGGTCGAGGAAAGGGAACCTTTATCGAGAAGCCCGAGCAGCACGGTGTCCAGTTGGTTAAATCAGCCGACGAAGCTCGCGAAGCTGCTGCTGCTATGTTGGGCAACCATTTGGTAACGATCCAGACCGGACCTGATGGGAAGAAGGTAAATCAAGTTATTGTTGAGGCGGGCTGCGACATTGCTCGTGAGCTGTACCTCGGAATCGTACTCGACCGTGCGAATAAACAGCCGGTCTTGATGTGCTCGCAGGAGGGTGGCGTCGAGATTGAAAAGGTGGCCCACGAGACTCCTGAAAAAATCTTTAAAGAGCGTTTTGATCCGGCTCAGGGAATTGAAAGTTACCAAGTCCGAAAGCTTTGCAAGAAGCTTGGGATTGAGGGCAAATCGGTTCGCGCTGCTGACAAGTTCATGAAAGCGCTTTGCCGGCTCTACGTTGATACTGATTGTAGTTTGATGGAAATCAATCCATTGGTGGTCACAGGGGACGGCGGCCTCGTTGCTTTGGATGCTAAAATTAATTTCGATTCCAACGCTGCTTTTCGGCACAAGGAATGGGAAGAAATGCGGGATCTTTCGGAAGAGGAAGAATCTGAAGTACGTGCCTCAGCGGCAGGGCTTAGCTATGTCAAGTTGGAGGGTAACATTGGTTGCCTCGTCAACGGAGCTGGTTTGGCGATGAGCACGATGGACATTATCAAGACTCATGGTGGCCAGCCTGCGAACTTTCTCGACGTCGGTGGTGGTGCTAATGCAGATCAGGTGACGGAAGCTTTTCGAATCATTTTGTCTGACCCCAATGTTAAAGCGGTTTTAGTAAACATTTTTGGCGGCATCATGAAGTGCACCACGATCGCTGAGGCAATCGTGGTGGCTGCCAAGTCGGTCGGGTTCACCGTTCCCTTGGTCGTCCGGCTTGAAGGAACCGAAGTGGAAGAAGGACGCCGGATTTTAGAGGAATCTGACGTTGAGTTGGTGACTGCTACCGATCTGGGTGACGCTGCTGAAAAAGTCGTTGCGACACTGGGTTAATTCTCATCAAAGACGAGTTGCCGGGTGTTTTGAAAACCCTCTGCAATGCAAGTTACTAAAAATAAGCTGTTTCTAAAAAATCAATCATACGCGGAAGATCAATGAGCATCCTCATCAACAAAGATACTAAGGTCATTTGTCAGGGCATTACCGGGAACGTCGGTGAATTCCACACACGCGGGTGCCTGGATTACGGTACGCAAATGGTGGGTGGCGTAACGCCTGGTAAGGGCGGACAAACGGTTGCCGGCTTGCCAGTCTTTGACACCGTCGAGGAAGCCCGACTGCAAACGGGAGCAAATGCTACGATGATTTTTGTGCCGCCGCCTTTCGCAGCGGATGCAATTCTCGAAGCGATTGATGCGGGAATCGAAGTTGTGATTGCCGTAACGGAAGGTGTTCCGGTGATTGATATGGTGCGGGTTTATGACGCCGCTAGACAATCTAATTCTGTTTTGGTTGGGCCAAACTGCCCGGGTGTCATCACAGCCGATGAATGTAAAATTGGAATCATGCCTGGTTACATTCACCAAAAGGGTTGTGTTGGAATCATGAGCCGTTCGGGCACCCTGACCTACGAAGCGGTTTGGCAAACGTCAAATTTAGGGCTTGGGCAAACCACTTGTGTTGGACTTGGTGGAGATCCGATCGTGGGAACGTCGTTCATCGACTGCCTGCAAATGTTTCAGGACGATGATGAAACGGAAGCAATTCTGATGATGGGTGAGATCGGTGGAACGGCCGAAGAAGAGGCCGCCGCGTATGTCAAGGAACACATCACCAAGCCCGTGGCAGCGTTCATCGCCGGGCGAACCGCACCTCCCGGAAAACGCATGGGACACGCCGGTGCGATCATCAGTGGCGGCAAAGGAACTGCGGCGGAGAAAATCTCCGCTTTAGAGGCTGCTGGGATCGAAGTTGCAAGCAGTCCAGCTGATATGGGCGCTGCGATGAAGCGAGCAATTGAAAAAGCGAACTAGGCTAATTGCTACCGAGATAGTTTCTTTTGATTTGCCATTTTAGTAGTGGCGATTTGATTTCCTGCCAAGGTTCTTCTGCCTGCTGTGCTCTGCGCGCGGTTTGGTTGGCGGCGACGCGATCGCAATTAAATTAGCCTGAGGGCATTAGCGATTCGGTAATGAGTTCCTCGACGTCGCTCGGTCGTAAGCCAAGTTCTGTTAACACGCCCTGCGTGGGGGTTTCGCTCTGAGCCCAGGGCAGTGGCTTGCTTCTGTATTTGAATCTCACTTTTTTCCCAACATTGATGTTGGTGCAATCGAGCCAGACATGCTCTTTCAGGAATAGATTGGTTTGCGAATTCTGCGTTAGGCTGGCAGGCTCTGAAAAACGGAATTGGATTTTTGAGACTTCGAGGATTGAACGCTCTTCGGACATTTCAAACCCATTCCAGTCTTCACACTCGATGATTTCGATCTCGCCTTGAGAGATGCCGTACTGAGTTGTGAGCCAAAGCCCAAGTGAAATCAGGGCGAGACCGACAAATAAATGCCAGAGCTTTAATTGAAGTCTTGGGGGATTTGGCATTTTGTATTCCGTTTTACACAGTTGCAAATTTGGTAGTGGGTATTCGGCATCGGTCTAAAACCAGTTCGAAACTTCTAAACGAATCGGGGGTTCAAGTTTTGGAATCGACTATTCGGTCGAGCTGAACACGCTGGCTAAACGGTGCTTTGAGGCGGGTTTCGGCGTTTCGCATGTCCCGCAACATCGAGCGCTGAGGCTCGTCTCTTTTTGTTTTATTTGTCCTTGTTTCGGTAAGGGTTTGTGAAGCGAACTTGCTGAGACTTGTTCGGTCGTTTTCCTGATCTGAAGGTTAGAAGATGGTTCAAACGAATTGAGTCGTCCCGAAATCGTTGAGTAATTTGCAGTACCATTGAGAGACGGTTGAGGTGTAGCCTGGGAGCGACTGGGTGCCCCAAATTATTGAGAGGGTTCTCTTGGTTTCGGAGGATGTTTTCGTGCGCTGTGAATCTTTGACGGCGTTCGCGCATGCTCCCTGATCATCGAAGAGGCACAACAACCCATCCAGTTTTATTGTTTGTCCTGTTTGATTAAACACATAGTTCGTATCTTCCGGAGCAATGCGAATTGTTAGCGGCTCGGACACCAAATCCAGATCGATAACGCTGATCGGCAGGCCACTGTGGAGGGATACGACATTGCAGATATCCACTGGAAGATTAATGCCAGATAATCTGCTTTTTTCTACTGCCTGCCGAAGATATTCTGATGCTGGCTTACCTCGGCCGGTTGGTTTGTAGCCTCCGAATCGGAGCATGTCACGGACGTGAGATTTGACGTCGGCTTCGCTGGCGATAGGAACTTCTAAAGGGAACGCAAGTTTTTCGACAATCGCGACTGGAGATGAGGTTTCACCGATCGGCTGATCGAATTCAGTAATCACAACTGCGGTCTCAAGCAGCGGGTGCTCGTCGATTGCTAACATGGTTCGTTGAACGTCTTTTAAAATGGTGGTTCAAAAAAAAGCGTAAATAAATGGGCCGATGGCAGTTCCCGTGAGGGCAATGAAGAGGCTGAATAAAAGCAGGATAAAGAAAATTGGAGTCAGCCACCATTTCTTGTTGTGAATCAAGAAGTCGCCAAATTCGGTGAATACGTTAGGTTGCCTGGATTTCGATTTTTCCAGAAACGTCGCTGGTTTATTGTTTTTTTGCTGGTCGGGATTCACGAAATCAATACTGTCTAAAATAGCTGGTTTTATTGGGGGAGGGCTTGCGGGGACGCCAGTAAGATATCGTTTTCTCACCTGTTTGTGAAACAGGGATCGATTTGTTTTTAATTTTCAGTCGGTAGACTAGGAGGCTGATAGGGCAAATGCAAAGGTAGTAAACCAGTAGTAAAGCTGTTTTTGATACGACCCACCTCATTGGAAAAGTGATTATCTGCCATGCGTTGGAAACGCGGTTTGGCCAAGTGGTTTTTTGTTTTTTGGGTCCAGTCTCGTGGTTAAATTCGGGTTGATCCTGTTTTCTTAGATAGAAGTTCCCGATCGCCAAAGCATCGAGGTTGGTTTTCATGAAACATTGATACGCATCATCCGGCGAGCAAACGATTGGCTCTCCACGAACATTGAAACTAGTGTTCACGAGCATGGGACAGTCGGTCCCATTCCGAAACCGATCGAGTAGTTGGTGAAGAATTGGGTTGTCGGATAACGCAATTGTTTGGATGCGAGATGAGCGATCCACATGCGTGATTCCGGGGAATTTGGTTTTCGGTACCGTAGAATGCAGGTGGGCGGCGAACGACATTAGCGGCGATGACTGGCTGGTTGAAAACCATTTTTCAGATTCTTCCTGAAGAATGACGGGGGCAAACGGGCGAAATGGTTCTCGGAATTTGACCTTTCGGTTTAATTCATCTTGCACGGTTTGAGGGCGGGGATCTGCGAGGATACTTCGGTTACCTAACGCCCTGGGGCCAAACTCCATGCGATTCTGAAACCAACCGATGATTTTCTCGCGCGCCAGATCACTGGCGGCAGTATCCGTCAATTCGTCAGAAGAGAGTTCTTGGAAACTAGCGTTGTATCCCTTTAAGACGCTGCGAATTTGGGAGTCGGAGTACTCTGGGCCGAGGAACGGAGAACTGGTGACGTTGCTGCTTTTCGGGTTTTCGAGAATTTGATGCCAAGTAAACAGGGCTGCACCGATAGCGCCTCCGGCATCTCCGGGGGCGGCATTGACCCAGATTTTTTCAAACGGGCTTGCTTGGAGCAGTTTTCCATTGGCAACGCAGTTTAAGGCAACGCCTCCGGCAATGCAGAGATGGTCGCATTGTGTTAGTTCATAGAGGTGATTGGCAATTTTTAGCAGGGCGGATTCGGTAACCAATTGAATCGATGCCGCCAGGTTTTTTTCTCGCTGGGTGATGGGAGATTCGGGCGTTCTTGGCGGGCCGCCAAAAAGTTGGTTGAATTTTGACGAAGTCATCTTTCTTCCGGTGCAATAATCAAAGAATTCCTGATTGAGCTGGAATGATCCATCGGATTGCAAATCGATTAGGTTCTCAAGAATCGCTTCCACATAGTCGGGCGTGCCGAAGGGTGCCAGCCCCATTAGTTTGCCTTCTCCGCTGTTGATTCGAAATCCGCAAAAATAGGTAAAGGCCGAATAGAGCAACCCAAGTGAGTCGGGAAAGTGGAGTTCGTGTTGGAGTTGGATTTTTGAGTCAGCTCCCATTCCGATCGCTGTCGTTGTCCATTCTCCTGCCCCGTCGACGGTGAGGATTGCGGCTTCTTTAAACGGAGATTGAAAGAACGCGCTGGCGGCGTGCGATTGATGGTGTTCGACAAAGAGAATTCGCTTTTTGTATCGTCCTTCCAGGCCCTTGGAGATGATTCGCGAGATGTACAGTTTACTTCGTAGCCAGATGGGAATCGAAGTCATGAACGAGTCCAGACCGCGGGGAGCGTTGGCAAGATGTGTCTCAAGGATGCGTTCAAATTTTAAAAACGGTTTTTCATAGAAGACGACGTGATCGAGTTCTTCAATCTCGCGGCCTGCTTGAGCCAGGCAGAAGGCGATGGCCTGGCGAGGAAAATTGGAATCGTGTTTTTTTCGCGTAAAACGTTCTTCCTGGGCAGCCGCGACCACGACTCCGTCGATCACCAAGGCGGCAGCGGAGTCGTGATAAAAAGCGGAGATGCCGAGAATTACGGACATTGGATCGTTACTGCTCGCATGACAATGTAAAACTGGATTATACTTCTGGCTGCGTTGGGAGGAACTCCGGTGGTGGAGGAATCTTGCAAGCTATTGGGAAATTGGGTGAGGAGATGGAGTGTCGGATATCGAGGTAGGTTCAACAAAATCGTGGAAACGTTCGCTCTTGTTTCGAGTCGGTGCGATCGTCATTGGCCTGTTGCCGTTTTTGTTGTTTGAATTAACGCTTTGGGGGGTCGGTTGGCAGAGTGCGGATGCGATCACCGACCCCTACATTGGCTTCACCGAAATTCGCCCCCTTTTTGAGCTGAGTGCGGAGGGGAGTGAATACGAGATTGCGTCCAATCGAATGCCCTTGTTTTGCGAGGCAAAGTTCCCGGCAACGAAAGCAGACAACGAGTTTCGTGTTTTTTGTATTGGGGGATCGACGGTTCAGGGGCGTCCTTTTGCTCCCGATACATCTTTTCCAAAATGGCTTCAGTTGCGGCTTGAGACACTTGATTCCACGAAAAAATGGACGGTCGTAAATTGTGGTGGAGTGTCCTACGCGAGTTATCGACTGGTTCCCATTGTTAAAGAGGTTCTCGAATACGAGCCTGATTTAATTGTGCTTTACACCGGTCAAAATGAGTTTCTGGAAGATCGTACCTACAGCCAGATAAAAACAGCACCTAGTTGGATCGGACGCACGCATGATCGGCTCTCTAAAGTTCGGACTTACAGCTTTTTAAGAGCGAGCATGATGGAGGCAAAGCCTCAGCCTGTCGATCCGGAAAATGTCTTGCCCGCGGATGTCGAAGCGAGATTGGATTTTCGAGGTGGTCTGGAGCAGTATGAACGAGATGATTTTTGGCGAAAGAATGTGATTGAGCATTTCGAACAAAATCTCAATGGGATGGTTCGAGCGATTCAAGCGGTAGATGTTCCTTTGATTCTGTGTAATCCCGTCACGAATTTAAGGGACGCCTCGCCATTTAAAAGCGAGCATTCGTCGAGTATGACCGATGCCCAACGCTCAAGATTCGAATCTGAATGGGACGCGTTAAACCAAGGGTCAGGAGCGCGAGTGGGGTGGCCCCAGATGAAATCGCAGTTGGAAAGCCTAGTTGAAATTAATCCCCGGCATGCGGGCGCGCATTATCGATTGGGGCAAGCCTATCAGCAGTTGGAGCAGTTCGAATCTGCAAAGCGTCATTTAATTTTAGCTAAAGAGGAAGATGTTTGTCCTCTGCGAATTGTGGAGCCGATGTACACTGCCATTGACCGTGTAGCAAAGGGTAATGCGGTGTCAGTGGTAGACGTCAAGGCATTTTTTGAAACGGTAGCCCCTGACGGGATTCCCGGCCGAGAATCGCTGCTGGATCATGTTCATCCAACCATTTTTGGGCACCAGCAAATCTCGGAATTACTGTTGCTGGAGATGATTGATCAGGGATTGGTTGACCCGAAAACTGAACAACTTGATTGCGGAGATGTGTTTAGGGACCACTTGGGATCGTTGCCCTTCATTTATTTTGAATTGGGCAAAGATCGACTAGCTGGCCTGAAACGCTGGGCTGAAGGGAAGGTGACTCGTGAGCGGACACCCCAATAAACCCTGTTGAGCGGTTGCAGGTTAAAATAGCTGCTCCAGATCGCCCTGCGAATTAACGCGAAACGGAAGCCAATGGATCGCGTAGTTGACAATTGAGATGTCGCTTTTGCGAGGCGCTAGTTGATGTTCTGTGTATTCCAGATTTTCAATGGCCAGTTTGCTACTTAGGCGATTTACGTCTTCTTCGAATTCTTGATTCAAGGTTTTGATTTCGGATTCAAGTTCCTTGAGCTTGTCCTCGGCTCGTTTTATATCTGATTTTTCTTTCGAGGATCGGCTGTAAGAGCGGACGGATGAAGATGCGTTGCGAGTTGATCTCCGCCCCATCAAGACACCGACGAGGGTGGTTCCGAGGGTGGTCATCAAAGAGGTGCGGCTTTGTTCATATTGCTCGGTTTGAATTTCGACTTTTTCTTCTGCTCGCTTGATTTTTCCCTCGAGCGTGGCGAACCGTTTTTCATGTTTTTGTCTAAGTTTGTCTACTTCCCCATCACGGTGCTCAGACGCCATTTGTTCAATGCGTACTTTGAATTCGCCGAGCGTTTCTTCTGCATTGGAGTATTGTTTTAGTTCCTCGCATTTCCACAGCTTGAGTTCGTGTTTTTGGTACAAGAAGTCAACGAGAGATTTTTTCCATTGCGTGTAGTTTTTTGAGGCTTGTAAGTCTGGAGCAGGGGTTGAGAGTGTGAGTTCATCTACCGAGTTGGGATTGGTGTTGAATGGCGCCGAGACCTGTTTTGATTTTTCCCAGACTTCGTTGGGCATTTCCCCCGCCTGAATAAACGTTAACAACGACCGGTCGAGCCATTGATCAATCTTATAAGAAGCTCTGACGTAATGAAGTCGTCCGGTCGCAAGCAAACCCGGTTCATAGACAACGCGATCAGAGGGTTTGACGGTGTTTGAGGGTTGAACAATGAGTTGCGGAATCGAACTTGGGATCATCGCCTGGATTTGTGTTGCTGCAAGGGTTGGAGATTGCTGGACAGTGGGGCTTGAAAGTTTTGGGGGGGACGAAGTTGCGGGGATTTCTGTTTTGACTTGCGAATCATCAGACGAAACGGGGGTGTGTTGTTGTGTTAGTTTCTGCAACTGCTTGCGCGTCAGTGGACCTCGAAGATAGGACATCGCCCATCGAGTTTCGAAAATAACTGGATGATCTTCGTGGACATTGTTCATAAGGAAAACGCGACTTCCGAGTCCAGCGAGAGTTTTTTCCATTTGTCCGCGATCGAAGCTTGAGCCAGCGTGGGTGGAAGCTCCCTCAAGCCCTTCAAGGACTCTCATTTTATCTCGTTCCGTTTGGAGGCGTCCCAAAAACCACGTGCCTGCATTTGACAGCCCTTTGTAGTCCAGGTCGACTGGGTTTTGGGTGGCGAGGACGCAACCCAGTCCGTAGGCGCGGGCCTGTTTTAGAAGGGTCAGCATCGGCTGTTTGGAAGGTGGGTTTTTGGAAGGAGGGAAGTACCCAAAAACTTCATCCATGTACAGGATCGCCCGTAAGCTTGAGGTGCCGGCCTGAGATCGCATCCAGGTGACCATTTCATTAAGGACGAGCGTCACGAAGAACATTCGCTCGTTTTCTGACAAGTGTGCGATTGAGATGATTGAGATACACGGTTTGCCGGAATCGGTATGCAGCATGCTTTTAATATCGATCGGCTCTCCTTGCATCCAACTGGAAAACGACGGGGATGCAAGAAGGTTGTTGAGTGTCATCGCCAGTGCTTGACGATCTTTTTTGGAGAAAAAATCTTCCAGTTCCAAAATTCCAAAACGTTCGAATGGCGGGTCTAAGATTTGTTGAATCAAACTCGCTAGGTCTAAGTCCTGTTGCTGTTTCCAGTAGTGGTCGAGAATTTTAGAGATTAAAATGTGTTCAGATGAATTGATTGGATCAGCGTCAATGCCGATTAGTCCCAGCAGGCCCGATACTGCGGCGCTGATTCTTTCGTTGAGTGAGTCTGTCTGATTGACGATTTCAGGAGCAGGCGCAGCGAATGATTTCAAAATGTTGAGCGGTCGCCCGGAATTGCTGCCGGGGGTGTAGATACGCATCTCAACTTTTTCCCGCATTCTTTTAATGCGGTTACCATCCTGGCCCCATCCGGCCAATCCTTTTTTCCATTTGTCTGCTTCGGCAGTTGCGAACTCCTCGTTGGACAGCCCTTTCCGATCCGCTTGGCCTTCATCGATCCAAGGAAGGAATTCTTCTGTGCTGAGCTCGGGGAAGGTTAAGAGCAAGTTTGAGATGTCACCCTTGGGATCGATAACGATTGCCGGGATGTTGTCCATTGCGGCTTCTTCGAGCAGGTCAATACACAATCCTGTTTTCCCACTTCCGGTCATGCCGACGACAACGGCGTGCGTGCAGAGATCGCGAGAGTCGTAAAGCAGGTGTTGTTCGGTTCGCTCGCGGCGATCCATGTCGTATTGTTTGCCCAGATAAAATTGGCCAAGTTTTTCAAAGATTTCGTCCTGCATGGGCTTTGCTTCCTGCGGCGTTGTTTTCTGACTTCGGGAATAAGTATGGCGTTGAAACCGGAGATTTCCAACCCGTACTGCGGGTGTGCTGATTAGACGGCAGAGGTGCTGGACAGATCAGTCCTGCAGACAAATCAGCAGCCAATTCGTATGATCTAGCTGAGTCGCAAGGTATTGGAGTGATGGTTCTACAAGGTCTTAGAGATGAAAACGCTGATAAAAAATGCTGTGGTTGTTTTACCGGAGGGATCGGTTGAAACCTCTGTGTTAATTGACGGAACGAAGATTGCGGCGATTGATGCAGCGATTCAGACGGCGGTTGACCAGACTGTCGACGCGAGTGGAAAGCATTTAATACCGGGAGTGATTGATGACCAGGTTCACTTTCGTGAACCGGGATTGACCCACAAAGAAGATCTCGTCCATGCTTCACGGGCCTGTGCGAAGGGGGGAGTGACAAGCTTTTTGGAAATGCCCAATACAATCCCCAATACGGTGACGGTGGATGTATTACACGACAAATTAAAATTGGCCCAAACTCGTTCGCTTGTTAATTACGGGTTCTACATCGGGGCAACTACTGACAATGTCAGTGAACTTCGGCACGCCCGGCGAACCCCCGGAATTAAGATCTTTATTGGATCGAGTACGGGTAACCTTTTGGTTGATGAGCAGGCTGCGCTAGAGACTATTTTTGCAGAGACCAGTCTGCCAATTTGCGCCCACTGCGAGGACGAAACAACCGTCCGGGAAAATGCTGCTCGTTATGCAAGTTCAAAAGATATTGCAGACCACTCCCGTGTTCGCGACCATCGAGCGGCTTTTATTGCAACGCAGCGGGCTATTGATCTTGCCATCCGCCATCAACATCCTTTCCATGTGCTGCATGTTTCGACAGCGGCTGAGATCGATTTAATTGCTGCTGGAGGTGATTTGATTACTGCCGAAGTTTGTCCTCATCATTTGTTTTTTAATGTGGAGGATTACGCGTCGCTCGGGTCTTTGGTCAAGATGAACCCGTCCATCAAAACCGAAACCGACAATCAGAAATTATGGCAGGCGTTGCTTGACGGTGTGATCACAGTCATCGCTACGGATCACGCTCCACACACTCTCGAGGAAAAGCAGCAACCTTATCCCGAGTGCCCATCGGGGCTACCTGCCGTTGAAAACTCATTGGCATTGATGCTCAACCAGGTGGGCCAGGGGAAATGTACTTTGGAGCAAGTGGTGAAGTGGATGTCCGCTGAACCGGCGAGAGTATGGCAAATAAAAAACAAAGGAAAGATTGAGGTTGGCTATGATGCCGATTTGGCATTGGTTGATCTCAACCTGACACAAACTGTCCTCAATGAAAATCAGGAAACTAAATGTGGCTGGTCTCCGTGGCATGGTACTGAGCTGACGGGATGGCCAATCGCGACATGGGTGATGGGACGCCAGGTCTTTCGGGTAGAAGATGGCCAGTCTCAATTTGATTCTTCAGTGCTCGGGCAGGAAATCGAATATAAACACTAAGACTCGCCAATAAACTATTTTCCGGAAATGGATTGGGCGATTTAGCAAGTACTTCAGTTTTCTTTTTCCGTTGCTTAGGGTGAGCACCAGTCGTCGGTCGGAGCGTCGTGGATTTCAGTTGTTTCTGGTTGCAGAGTTTCAATTTTCGCGAGTGCGGATTGGATGGGCTCTGGTTCCGTTAAAAGGCCGATGTGCAATTCCATTGTATGGTCACGCCCCGGGGCAAGGTGGACGGTGCGGCCATGTTGCTTTTCGAAGGAATGGGGGTTGGGGAAGTTCGTTGCTGGTTCAAGGCCTGTGACATATCCGTCTGATGTGCCGACCGTGTTTTTCCAAAGTGAGAAAAAAGGTAGCTGAGATGTGTTGTGGCGGATCGTAACAGCTTGCGACTGTTGGGCGTTACTGAGCATGACGAGTGATTCTTGTTTGGCATCGGCAGCGAGTTCCATAAAATAAACTTGCTCTGCGTAGTTAGGATCGGGAGCGTCGAATTGATTCCAATGATCCAGTCCGGATGCTGCATGTGGATTGCGTGGGACAAGTTTTTTCACGGGTGCGAAAAAGTGGCTTCCTTTTTCGAGGATAGGTGAGCCAAAGTTGTTGTGGTACAGCATCTGGATGTTGTCTGGTCGGTCAGAGAGGTTGGTAACGCAATCGGTGATCGAAATTTCAGCCGAATCAAGCTGCATGCTGATTGTTGTTTCCAGGCGAAGGCGGTGGAAGTGGAATCGGTTTTCAACAACCGTTCCCCTTACTGTGATTCTGCCTTCTGTTTCGTTGACCGCAACACTTAATTGGCTGGCCGGTAAGTTTGCGATTCGACCATGCAGCGGCCAGATGAGTTGGCCGTTGGCGTCAAATTCAGGGGCTCCGTTGCTGGCCAGTCCGCATCGGACCAGCATTTCGTCGAAGCCGTCGAGCCACCCGAGGCCGCTTGGTTCGTTTACGTCGACCCATATTGGATGAACGGGGCCAGAAACCGGTGAATCCCAGCCGAACCGCACATCGCCGTCGTTGGCTCGCCAAATCCCCATCCCTCGTGTTGGGAGAATATCGATTGACTTGCTGCCACAGCGAATCGTCAATTTTTCCACTCCGCAGCTCTGCCCTGCCCCCATTCGTTGAAAATCCCAACCGAGAGCTTGGGAGCCTCCACTGAAACTTTGTTGGGAGTTAAAAGAAAGGGCGCTGAGGTCGGTAGTGCAGGAATTCATGTTTTTTTTCACTCTCGTGTTGAAGAAAAAGTTACTAGCTGGTAAATGCTTGCAGAGCTTCCAAAAACAGCTTAAAACTTTTACTTCGTTTACGCATGTCCTTGTTCGAAAAATAATTAGATATGGTCTCTTCGCAGTCTTTACCGGTAACCTCAACTGACAACGTGCGTCAAATTCTTGACCGAGCCATGGATGCGACGGGAGGGCTTTTGCGGCTAACACCGACTTGGGTTCCGAGGAGCTTTCTACACCCCGGGAAGCGGATTCGACTGCATCCAGATGATTATTATGCCATGGGGGCTGAGCGAGGCGGGATCGATGAGCGTTGGTTTGGTAGCACTACAGAATGTGCCAACGAAAATCGAGAAGCAACCGAGGGTTTAAGTTTTTGTCGTTTTGAGGGGGAAGCGTTCCTTCTTCGAGATGCAGTTGACGAATCCGGGGCGGCTTTGATTGGCTCCCAAATGTGGGACAAATACAAAAAGTGGCCTGTGTATTCAAAGTTTTTTGACAACATGGGGCCTATTCCCCATCACATGCATCAAAGTTTTGACGATGCAGCCCTGGTTGGCCAGGAGGGGAAACCGGAGAGTTATTATTTCCCGCCTCAGTACAACAATTGTGATAATAATTTTCCTCACACGTTTATGGGGCTGGAACCGGGGACGACAAAAGACGATCTTCGGAAGTGTCTTGAGAACTGGAGCAAGGGAGAGAATGGTATTCTCGACCTGTCGAAGGCTTATCGACTGAAACGCGGAACCGGGTGGTTGATTCCGCCGGGAGTCCTGCATGCTCCCGGTTCATTGTGTACTTATGAACCACAATGGGGCAGTGACGTTTTTGGCATGTTTCAAAACATTGTTGAAGGGCGGTATGTTCCGTGGTCGCTGTTGGTTAAGGACATGCCAGAAGAGAAGCATCAGGATCTTGATTTTATTATTGGGCAGCTCGATTGGGAAAAAAATGTTGATCCGAATTTTAAGGACAACAATTATTTAGAACCGATTGTTGCTGATCAGGGACCGGGTTGGTGTGACCGCTGGATTGTTTACGGAACTGTTGACGGTGAGCAATTATTTACGGCTCGCGAATTGACGGTGGATCCCGGTTGCAAATGCACATTGAAAGATCCTGGGGCAAGCAGTTGGATTACGGTACAAGGCAAAGGGCGTCTCGGATCGCTTGATTTACAGACTCCGGTGATCATGCGTTACGGTCAGCTTAGTGAGGATGAAGTATTTATTTCGCACCATGCGGCATCGGGCGGGGTCGAAGTTGAGAACAATGGTTCTGAGCCATTGGTTGGGCTGCGATATTTTGGTCCAAACACGTGGGATGACTTGCCGCCGGTTGGTGGACATAAAGCGTGATCAGCGGATCACCATGCCTCGAACTCGTTAGATAACAAATCAATCACCTGATTTACGTCAGAATAGATAAAAAGGGAACAGATGAGCAACCAACTAAAACTTCATAACGCGATGTGGCCTGGACTTGTTGGCAAGGGAACGGATGAGGGTCAGGAACCGCCAATCAGTCTTGAGCGAATGCTCGATCTGACCGTAGCGGCGGAAGTGAATGGCCGAAAATTTGAAGGCGTTGACTATTTTCTGTTTCTACCCCACACCGATCCAGATGCGTCGGAAGACGAATTGCGTGGCATCGCGGATCTAATTCAGAGCAAGGGGTTGAATGTCGGTACGCTGGTAGCCCCGGTGTGGCCGGGCACTGTCGGTGACAGTGCGATGGGAGACACGGAGGCGACCGACAAGTTTTTAAGCGCCGTTAAAAAGGCTTGCCATATTGCCAGCGTTTTCAATGATCATGGCGTTCGGTCGTACGGAAGCATTCGAATTGATTCCGCCGAATTTGGAGTAGATCAATGGCGAGAAAATCCGGGTGCTAACACAGCGAAGATCGCCGCCACGTTCAAAGAGGCCGCTAAGATTGCAGCTGACCATGGCGAGCGACTTGCCGCTGAGGGAGAGATCTGCTGGGCCGGGATGCATTCTTGGAAAGACATGCTCGACCTGCTTGAGGAAGTCGGAATGCCTGAAACACTTGGTTTTCAAGCCGACCTCGCTCACACTTACCTTTACCTGATGGGGTACAACGCCCCTGAGCATGCTCTGTTGCAGGACGGTTATTCAGAGGAAGAGTTTTGGGCTGCCTACAAAACGATGACGGATAAGTTGCGACCTTGGACGATTGATTTTCACGTAGCTCAAAACGATGGTGAAGTCCACGGTGCTGGCGACCATGATAAAACAGGGAAACACTGTCCTGCCGACGACCCCAATGGAAAGCTGGACATCGTCGAGTGTTCTAAGTACTGGTTACAAGATGCCGAATCGAGAGGAATCCAGCACATTTGTTGGGATGGATGCATGTTCCCGAACGCAATGCTGGAATCGCCTGAAACGTGGAATACGATTCTGGCGTCGATGATTGCTGTTCAGGAAGCTCACGGCTAGAGAAATACTGTTCAAGTATTGCCTGAGGGGAAATCATTTTGTTTCCCTCGTGAGTGAAGCGATGGTTCGGTTGCAAGGTCGTTCGCGGTTGCGAAAGTTGGCCTAATTAAAAAGTCACAGATGAATTTTAACTCTTGAGGAATCGGAAACATGGCCAAAAAGCCGCTTAATATTGGAATGATCGGTTACGGATTCATGGGCAAGGCTCATACCAACGCATACGCGACCGTGGGAAATTTTTTCGAGCTTGAGCACGAGCCAGTCTTGAAGGCGCTTTGCGCTCGCAACGCAGAGAAGGCTCAGGAGTTTGCGGACAATTGGGGCTATGAGTCGGTGGAGACTGACTGGCGTGCTTTGATTGCCCGTGACGATATTGATGCGGTCGATATTTGCGTGCCTAACAATCTCCACAAAGAAATTTCAATTGCGGCCGCAGAAGCGGGCAAGATGATTCTGTGTGAAAAACCGATTGCGATGGATGTTGCTGAGGGTGAGGAGATGTGTGAAGCGGTTGAAAAAGCTGGTGTCAATAATATGGTCTGGTACAACTACCGACGCGTCCCTGCAGTGACATTCGCAAAAAATATTATCGACAGTGGGAACCTTGGTCGAATTTTTCATTACCGAGCTAATTTCTTACAGGATTGGACAATCTCGGAAGACCTGCCCCAAGGTGGTGAAGCGCTGTGGCGATTGGATGCCGACGCTGCCGGTTCCGGAGTTACTGGTGACCTGTTAGCACATTGCATCGACACTGCAATTTGGCTCAATGGTGGGATCAAAGATGTATCGGCGATGACGGAAACGTTTATCAAAGAACGCGTACATCAGGATACGGGAGAAGTTCAAAAGGTAACGATTGATGACGCCTGTGCATTCTTGTGCCACTTTGACAATGGCTCGCTGGGTTTGTTTGAATCAACTCGATACGCGCGAGGGCACAAAGCCCTTTATACGTTCGAAATCAATGGTGAACATGCTTCGATTAAATGGGATCTTCACGATTTGCATCGACTAGAATACTTCGATCATCGGCTTGAAGGTCCGATGCGTGGCTGGCGATCAATTCACGTATCCGATGGCGATCACCCTTATATGGGTAATTGGTGGGTGCCGGGTTTGAATATTGGCTACGAGCATAGTTTCGTTCATCAGGTTGCTGATTTTATCAAAGGTCTTGAGACAGGCACTCCTGCTGGCCCGACCTTTCGTGAAGCTCTCGAAACACAAAAGATTTGCGATGCTGTTTTGAAAAGCGGTGCGTCGCGAAGTTGGCAAGATGTTTAGATAACCGATTTTCGGGGAGTGAAAATTTAGGGATCGTAGCTTCGAATGCTTTCGTGAGTGTTCGGGCAGAATTTAGGGCGGCAGGTTGATTTTTTAGGTTGTTTTGTCGCGATGAACTCGTTTGCCCATGCTTTGCCTTTTTTAGATGATCCCTATTTCGCCGTAGGCTGTTGTATTCCAGATTGGTTATCGGCCTGTGATCGAAAGTGTCGTGCTCGCGAGCGCCGCGCGTCGGCGTTTGCTGAATCGGATGACCCACTGATTGCCAAGGTGGCCCGCGGGGTTGTCCAGCATCATCAAGATGATTCGTGGTTTCATCAAACCGCTGCTTTCAACCAAATGGTGGTGGAATTTTCTGTATCACTCCGGGATGTGTTTGATGACAATCACTCGTTACGCCCGAGGTTCTTTGGGCACGTTGTGATTGAACTATTTCTCGATGCGTTTCTAGATCAGAAGTTTCCCGGTGAACTGGAGAGGTTCTACGACCAGATTGAATTAGTCGACGTGGCTTGTGTTGAGAACGCCGTCAACTTATTTGCTAATCGCCCAACCCATAAGTTAGTAGCGGGGATTGAGCGGTTTCGGCAGGAGCGCTATTTGTTCGATTATCGCACCGATCGTGGCGTTGCGTTTCGTATTGGTGGCGTTTTTAAACGACTTAAGCTGGAGCCGTTCGACGAGCGGATTTTAGATTGGATGCCGACGGCGCGTCAGCAGGTGATTGAAAATGCCCCCGCTCTCTTGGTTGCATTGAAACGCCCTTTCTAACGCGAGCGAATCAGCTTAGATGAAATCATTGTCTGTATTCGTCCCTGCTGTATGTCTCTGAAGTGGCGCTTGAAGGTTGTTTTCGTAGCAAGTGAATCGCTCTGCTGGTTGCTGGGGTAGCAAAATCGGTATAACCCTCACCATTTTGGAACACACAGTTGGTTCGTGAGGAAAATAGAAACGAAGCGCGTGAGTTGAAAACTACACTTCAGTGGCGATTTTTCAATTGGAAGTAGGGTCGGAAAATACGAAAGAGGAAAAAATGGGGCTGTTTTCAACGCGAACAAAAAAAGGAATGACCGACGCCATTCCGTACATGCGCCGCATTGTCGACCTAACAACACCCACCCTGCTACGGGCGAATGAGAGTCGGCAAGAGAATCGCTATGTACGTGGTCTTCCTGTGGCTCTGTGTCCGTGGGTTGACGGTAAGCCAGATCCCTCTGTTTTAGCTTTAGGGTTCACGAAAGACTTAAGTGATGGTGGTCTATCAGTGCTCACCACGACCGAGCTCGATTCGGATGAGGTTGTTTATTCGATTTTGGTTGATACGGATGTCACGTCCGAGTTGTGGTATTTTCATGCGTCCATTTTGCGTCGGAATACTGCCTTTGGCTTTCTTGAGTACGGAATGAAGACGAACGGTTTTTTGAATGAAAATTTTCGATTCGAACTGGCTGATCTTGATTCGTTGTTAACGACGCCGCCAACCGATAACTAGTGTCGCTTTGTTCGGGAATTATCTCGCTAGTCCTCCGCTGCAGATTGCTTTTCTGATGTGCTGACTGTTTTGCTGCGCGGTCTGGGTTGCTTTTCGTTATATCTTAACGATGGGAATGGGTTATACTGAGGAAGTTCTAACTGAGAACGTTCTAGTGTCGCCTAAGAAGTCCCAAGCGATTTGGTGAAAATGAAATCTGTGAAATTTAAAGTTCGAGATGGTGGTCGGCTTTTTTGTCTGATTTCTGTTTTTTTTGCCCAGCAATTTTTCTCTCCGTCGCTGTTCGCACTGCAGGACAATAATGAGGTTGATTTCAATCGTGACGTGAAACCGATACTCTCAGATCGTTGTTTTCTTTGTCATGGCCCCGATGCTGAAACCCGCGAGTCCGATCTTCGATTAGACACTGAGTCTGGGGTCGCAGGGGTAGTTGTCGCGGGGAAACCGGAAGCAAGTGACCTAATCGAAAGAATCCTCTCGGAAGATGAGGATCACATGCCTCCGGTTGATTCGAATTTGTCCTTGAGTGCCGAGGAAATTAAGACGCTTGAGTTGTGGGTTGCTCAAGGAGGAAAGTGGGAACAGCACTGGTCTTTCGTGCCGCCCAAAAAAGTGCAGTTGCCTAAATTGGATAGCGTTTGGGGTGCCAACGCGATTGACCAATTTATTTTAAGTCGTCTTGAGCAGGAAAAGCTTAAGCCATCGTTGCCCGCCTCTAAGAACGTGTTGCTGCGACGGGTGACTTTTGATCTAACCGGCCTCCCGCCGACGATCGAGGAGTTGAACGCTTTCAAAGCAGATACCTCTGACGAAGCTTATGAAGCAGTCGTTGATCGCTTGTTGGCTTCCGAACGTTACGGCGAGCGAATGACCTCGGATTGGCTCGATGTTGCCCGCTACAGCGATACTTTTGGCTATCAAGTGGATCGCGATCGATTTGTCTGGCCGTGGCGAGATTGGGTCGTGCGCTCGTTTAACCAAAACATGTCTTATGATCAATTTCTTACCGAGCAGATTGCGGGTGACCTTTTGCCGGCGGCAACGGACGATCAAATTTTAGCCACGACTTTTAATCGTCTTCATTCTCAGAAGGTAGAGGGAGGGAGCGTTGAGGAAGAATTTCGTGTGGAGTACGTCGCGGACCGAACCCATACGTTTGCCACGGCGTTTCTTGGTTTAACACTGGAGTGCGCTCGATGCCACGATCATAAATACGATCCGCTTTCACAAAAGGAATATTATCAGCTTTTTTCTTATTTCAATAACATCGACGAATCAGGGCTTTATTCCTATTTTACTAACTCGACTCCCACGCCCACGCTGCGACTGCTGAAGCCGGAGCAGAAGAAAAAATTGGCGACGCTAAAAACAAGCCTGATAGAGATCGAGCGGAACCGTCCTGAAAACCCGTCTCAAGGTGGAGGGAGAAAGGAACTCGAGAAAGTGCTCGAGGTAAAAGGCACTGAGCCAGTTGAGGTGGTTGATTTTAAGGCAGTCGGTGGAGGAAATGAAAAGACAACCGACGCTCGGGGGAATGCAGCGGTAAAACTTTCGGGCGATGACGCGATAGGACTGAAGACGGGTAATTTTACGCGGTACCAACCATTTTCGGTAAGTCTGTCGATGAACACTCCGGATAAAAAAGAGAGAGCGGTAATTTTCCACCGCTCGCGAGCTTGGACGGATGCCGCAAGTCGAGGTTATCAGTTGTTGATCGAAGATGGAAAACTGAGTGCCTCGCTCATTCATTTCTGGCCTGGCAATGCGATGCGGGTCAAGACGAAACAAGAGATACCTCTCAATCAGTGGATTGATGTCTCAGTTGTTTACGATGGAAGTGTCGATGCGGCTGGACTATCGATTTTTGTTGACGGTCAAGAGATGGAACTCGAGATTGTAAAAAACAAGCTCACCAAAAATATTACCGGAGGTGGTGGTAACAACATTGCGATTGGTGAGCGGTTTCGCGATCGTGGATTTACTAATGGGCTGGTTTCTTCATTCAAAGTTTATGATCGTCAGCTTTCGAGTTTAGAGGTTGCTCTGGCTCATAATCCTGAGCAATTCAAACAGGTTCTTTTAGATTCAAACGCAAACGGGGAAGTATCTAGTTTGCAATTGCAAATGCTCGCCGAGCATCTTGAGCTGAATGACTCAGAAACATTCAGTCAATACCGCACAAAATTAAAAGCTGCTCGCCAGGCATTGTGTGGTGAGTTGGATCGTGCCACTGAAATTATGGTGATGCGGGAGATGGATCAACCAAGGGACGCGTTTGTTCTAGGACGCGGGTTGTATTCGAATCGGGAAGAAAAAGTATCTGCGGCTACGCCTTCAGTGTTTCCCGCAATGGAGAGTGCTTTGCCTCGCAATCGGCTTGGACTTGCTCGTTGGTTAGTCGACCCAAATCACCCTTTAACCGCTCGCGTGGCGGTGAATCATTACTGGCAACTGGTTTTTGGCGAAGGGATTGTGCGTACGCCTGAAGATTTTGGGAGTCAGGGAGCGCTGCCGACTCACCCTGAATTATTGGATTGGCTGGCATTAGATTTTGTGGAGCATGGATGGAATGTAAAGCGTCTGCTGAAGCAACTGGTGATGTCATCTGTCTACCGGCAATCGAGTCAAGTGTCCGACGAAATTTTAAAACGTGATCCTGCAAATGAGCTTCTTGCTCGGGCTCCCTCTTACCGATTAACCGCGGAGATGTTGCGGGATAATGTTCTCGCCGCGAGTGGTTTGTTAATTAATAAAACGGGTGGTTCACCCGTCCGGCCTTACGAGTTGGCGGCTTCTTTTAAACCGGTCAAGCCTGACGGAGGAGACGGGCTGTACCGTCGCTCGTTGTACACTTACTGGAAGCGAACTGGGCCAGGTCCCGTTATGATGGTTTTGGACGCATCAAAGCGGGATGTCTGTCAGGTGAAACGGGAACGAACTTCGTCGCCTCTTCAGGCGCTTGCGATGTTAAATGGTCCTCAATTTGTTGAGGCGGCACGGGGGTTGAGTCACCGGCTCATCGCAAACAATCAGGGGCAACCGGCGGGGAAGTTGATTGATGAGATGTTTATGACGCTGACTACGAGACGCCCCACGGGAGAGGAGCGGTCGGTTGTCGCAGAGCTTTATCGAACGCAGTTGGAATATTTTCAAGCAAACCCTGATTCGGCAATTGAGTATTTGTCGAATGGGAAATTTGGCGACTACGGAAAGTTAAAGTCTGGGTTAAAGATTTTATTTCCAGCTAACGGTCACGATTTTAGGCTTGGGGAAACGCCGAATGGTACTGAAAAATTTCAAGGAGAATTTGGCCGTGCGAGTGCATGGGGCCGCGTTCTGACGGCAAAGGAGATCAACAGGCTCTACGGAGTCGATCGAAATCAGGCCCTGGATGCGAATTGGAATTTTGAACTCTCCAATCGTAAACCGATCAAAGCAACGTCGAATGAAACGGTCGGTGAAAGTCAGGAGCTGAGTGAGTCTTTTGTGTTTGAAAATTCATCGGATCTCAAGTTTCCCAATGGCCTTACGCTCGAGGCTTGGGTTAAGCCAAGTCGCGGTGGAGTTGGTCGAATTTGGGACAAAATTACTCCCGGTGGTGGCTCGGGTTTGCTGCTCGATTTGCATGGCGGACTGCGATTTATCTGTGGCAGTGTGGTTCGCATGGCGGACCGAGCTCCGGCAGTAGGTCAATGGTCTCATCTCGTCTGTACAACAGATATGAAATCGGGGCAGGTGCGATTTTATATTAATGGGACGCCTGCTGGCGGCGATTTTTCCGATGCAGTTGAAGTGGCTGATTCTGAGGATTTAGCTGTGCTGGCTGCGTGGTCAAGTGTCGCCAATGCTTTGTTCAATTACGATGAATGTGTAACTAAACGGTAGAGAGTTAATGAGCCATCAATGCACAGGATATTCGGACAGCGCCGGAATGCCGCGCCGTCGATTTCTCAACCAATTTGGGATGGGACTAGGGGCGGTCGCTCTGAGTGATTTGTTGAAAAGTGATCTGACCGCTGATGACAGTAGAGGTGGTGCAATGGATCAGTTGCATCATCCAGCAAAAGCCAAACGCGTCATCTTCTTATTTCAAAGTGGTGGCCCGTCACAAATCGATCTTTGGGATCACAAGCCGCACTTAAACAAGGTTCAGGGCGAGCAATTGCCTGAGTCGATTCGTAAGGGGCAGCGGCTGACTGGGATGAGTGGCAATCAGTCAAGTTTTCCATTGGTGGGGTCTCCATTCAAATTTGAACAGCAAGGAGAGTCTGGGCAGTGGATGAGCGAACTGTTGCCTCACACTGCTGGCATCGCTGACCGGATGTGTGTGATTAATTCGATGTACACTGAGGCAATTAATCACGGACCCGGCGTAACATTTTTACAAACTGGATCTCAGTTTCCCGGTCGCCCGAGTATCGGTGCTTGGTTGAGTTATGGACTGGGAACGGCCAATCAAAACCTCCCATCATTCGTGGTAATGGTAACCAAAAATAAAGGTGGGCAACCGCTAGTTTCTCGCCTTTGGGGGAGTGGTTTTCTCCCTGCACGTCACCAGGGAGTGCGATTTCGGTCGGGAAAAGATCCCGTGTTGTATTTGAATAACCCGGCAGGCATCGATCGGTCTAGTCGGAAGCGAATGCTCGATGCGATTGATGCGTTGCATCAAATGCAATTGGAAAAACAGTTTGATCCACTGTTGGAGACGAGGATTGCTCAGCACGAATTGGCTTTTAACATGCAAGCCTCAGTTCCAGAAGTTGTTGACATGTCCGGAGAGTCAAAAGAAACGCTCGAAATGTATGGCCCTGATGTTCACAGGCCGGGCTCATTTGCAGCCAATTGTCTTTTGGCTAGACGCCTGGCTGAAAAGGATGTGAAATTTATTCAGCTTTACCATCCAGGTTGGGATCAGCACGGAGGGTTGCCTGGTGGTATAAGTAAACAGTGTCGGGAAACGGATCAACCCTCTGCTGCTCTGGTAAAAGACTTGGCGGCTCGCGGGATGCTGGAAGATACTTTGGTAGTTTGGGCGGGGGAATTTGGACGGACTAATTATTGCCAGGGGAAACTCAGTGGTGGCAATTTTGGCCGAGATCATCATCCTCGTTGTTTTTCACTTTGGATGGCAGGAGGTGGAGTCAAACCGGGTGGCCAATACGGAAAAACTGATGAGTTCGGATATAATGTGATTGAGAATGGGGTGCACGTTCACGATCTACAGGCAACCCTGTTGCATTTACTCGGAATTAATCATGAGCGATTAACCTACCGCCATCAGGGTCGTAGGTATCGTTTGACGGATGTGCATGGAGAGGTTGTCCAGGGAGTTCTGGCCTAACGAGACCAATTCAATGGTCGGCAGAAGCTCCAGCGCGATTATCCGAATACGGGTTCTCTTCCAGCGGCACTAACGCGAAGGTCTTTGAATTCGTCATGGGCAAATTGCTCTTCGAGGTAGGCTATTTGCATGCGATGACCGGCCGGTCCGGCGGCGGCGGTATCGACGCAGAGCGTCGCCATGCCCCAGCGTCGATCAAAGGGAGATTGGTTGATGCAAAGTATTTGTATTTTGTCGAAAAACGTAATGCTCGTTTTTCGATTGAAAATACCGCTTCGATAAATTACGTCGTTGGAACGTCTCGCGTATTGCATTGATTTTCCTTTTTTGACCGCACGTGCCAGCAAGAGTGGGAGCAGAATTAGACCGGGAAGCCAGCCCCACGCGAGGGAGACTGCCAGCCCAGTTAAGGTAACGATCACTGTTTGGATGCAAGCAAGCCGGACGAGTCGATTGGTAGTTCTCGGTGAAACCGTTTGGAATTCAAGGTTTGCCTCATCCCAGATTAAATCAGGCCGGAGGCTTTGAATGATGTGAGTGACGTGGTCCTCGGCAATGACGGGAATGAACCACCGCTTGGAAATTGACTCAGTCGAGTTTTCATTTTGGCTTGAATCTCCACCAGCAGTTTCAATCCGAATTGCCGCTAATCCCCACCACCTCATCAATAAGGATCGGTGTATGCTAATGAATTGAATTCTCTGAATTGGTATCGAGGCGCTTACTTTGGTCCAGAGGCCGCAACTGATGCGAAGGTCGTTCCCGTTGCGTTGAAGTTGGTAACCGTGAAACCGAATAATATACCAACCGACACCGAGAAGACGGATCAGACCCAAAACGATGATCATGGCCGCCAGTGAAAGACCAATAACGACCCAGCGAGACTGAGGGGCATCTGGGAGCTCCGGCGCACCATTGGCGTCTCTAATGAATTTTCCGATGCTACTGAAGGCGAAGTTAAATTTGTCGTTGGCGAACTGGGAAATGACGCCAAGGGAGATACTGACCAACACCAATCCGCGATTGCTTGCCAATCCTGCTTTGACTAGCCAGGCAACTGGAATCTTTAACAAATCTTCGGATTCGCTGGGTGAGAACTCGTTAATTGGTTGGGAAGGCCCGTTTTTGACTGCAGGTAAATCACCGACTGCCGTGTTCGTTTGACTGACTTTTGCCAGATATGCGGGACTTTCAAAAACGGCAGACCGTAATGAATTCATTTTGTCGACGGAAAGCACACGGAGAACCGCTTCAGGTTTCGTTCCGCTGGCCGTTTCAATTTTAACCTCAGCAACTTTCAAAAGTCGGTGCAATGGGTTTTGTACCGAATCAATATTCTGAATTCTCGCCAATGGCACCGTGCGGATGTTGCGATTGAGAATCCCCTCTCGGACGATGAGTTGGTTGTCGGAAATGCAGTAACGAAGTGTGAAATAACCGAAAATTGAATGAAGGAGTGTTGGGATTACCAACATTGCCGAGATGATTAATAAGAACCCCTGGCCTTCGGTTGCTCCATAAAAAAGCCCAATGGCAACGGGCAGGATGTAAGTCTTAACGTGGGCAAGGAAATCGAAAATCAGAGATGTCGGATGCAAGAACGACATGTGCGCCGTGGGCGTCATTGCCGCGTCGTCTGCTCCGAATTGATTTTCATGCGTTGATAAGTTGGGGGTTTGCCCGTTGTCCTGATCGGCGTCATTCACCGGTTGTGAATTAGATTCAGGTGGTTCTAAATCAAACGACATAATCACCTCGCTTCTGAGTGATTATCTGGTCTCTCAATTCGGTGGCTGTCGTTTGGCTCAGTCCTGAAAGAACCACCGATGAATTTTGTGTTCCGGCGGTGTGCAAAACTAATGTGCCAAGGCCGAACGATCGTTGAATGGGACCTTGTGAGACATCGGCGTGCTGGACACGCCCGAGTGGAACTGAAATTTGATGTTTCCAAAAAACGCCTTTGTGGATTTCGAGCCCTTCCTCGTCGAGTTTCCACGATGTGTGATGATAGCTGATTGACGGCCATCGCCAGGCCATTGCAAACAGATAGGCGAGGAAAGTAAAAACTGCGGCCAAGAGCAGTAGCCACACCGTATCGGTTCCCTTGTTTAGCCACCAGGTGAGAAGGGAGATGGAAGCGATCCCCGTCAGTATGGTGGCAGTGATCGCGCGAGACAATTGTTCATAACGAATGTTTGCAGGTGCCAGTTTCTTAAATAGCTCTGTTGGATCAATTGGTTCACGACCTGTCTCAAAAGAATTGGCGGCGTCCGGTGTTGAATGATCTGTAGTCAATGGAGTTCCTTGGAGACGTTTGTTTTCGCGTCAAAATTTCCTGTTTGGCCACGGGAAGATAACGCTGTGTTCGTTCTAAGACGGCCGATCTTGTCAGAAATCCCTCGCCAATCAATTAACCGACCGAAGACTTAAAGATTAAGAAAAATAAAAGATACACGCCCTGCGTATGTAAAAGGTTTGGGGCAGTGTAGACGTGTCGGCGAATTATTTAAATGCTCGTTTCACGAGTTTATCTCATCGATTTAAAGCGAGAGGTCATAAAATTTAGCCGCATTCAGACCCATAATCTGGTTTCGTTCTCCCTCAGATACCCCTCCAATGCACTGAATTAAGGCATCGAATACTTCCTGATAAGAACCTGCAAGATTGCAAACGGGCCAATCACTGCCGAACATGCATCGCTCTGTTCCAAAGTGCTCGATCGCGGAATTTACGTAGATCTTAAAGTCATCAGGTTCCCATGTGTTCCAGTTGGCCTCCGTTGCGAGTCCGGATAATTTGCACCAAACGTTGGGATATTGAGCCGCTTGTTTGAAGTTCTCAATCCAGCCCTCCCATTGGCGATATTTTATTTGTGGTTTGGCGAGGTGATTAATGACAAGTTTTAGGTCGGGGAATTTTTTGGCCAGCGTTGAGGCGTGCTGTAAGTGTTTTACATAGAACAGAAGGTCATAAGGTACATTGTGCTTTTCAAGTACTTTCAACCCTCGCAGGACATCGTCGCGAAGGATGAAATTATCATCCGGCTCGTCTTGCACGACGTGCCGCACGCCGACAAATTTAGAATGGTCTTTTAAACGTTCGACTTGTGACTCACAGTCTGGGCTTGCGAGGTCGACCCAGCCAACTATTCCGGCAATCCAGTCGTGAGACTCGGTTAGGTCAAACGCCCAATCATTTTCGAGAAGATTATGTTGGGTTTGGACAAAGATTGTCTTGTCGACCCCGGTTGCATCGATCTGTGGTTTCAGGTCTTCCGGCAGAAAGCTCTGGCATATTTTCTTGAGTTCAGCATTTTCCTGCCAGGAATAATCAAATTGAGAAAGAGAGCGATCCCAGAAATGATGGTGCGAATCAATGATCATCCGAAGTGCCTCGAGTTCATAGCAAGTGTTGTGTTTAATCGAGAAAGTAGGAGGGCTCAATCGGAATTAAATCGGATCCGAATTTTCAGGAAGGCACTCGACATAGAACCAATTGTGGACGGGTGCCAGAATATCTTGAACCTCTTTTACGAGTTGGTGGTCAAGTGGTTCCTGCAGCCATTCGCACCACTGAGCAACTCGACCCGGATTTGCCGAGCCAGTAATGCAGGTGGTCATGTGCTCATTAGCAATTGAAAATTGGAGCGCAAGTTTGGCGATGTCGACACCGGCAGCAGTGCAGTGCTGGGCTGCTTGCTTGCAGGTTTTGCGAACAGAATCGGTCGCTTTGTGCCACTCCGGAAGCGGGGCGTTGGTGAGCAGGCGGGCGCTGAAGGGAGCAGCGTTCATGATGCCAATCTGCTTCGCTTGCATTTCATCGACTAAGTCTTCAAGCATAGTGTTTTGAAGCGTGTAATGATTGTAAGACAGCATGACATCGATCTCTGAATGAGCCGCAGCTTCGCGGAAAATCTTCATTGGATAGCCGGAGACCCCAATGTGTTTGACTTTACCCGCTTCTTTTAATCGATAGAGTTCTGGAATCGTTTCATCCCAGATTTGCCGCATGTCAACAAATTCAATGTCGTGGCAGAGGACGATGTCAAGGTAATCGGTGCGCATGCGTTCTAGGCTAATGTCGACGCTCTCACGTACGCGTTTGGCAGAGAAATCAAAATGAGACGGGGCGTAGCGGCCGAGTTTGGTGCCGAGGTAATAACTGTCGCGGGGAATCCCGTCCAACGCAAAGCCAAGCAAAGACTCCGAAAGCCCGCGGCCGTAATAGGGGGATGTATCAATGAAATTCATGCCATGGTCAAGTGCGACGTGGACACTTTTAACAGCTTCATTGAGATCAATTTTTCGAAACTCGGCTCCGAGTGAGGAGGCGCCAAATGAGAGCACGGAAATGTCCATGTCCGTCTTGCCCAGTCGTCTTTTTTCCATGTCACTTTGTTTTAAAAGGTGAGGTGTTGTCTGCTTTTATTTTAGGCCATTTGCGCAGCGGCGAAAGTCGTCATTGCATCAGAAATAAAACAGGCTGATTCCAACTTATATATGAGCTTCTGGAGAATCTGTTTTGATTTGCGATTAAATCTTGGCACGTTGGGAAGTGGGGGAAGCTCGCTGATTTTGTTTGGGACACGTTTGCTTCTATGCTAAATCAGACATTTGCTGTTTCCCATCGTCAGGCATGGTGTCTCGCAGAACCGAACGAATCGGGATAGAATTAGGACGTTAGCAAACAGCAAAATTTATTTTACCGAAGCGAGTCGGTCACCGTGTCTGAAATTATCAAAGCTCTGAGATTGAATGGAACCGAATATATTAACCCGGGAGCCCCGGCTGGATCGGTTACTCGTAATCTGGCTGTCGAATCAGTAACCTTGGATGAGCCGCAGCAGGGCGAAGTCATGGTGGAGCCGATGTTTGTCGGCGTCTGTGGTTCGGATAACAGTGCCAGTACGGGTAAACCAAATTTTACCTGGGTAGAGCGTCCTCGAACGATTGGACATGAAGCAAGCGGGCGGATTGTTGGTTTTGGTCCGGATACCGAAGGAGTCAACGGACTACAGTTGGGCGATGTGATTTGTATCATCCCAATGCGAGGGTGTGGTGACTTGCGGTGTCGCGGCTGTGGACGTGGTCGTCCGAATTACTGCCGCAAGAAAAAGATATTTGGTTTTCACCGTGATGGAGCCATGGCACAGCGAATGATCGTAAATGTTGGTCGCTGCATGCCTCTGGCAGATGGTCTGACTCCATTGCAGGGCGCTATTGTTGAACCGCTCTCGGTTGTCGCTCAGGGCGTGCATCGGAAAGCCAATATTCAACCAGGCATGGATGTTGTTGTGTCGGGGTGCGGTATCATCGGGTTGATGGCGGCTGAGCTGGCTAGAGCGGCCGGAGCGAGAGTCGCGGTTACCGGCGTAGAACGAGATCGAAATGTTCGTTTAAAACTGGCGCACGAGCAGGGATTTATTCCGATCGTAGTCTCGGAAGAGAAACCATTGCATGAGCAGCTTGCCGCTGGGATAGAAGATCTACAGGGGCAAAGATTCGGTGATGCATATGAACAAGGTACGGTCGACTGTTTGATCGAGTGCTCCGGTTTTCCTCCGGCCTTGGGAACGGCTGGATTGTCGGTGCAACTGGAGGGGCATATTTGCGTGATCGCAACGTTTGGAGCTGATGTCACGTTTGGAGCCACCGCGTTCACACGGTCGGGGCAGTCAATGCAGGGAGTGATGGGGTCCAATCGCGAAGACTTCGAGACGGCTCAAGCTTTGTTGCAGCGAGGCGTGTTTCCCGTTGATGTTTATTCTCAGGAATATTCGTTCGACCATGTTGTTGAGGCGATGGAAGAATCGATTATGGCAAAAACTCCAAAGGCAATTCTTGCGATCAACGCATAACTAAACTCTTGGTTGGAGCATCGGCAACGGAGGCTGCGGGTGTGCCCGTCCTGATTATTCACAAAAGCTAAGAGCGTCAGTCTTAAGCATCCATCTATCGGACTTAAATTTAGAATAGGAACGACCAACAGTGGCTAAGGTTTTTATTACCGGCGGAACTGGTTGCATTGGTGCAGTCACGGTTTATCAATTGATTACTCAGTACGGCGATGAGATTGAGCAGGTATTGATCGGTAGTCGGTCATCTAGCACCGACCAGCTTGAGATTTGGTTTGGCGAGAGTCTTCAACAGTACGTCAACGAAGGTAAGATCGCGTTTGCCCAAGTTGATATTGGTGACCAGCAATCGCTCCAGGGCACGCTGGAGACCTTCAAGCCAACCCATGTGATCCACTTGGGAGCCTTGCAAAGTCCTGATTGCGCGTCGGACCCTGCAAAGGGATTGGCCGTTAATTTAGCAGGGACCATGAGTCTCTTTAATATGATCGAAGCTTTGGATCCGCCTTTGAAACGAATGGTGTTTGCCAGTTCGGGCGCAGTGTACGGTAAGCGTGCGATGTATCCAGAGGCAACGGTTTCCGAAAATGCTCAGCTTTCACCGCCAAATTTATATGGAGTTTGGAAAGTTGCAGGCGAACACTTAGCAACTCTATTTCATGAGAACACAGGAATCCCAACTGTTTCTCTTCGCCTCAATACGACCTTCGGTCCTGGGAGAGATCAGGGGACGACCTCGGCTCCTACTAAGGTAATGAAGTCTTTGGTGCTGGGCGCGAATGAGGGTGAATCAATGCCATTCGAAATGCCCTATCGCGGACGTGAAAACTATCACTACGTTGAGGATGTTGGAGCTCATTTTGCGGGGGTTTGCATGTTGCCTTTCGAGGGGTGTCAGGCCTTCAACATTAAAGGCAAGACGATTGAGGTTTCTCAATTTCTGGAAATGGTCAAAGCGATCGCAGTTGAATTGGGAATCGATGAGTTTCTTGAAACCGGAATTGCCGCAGATGCGACTCCCAATTTGTTTATCTGTGATCTCGATGACGCTGCCGTTGAGGCTCAGTTTCCAGGTTTGCCACGGACGCCAATTGACGAGGGAATCAGGAAGACCATTGAGAGATTCCGCGTGATGGTGACCGCCGGCCGCGTGAAAATCTAATCGAGTTTTAAGTGGATAGGTTTGAGACAGTAGTTTATTGGGGTTGGCTATTTGCAGCTCTGCCCCTTGCCACCAAGTAAATGCAAAAAAAGAAGAGCGATTTAAATGAAAGCGATCGAAATTTCAAAACCGGGTGTCGTTTGTATTACCGAACGGGAGAAGCCAGTCCCGAATAGCGGTGAGGTTTTGTTGAAAGTTAATCGTGTCGGGTACTGTGGCAGCGATCTTGGAGCATTCAAAGGGCTTAATCCTTTGGTCACCTACCCACGTGTGCCGGGCCACGAAATTGGTGCGACGATCGTGGAACTCGGCGGTGACGTTGAAGGTTGGACGGTTGGGCAGGAGGTTTTAGTAATTCCTTATTCCAGTTGCGGTGAGTGCTCGGCTTGCCGGAAAGAACGGTTTAACTGCTGCATGAAAAACGAAACGCTTGGTGTTCAACGCGAAGGCATGCTGTGTGAATATGCCACTGCTCCCGTTGAAAAGTTGATAGCTTCCGAAAAATTGTCGTTGCAGGAACTGGCACTGGTGGAGCCTTTGACTGTCGGTTTTCACGCGGTTGCGCGTGGGCAGGTAACAGCAGGCGATACTGTTGCAGTGATCGGGTGCGGTGCAATTGGATTGGGAGTCATTGCTGGCGCGAAATTCCGTAATGCCCGAGTAATTGCGATCGACATCGAAGACGGTAAGTCATCTGTTGCCAAGGCCTGTGGCGCGACTGAGTTTGTTAATTCCAGTCAAGAGAATGTAGGTGAGCGGTTGAAGGAGCTGACTGGCGGGCATGGGCCGGATGTGATCATCGAGGCTGTCGGGCATCCCGCAACTTATCGAATGGCTGTGGAAGAAGTCTGCTTCGCGGGTCGAGTGGTTTACATCGGGTGGGCAAAGGCTCCGATAGAGTATGAGACGAAATTCTTCGTACTGAAGGAACTGGATATCCGCGGGTCGAGAAATGCGTTGCCCGAAGATTTTCGAGATGTGATCACCATGCTTGAGTCAGGTAGTTTCCCGCTTGAGTCGGTAATTACCAAAACTGTACCAATGTTGGAAGCACCTGCAGCGATGGATGCATGGGCGGCTGACCCAGGTAGTATTACGAAAATTCAAATTGATTTAGATGCTTAGGCTTTTAGCATTTAGAAACTAAACGCCCCCAACTTCCAGAGATTGCACGAAAGATAGTAGGAATTTAATTATGGCACTTGTTATTGAAAAGTTTTCATTTGGCGTAGGCGATCGATTTGCCCATCAGGGAAAAGCGCAATTAGCCGCAATTATGAAAGCTGCCCAACAGGGGGTGGAGATTGTTCCCGTTTGGAATAAGTCAAACCGCGAGCATCAGACCATCGGATCGGAGATCGCAAGTTGCCGAATCGCCGCGGACGCTGCGGTTCGTGATTTAGGCTGGGAGAAATCTCATTACGTCGATGCTGATCATATCAATCTTGAGATTGTAGATCCGTTTCTCGCCAGTAGTGATTTCTATACGATTGACGTCGCGGATGCGATTGGTCAACCGGCGGATGCAGCGGAGGTTGAGGCGTTCGTCGATTCCGTCTCAGAGTTAGTTGGCTCGTTGTCGATTGAAGGAATTTCTGAACCATTGGAAATGACCCGAGAGACCATTGCGGCAACAGCAAATCAGTACCTCAAGGCGGTTCAATTGGCTGGAGAAATCTATCGCTATATCGTCTCAAAAAATGGCGAAGGAACATTCGTTACGGAGGTGTCGATGGACGAGACGGACAGTCCTCAAACCCCTCCTGAATTGCTGGTTATCCTCGCGGCAGTCGCGCAGCAAGGAATTCCAATCCAAACGATCGCCCCCAAGTTTACCGGACGCTTTAATAAAGGGGTCGATTATGTTGGCGACGTTAATCAATTCGAAAAAGAATTTGAGGACGATCTGGCTGTGATTGCTTACGCGATTCAACAGTATGGACTTCCTGAAAACCTCAAATTAAGTGTCCATTCGGGAAGTGATAAATTTTCTATTTACGGTCCAATTCGCCGTGCATTGGAAAAGACCGGGGCGGGACTGCACATTAAAACCGCTGGAACTACCTGGTTGGAGGAACTGATTGGACTCGCTGAATTCGGCGGCGAGGGTCTTGAATTGGCAAAAGAAGTTTATACCCAGGCTTATGAGAATTCGGAAGCACTGTGCGCACCCTACGCGACTGTGATTGACATCGATCCAACCTGCCTACCACAACCTAGCGATGTTGCCGATTGGACATCGTCACAATACGTTAATGCACTGCGACACAATCCAGGGCATCCGGAATTCAATTCGTCGTTTCGACAGTTGCTGCATGTTGGTTATAAAATTGCAGCGAAAATGGGCGACCGCTACCTAAATATGTTGGATACCTGTGAAGAGTCCATTAGTCGAAACGTAACTGAAAATCTTTACGAGCGGCATTTAAAGCCACTGTTTCTAAGCGAGATTGAATCGTAAGTTGATTTAAGACTGGGCGGTTAGATCCTGGCGAATCTTTTCAAGAATCGCTTCGGCGGAAATCCAGTCGTTAGGTTGGGCTTTTTTAAGCGGCATTGAAACGTTGTCGATTCGGCAGTGTTCACCTGCTTCGTTAAGCCCCGGGATTCCCATTTGGAATTGGACGTTCGCCTCGATTGCTTGAGTGGAAAAGGCGATCCGTGGGATGGTTTGGAGGTGGGTTCGCGCGGGTTCCGAAAGTCGTTCAACAACCTCAGTCCCACTGAGGTTAGAGGCAAACAGAATTGCGTCGCATTGCTGATTTCGCAGCATTGACTCGGCTGAAAATTCTAAACCATGGCTTCGTGGGTGGCCGAGGTTGTGATTGACGGCGAAGGGGAATCCGCTGCTCCAAGCCAAGACGTTCTCGGCACTTTGAGCGTTGTTGTCTGAGCGAAGCTTCAAGCTTACAAATCGAGTGATGTCGTTTAGACTTCGAATAAGTCGCGATATTGAATCGCCGGCGAGGTCAAATCTAGAGTTTTCAGTGACTTGCTCAAAAAAGATAGAGCCGTATTTCGCTTCGACTAACTCTTTGGTGAGTTCGTTGGCGGTATTTTCAATAGTGTTTGAAGCGTCTGCTTGAGACTCTGATGTTTGAGTATTGCTTTGCGGTGCTAATTGACTTCGAACGTGGCCTAATAATTCGGAAGCACTCTCAACGGGAACCTGAATAAAGCGATTGGCAATTTTTGTGGTAGCTGTTTCCCGATCACCGACAACTAAGATTCGCTGTAATCGATCCGTATCTTTTGATTTGATCCGTTCCAGGAGTCGCGGGTGGGTGGTTTCAGGATCGCAAAACCAAAAAACAATTAGATCTGAGCGACTCTTGATTTCTCCGAGGGTAGCCGTGACCTTTCCAATTTTTTGAAGCGAAAAAATACTTGAGCGACCATGGTTTGTCAGCGTAGTATCAATCGTCGCTCTTGTGATATCTGCAATTTTCCAGGAAGCTTGTTGAGCTTCAGTGGAAAGGTGATCGAGGCCGCAGATCAGAGGGGATTTTGCTTGCTTAAGTAATTGGCTGGCGGCTTGAACGGCTTGGTCAAGCGTCGCAGCCTCGCCATTGACAAAATGAGTCTGTGTTGGCGAGCAGGGCTGAGCGAAATACTGGCTTCCCAGTGCGCAAGTGTTTTTAGGACGCCATTGGTCTGCGCGAGAATCGATCTCAATGTCATCACAAAGAAGTGTGCATCCGGCGCAAATTAATTTTTCTGGTTTTTGCATGTTCAAAAATGTTCTGCGTTTAAAGTCCAATGCCAGTCAGCGGTTTTTCCGGCATCGAGAGCTTTTGGGATTCAATGGAAGCGACGGGGTAAGAGCAGTAATCAACGGCGAAATAAGCGCTGGGTCGGTGGTTACCGCTTAGACCGCAGCCTCCAAATGGCAGTTTTCCACTGGCGCCGGTCGTCTGGCGATTCCAGTTAACAATTCCAGCGCGAATTTGATGGATGAATTGTCGATAATATTGCTCGTTATCGCTGAGAAGGCCGGCGGAAAGGCCATAGTCGGTGCGGTTGGCTTCCTCAATAGCTTCATCGAAATTCTTGACCCATCGTAGATTCAATAGCGGCCCGAAGAGTTCTTCGTCACCGAGGTTGTCCACCTGAGTCACGTCGAGCAATCCGGGAGAAATCAAAGCTCCGCAATTTCTTTGACTTTGCATTTCGATAATCGGCTGTGCTCCACGGCTGATCAATTCAGCTTGAGCTGAGAGCAGACGTTTGCCTGCTGCTGAGGAAATGAGAGAACCCATGAAGGGTTGAGGTTCATCGTCGTAAAAGCCAAACGTGACTCGTCCTATCATGTCTTCGAGCGTGCTTAGGAATTTATGTCCCTCGGCATCATCAATCAGAATTAGTCGGCGAGCACAGGTGCATCGTTGTCCAGCGGTCATGTAGGCCGAGAGAACGGTCAGGTAGGCGGCGGCAGTAAAGTCGTTAATGTCATGCACAATCAGTGGGTTGTTGCCCCCCATTTCGAGTGCGAGAATTTTTTGAGGAAAAGGAGCGAGTGTTTTGTGAAGGGCTTTGCCGGCAGCGCTGGAACCGGTGAAAAATAGGCCGTCCAATTCTGTGTGTGAGGCGATCGCTTCTCCTACATCGCGTCCACCCTGGACAAGATTGAGTACGCCAGGTGGCAGGCCGGACTCGAGCCATTTCATGACCATCCATTGCCCGACTGCCGGTGTCATTTCACTTGGTTTAAAAACACAGACATTGCCAGTGATGAGGGCTGGGACGATGTGGCCGTTGGCTAAGTGAGCTGGGAAATTAAATGGCCCAAGCACACCACAGACCCCATGCGGTTTGTAGCGAGTAACGGCGAGCGCTCCGGCAATTTCGAATTGAGTGGTATCTCGGCGATTTCGAAATGCATCGATGGAAAGATCAATTTTTGCTGCTACTGCCCCGGCCTCGGTTTTTGATTCCCAGATGGGCTTTCCTGTTTCTCTCGCAATCAACAGAGCAAGTTCTTCGGAAGATGCTTTGACATTATCTCGATAGGCTTCGGCAATTTTAATTCGAGATTCAACACTCAAATCCCACCACGGGCCAAATGCAGTTCTCGCCGCTGCGAATGCAGCGTCTATTTGAGATGGTGTGGCTGTTTGACCTGACCAGATTACAGAGTCATCAACAGGGCAGGTCGATTCGAGAGTCTCCCCTGCTCCGTCGATCCATTCTCCGCCAATTTGCAGTTGGGATTCTAACATTAGGTCTTTTCGGGTGAATTGTGAATCAGATAAATTGCAGTTTGTTAACCCAACTTACGTCACTTTGGATCGGGTTTTAAATTGATACAACGAACACGGTCGCCAATTTTTAGATTGAGTCGCAGTGCCGTTACCTGGTCAATCGTAACACCATCCTGATTCCAAGCGGTGGTTCCGAGGCAGGTTCGGAAGTCGAGTTTGGCATTGGAGATCAATTGTTGCGATGCATTTGGGAAAGAATCTTCAATGCAGGTGACGACACCGCTGGATGATTCTTTGACCGCGCGGATTTGATCGACTTCACAATGCATGGTTGGCCCCCCGTCAAAAATATCGACTAATTGTCGAAATTCAAATCCTTCCGTTTCCAGAACTTTTAACGCAGGCAGAGTATTTTCGTGGACTTGGCCAATGACCTTTTGGGCATCTTCCGGCAGGAGGGGGATATAAATTGGGTGTTTGGGCATTAAGTCCGCGATGAATTTTTTCGATTGGCTCGTAAGCGTTTCTGCTTTTGGGAAGTCGATCTGAAAAAAGTGCGATCCAATGGCACCCCAAAGCGGTGACTTGCCATCCTTGCCAACAATTCCACGCATTTCGGCAACCATCTCCTTTTCAAAACGATCTCTGAACTCGGCGATAAACAGAAATCTGGAAAGACTAAGCAGTCTTCCATGTCCACTGCCCCAGTAATCCGGCGACAAGAATAGACTGCCTATTTCGCTGGGCCCATTATGTTCTTCGCGGAGATGGAGCACGTTGATGGTTTTAAAAACGCCCAGTTCTTCCGAATTGTGATGGGATTCCTTGATTTCGTAAGAGTACATCGGCTCGAAACCGCCAATTTTTGAATAGATCGAGCAGGTACCGACAATTTTACCGTGAGCCAAATCTTCCATTACAAAAACATAGGGCTGACCACTTGGCTTTCCCAATTTCTGCTGGAAGGCAAAGATAGATTTTTCAATCCGGGATTCCAGTTCGTCTTTCGAAATCTTCAGCGTGGTTAACCCGTATTCGGATTTCTGAATCAACTCGAACAACGGGTCAAGATCCGATTCGTGAACTCTTCGTACGATCAACATATTTTTGCCGTTGGCAGAGTGATTTTAGGATTTGAAAGAGTGCTGTAAAAAGTCTCGGTTGCCTGCAAACGTTAGTTTGGCGGAGTTCTAAAATTATCCTGCCATCTCCGCGACAACGCTTTCGATTATTTGACAGGCGAGATCGATGTGTGACTCATCAATGCACCCTAGAGGCAAGAGAAAGCGAACCCGACTGGGGTTCCCGCCGGCCATGAATGACATGAGTCCGGCGTGATAGAGTCGTTTTACCAATTCACTGGCAATCTCTGGAGTTCCATCGAACGGTGTAAACGCGACCATCCCTCCTACACCATGCGGGCCACTAATTGAGCCGGGGTATTTTTCACCAATGGCTTGCAGCCGTTGCGAGAAATACTGATTGAAGCGTACGTTTTTACCGTCCGGCCCAAAATTGCCATTCTCGATCAACCCTGAAACAATGGCGTGCGCGGCCATAATGGCCCAGGTGCTGCCGGTAAAAGTTTGGCTGATTAGCCCTGGCTTAGGAGCGTATTCATCGGTGAATAGGGTCGCGCAGACCTGTGAGATTTTCCCAATTGTGACCAAGTCAACATCTTGATCGAGTCCAAAATGCTGGAAAGCATACGGCCTTGTTGTCCGGCAAAATGTTTGAACCTCGTCGGCAATAACCGCAATGTTGTTTTCATGGGCGACTTCGATCAAGGCCTTGAAGAATTCGGTGTTACCTTCGTAGTAACCACCCTCACCCTGTACCAACTCCATCCAAAGTGCCGCGTGTTTTCCAGGAAAACGATCGATATGGTATTTCATCCGGCGAACGGCGTAGGCGATACTTTTTTCCGGGTTGTTTTCATCAAAAAATGGGACGTAGTCGACCGCAATTGTATCGGGTAAACCAACCCGGTATTTGGCTTTGTCGGTCACCTGTGCGAGTCCGAGTGTGCGTCCGGCAAAGCAGTGGGTAAAGGCAATGACTCGATTGGCTGGATAATTTTTTTGAAAGGCCATCTTCAGTGAGTTTTCATTAGCCATTGCACCGCTGGTTGTGAGGAAGCAGTGTTTTAATCCTGCCCCAGATTCGCATGCAACATCCGTCAGTAGTTTTACAATGTCGCAACTGCTCGTGTTTTGCTGCAGGTTACCCTGCATGACTGTGTCGCTCATCGCGGCATCAATTCCAGCATTGATCAAGCGGGGATGACTGTGGCCATAACCATGAACGCCAATGCCGGTAATTAAATCGAGTTTTACACTTCCGTCAGCTAGTTCAACGAACGGACCGTTTCCAATCCCACTTCCCAAATAAGGGAAGAAAGTTTTTCCGCCTCGAATCGCTCCAAATTGCTCCAGTTGTTGTTCGTAGTTGGCTGCGAGTTCAGGCCGAGGGGGACGCACCGAAACCAGAGTTTCTTGATGCTCGGCGACGGCGGCGAGTATGAGCTTTTTCGCCTCGGCTAAGCGAGGATCGTTGTTGAGCTTGTCGGCTGCGAGCAAAGGTTCGGAGGTCATCTTCAGACTCATTGGATAGCGAAGGAATAAACTTTAAGGAACGCGGTTAGCGCTGAGACTATCTTAGGTGCAAACAGTGGTTTCAAAAAGACAGAAGTTGTCACATCTTGCTTTCTCAAGACTTTGTGCAGCGAGCGTCGCCGGCATATTTCTCAAATTTAGCATCGACTTTTTTGGGTGCAATTGGCGGTGAGCACGGCAGGGCTTCGCCGATTTGGATTAGCTGACCATTTTGGCTGTTTTTGCGGGGGGATTGGGCAAGTTTCAGATTTGATTGCAACGGTGAAAACAGGACTAAATCTCGTTTGCAAAGCTCAGCAAGATTAGCGTTACTAATTTTGCGCTGGGAACGAGGCTTTCGGGGATGAGATATTCGTCCATGCTGTGGATGTCACCCCCTCGTGGACCGAGCGTGTCGATGTTGGGAAGGCCCGCTGCTGCGAATTTATTGCCGTCGCATGCGCCGCCGGTGCCTCGCCAGTTTATCTGTTTGCCAAGCATTTCTGCGCATTTTTCGATTCGAAGTTGAAGCTCTGCCGTGCCCTGCGACATTGGCTTAGGTGGCGAGCTGAATTGGCCATGCATTTCTATAGAGATCCCGTCTGACTGATTGGCGGTTCTGACGAGCTCTGCGAATTGCTGTTCCACTTGATTTTGTTGTTCGACCGTTTTAATACGGACATTGACGCGCCCAATTGCCAAATCAGGAACAACGTTCAGCGCGCCACCTCCCTGGAAGTTTCCGATGTTGTAGGTGATTTCTGGCGTAGAATTAAGTTGATCAATCGCCTCCATTAATTTGGCCATAGCTACGATGGCGTTTCGACCCTTTTCAAATTCACGACCAGAATGAGCAGATCGTCCTTTGGCCACAAACGTGAAATTGCCTGAGCCCTTTCGCCAGGAAACCAGAGTGCCGTCGGGTAATGCTGGTTCGAATAGTAAGCCTGTGGAGCACCGTTGAGCAATTTCGTTAATTAGGTGTACGCTTCCTGGAGAGCCAATTTCTTCGTCTGGATTGATGAGGACTTCCCACCCAATGTGCTTGGCTAATGGAGTCTTCTCAAAAGCTAACAATGCGTAAAGCATTACGATGAGACCACCTTTTGCGTCAGCAACGCCAGGGCCATTGAGATTACCATTTTCCAGCCACTGGCATTTTTGAAATGAATGGTCTTTGGCATAGACGGTATCCATGTGGATGCAAAGCAGAATCTTTTTCTTAGCTGACGATCGCTTGGAGATATGAATGCTATTGCCAAGCATTCGTTGCTCAGGTTTTCCTGCTGAATTGATTGAGTGCTGAGGATGCGATTCAAGAATCGAAAGGTCTCCATCGAGTTTGCCAAATTCGGTGGTCAAACAATCCGCAACTGTCTTCAATCCATCTAGATTGAAAGTTCCAGAATTGATGTTTGCTAAATTCTCCACGAGTTGAAGCATGGCGTCGCTTTGTTTGTCGAGCCAATCAAGTTCTTGGAGCCAATCTGATTCATTGAGGAGTGAATTCATTCTTTGGTTTCTACGGGGTTTCGCGTTGTGCGTTTAATTTTCCATATCGGTTGTGAGGTAAATTCACTCGTCACGATCATGGCTTGGGAATCCGGCGTGAAGCAAATTGCTTCTCCCTGACGCTGTAAGGGGAGCACAACGGTTTGGGGATTGGTCTCGTTGATGATCTCTGACCAGGGTTGGTTATCCAACCGCGTGTACATGTGAGCATTCAGATAATTTCGAATGATGAGCGATTTGCCATCATGAGAGAAATCCATGCCTGTAACATTTCGAGGTGGAAAATCGGCAATTCGTTTGGCAATCCTATTTTTTTTATCAGACTTCATTGAGAAGTCCAAAGCGTAGACACCGGGTGTTTTTTTTCGAGATGCACCGAAAGAGACTTTTTCAACAAGCCATATTTTTTGATTTTCAGTGTCAATTCCAATGGCTTCGCAATTTCTCGAACCATCTTCGTACTTGAATTGAATCTTTTTTGGCTTGACCGTTTGCTTAACGGGCTTCTTGCTTGCCGTTCGAAGTTGTTCACCTAAGTCAGGTTCAGGGAAGAAATAGAGTTGATAGGATTTTCGGCGCTGGGAATTGTCTCCAACATCGGCAATCATTAAGTATGGTTTGCCATCGAATTCAAAGTCCGCGAGTGCTTCCCAATCAATGTTGTCGGTGTCTTTTAGTTTGATTTCCGCCAAAAGTGATCCATCAGTCTGGAGTAGAAATGCGCGATTCGAATTCCCCGAATCGTTGATGGTCCAGATCGCATCAGGAATTTGTCGAGAATATGCGAGGCCGCTACTCTCGGCGACATCCTTGTTACGGTTGGTACCCAAGGCGGCAAAATTTGCTTTGCTGGAGTTCGAAGAAGAATCCTGCCACGGGAATGAGACCAGTGCGTAAGTGCAAATAACAGTCAGTAAAATGCACGTGCGAAGAATCATGGGTAGAATTCGAATGGTTGAACGGCAAGTGATTTAGGCATTATGTAGCAGGCGGCAGAAACGGCAAGCATGCGTTAATATTTCATTCACGGTTGTGAGATTATTTATACCTGACGCAATTATTTGTTGGTGTATCGGTTCCCCAAATTGTATTGGCTGTCTAAGGAGAGAGTGTGTTGAAAAGTAGGTCACTGATTGAAGATGCGAGAGAAATCTGGAATGCCGGCGTTCAAGCGGTAGACGCTGCTCGATTAGTGCGGGATTTTGTTGATATTAACGAACATTCCGTCCAGTTGGGGGGCCAGACTATTGAATTGGCAACCTGTCGTAGGCTTATTGTGGTTGGATTTGGTAAGGCAAGCGGGGCCATGGCGGTCGGGCTTGAACAGAGACTTGGTGCTGAGACACTTCGGAAATTGAATGCTATTGGTCGGATCAACGTTCCCGATGACCGCGTATTCGATTCCAATTTTTTTACGATAGCGGGATGTCGTCCCGGAGCGGTAAATTTGCCGACTGATCGTGTGCTCGATGCAACCGATGAGATTTTGGAATTGGTGCGAACCGCTGGTCCTGATGATGTCGTGGTCTGTCTTATCTCCGGCGGTGGTTCAGCGCTTCTTGAAAAACCCGTTGACTCTATTGGGCTCTCTGAGCTGCGAGCAACGACAGAGTTTTTGAGTGCATCCGGTGCATCGATTTATCAATTGAACGCAGTTCGTCGAGAATTGAGCCAAGTGAAAGGTGGTGGACTAGCTCGGCAGTGCAACGCCCGAATGGTGTCACTTGTCATTTCAGATGTGATCGGTGATGACTTGTCAGTGATTGCGTCCGGGCCTACCTGTTTGTCGGTTGATGATTCTTCGGCAAGGGAGGTTTTGCTTCAGTTTGATCCGCTTCGTGACGCGCTGCCCCAAACGGTTTGGAACGTTGTGGATTGCAGTGCGCCGCAAGTGATGAAGGGTGGTTGCGGTGCAACGGTTTCTAATTTTGTTATTGGAAATATCGAAACCGCAATGCTGGCTTCAAGAACGCGAGCAATCGAATTGGGGTATCAAGTCGAACTTGCCACTCCGTTGGGAGACGAAGGGGAAGCAGGCACGGTTGGGAGAAGTGTCGCAATCGAAATCGCGCAGGCAAGTTTGGGTAGTGATAGAAAATGTCTGATATCTGGTGGTGAAACCACAGTTTTGCTTTCAAAGAATCCCGGTAGAGGTGGACGCAATCAGCACCTTGTGCTCTCGGCAATTAACTCGCTGCTAAGTTTTCAGTTGGATTCGTCAAGTGATTATTGTCTGTTATCTGGCGGCACCGATGGTGAAGATGGCAATGTTCCGGTGGCAGGCGGTTGGGTCGATGCAGACTGGATCAATCAGCACGATGAAGCTCAAAACCAAGAATTAGTGAGTCAGGCAGAGATTGCCTTGAAGGCCTGTCGCAGTTTTGATTTTCTTGATGGGCAGTCACTTATTTTCGAAGCCGCAGCAACAAATACTAACGTTTGTGATTTAAGAATATTACTCAGTCGATAAGGAATGAGTATTACACCATCGGTTTTGGAAGACGCACCTTCGAATGCCACAGATAATCTTTGGTTTACCAGGGGACCGAGTTGGTTCATTTCGTTCAAAAATTCAATAATCTGGAGGTTCTGGTGGCTTAGGGGGTGAGTTTTAAAATGAATATTTGCGGAAATTTCCGTTATCGGGGCTTAAGGTGGCGAATTCTACCGCTGGGTTGTTTTGGGAAATGGCGTGATCTTTACCATTATCGGATGCGTTGTTAACCTATTGCCGCGCAAAGCGTGAAATGTTGTTTATCTGCGACCCAATGAAACAAGTGAACTGGGGCTGCCGCAGCATTTTGAAAACGTTTTCGCGTGACTCTGTGAAGCTTCAAGCGGCAATAACTGCGTGGATTTTTCGGACTGACCTTTGGTCATAGAGCTTCACAATTTAAACAGATCGAATTAACACCTTCCAAGATATTCAAGCAAAGAATAAGGCTGAAGAAACATGGCAAAGAAATACGTTTATTTTTACGGTGGCGGCAAGCAGATGACCGATGGCGATCGTTCAATGCGAGAACTACTCGGTGGTAAGGGTGCCAACCTCGCAGAAATGTCCAACGCGGGCGTTCCTGTGCCTCCCGGTTTTACTGTTTCAACAGAAGCTTGTGGTATTTACGAAAAGCGAGGTGCTTACCCGAAGGAGATGATGCAGCAGGTCAAGAAAGAATTGGCCAAGCTTGAGAAACTCGAGGGTAAAAAACTTGGAGCGGCTAAGGATCCACTTTTGGTTTCCGTCCGTTCAGGTGCTGCTCAATCTATGCCGGGTATGATGGACACGGTTTTGAACCTGGGTATGAATGATAAGTCGGTTAAGGGCTTCATCGACGTGACCGGCAACGCGCGGGCAGGTTGGGATTGCTATCGTCGATTCATCGACATGTTCGGCGATGTTGTAATGGGACCATCGTCTACGCTTGAGCATCATCATTTCGAGGAAGCTCTCACTTCGATTAAGAAAAAATACAAAGCCAAGCAGGATACAGACCTGACGGCGGAGCAACTTGAAGAGCTTGTTGGTGACTACAAGAAGATCTACAAAAAGCATGTCAAAGAAGATTTCCCACAGGATCCTATGAAGCAGCTTGAGTATTCAATCAATGCTGTTTTTGATTCGTGGCAAACTGAGCGAGCGGTGAAGTACCGGATCCTGAATAAAATCACGGGTTTGATCGGCACCGCGGTCAATGTTCAGACAATGGTCTTTGGCAACATGGGTGATGATTGTGCAACTGGTGTTGCCTTTACCCGTGACGGTTCAACTGGCGAAGCCAAGCCAATGGGCGAGTATTTGGTTAATGCTCAGGGTGAAGACGTTGTTGCTGGTATTCGAACTCCGCAAAACTTGGATGATTTGGCGAATGAGTCGGATAAGGGATTGGTTAAGGCCGGAGCTCAACTTCTCAAAACCATGAAAATGCTTGAAAAGCATTACAAGTATCCTCAGGACGTTGAATTCACAATTCAGCAGGGCAAACTTTACATGTTGCAGACTCGTAATGCCAAGCGAGTTGGTATCGCAGGTGTGCGTTGGGCAGTCGAAATGGCAACCGGAAAGGACGTTGTTACCGGCGAGAAGCAACCTAAGTTGTTGAATCCGAAAACGGCTTTATTGACTGTCACGGGAAGCGATTTGGAGCAGCTTCTGTTTCCAATCTTCGACGCCAAGGAAGAAGCAAAAAAGACTCCCTTCGTAACCGGTTTGCCTGCTGGCCCAGGTGCGGCTTATGGTGAGATTGTTTTTGATTCTCACAAAGCCGAAGAGATTAAAAAGAAGCATCCTGAAAAGAATCTGATTCTCGTTCGACATGAGACTTCCCCGGAAGATGTCGGTGGAATGGGCGCTGCTGCAGGAATTCTCACAAGTACCGGCGGAATGACATCGCACGCCGCGGTTGTCGCTCGCGGTTGGGGCAAGTGCTGCATTTGTGGAGCAGGTGACCTCAAGATTGACTACAAAAAAGGTACGGTCTCAGTTGGAGGGAAGACGTTCAAAGCTGGCGACAAGATCTCTCTCAACGGTTCCACCGGTAAGGTCTACGAAGGTGAAATCGCAAACGAATCTTCACCGGTCGTAGCGGGATTGGTCGAGGGAAATAAGAAGGCTCAAAAGCACTGGATTTTCCAGATGTATCAGACTGTTTCTGAATGGTCTGACAAGTATCGCAAGATTAATGTCCGAACCAATGCAGATTCTCCAGCTGATTCGGCAGCAGCCATTGCCTTTGGTGCTGAAGGAATCGGTCTGTGCCGAACGGAACACATGTTCTTTGAAGGGGATCGAATTACGGACGTCCGTCGATTTATCCTCGCGGAAACTGATAAAGATCGAAATGCTGCGATCAAGAAACTGCTCCCGCATCAGCGGAAAGACTTCGAGGGAATTTTCAAGGCGATGAACGGTAAGCCAGTAACTGTTCGATTGCTTGATCCTCCTTTGCACGAGTTCTTGCCTCACACAGAGGCAGATATGAAAAAGATGGCGAAAGAAATTGGAGTGCCACTCGCCAAGATCAAAGAACGAGTCGCTGCATTGCATGAGTTCAATCCAATGCTTGGCCATCGCGGATGCCGTTTGAGTATCACGTTCCCAATTCTTTGCGAAATGCAAACTCAGGCGATCATCGAAGCTGCTTGTAAGATGACGAAGAAGGGTGTGAAAGTGCTTCCTGAGATCATGATTCCGTTGATCGGAACCAAAGCTGAACTTGATTATCTCGAGAAGATTGTTCGCCGCGTTGCAGATGCGATCATCGCTAAGCAAGATTGCGATGTTACGTACTTGGTTGGAACGATGATCGAGATTCCACGAGCTGCTTTGACGGCAGACAAGGTTGCTGAATCTGCTGAGTTCTTCAGCTTTGGTACGAACGACCTGACTCAGATGACCTTCGGCTACAGTCGTGATGACATTGGAACTTTCCTTCCTGATTATCTCGAAAAGAAAATGTTAGATGTCGATCCGTTTGCTCAGATCGATGAAAGCGGAGTTGGACAGTTGGTGGAAATGGCGGTTCAAAAGGGCCGTCAGACCCGACCGTCGCTCAAGTGTGGAATTTGTGGTGAGCATGGTGGTGAGCCAAGTTCGGTTAAGTTCTGCGTTCGGGCTGGTCTGAACTATGTCAGCTGCTCTCCTTACCGAGTTCCAATTGCGCGGCTTGCCGCAGCACAGGCTGCAATCGAAGGTTAGACGCCTTCGGCAGTTGATTATGAATGTTAAATGACGGGAGTCTTGCCGGGCTCCCGTCATTTTTTTTGCCTTCGTCACTTTAGCCGTTGACAGCAATCGCTTCTTGCCAGTTAATGACGGGAAAGATTCAGTTGTCCCCTAAATTCGAAATAGCCCCGTGTGGGCAGTGGTTCGGCTTTCATGTCAAGTCGAAGGCGCAGAAAAGGAATGAAGGCCAAAGTTTCCTGGCTTGGGACTTAAACAAAAAATAAATATTAGGAGCATCCTATGACGCCCGAGATACTCGCAATCGAGAAGGTTGCTGAACAGTTAAAGAATGATGGGAAGAATGAAGAGGCGATTGCTAAGAATGTTGAAATTCTAGCCTTGGACGAAAACTTCGTTCGAGCACATTTGGCGCTTTCGGTTCTCTATCACAAAATCGAGGCACACGATAAGTCTGTGGCTCATGCTGAGAAGGCTTACCAGCTGGAGCCCGATGATTTCAATGCGGCCGCATTGAGTGTGACCTATCAGCGGGCGTTTGAAGGAACCAGAGACCCAATCTACATCCAAAAGGCTGAAAGCGTTAATACTAACATGCGATAGTTGTTAACTCGGTTGGGCAAACGTCATTCGAGCCATTGCCGATGGGTTGGTTGGTTATTGATCTTTCATTGAATCAATCAGTGTCAAAAGTAATGGCACGAATCTTCGGTTGGCTCGGGCGCGATGGCTTAAAACCGATTTGACTGACGGTCCCAGTTCCCCAAAGGTCGCATGGTATTCAGGGATTTCAAACAGCGGGTCGTATCCGAACCCGCCGTTACCCCTGCCCTTGGTAAGGATTCGACCGTGGCACTGGTCTTCGCAGCGAATATGAATGGTGCCCTGAGGGTCCGAGAGAGCCATGTGGCACGTGTAGAAAGCAGTTCTTTTTTTACTTGGTACACCAGTAAGTTTTTCTAACAGCATTTCGTTGTTGGATGTGTCGGTAGCCGTTTCGCCTGAAAATCTTGCGGAGTAAATCCCTGGTGCTCCATTGAGAGCGTCGACACTAATGCCGCTGTCCTCTGCCAAAACCCACCGATTCAGATGACGGGCCTGCACGGATGCTTTTAGCTCTGCGTTTTCAGCAAAAGTGGTACCTGTTTCTTCGACTTCGAGCGGAGCGGGATAGTCCGCCAGCGAAGTCAGTTGAATTTGAGGATAGGGCGCAAGTAACCGCTGGAGTTCCGCTTTTTTCTTCGCGTTTCCAGTTCCCAGAACCATTTGAAAATCAGACATTTTTAGATCCATGATGATAGCTCGAATCGCCGTTGGGTTCTCGGATTCGGTCACGTGTTGCAATCGAAGTTCTTATCCCGTTGTTTTAGCTGAAACGGGTTGAGGGTCAACGGTACAGTCCCTTTTGCTAGATTGAGCGAATTCGATTGGCGAGGCCAGCTACGGTTCGTTCGACGATGAGCGGTATGGCAGGTTGTTTCAAAGTTATTCACAATCTTGGAGGAATGCATGATCTCAATTGAACCGCTGCGACGCGATGGTATCATTGTAGCGGTCGATTGAGACAGAACGAGCACGCTTTCATTTGTTTGAGAGCCGATTGCTCGGGAACGAGTTAATCTATGGTAGGTGATCCGAGATGGAGTTTTCTCTGATTGTCACCAACGACTCAATTTCAATCCTAAATTCCAAGACAAGACATACCACTAGAAAGTCATCACGTGAGTTCAATCCTCGAAAAAATTGTCCATCATAAATTGGGTGAGATCGAGGCTGCCAAGCAACGCATACCTCTGGCTGACCTGGAGGCTCGTCTTTCCGAAGTGCCGCCTCCACTTGATTTCTGTTCGGCATTAACGAACGGAGCGCAGCAAGATCGTGTTAGCTTAATTGCGGAAGTTAAAAAGGCGAGTCCTTCCAAGGGAGTGATTCGTGACGATTTTGATCCGGTAGAGATTGCGAAAACCTACGCACGAAGTGGTGCGGCTTGTATTAGCGTTCTAACTGACGAACATTTTTTTCAAGGCTCGCTTGATTATTTGGTATGCATTCGGGAGGCGGTTTCCATCCCACTGCTCAGAAAAGATTTTGTTCTCGATGAATATCAAGTTGTCGAGGCGAGGGTGGCGGGGGCAGATGGGGTCTTGTTGATTGCCGAATGCTTGACTCCTGATCGTTTGGTTGAGCTTCATCAAACGATTGAATCACTCGGAATGACGGCACTTGTCGAACTCTATGATGAAAAAAATATTCCCGCCGTACTTGCTTGCCAACCAAAGCTCGTTGGTGTCAATAATCGTGATTTAAATACGTTTGAAATTGATTTGATGCACTCAATTCGGGTGAAGGAGTCATTGCCCCAAGGCATCGCAATGGTCAGTGAAAGCGGGATTTTTACGGGGCAAGACGTGCAGTTGATGCGAGCGAACTCGGTCGATGCAATTTTGGTTGGCGAGTCGCTGATGCGATCCGAGGACATTGCAATGGCTGTAAAATCACTAATGGGTGATCAATTGGGCCCCTAAGATTTGTGGTTTCTCCCGGTTTGTATCGAATTTTCCGTGTTATTTCATGTTTGGTTTTCTTAAATTACCAAATTATGCCAAGAGACATCGGTGGCGGACGAACAGCCTCAGTTCAGACGTTTGATGTGCCGATCCTGATGATTTGAACGCGTTTATGCGTCCGCAAAGAATTTCCGGTATCTTGAGCCTAAGCGGTCGATCAAAAAAGTGAGCACTACCTGTTCAACAGAGCTTGAATGAGGTGTCAGTTGGGTTAACGAATTGAGGAAGACATGCCTGATATCATAAATAATGTTAAGACGATTAATAGCGCTGTCAGAACAGCAATGATGCTGGGGGCATGCAGCGTCATCGGCTACGGTGGATACTTTGGTTACAACAATTACGTTAAACCAAGTCACGATGCACAGCGGGCAGTCGCTGAGTTAAAGGAGTTGGAAGCGAAATATCAGCAACAGTCTTTTAAGTTAACGGAGGCTGAAGATCGCGTGCATCGGCTGGAAACCTCAATGAAGTTGCTCAAGGTAGATCGCCGACTTGCCAATGTGACGGTTTTGGAAAAGGGGTTCGATGAGTTCGGTGAACCATTTATGGAAGTGAGTTTTGAGGAAGTGGATGCGAATGATCGCCCTGTTGCAGCAGCGCGACAGTACGTGATTAAAGGAGAGAAGTTGTACATCGATGGTTGGATTGCAACGTTCGAAGACCAATACGTCGAAAGTGCTGATGAACTTCGTGCCGCATCCCTGTTTGTTTTTAAAAGTATTTACGGCGACGCCGAGACTCCCAAAGATGCTCAGAGTTTAGATGTTGAAACTCGTGATCATTCGCCGCCGGGGATCTACAACGATTCTACTCAACGAGATTTTGAGCAGCAGATTTGGACTGATTTCTGGAAGGTCTGCAACGATCCTCAGTTACAGGATGAGTTGGGGATTCGCACGAGTCAGGGACAGACGAGTTATGTCAAACCGATTGAGGGGAAAACATACCGTGTTAATATTCGAGCGAGTGGCGGGATGAGCTTGAAACCAATCGTCGAACCGTAGAGCTCCGGTTCGATGCGGATCTTGAAATTGGGTGTAATCTCTACTGGCTCTTGAGCTTGCGAGCAATCTTCCGTCCTGTGACACTCATTGGCATTTCCTCGATTTCACGAAGTGTCGCCCAGCGAGTTGGCGTTTGCGTTTTTTTGAGTCGGCCAGTCACTCCGTCTCCTTTCCAGCACTGCAGGGTAATGCGATATCGGGTGACCGCATGCTTCATTTGAAAGAGCGGTCCACTTAGTTCGGCTGCGAGTCCAGTTTCTTCTTTGAGTTGTTTTAGCAACTGCTTGGCGTGCGATTTTGCTTCAGTATCTGGGCTTAACGTGTAGCGGGGGAAATCCCAAAGGCTCTCCCAGCGTTCTCCGGGACCGCATTGCCGGACCAGAATCCGGTCCGCCTTGTTAACGACGATGGCAGCTTCCAAAAGATCCTCGTATTTGACTTTTTTGGACGCAACGGGGATTTGCTCCTGAAGCCCTTTGACAGCAGTCATGCAGAGGTTATTAACGGGGCAAACAAGGCATTTAGGGCGTTTCGGATTGCAAATTTGGCTGCCGAGTTCCATCAATGCCTGATTGAAGTCGCCGCATCGTTTTCGCGGTAGCAGTGATTCCGAAAATTCCCATAACGCTTTTTGGTTGTTGGTCGTTCGCGGATCAGATTGCATCGTCATTAGGCGGGCAAACAGGCGGATCGTATTGCCTTCCAAGATTGGCAATTTTTGATCAAGAGCAATCGAGAGGATCGCCCCAGCGGTGTAGCGCCCGATACCCGGAAGCGCTAACACACTTTCAAAGTCTGTCGGGAATTCGCCGTCATGTTTTTCGACAATCACTTGGGCAGCCGCATGCATTTGCCGGGCGCGTCGGTAATAGCCAAGTCCTTCCCACAGTTTAAGGACCTCTGCCTGATTGGCGCGAGCAAGGGTTGCGACATTCGGAAAGCGTTTGGTAAATCGATTAAAGTAATCAACGACGGTTGCGACCTGAGTCTGTTGCAGCATGATCTCGCTGATCCAGATTCGATACGGTGTTTTGTGTTGCCGCCACGGAAGATCACGTTGGTGGTCGTCAAACCAGTTTAGTAGTTTGCGCCGAAAGTTAGATTTCCATTTAGCGTCGTACATACAAATCGTGTTCGTCCAGGCGATAGGCAGCCATCGAGAATGGCACAGATTCGGTTTTTAGTTGGCAACGATATTTACCAACTTATCTGGAACGGCAATGACTTTCCGGACGGTCAAACCTTCGAGAAGTGTCACGATTTTTGGATCTTGAAGCGCGATCGCCTCGAGTTCCTGTTTTGACTTCCCGCGTTCAATACTAATTTTGGTTTTGATCTTTCCCATGATCTGAATTGGAACTTCAACCAAGGCATCGACCGTGAGCGATTCGTCAAACTGTGGCCATGATTCATAGGCGAGGCTCGAATCATTTCCAAGGAGTTGCCAAAGTTCTTCTGCGAGATGCGGAGCGAACGGGGAAAGCAGTAAAATAAACGGTTCCATCAATGACTTGGGCCGCTCTGCTTGTTTCGTAAAGAAATTGACAAACTCCATCATTCGTGAAATTGCAGTATTGAAGCCGAGTGTTTCGATATCCTTGGAAACTGCTTTGATTGTTTTGTGGAGCATGCGGGTTTGTTCATCCGTGGGTGCATGATCTCCAACGGATGAACTCAATGATAGTTCTTCCGCCTTTTCGTCGACTAGCATTCGCCACACTCGATCGAGGAAGTTGCGAACGCCATTCACGCCGGCCATGCTCCACGGTTTCGATTGGTGGAGCGGTCCCATGAACATCTCGTAAAGCCGCAGGGAATCCGCGCCGTATTCTGCGATAATGACATCGGGGTTAACGACATTTCCACGGCTTTTGGACATCTTGTAGGCGCGGCTATCGACACGGATTTGAGGGTCAGATTTCAAGACAAAATTGTCTCCCTCTTTTTCTTTTTCAGCCTGCTCTGGATCGAGCTTGACGACGTGTAGTTCTGCTCCGGTCGATTTAAGAACTGTCTTTCGTTCGTCATTTTCGCAGGTGAGTTCAGCGCTTACCCACTGCTCATTGGTATCCCGAAAGGCTGTAAATTCGACATCTCCGAGAATCATTCCCTGATTGACTAGTTTCTTAAAGGGTTCAGGCGTATGAAGGTGCCCACGATCGAACAGGACCTTGTGCCAAAATCTTGCGTATAACAAATGGAGAACCGCGTGCTCCGCTCCACCAATGTAAAGGTCGACCGGCATCCATTGTTTTTCGAGTTCTGGGTCAATGAACGCTGATTCATTGTGAGGGTCAATGAATCGTAGGTAGTACCAACACGAGCCTGCCCATTGCGGCATGGTATTGGTTTCACGTTTATATTTTTTCCCATCGATGACGGGGAAAAGCCATTCGTCATCGGCTTTTTCGAGCGGTGGTTCGGGGCGGCCATGCGGTTTGAAATCTTCGACAAACGGTAGATCGACCGGAAGACTTTCCAAGGGAACCGGTCGCATAATGCCCGTGCGGTTTCCGGCCTCATCCAGTTCGTGCAGGATTGGAAACGGCTCTCCCCAGAATCGCTGACGGCTGAACAGCCAGTCCCGTAGTTTGTAATTAACCGCGGAACGTCCAACCGACGTGTTGTCGAGTGTTTCAATGATCTTGATTTTGAATTCTTCGGTCGTGAGGCCATCAAAGGATTCTGAGTTGACCGCTGTCCCAATGCCCGCAAAACAAATCTCTCCTGCCATCAATTTTTCTAGATCAATCTCGGCTTTGGCAGGAGGTTGCACGACGGCAGTAATTGGTAGGTCGTAGGTTTTAGCAAATTCGAAGTCGCGAGCATCGTGTGCGGGTACCGCCATGATGGCACCTGTTCCGTAGCTTGCCAGCACATAATCCGCGACCCAAATCGGAACGGGCTGTCCATTGATTGGGTTAATTGCATAGCTGCCGGTAAAGACACCTGACTTTTTTGTTCGATCATCCTGTCGGTCTCGGTCGCTTTTCATCGCCGCGTCGTCGCAATATTTCTTGACGATTGGTCCCTGGTCGGCGGTGGTCAATTCTTCGACGGCACCGTGTTCCGGCGCGATGACCATGTAAGTTGCCCCGTACAACGTATCGGGGCGAGTTGTGTAAACTCGCAAGGTGTTTTCTGGAAGGTTTCGGGGGAATCCTGTTTCGGTTCGGGCGCTTTTCCAGTTTTCGAATTGATCTTGATCGCCGATGAAAAAGTCAACTTCGGCGCCGGTGCTGCGGCCGATCCAATCACATTGAAGTTTTTTTATACCCTCCGGCCAATCGACTTCATCGAGATCGCTTTCCAGGCGGTCAGCGTAAGCAGTGATTCGAAGCATCCATTGTCGTAGGGGCATGCGTTGGACTGGATGGTTGCCAACATCGGAAAGCCCGTCGACCACTTCTTCATTAGCGAGCACGGTTCCCAGAGCCGGGCACCAATTGACTGGTGCGTGGGATTCAAAAGCGAGTCTGAATTCGTCTTGATACTTGCGAATCGCATCCTCGCCAGCTTCACTGATTTCAGCCGGAATGGGTAGTTCGCTGATGGGGCGTCCTTTTTGCTGGTCAGCATCGAACCAAGTGTCAAAAAGTACTAAGAAAATCCACTGCGTCCATTTGAAATAGTCGACGTCCGTTGTAGATATTTGACGATCCCAGTCGTAGCTAAAGCCGAGGTCCTTTAACTGACGCACGAATGTATTGATGTTTTTTTCGGTAAACTCGCGAGGTGAAGCATTGTGCTTGATGGCGTGTTCTTCAGCAGGCAATCCAAAAGCGTCGAAACCCATTGGGTGTAAAACTGTTTTACCAACCATCCGAGCATGACGGGAAACAATGTCGGTGGCCGTGTATCCTTCGGGGTGACCAACATGCAGTCCTTCTCCACTGGGATAAGGGAACATGTCTAACGCGTACAATTTCTCTCCCTTGACCTCCGTGGGTGTCTTGAAGGTTTTGTTTTCATCCCAAAATCTTTGCCAACGGGGTTCGATCTCGGCTGGATTGTACTTCGGCACGATGTTTCCTTTGACGCGTCGTGTTTTGGCGAATTCTATGGGAGGGTCGCCGTGGATAAATTTGTCAGCTGCAAGGCAGATATGTTAACAAAACGGAAGCGTCTTCGCATGGCCTCCTGAGAAATCAAATTCTATGTTGACGGGCTCGAATCGGGTGCCTTTTTACGGGAAGAAGCCAGCCAGTCGTCTACTTCGCGAAAGGCGGATTATCCGGTTCGGTTGGTAGGCGATGTGTAGCGATTCTGATAACATGACGGCTCGTTTTTGGACCCCTCTGGTCAATTAATTACAAACTTTTTTAGAGTGAAAACGTGACTCGCCGCCAATCAAAAATTCGTCTTAATGAAGAAGAACGCGAAATGATGCGTAACGCGTGTCGTTTCAATGCTGAGCTGTTGGATGTGGTTCGCCCGTTCGTTAAGCCAGGGGTGAAAACTGAAGAGTTAGATCGAATTGTTCACGAGTACACGCTCTCCCATGGCCATGTGCCAGCCTGTTTGCATTACCCCGGTGGAGATGCCGGTCCCTATCCCAAGAGCTCTTGCATTAGCGTTAACGAAGTGATCTGTCACGGAATCCCAAGTGACTATGAGCTTAAGCCCGGCGATATCGCGAATGTGGATTTAACGACGATCGTTGATGGTTGGCATGGCGATCAATCTGAGACTTTTTTGATTGGTGAAGATCATCAGATCAGTGATGTGGCAAGAAGTGTCACGCAATGTGCATTCGATTGTCTTTACTTGGGGATTGAGGCGACAAGTCCCGGGTGCCGGATTTCCGTAATCGGGCAAGCCATTGTTGATCACGTCAAGCAGCACTACGGATTTGGTGTGGTAGATAAATATGTAGGGCACGGTATCGGTGCACAATTTCATCAAGCCCCTAACATCCCTCACGTACCTAGTCCTGTCGCTCATCGTGATCGCTTGCAACCCGGTATGTGTTTCACGATTGAACCGATGATCAATGCTGGAACTGCTCATTCGGTTTGTGATCGGCGCGACGGCTGGACGGTTCGGACCCAAGATGGACGACTGTCGGCTCAGTTCGAACACACGATTTTAATGACCGAGAATGGCCCGGAGATTTTGACAACGACTGAGAACGGCCCTGAGCAAGGGTTTAAGTTCTAGTCTGGTGTGATCTGAGGCTTGTTTGACGCTAGCAATATAGAGCCAAACTGGGATTATCTATTGCTGGCGGGATGGTTTGCGTGGGCACCTAAAATTGCGGCAATTCCATCCCTTCCTGCCCGTCATTTTTCTTGGGGACCGCTATCCTCCCGGTTTTGCTATCACTTTATCGACTTGAGGTGAAATCCGTATTTCGCTAAATAAATGCCGTAAAAATTTGCAAATTTTCAAATCGGTGTTCGAGTGCCCTCGTCCACCTGTGGAATCAAGGACGATTCTTTTATGGTTAGCCAGTTTTTTTTGCCTATCGGACTCCGTACTGTTTGCGTGGTTTCAGTTTTACTCGCAACAGTCAGTCAAGATTGTTGGGGGCAGGCCTCCGATGCGCTTAAGTTTCCATATCAGGCATTCGTTTTGAAAGACGAAACGCTTATTTTGAGCGGTCCCGGTGAGTCGCATTATCCAACGGAGCAACTGGATCAGGGAGCCACCGTGGAAGTGTACCGAGAAGATCCTGGCGGATGGTTTGCGATTCGACCAGTTGACGGTAGTTTTAGTTTAGTTCCGGAATCGGCTCTGAAGATTCTTGATGGCAATGTGGGACGGGTACTCGAATCGGGAACACAAGCCTGGGTAGGAACTAAACTCGGCCCCGTCGAAAAGCCTCTGTGGCAGGTGAAGTTAAAAGAGAAAGAACTTGTAGAGGTACTCGGCCTGGTTAGCTGGCCCAGTCCCGATGGGCATTCCACGACTTGGTACCAGATCGCGCCTCCTGCCGGAGAGTTTCGCTGGGTGAAGCGAGACGCGTTGGAGTTGCCTTTGGAGGCGGTAGGTCCTGTCGTCCAAAATGCCTCTCCAAACAAGACGGGTGACGATGCTACGGTTCAGTTGGCGGTAGGAATTGGTTCAGAGAGTGGCGAGTCCTTCGATGGCGATGGAAACGTGCAGCAAGCATCAGCACAGGATGATGCAAGCGGAACTCCTGGAGATATAGGAGATTTAAATCGGGGTTGGCGTTCGACACCAACGCCAATTGGGGTTGGAGAAACACAGTCAGATCTTAATCGCAATCGGTTGGGGGTTGGCACTTTGAGTGATGGTACAGCGAGCCAAGTTTCCGATGGAGGGATGGATTCTAGATTTGGTTACCAAGGTACCTTGAACCTTGCGGCGGAAGGCTTAAATCGGGATAGAGTTGCCGACCGAAATATTTCTCGCGATAGTTTTGCGAGAGATTTAGGGGCAGTGAGGCAGGGTCAAGCTGCCGGCGATTCGCCAATGAGGTATTCCAGGAACCTTACCGATTTAGAATTTCAGCTAACACAGGAACTGATCAAGAAAGACCCTTCGAGCTGGAAGCTGAGTGATCTTGAGCAGGCCGCGAACGCAATCTATCAGACTTCTGACCGAGACAGAGAGAGACTGCAGGCCGAACGATTTTTGACCAAATTAAAAAGTTGCCGAGCGATTCAAACGGGGTTCACCACCCCCGGAAGCGTGGCTGCTATTGGGGGTGGCTCTGATCCCAGTCAGCCTGTCGGTACGGGGGTTAAGCCGGAATTAGATTTAAGCAATACATACGATGCTCATGGTTGGCTTTCTGAGATTGTCCGTGATGACGCCAGCGGGCGAATTGAATATGTGCTCCAAGATGAAGCGGGAAATATTACGCACCACGTTGGGCCATCTCCGGGGATGAACTTAAAACGCTATCTTCGATCTCGAATTGGAATTGTTGGGCAGCGAGGGTACGCCAGTGAGTTGCAACTCGATCATGTTACGGCGACACGCGTGGTTTTACTGGAAAAGCCAAAGTCTAGTGTGGGATTTATAAAATAGGCCCAAGTGATTTGCCTAATTACTAGCAAATTCGGGGCGTTCACAGGTGGCTGTTCAGCTGCCTTCTTAGGTTGGGCTACCAGCTCCGTTTTCTATTTTTAAAGCTGCCAGCAGTTTTTGTGATAGCATCTTTCTGACGAATTACCTTCAAGCTGCGTAAGCTACAGAACCATTGCGTCTGGTGGGACGTATTTTGATGCGATTCCGTGAGATTTTCATTGTCGTCTTGAGCCAATGGATTCCGAATATTTGACTAGGGCGTCGCCTACGGGTGGCGTATCTCGATTGGTCTGTTCCCGCGGATCTGTCGTAAGTTTGAACCGGAAGCAGATATGACTCACCGACCCAATCACCACTCAATGATGCCTAGTAAAATTGCGTCTGCAATTTTCGGTGGATTATTGGCGGTGCTGATCTTTTGGGTGGGTACCTCGGAGGCCAATGATAAGTCGCCCTCTGGTTCCAGTAGTAAAACCTTACGGAAGCAGACCGTTAGCGCGATTCCTATGCAAGCGTTGAATGCTCAGGCTCGTGAAAAAATTGGTGATATCTTAAAAAAGCCCAGTATCTATCGCCAGTTGCCGGTAACCTCGATCAATGCGGATCCGGATTATTTTCGGTTCTTGATTCGATACCCTGAAGTCGTGGTGAACATTTGGCAATTGATGGGTATTACCAACATGACGACTGAGCGGACGGGACCATTCACCGTAACGACGGACGACGGTGCCGGCACTATTAGTCAACTTGAGTTAGTTTACGGCACAGACAATCTTCATATTTTCTACGGCGAAGGTAGTTATGAAGGGCCGATTTTAAAACGGAAGTTAACGGGTAAGTGCGTCTTGGTTTTAAGGACGGAGAACAAGTTCGACGAATTCGGCAAACCGGTTGCTACCAGCCAATTGGACGTCTTTCTTAAAATTGAAAATGCGACAGCCGGTCTTATCGCCAAGACTGTTCAGCCGGTCGTAGGTTCGACAGCCGACCACAATTTTGTGGAGTCACTGAAGTTTGTTCAGCGGCTCAACGAAACGACTTCTAAGAATGGCCCCGGCGTTCAGCGTATGGGTAAGAAGTTGAAAATTGAGCCAGCAGTTCGTGAGGGGTTCAATGATGTGATTGAATTGGTGTTTCAGCGAGCCATTAATGGTGCCGATTCGGCAGGAGCAAGTCTGCCGCCGCGAGTTGGTTCGTTCTACCAACCTTCCTATCCTGCGGCTCAGGGGGGGCAATCGAGAGTGGTTCCCGCTCAAGGCTACTCCGGTGTGTCGCGAGGGTATTATTCCAATGGTTACGCGATTCCTGCTCGCGGTAACCAGCCACCTCGTTATTACAATCCGAATTCAGGCTTGAGGCCGCTTCCAGCGCCAGCGATTTATGGAAAGCCTGTGCAGGCCGGTTATCAGCAAAGTCAAGAATCGGATTCTAAAGTCCAGCCAGCAAGTGGTTGGTACTACCGCAATTAAATCTGAGCGGATGAGCGGATTGTGGTTTCTCAGACGGCTGGCGTTGTGGTGCCGCGACTAATCCAGCCCAACTCCCTGACCCATGTTTCAACGATGTTGGCAAAGCCCGCATTCGATCGAACCTGTCGCTGCATGTCGCTGCATCTTTCGATGCACCGAGCAACTTGATCGAGAGTTTGGTTGATATCCTCTGCGGAATCCCCAAATGCCTCTTGGGTAATGTTAACGAGGTAGGGATCGACTCGGTCTGGATCGACCTGAGCCTGAGTGATCGTCAAGATCCACTGTCGATAAAAGGTAATCGCAAAATCTGCTGCCAATATCAGTCGGTCTCGTCGTAATGAATTTTCTTTCCCGGCGCTTTCGGCAAAGTCGATGATCGCTTTAGCGAATTCATTTTGCCCAGGGTCTTTTGTTGCGAGTTGTTGGAATAGTCGCCGACGGAATTCAAAGCAATCGGAGTCGGATAACAAGACAGCGGTCGAAAGACTGCCTGCTGATGCATTCGCCAGTTCGGAAAGAGGGATGTCCTCGTTTTCGATGATGGATTTAGAGTTGAGTATTTCGAGCACTTGCGATTGGGAGAGCGGATCGAAACGAACGATTTGGCTTCTCGAAACAATCGTTGAAAGTTGCCTTTGTTCGCTGGTGCCTATTAGGATCAACAGTGACATCGGGGGTGGTTCTTCGAGTGTTTTTAGTAGGCTGTTGGCGCCTTCCTGATTGAGGTAGTCGGCGTCGTCAATGATGGCTATTTTTCTACCACCTCGGAAAGGTTTGAGGCCAATCGCATGGCAAAGGCCTTCCTGACGCCGGTGTTCTTTATCACCTATAAAAGCTTCGAGCGGAATGATTGACTTTTTAGCTGGCCGGGAGACAAGGATCAAATCAGGGTGGGTTGCCGCAACTACCTGTTGGCAACCTGGGCATTGGTTGCAGGGCATGAGCGGTGAGTCGTTATTAGATTCGCAGAGCAATGACTGAGCTAGTTTGAGCGCAAAGGTGCGTTTGCCAATTCCTGCCGGGCCGACGAACAAATAGGTGCTTGCCAATCGGTTTCTGTCGATCGATCGCTGGAATCGCTCGAATGCTGATTCGTGATTAAGAATTTCATTCCATGCCATATTGCTAATCTCTGTACGAGTTCGCCGATCGATTATTTGGATGCCCGTCGTTCAATATACTGCACCGCGAGTCTGCGGATGTCACTTTGGATTTCAGCGGGAGGTCGCGTCGCGTCAATTACATCAACGGTGTCTGGCCAACGCTGTGATTCTAAAAGAAAACCACTGCGGACGCGCTCGAAATATTCATTGCCTCTGGATTCCATGCGGTCCAATGTTTTGCCAAGTCGCGCCATCGCTATGTCGACAGGAACATCAAGGATGAAAGTTGCATCGGGAAGGTGGTTTTCGGTCGCAATCCGATTTGTCGTCCAGATCTCATCAGGGTCGAGGTCACCCGCGTGCCCTTGATATACGACGGTTGAGAAAATGTATCGGTCGAGCACAATGGTTTGTCCGCGCGCCAACGCTGGTTTGATAATCTGCTGGATCAATTGAGTACGGGCGGTGGTGAAGAGCATCATCTCGGCTCGCATTGAGATCGGAGTCTCGTGTTTTCCAAGCAGGATGGATCGAATTTGTTCACCTAATTCGGTGCTGCCGGGGTCACTGCACGTTACGACATCGTGCCCTTGTTCGCCAAGCCATTGAACGAACATTTCAAGTTGGGTCGATTTGCCAGCGCCGTCCACGCCGTCGAGTACGAAAAACATTGTTAAAGCATCTCTAGAAGTTAGGTGGCGTTGTCGTCTGTTTGAAAACTGGCAGAGTGGAAGGTCGGCAATGTCATGGGACCTGCCTCGGTCAAGGCGCTTGCTGTAAACCGGGATGGCCAACAGTGATGTCCACTCAGTTCCCATTTTGGTCTTAAAGAGGTGTCAAGTGCTAGCCGGGTAGTCAAAGTCCCGCATATTTAGCCTTCAATGGCTGCTCCTTGACCTTTAAAGAAAGCTCAATAAGATTGCGGCAGTTCTCGGAAACCGAGATCTTGAGCTGGAGGGTTTAGCAACAAGATTGGACCGAGAGTGATCGAATTGGACGAGAAGGGCTCCGCGGGAAACACCCCTGATCGCGGCTTGATGCCAGCGCGGTGCAGTGGCAGGTCTGTGCTCCAAGCCGGATTGGTGCTTGACCGGCTGACCAGTAACCGGCCTGTGAGGGTGGGACTCCCTCGGGCTCGTTGAAATCCATCTTCATGCGAAATGCAGCCACAGGAAACGGTTGCTTGAAGTTTCGCGATCTTCAAGTTCATGATGAACGTCGAGCAGGTCATTCAGGATAATACGAATAATCGTCAAGGTTTGAATTGATGATTTGCCTGAAAGAACGCTTTTATGTAATGGGATTAAGCTCAATACCATTGCCAGCTTTGCTGTTCGTTACGACCCGACTTTGATTGTAAAAATTACAACTTACGTTCGTATATTTTGTCTATTCAAAAATTAAAACTATCCTACCTTTGATCGAGCTTCGTTCTGTTTAGTCGGTTCGGAGTGAGGAAACTCAACTAATCTTTTGTCGCTTTAGTCGACGCCATTGGAGTGAATTTACTATGTCACGCTTAAAAACAACTGTGATCGCATTTTCCATTGCGGCAACACTATTGGCAGTGCTGCCAAGTGAGGCTAATGCAGACGGACCGCTACGACGCTGGCTGAGAGGTTTCCGGACCCCAAAAAACACTGCCTGTGCTCCTGCCAATCCGTACAATCTGCAGCCAGGTCAGTGCATGAAGACGTGCCAACAGACTTGCACGCGAACGGTTGTCAACTACGTTCCTTGCACAGCCTATCGGACGGTTTCAAAGCAAGTTCCAGTCACTTCGTATCGTCCTGAAACGACCACGGATCCAACGACGGGATGTACAACGACGTGCATGAAGCCATGCACTTCGTACACCACTCAGGTTCAACGGGTGCCTTACACCACGTATCGTCCAGTCTACCGGCAGGAAACCTATAAAGTGCCTGTGACAACGATCACAAACAACTGTGCAACCGGCGGATGCAACACTTGCGGCACCGCGATGGGAGCTGGTGGTTGTGATACTTGTGCGGTTGGCCAGACTATGGCGACGCCACAACCTTATTATGTGCAACCAGAAGCGACTGCAAATCCGACTCCTGCAGATATGAGTCCAGGGCTTGATGGTAAAAGCAGCCAAGTGCCAATGCCGCAAATTAAATCTGACTTCAATTCTGAGTATCAAACTTATTATCGCTCTGGAGCGATTGCTGTGTCGAAGGCAGGTAATGCCTCGCCAACACAACAGCGTTGGGGATACTCTCCTGTGCGACTTGCCAGTTATCAACCAGCGGTTCAGCCACGGGCACAAAGTCAAACGCGTTCTTACCCACAGCCGATCCAACGAACGGGTTGGGTTGAAGTAAAGTAATCTTAGTATCGTTAGCACAGCGGTTTAGCTACCGGCTATTTTGCTGACGATTCGAAGAACATTTAAAAAGGCGAGCACTCATGAGTGCTCGCCTTTTTTACTTAACTTGTTGCACTTCTCCATTTAGTTGGCAAACGAGTTGCGCTGAGTTTCAGCTAAAGGCTTTCACTTGATAAACTACTTGATGAACTCAGCTTCAATTTGTTCGAGAGACTTACCTTTGGTTTCCGGGAGTGATTTTAGCAGCATGAAAAATCCGACGGAGGCGATCACCCCGAAAATTAAAAAACTGCTTCCGTTGCCTAAATTGGTTAACTCCCATGGGAATATTTGTGTTACCAACCACGCGGTAAACGAATTGACGAATCCAATGCAGCCAATTGCAAGTCCCCGAATTCGGTTTGGGTAGAGTTCCGATAACATCACCCACATGACGGGGCCGAGAGAGAAGGCAAAACAGGCAATGAAGCCGAGGACGCCTAAGAGGACAAGCATGGCATTAATCTCAATGGCCGCCTCAAGGATAGCTCCGTCGCTCTTTTGGAAATTATCGTCGCCGAGAGCCTCTTTCATCTGAGATCGGAATTCAACGTCTGAATTAAAGATTTTGCCAGCGACGGGGAGCAGAACTCCCGACTCAATACTCTCATTGTCCTTCTCTAAAACGGCGATGTCTTCGTTGGTCAATTGATAGGTAGCACCGTAAAAACCGTAAGAGCAGGCAAGCATGCTGATTGCGATTCCGGCCATTCCGGCGAGTAACAAAGGTCTTCGCCCAAATCGGTCAATCGTAGCCATTGCGACCAAGGTGAAGACGACGGAAGTAAAGCTCAGGAGTACGCCTGAGAAAAAGGCGGCGCTCACGCCAATCCCGGTTTGTTTAAAAATCGTGGTGGCGTAAAAGTAAACCGCATTAATTCCGGTCGCCTGTTGGAGAATGCCGATCAGTAACCCAATCCCCAGAATGTATCGAAGGGAAGGATGAAGCAATTGCTTAAATGATCTGCCCAGCGAATTTTTTTCGAGGTTTTGCTCTTTGCTAAGGCTTGCTTGAATTGCTTGAATTTCTTCTTCAGCAATTTTCTCGCCGTGTAGTTTCACCAACACGGCTTTGCCTTCCTCGAACCGTCCTTTCGAGAGAAGCCAGCGAGGGCTCTTGGGAACAGCGAAAAGAAAAATGAAGTAAAAGAGTGCAGGTAAAAGTTCGACTCCGAGCATCCACCGCCAAACATTCTCCGCGTTAAGAAAACTTGCTCCTCCTTGAAACCATTGGTTGAAAATTAAATTACTTAAGAAGGCGGCAAAAAAACCGAGCACAATATTGAGCTGTTGAATCGAAACCAGCCTTCCGCGATGAGCGGCGGTTGAAATTTCAGCGATGTAGGTTGGAGCGAGAATCAGGGCCGCGCCAAAAGCAAAGCCGCCAACCATTCTGGCGAAGCACAGCGAGGCGTAGGACCAGGCAATTGCGGATAAGAGCGCCGAGACTGCATAGAGAAACGCGACGACGATCAAAATTGGTTTTCGACCAACGGCATCACTTAGTTTGCCAGCGATCAGCATTGCAAACATCGCAACAAACGTTGGGCAACTGACTGCCCAGCCATTTTGAGTGTCGTTAAGAGTAAAATAGGAGCCGGCATATTCCATTACCCCGGAAATGATCCCGGCATCAAAGCCAAATAGGAATCCACCAAGCGAAAGAATCGCGGCGAGGCCAATGATGTTCTTTGAGCTGTTCATGTTTTGTCTCTAAACGTTCTCGTTCTGAATCTGTTACTGGAAAGGAGTTGCGATTAGGCAAATTCTAACCTTGGAACCGGTTTCAAGAGTTTGATGGATGGGGCGGGAATCGTACAGCGGGCGAGTCTAGAAATGCATTGAAAGAACGAAGAAAATTGGGTGGCATGGGGCCGGAACGTCAGAATCGCTACCGATTTATAGGGGGTGGCGGGGTAGATCGAAGCGATTGAGAAGTTTGTAGGGAGTGGGGTCTATAATTCCTCGGATTTCATCAGTCGAAAAACGGGTGGAAATTCCCCGAAACGCCTGTGGAAATCGGTCTTTTTTAACGAATTGTTAAGCTGCGGGATATTTTTGAGATCGTAACTTATTTTACGCTAAAGGCTTGAGCGTGGTGCTGGTTCCCGTTGTGAATTAATAGGGTTGTTAATTATTGCATTAAATTGAATTGTTCGTTTGATCTCGTAAACTTGATGCTTTACGAAACGCGTTCCATTTACGAGAATTATTTGGACTAGGCCAGCAAGTGCGGAACGACGCATTGATTCACTCAATCGCGCCGAATTTAATTAGTAGAAATAGACTGCTTAGGCCGAAAGGTTTCGATCCCCCTGATCGTGACCTGAATGTTTAACGAGAATCTCAACCCATTTGAATCAAATGGTCTGCAACGATTGCGGGCGTCGGGTTGTAAAACTTTGAGGAAGCACTGCGTGAAAGTTGTGCGCCTCCCAACGTGATAAGGCGAAATTTTATGTCGGACGTGATCAAGTCAACGACGAAGTCAATCGAGGATGCGAACGAATCTTATATTACTCAGACAGTCGATGTTGATCCGGCTGAAACGCAAGAGTGGTTGGAATCACTTGAGTACATCATGAGTACCAAGGGAGAAGATCGAGCAAAGTATCTTCTTTCGGTTTTGGAAGCGCGGGCACGCGTCGAGGGAGTTGACTTACCGATCAAGTCGAACACGGCTTACATCAATACCATTGCTAAGCACGAGCAACCTGCCTATCCAGGCAACCGTGAGATTGAACGACGGATCAAAAGTTTCGTTCGTTGGAATGCGATGGCTATGGTGGTTCGAGCAAACAAAGCGACTGCTGCTCCCGGTTTGGGTGGCGTCGGTGGTCACATTTCGACCTTTGCATCTTCAGCAACGCTTTACGAGGTTGCTCAAAATCATATTTTCCGAGGCCGAGGCGAGAGCGGTTTTGATGGCGATATGGTTTATTTCCAGGGACATGGCTCCCCTGGAATGTATTCGCGTGCCTACATGGAAGGACGTTTAAACGAAGACCATCTTTTGAATTTCCGTCGTGAACTTCAAGACCACCCCGGTCTGTCTTCCTATCCCCATCCGTGGCTAATGCCTGATTTTTGGGAGTACCCAACTGTTTCGATGGGTCTCGGGCCAATCATGTCCATCTACCAGGCTCGATTTAATGAATATTTGCACGATCGAGGCATTAAGGACACTTCGAATCAGCGTGTGTGGGCGTACCTTGGCGACGGCGAATGCGACGAACCTGAATCGCTTGGTGCAATCACGTTAGCCGGTCGTGAAAAACTGGATAATCTGAAATTTGTGATCAACTGCAACTTGCAGCGTTTGGATGGTCCAGTACGCGGAAACGGAAAGATTATTCAGGAGCTTGAGGCGTTGTTCCGGGGTGCCGGCTGGAACGTCATTAAAGTCGTCTGGGGTGATGATTGGGATCCACTTCTAGAAGCCGACGAACTTGGGTTATTGGTGAAACGCATGGGCGAAGTCGTCGATGGTCAGTATCAAAAGTACGTCGGTATGCCAGGTGAATACACCCGTGAGCATTTCTTTGGGAAGCATCCTGAGTTGATTGAGATGGTGAAAAACTACTCGGACGAGAAACTGCTTCGCATGCGTCGTGGTGGCCACGATCCTGAGAAAGTTTACGCTGCCTATAAAGCGGCAGAAGATCACAAAGGTCAGCCGACTGTTATTCTCGCCAAAACGATCAAAGGTTACGGTCTTGGTGAGGCGGGCGAGGGTCGAAATATCGCTCACAACCAAAAGAAAATGAATGAAGCCGAGTTGTTAGAATTCCGCACACGTTTTGGAATTCCAATCTCGGACGAAGATGTTGGAAAGGCGCCTTTCTACAAGCCGTCGGAAGACAGCATCGAAATGAAGTATATGAGGGAGCAGCGAATCAAGCTTGGCGGCCCGGTTCCTTCTCGTCCGACAAAGGTTCCAACAATGGAAGTCCCTCGCTTCGAGGACTATCGTAAACGAATCGACGACGACAGTGAAAAGAAAGAGATGTCGACGACGATGGGTGCCGTGCGTCTGCTTTCGAGTTTGGTGCGTGACAAAAAGATTGGCAAGAACATCGTGCCAATCGTTCCTGATGAGTCAAGAACCTTTGGAATGGAAGGTATGTTCCGACAGGTTGGGATTTATGCTCACGCCGGGCAGTTGTATGAGCCTGTCGACCGAACCGAAACTGCGTATTACAAAGAAGCCAAGGACGGTCAGTTGCTCGAGGAAGGGATTTCTGAAGCTGGTTCGATGGCGTCCTTCAACGCGGCGGGAACGGCTTACAGTGCCCATGGCATTAATATGATTCCGTTCTACATCTACTATTCGATGTTCGGTTTTCAGCGGATTGGCGATCTGATTTGGGCCGCTGCTGATATGCGAGCCAAAGGATTCCTACTGGGAGGAACGGCGGGTCGCACGTCGCTTAATGGAGAGGGTTTGCAGCATCAGGATGGTCACAGTCTGCTTAACGCAATTGCGTTCCCAACCGTCCGTGCCTACGATCCAGCATTTCATTACGAAACGGCAGTGATCATTTTCGATGGTCTGAAGAAACTGTATGAAGACGGCGAGACTGCCATTTACTATCTCATGGTAGGCAATGACAATTACATCATGCCAAAGATGCCTGATGGTTGCGAAGAAGGAATCATCAAAGGGATTTACAAGTTCCGAACCAAAGAGAGCGAGCAAGGAAAGCACCGAGTTCAGCTCTTTGGAAGTGGAGCAATCATGAATTGCGTCCTCAAGGCTCAGGAAATACTTGCAGATCAGTACGGTGTCTCGAGTGATGTCTGGAGTGTTACGAGTTACAACGAACTTCGCCGTGACGCTCAAGAGTGCAAGCGATGGAACATGTTCCATCCGACGATGGAGCCTCGGAAGAGTTACCTCGAAACCGTTTTGGAGGGCTCGGAAGGGCCATTCATTGCCTCGAGCGATTATGTGCAAGCTCACAGTGAGCAAGTCGCACAATTCCTGCCCGACGAGTTCCTCGCACTTGGTACTGACGGCATGGGGCGGAGTGAAACACGACCGGCTCTTCGGCGGCACTTTGAAGTGGACGCTGAGTGCGTGACAGTTGCGGCACTTTACCAATTGTGCAAACAAGGAAAAGTCGACGCGGCAACGGTTGAAAAAGCGATCAAAGATTTGGGTGTGAATCCCGACAAGATCAGTCCTTTGTACGCCTAGAGTCTGACGACATCGTTCCATTATTCATTAATAAAACACAAGTTGAAAATAGGCTTTTTATTTCCTATGGCTGTTGAATTTAAATTACCCAAAATCGCCGAGGGTGTTGAGTCTGGCGATGTGCTCGAGATTCTTGTTTCCGTTGGAGACACATTGGAGCTTGAGCAAGAAGTGATGGAGTTAGAGACCGACAAGGCGACGATCTTTGTCCCTTCGGATGTCGAAGGTGTAATTACCGCGATTACCTGCGACATCGGTGATACCATTGCCGTTGGTCAGGTGATTTTGTCGGTAGAACCTGCAGCGGCTTCCGCTGCTCCCGTCGAAAGTGCACCGGCCGTTCCGGCAACTCCCGTTGCTGAAAAACCAGTCGAGACTGTTCAGGAGCCTGTTGTCCCCGTGGCTCCAGTCGCCCCTGTGGCGCCCGTTCCTCCGGTTGCTCCCGTCGTTTCGAAACCAAAAACTGCCCCGGTAGAGACTGCACCCGGGAAAAAGGTGGTCGTCGCAGCGGGGCCGGCAATTCGTCGATTTGCTCGGGAAGTTGGCGTCGATTTGCAAACGATTCAAGGGTCCGGTGAACATGGTCGGATCGTTCGCGAAGACGTTCTCAAAGTAGTTCGGGAAGGGAGTCGACAGGGCGGAAGTTCTGCGAAGTCATCTTCGGGAAGTCAGTCCGATGGCTATGGCCCAATTCATGTCGAAAAGATGCCAAAGATTCGTCAGACCATTGCCAAAAAAATGCATGAGTCCTGGACGACTTGTCCTCGGGTCACCAACTTTGACGATGCAGACGTGACGGCGTTAGAAGAGATTCGGCAGAATAGCAAAAAAGAATATGCGGCCGGTGGTATCAAGCTAACGTCGATGCCGTTTCTTGTGAAAGCTGTTGCGATGGCTCTGAAATCTCATCCCGTCATTAATGCCTCGATTGATCTAGAGCAGGGGCAAATCATTTACAAAGACTACGTCAACGTTGGGATCGCGATTGATACCGAACGAGGACTTGTTGTTCCCTCGCTTCGAGAAGCGGATAAGCTCGGTATTCCCGATGTGGCTCGACAACTTGGCCAGATGGCTGATAACGTCCGTTCTGGTAATTTCTCGATTGATGACCTGCGAGGAGGGACTTTCACCATCAGTAATTTAGGTGCGATTGGCGGGACTTATTCAACGCCGATTATCAATACTCCCGAAACCGCTATTTTGTTGGTTGGTCGATCGAGGAAATTACCGGTCGTTGTCGGTGACGAAGTGAAAATCCGCTTAATGATGCCGTTAAGTTTGTCTTATGACCATCGCCTGATCGATGGAGGAGCAGCAGCAAGGTTCCTCAACGAAGTCATTGGCTATCTTGAGGCACCAAGTCGATTGTTATTAGCACTTTAAAACTTCAGCGGTCTAACTCGAGTGTCGGGTTTGTCCATTAACTGTAAATAAAAAAGGGACGCGAGATTGATTCTCGCGTCCCTTTTTGTTTTGAAAGCAACGTTGGGTTGGCTGGACGTTACCGTCGCCACTCAATTCCGTAAAGGAAGCCGGCGGTTAGGTGACTGTCGTCAAAGAAGCCGGTTGGAGCACCACCCGCACCGAAGATTGAGTTCGGATTCAGATTGGTAGTTTCGGTGTTCGCTCGAGCAATACCGGCCCAACTGTAGATCGCTTGAACGCCAAGTCGAAGTGAGATGTCTCGACTAATGTTGTAGGCGATCTCATACTGGCCATCGATAATCGGTACGAATGACTGATCCGATTGGTACGTTTCCGAAATTCCTTGCGGTCCTGCCGATGAGTTAGTAATATCGGTCGCGAAGTAACGTTGCTGGTTGTAAACGGTTGCAATCGAACCATCGATTGTTGTTCGCCAGCGGCCTCGACGAGAATTGTACTTTCCACCAGCTTGGAAGCCGAAACCATCGTTGGTAACGTTTTGCTTAAACCGGTTTACGGTAGCGTCAGTTCCAACGGTCTGGTTGGTATCTTCGATGGTATTGTCACCAATGTGCATGTACCGAATACCCATGTAGGGCTCAAAGTAACCGCCTTCAGAAAGTGCCTGGCGGAACATTCGATTGATTTCGAATGTTGAAACATTCATGTCAACGATCATTGGATTGGCGACGCTGGCGTCTTGTCCGGCAGTATAGTAGATGCCGTCAGATACCTGATAGGTGAAGCCCCATCCGTCATCGTTGTCTGAGAACCATCCAAAATCATAACGTGATCCTTGGATGTAAGTTGAACCGGTTTGGATCGTATCCGATGCCTCACCAATTCGTGTCGCTTTCGAGACACTAGTGTATGCCTTATCGAGAGAGAAGTAGAAACCATCGTTGGGCTTCTTTTCTTTCCCGTCGGTGAATTCCAGCGGTGCAAAAACCTGAGCGTCATAATCAAAGACGCCCGGGGTTGCATACGGCCGGGTATTCTCCGCAGATTCCAGCTTTTTATAGCGGAATCTAGGACTCGGTTTGTTTATTTGCCCCTCCGTCACCCCAGGGGCGACAAATGAAACCAGAAGGGCACCAATTATAAGTGTATTTTTCAACGCCATTGCTTTCTTCCTGCCTATTTGCAGTTGCAGTCCACGAGAAATCCTAACATTCCACTACCGGGGAATTCCGAGGGATTCCGCTAAGGTGAGTATCGGGTGTTGGTTTGTGAGGGTTGAATAAGAAAGCAGGAATTTGACGAACATATCATTTTTTCGAGATTTGATATCAGAAAATGGGCGGTCTAGAGCTTTACTATCCTCACGAAATACCCCAAAACTCCCGATTTTACACCAAGGTGCTAACTTTGAGGTATACTGGAACTAATTGAATGCAGAACTGTCAAACTCGTATGAGCTTGGCAATTATCAAAAATCGCTTGTTGAAAATCGCTTGTTGATGAACCAATCGGGCGAGTTTGGGAGAAAAGCAGAGATGAGTCGAAGAATTTCAAAACTGATAGCAGGTGCACTTTCCGGAGTAGCGCTTCTTTTAGGTCCTGTTAACGCCAACGCGGACGTTATCAATATTAACTATAGTGCAGTCGATCCGTCGGCAATCCCTGCTGTTAGAGCGGCTGAAGCGATCTGGGAAGCACGGATACAGGCTTACAGCACCGAATTGCCGCGAGCCATTCGGGATCAACTTGGTTCTTTAACCATCGACGCAACGGTTGAACCAATCGACGGCGCCGGCGGAATTCTCGGTCAGGCGGGTCCGACAGCGATTCTGACACTCGGCTCGAGTCGTCGGAATTTTGCAGTTGCGCTTCGCTCTCAAATGACATTTGATCTCGATGATTTCCCTTCGATGACTGCTGACGGGATTTTGGTCACCGTGATTGCCCACGAAATGGGGCATGCTCTTGGTTTCGGAACCTTGTTTGATGGAAATGGCCTTGTCGGGCCATTAAATGGTTTTGGTCAGACTGAGTATATAAACGGCGAATACGCTTTGATGGGCTATCGCAGAGATATTAGTAACCCAGTTGCTTCATTCGTTCCATTGGAACAACGAGGTGGTGCAGGAACAGCACTTGGGCACTGGGTTGATTTACCCCCTTTCTTCAATCAAACCTTTACTGGTGCGTTTAAAAAGGAATTGATGACCGGATTTATCGGAGACGTTGATCCTAACACAGGAGCGCTTGTGTTTTCGAATTCTTTTGTCGCTCAGGCAACTTGGGGAGCGATGGCAGACCTTGGTTTCGCGGTTGAAGGCGTCAACGGTGCTTTTGCGGCGAAAAAAGGTCGCGGAACCGGTCGGTGGCCAAAAATCACCGGTCAGGGCAGTAACCCTTTTGAAAACAATGGTATTCCGCCGGCAGAGGACCTGCGTTTTAACTTGGTGAGCATTCAGGGCGTTTCCAAGGTTTCGTTGGGATCCAAGGGAGCCGGAGCAGAAGACGTCGAAACAACCGTAGGCGACGATCCTTACAGCCTGCGAAACCATCGCTGGGCCAAGTAGGTTATCCTGCAAACCGCTCAAAAATGAATCATTAAGGGCTCGTCTAATAGACGAGCCCTTTTTCGTGCCAGCTCATCGGCGATGGAAAGACAAGAGCTCTTTTTTCAAGATCTGATTCGATAGTGGGGCAATACGACAGTGGGACAATTAGATAACGAGGTGCGGTTGGCTCAGGTGGCGATTGGACTTGGCAACCCCTGGTTCAAAGCATCCGTCTTGTTATCTAAGTGAGTGGCGAAAGGCATCACGAAGGCATTGGATTCCCGTTTGTCCCGAATCTCCGTCCACGATGACGTTAACCCTTACTTCACTTGTATTCATGGTTTCGATATTGATGTTGGCATCTGAAAGTGCCCGAAACATTCCGATGGCGACGCCGGTGTGACTTCGCAGTCCAACGCCTGAGACGGATAACTTAGCGATCGTTTTTTTGAAATCGACTTTGTCACATCCAAAGTCTTCGCAAACTTGGTTAGCGACGGTGATGGCATTATCAAATTGTTCCCGGGGCATGGTGAAAGTAATGTCAGCGATCTGAGAGCTGGCGTAACTTTGCACAATCATATCCACAAAAACCCCTGCAGCAGCAATGCGGTCAAATAGCTGGGCAGCGATTCCCGGTTCGTTGGGCACTTTTGAAAGGGTGATTCGAGATTGGGAGTCATCGAGCGAAATATCGTCGATCATCAACGATTCCATTCCCGTATCGCGTTGCAGACGCTCAATGACTTCAGCAACATTGACTTGGTTGGACGTATCTCGCGAGGGAAGCTGAGTTGGCTCTTTGGATTCGACTTTATCGAGCGCGAATTCGGAATGAACCGTTCTAAGTGCGTTCAATGCCTGCTCACGTTTGACGAGTGCGGAAATCTTAATTTCGCTGGTGGTGATTATTTCCATATTTACCGCCGCATTAGCGAGGGTCTGGAACATTCGATTGGCAACACCGGTTTGTTCGGCCATCCCAAGTCCGACGACGGAAACCTTGGATACATTTTCGTCGACCAAGCCGATCCGGCCTCCCATCTTTTCAACGGACGGCTGAATCGCATCAATGGCGTCACGTACTTCATTTCGCGGGACAGTGAAACTGACGGCTGTGTTTCCATTCTCCGCGACATTTTGAACAATCATGTCCACTGTGATTTTTTTGTCCGCTATGGGGGCGAAAATTTGAAAGATTGTTCCGGGGACGTCGGGGACGTCGAAGACGGAGATTAAGGCCTCATCCTTGGTTAGTGCAGCGCCGCTGACAGCGAGCGCTGCAGTTTCTGAATCGTCGACAATGATTGAACCTGGAACGTCACTGAGACTACTGCGGACATGAATTGGGACATTAAATTTCTTTCCAAATTCAACGGATCGACTGTGGAGCACGCCGGCACCAAGGCTGGCAAGTTCGAGCATTTCGTCATAGCAAACTTGCCGAACTAAACATGCCTCGGGGAGAACACGAGGGTCGGTTGTATAGACTCCATCGACGTCGGTATAGATTTCACATTGATCGGCGCCGAGGACAGCAGAGAGCGCAACCGCAGTCGTATCGCTTCCCCCGCGTCCAAGGGTGGTAATATTCAGGTTGTCGTCGATTCCTTGAAAACCCGCTGCAATGACAATGTTGCCTTCGTTGAGCAGAGTTTTGATGCGATCGGTAGAGATTGAGTGGATTCGCGCTTTCGTGTGAGAACTGTCGGTCTTGATTCCGATTTGTGCTCCAGTGAGACTGACCGCCTTATAGCCAAGCGAATCAATGGCCATCGCCATCAAAGCGACACTAACCTGCTCGCCCGTAGAGAGCAGCATGTCCATCTCTCTCGCGGGAGGCCGTTCATTGACTTCTTGAGCCAGGCCGATCAACGTGTCGGTGTTTTTCCCCATTGCGCTGACGACCATCACAACCTGATTTCCGGTCTGGTGAGCGCGAACTGCCTTCCTCGCGGCAGCGAGAATTTTTTGACTGTCGGCAACGCTGGTGCCACCAAATTTCTGTACGACGAGAGGCATTGTGATCTGTGGGGTGGAATCAAAAGGTCGATTGGAAAACCATAGAATTTATCGCGAAGACGGGGCAACCGAAAGCACCTGGGGGAACTAACTTACCTCGCTCTGTAAGAACATAACGCAGAAGATCAAGTTATGTCGATTAAAAAGGCCTTAGGTATTCCATTTCGTTATGCATTGCCGCATCAGGCTGTTAATTTTTCCTTTCACGCCGTGCAGTGATTTCGGTGCGGTAAATTGACAGCGGGAACTAGTTCTTGATCCCAGTGGTCGAGATTCCGTCAATGAATGTTCGCTGTGCTAAAAAGAACAACACAACGATCGGAAGCGTAAATAATACGCTCGCTGCAAGCAATAAATGGGTTTGATCTCCATACGAACTGACAAACCTTTCAAGGCCGTAAGCAAGTGGGAATTTCTGGGGGTCGTTGAGGTAAAGCAGTGGGCCGCTGAAATCGTTCCAGGTTTGCACAAATTGAAATAGAGCAACCGTAGCAATGGCTGGCTTCGAAAGAGGAATGAGTATTTTCCAAAACAGTCCGAGGTGCGAGAGGCCATCTAGACGCCCAGCTTCGAAAAGTTCCTCGGGAAGTGTCAAAAAGAATTGACGCAATAAAAAAATGAAAAAGGCATCGCCGAGAAATGTCGGGCCGATAATTGCCCAAAATGAGTTGTAGAGTCCTAGTTCACTTATTAAGACGAATCGTGGAATCATCGTGACATGCCATGGCAACAGCATGCTTCCGACGACCAGTGCGAATAAGTATTTTCTTCCTCCCCAGCGGACTCGAGAAAGTCCATAGGCGATCAGAGCGCACGACAGTGTCGTTCCAATGACGCAACCGGTGCACAGGATCAGCGTATTTCCGAGATACCTCAACAAGGGCATACTCTCCAGTGCCACGGGATAGTTTTCCCAGCGGATGTTCTCTGGCCAAAGGCGGTAGGGATTGCGTGCGAGTTGTTCCGTTGTTTTGAGCGACCCGCTAAGCATCAGCAAAAGCGGGAGGGAAAAAATCGCACTGGCCAACCAAAGAGCACTATATAAAGAGAGTCGACTTGCTTTTCTCATGGATCCACACGGCCTCCGTCGCGAAGGTTGTCGTTACGATTGAGGTGCGTTTGGATTTGCTGTTCTGCGTCTTTGAGGATTTTATCGATGTCCGCGTGAGGGTCGTCGAAGGCTTGGAAAGCTGCCCGTTCGATGGTCCGACGAAAAAATGCCGCGCCAGGAACGGATGGAATTGGAAATTGATTCGGGCTCTCTGATAGCTCAACGAAGGTTCGAAATAGCGGATTCTCATCTAAATATGTTTGAAATTGAGGGTCTTGCGTTACGGTTTGGGAAACTGGAATCCAGCCTCCTTGCGAGCAAGTTTTGGCGGCTTGCGATGGATCGGTAAAGCCGATCCAGAATTTAGCAAACTCCCAGGCCCCGTCGGAGTTTTTGGCTCCTTTAGGAAAGACAAAGAAGTTGCCGTTGACCCACCCTGCATTTTTTCGCGGAGAACCTGTCTCAGGAATGGGGAGCGGGCATACGCCAAATTCTGGTGTCGCGACTCCCCTGGCCTGTCGGTTGCGAGTGAACGCCGCTAGATTTCGAACCCGCCATTGGCCGTCCATGATTACGCTATATCGCCCTGACGTTTCTTGATCGTCTAAAGGGAGTAGAGGGAATATTTTACCCGGCAGTGATTGGTCACCTTGACGGAAGGCCGCGAGATTGTCAGATCCGTAGCGCTGGGCATAACTGGCCATCCATTGAAGTGCACCCCGGATGGGTGGCGAGTCGACGACGACTCGCTGTGATGAAGCGTCATAGAAATCTCCGCCGAAGGCATACCCCCAGGCCCATAGTCTGCGCGAGTCGGGGATGTAGCCATAGCTTTGTTTTTTCTCGGTGGACTGAAAAGGAGCCAGAGTATTGGCGATTTCATCGAGGTCCGAGATCGTTCGTGGCGGCTGAAGTTGATGCTGTTCGAGTACAGTTTTGTTGTAATAAAGCGCGCGAATATCCAGGCCATTACAAAGCCCGTACATTTTGTCTTGATACGTGGATAATCGGCGGGCGGAATCGAGTATCCAGCGTTCGATTTCAGTTACCTCTGCTGCCGGGGCAATATCGACGAGGGGTTGGATAACTCCTCGCTGCCCCCAGTCGGCTAACACAGGATCATCTTGGTTGACGATATCCGGTGGGTCACCGCCGGCGACTGCTAAAAAAAGCTTGGCTTGCAGGTTGTTACCGGGCATCGCAACGGGGCGAACGAAGTACTTTGTTTGTGAAGCATTGAATCGACGGGCGACATCGTCGACGACATCGCGATCTTCTCCCCCCCAAAAATGCCAGAAAATCACTTCGGACCGACCGCTCGAATTTTCAGGGTCCTGTTCGTGGTTCCAGTTCTTGAGAAGCGCGGCAACGACTAAGAGGCTAAATAGAATTCCGATCAGTATATTGGTTTTGTTCATGAGCTCGTCCGATAGTGAACCCAGTGTTTCGAAGTTCGGAACAACAGCGTCGTGGCGGCCAAAAGAAGTACAAATAGGACCCATGCCATGGCAGAGGTGTAGCCCATTTCGAAATCAGCAAAGGCGGATAGAAACAACTGCATTGAAATTAGCATCAGTGAACCACCGGGTTCGCCCGTCCCTTCGCTTAAAACATAGACTGAGGCAAACGTCTGTACGCTGCGGATGAGTCCCATGATTAGATTGAAAAAAATAACAGGTGAGAGCATTGGGAGTGTGACGTGGTAAAATTTCCTGATGACATTGGCTCCGTCAATTTCTGCCGCTTCGTATAGTTGGCCTGGGATATCGCTGATCGCCGCCAGGTAAATCACAACGAAGTTACCGACGCCCCACATCGTCATTAAAATTAACGCGTCTTTGCTTCCGAATAAATTTAGGGCGCCTCCCTGAAGCCACTGGGAGAACTCAGTGAATCCTGCAGGGCTGAGCGCCGATCGGGATTGGTTTAGCCAGTTTTGACTGGGGATTCCAATCCATGAGAGCAAGTAGTTGATCATTCCACTCTCTGGATCTAGAAGCCAAATCCAAAGCACACTCGCGGCGACGATTGGGATTACCGAGGGAAGGAATACAAGCGTTCGGTAAATCGCCTGGCCTTTGACTTTCGCAGAAAGCAGGGTCGCTAGGAGAACTCCGGTGACGACAGACAGCGAAACAGAAATTAACGAATAGTAGAGGGTGTTGGTCAGAGCTAGCCCGAACCCTTTTTGGCTTTGTAGCTCTGAAGTAAGACGTCGATAGTTTTCAAGACCAATGAACTCTGGCGGATTAATTAGGTCAAAACGACAGAGGCTCCAGTAGAAAGACGCGGCAAATGGCCACGCGAATAAGAATACGAACCCAACAATCCAAGGCGAGCAAAACATTAGCCCGGCAAAACGATCGACTTTTTCAGATTGTTTAAGATTGGTCGTAGATTGGGACACGGGTACAAAACTGCTGGGAATTCGTTGAATAGTCTACGCGTCATGATAATGCATCAAGGGAATGGGCGTGAGCGAGATGCGGCAGCGTTTTGGAGATTATTGCAGGGGCTGAATTAGGTTGGAGCTGGCAGTGGAAGTTTTTCTTTCCTGTAGCAGCGAAACAGCCCGTGGGAAATGCAATCACCTTGCCAGTACAACGTTTGGCAAGTTATCTTAGCATCTACGCAATTCCAAATTTTAGAAAATAATAATGAACGATATTTTTGAAGATCTCCAATGGCGAGGATTGATTCATCAAACGACTGCGGATGAGTTGTTGCCCCAATGGTTGTCTTCCGGGTCGCGAACGGTTTACGCTGGATTTGATCCGACCGCTGATAGTCTTCACGTTGGAAGCTTGTTGCCTCTGATGATGTTGCGCCGCTTTCAAAAGGCTGGGCACCGGCCAATCGCAATTGCGGGTGGGGCAACTGGAATGATTGGAGATCCAAGTGGTAAAAGCGCGGAGCGAAATCTCCAAACGCCAGAGCAGTTGGCGGCCAACCTAGCTGGGATTGAATCCCAAATGAGACATGTCCTTGATTTCGAATGCGGGGAAGCGTCGGCAGTATTGGTAAATAACAATGACTGGATGAGCCAATTCAGCTACATCGAATTTCTGCGAGATGTCGGGAAGAACTTTCCAGTTAATGTGATGCTTGGCAAAGAGTCGGTGAAAAGCCGACTTTCGAGCGAAGCAGGGCTTAGTTACACCGAATTTAGTTATATGCTGCTGCAGGCATACGATTTCGTGCATCTGCATCGGGAGCACGGATGTGAATTGCAGATCGGAGGAAGCGATCAATGGGGGAATGTTACCGCGGGGATTGATCTTGGCCGCCGCATGCTAGGAGCTCAGCTGTACGGGATGACTTGCCCTCTGCTCACAAAAACAGATGGCTCAAAAATGGGGAAAACTGAGTCGGGTGCGATTTGGTTGTCAGCGAAAAGAACCAGCCCTTACAAATTCTATCAATATTGGCTCAACGTCGCGGATGAAGATACCGGAACGTGCCTCCGTTTTTTGACCGAGCTCGAGCGTTCGGAGATTGAAGCGTTGGACGAATCGAGGGTTTCAGCTCCTCAGCAGAGAGCCAGTCAAAAAAAGCTCGCTGAGGAGTTAACTCGTTTAATTCATGGTTCAGCCGGCCTAGCGGCAGCCCTTCAGGCAACAGAGATCTTTTTTGGTGCGGAAATTGAAAATCTGGATGACCGACAGTTGATCGATATCTTCGCTGACGTTCCCAGTTGCGAGCTTCCTGCAGCAGAATTGTCCGGCGAAGGCCTTGGGTTAATGGATGCGTTGGTCAAATCAGGTTTAATGAAATCCAACGGCGAAGCGCGCCGCGCAATCAAACAGGGTGGTATTTATATTAATAACCGTCGCGTTGGTGAAATCGATCGGCGTTTGACGTCTGCAGATTTAACGAGCGAGACGGTGGTTGTTCTGAGAAGCGGTAAAAAGAAGTA
>JAQXDZ010000037.1 GCA_029251085.1 Mariniblastus sp.
CACCGGTTCCGTCGTTAGGGAGCGATGGAGATATCGTAATACTCGGTGCGCACGAAGGACATTTGTTTAAGGGCCAATGATTTGTAAGATTGCCATTAGCGGCTTTGGCTCCGCCAATGGTAAGGATTAACTACTGGGGTTTTAAAAACGGAATAGCGATGTGGTTCGTTTTTCCACGAGGGTCCTCGGCCTGAAGGACATAAGAGGTTTCAGTAAAGAAGGGCTTTAGAAAGTTTGTGACGTAGAATGGGATATGCCGTTAGTTTCTAATTTTGAATGATTTGGCTATTTTCAGTTGTTTGATCATTCTAATTGGGATTGGCTTCAACTCGTTCGTTCTAACACGGATTGTGTCTGCTCGTCCGATCACAGAAATTTACCACTTGCTACTGGTTGATTCTACGGATTTCAATGTCGCAATTTACAATCACCCAACCCAGAAGAAGAACTGAGTCGCAGTAACCCCATTAGGTTGCTTATTAATTAAGGGGAGCCTGGCAGGTTTCTGGGCTGGATCTTTCTCTCCGATTAAGCCGCGCGTCGTCCCAGTCGATTGCGACTGCTTTCAACGCCACAAGGATGCTGTTTTCTAGCGGTTAGGAATGTTTTAAATAAACCTTTCGTGTTTACTTAAGCAGACCGACTATTGGACAGACTAATAACGAAAGTCGTATTGAGGTTGGTAACGCTTCGGCTGAATCGCATTCCAGCGAAGCAAAGTTTAAGAGATGAATGTTTCCCATTTGACGTCGTCATTGTGTGAGTGGGTGAACCCCATGGCTCGTTCTTCGTTAACTGTCTCTTCCGGTCGAAACGCCATCACATAGGTTTTCCGCCAGATGTCGGATGTGTTGCCGCCGGAGCCGTGAACAATCCGCTCATCGTGGATGGTGACGCTGCCTCGTTTAACGGGCAGATAAATTGGTTTGTCTGTATCTCGGCTTTCAATCATAAGCGTATGAGATTCATCGCGATTTTGTGCCAGATCGTCTGAACCGCCGTAGCTGACCGGGCGATGAGCTCGTAATTCGGATTCCTTATTTGTACCCGGAAGGACCACCAAGCAGCCGTTTTCGACATCAGAATCGGTGAGCGCGAGCGAAAAGGTTGCCGTCCAGGTATTTTTGGTTTTTGGCCAGTAACCAAGGTCTTGATGCATCAGAAATTGGGCCTGCTCCTTTCCCGGCTTCTTTGCTAGAAACTGGTCATAATCCATCACGGTCTTGTCCTCTTGGTAAAGTTGGCTGGCAACATTAGAAGCGATTTGATGATAGATGTTGTTTTTTAGTTCGTTGCAGTAATGAGTGGGCAGCACAGCATTGACCAATCGAAATTCCTCGACTGGCGTGCCGTAGGGTTGGCTCATGTCGCAAAAGTCGCGTCCCATCCCTTCTTGTTTGCCCGTGATGAAGTGATCGAACCAGTGGTCAAGTGTGGAGACCTCCGCTTCGGTCATAAATTCATCGAGGACAAGGTAGCCTTGTTCCCGAAACTGAACTATTTCTTCATCAGTTAATCTGTAATTGAGACCATCACGCCGATGGGCACCTGAGTCCGGATTAAATACTTTTTGTGTGTCGGCAGGCAATTTCATTTTCGTGTTCCTAATAATTATGGGTGCAGGCGGCAACATTGCCGCGAAATTTTTTTAACGGGTTTTAAATGATTAAGTCTTGAATAACATGGCCGTGCACATCCGTTAGACGACGTTCGGTCCCATTCTGTCGGTAGGTAAGCTGTTTATGATTCAGTCCCAGCAGGTGAAGTATGGTGGCATGGAAGTCGTGGACGTCGACCTTGTCCTTGACCGCTTTGTATCCAAATTCATCTGTGGCTCCGAATGTAAAAGGCGCTTTGACGCCGGCTCCCATCAGCCAGGCGGTGAAGCCTTGGATGTTATGGTCGCGCCCTGCTGATTTGGATGCTTGCACGGTTGGCATTCGGCCGAACTCAGTGCACCAAACGACTAGGGTATCTTCCAGTAGGCCTCGTTGTTTCAAGTCGGAAAGAAGTGCTGCAGTGGGTTGGTCAAAGATTGTTCCGTGATTGTTATACTTTTTTACGAGATCCGAATGAGCGTCCCAATTACTTACCCCTTCCCCGCCGGTTTGGTAGGCTCCGTTGAACAGTTGCACGAACCGTACGCCTTTCTCCAATAATTTCCGCGCCAGAATACAATTTCGGGCGTAGGCGGCTTTGGTTGGGTTTGCCGAATCATCAGCGCCATAATCTTGCATCGTCGATTTAGATTCTTTTGAAAAATCCATGATTCCGGGAATGCTCAGTTGCATCCTCGCCGCCAACTCATAGCTGGCAATTCTCGCCGACAATTCGCTGTCGCCTTTGTATTGTTCCAGTTGAAGTCGGTTCATCTTCTGCAGATAGTCCCGGACACGTTTGTCGTCTTTTGGAGCCAACCCACGCGGTGGATTCAAATTACGTAGCGGTTCGTTCGCATTGAAGGCTGTGCCTTGAAAGGCTGCAGGCAAAAATCCTGATCCCCAATTGTCGACGCTTGCCTGTGGTTTTCCTCGTGGATCTGGGATTGCGACAAACGCAGGTAAATCTTCATTTTCAGTACCTAAGGCCCAATTCATCCACGAACCCATGCTGGGGAACCCGCTAAGAGAAAAGCCTGTCGACATAAATGTCTCAGCAGGGCCATGTGCAGCGGTTTTTCCAGACAACGAATGGATAAAGCACATGTCGTCGGCATGTGCTGCGATTTTAGGGAAGAGATCCGAAATCATTTTCCCAGACTGGCCGCGTGGTTTAAAATCCCAGTGGCTTTTCACAAGGTTCCCTTGCGGTCCCTGGGAAGTGATTAAGTTTTCGGCACCCGGCATGGGTTGGCCACTTCGTTTGATCAATTCCGGTTTGAAGTCAAATGTATCCACCTGGCTTACTGCGCCTGAGCAACAGATTACCAGGACGTTCTTTGCTTTGGCCTGGAAATGTGCTGGGCGGGCGGCGAAAGGCCGGTCTGGTGAAATTTTCGGACGGATGGGTTCATCGTCGTTGGCCAGAAGATTATCGTGATGAAGCAAACTCGTTAAGGCAATTCCTCCTAGCCCAGTGAGAGTCGATCCCAAGAATCTACGCCGATTTTGTATCGAATATGGGGACATAATTTGAATTGACTCGAATATATATTTGAGTGAAACAGTTACAAAATGAAAACGAACTCGTTTGAATTCAACAGAACCCGGCAGTACTGAACTAGTCCAATTTGATCGATCATTTCAATTGCCTGTTCGGTTTCAACTGGACTCGGTTCGCGCCCAAAAAAGAGCATGTATGACTGGTTGGCAATGGTATTGTTATCGTGCCCTTGAGCCTTTATGCGTTCGGCGAGAAACTCGGCCTGTTGCAATACGAATTCACTGTTAAACAAATTGAGGGCTTGGAGCGGTGTCGTGGATCTAGTGCGTTGGGGAGTCCCTTGGTTTCCCTCCGGGCAATCGAACACTCCAAAAACAGATTCCACCTCTTTTCGAACGCGAGTCATGTAGACCATTCGTCGCCAATCGGCTGGGCCGAATTTCTTTTTTGGAAAATAATGTCTGACATTTTCATTGCCAACTACGAACCCGCTAAAACCCGGACCGCCAATCGAAAGATCAAGTTGGTTCGTTGTCGCGAGGATGGAGTCTCGGATGGCTTCGGCCTCAAGTCTTCGCGGAGGAAACCGCCAAAGTAATTGCGTTGATGCATCGAGATTTAACGCCATGGGATTCGGCCGACTGTTTTGCCGCCAGGTTTTCGATGAGAGAATCAATCGATGGATGTGCTTCACTGACCAATCATTTTCCATGAATTCTGCAGCCAACCAGTCGAGTAGCTCAGGGTGGCTCGGTGAATTGCCATTCAATCCAAAATCGTTTGGTGTATTGACAAGCCCATTGCCAAAATGAAATTGCCAGATGCGATTGACCATCACTCGTGCCGCAAGCGGATTTGTTGGACTTACGACCCATTCAGCAAATGCAGTTCGACGCTGGGGCCCAGAGGCATCGTTT
>JAQXDZ010000044.1 GCA_029251085.1 Mariniblastus sp.
TTAGGTCGATGGCAATTGCTGGTTTTCCATCGTCACTTAGGATGACCTCCGTGTCGTGCTCATTTGTCGCAGTTGCGGCAAGAACAGAACGAGTTGGTTGAACGTGGGGTCGACGTAAAGGTCATTACCTTCGACGATCCTCAGCTTGCTAATCCCTATGCAGAATCTCTGTTGGCGGAGTGGCCGTTGCTGGTCGATAGCGATCGTTCGCTTTACCGCCGTTACGGATTTGAGCGAGGAAGTTGGTCAGCGATTTACGGAGTTTCGTCCGTAGTGCGTTATCTTGGGCTAATTTTAAGCGGGCATCGCCCAGGGAGACCTGGCAAGGATTGGCGGCAATTAGGGGGTGACGTTTTGGTGGATCCGGAAGGAATTGTGAGAATGCATCACGTTAGTAAAACGCCACACGATCGACCGACAATGGAGGTTCTTCTCGCAGCAATCAAACGTTGAGCGAGTTCTTCAGGACCAACTCTTTATTGCCTTGCAATTAAATCTATCTATGCAGTTGAATCTGTCTAAATAGCGAGTCGCGTTGTCCTTTTAAAATTTGGTCCTATGGCGCGTATGAAGAAATAATCTTGGTATCATGAAGTTTCCCATGCCGTAGTTCATCAAAAAGAAGAAATCGTGGAACCGATCGACGAAATTGACTTACCTTTTCAAACTCTCGCTGCGATTCATGAGAGCGCGGTCGACGCAATCCTCTCAGTTGACGAGTTAGGGGTCATTAAAACAGTCAATCCAGCGACTGAGATTTTGTTTGGTTATACGAAAACAGAATTGGTTGGTGAAAATGTTTCCATGTTGATCCCGTCGTTTGGTTGTGAACAGGCGGGACGATTGTCGGCTCGTGTCGATGAACTCCGTTCTTTGGCGAAGACTGGAGTTGGGACTGAATTGACGGCTAGAAACAAGGGTGGGACTACGTTCTCCGTCCATGTCGCTGGCAGCGAACTATTGGTCAACGGAAGGCAAGGCTTTGCAGTATTTATGCGAGACCACGCCTGCATTAAACGTTTCGAAGAGCAGCAGGAATCGCTCGGTCGCATTATCGAGGAATCACTCAATGAGACTTACATTTTAGATGCTTCGGATCTTCACTTTGTGCTCGTCAATTTGGGAGCGAGGAAAAATTTAGGTTATAGCTTGAGTGAGTTAGCGGAAATGACTCCCGTTGATATCAATCCCAGATTTTCTTTAGCTGGCTTTCAAGAACTGGTTAAACCGCTTTTGCAGGGTGTGAACGAGAGCCTGCAATTTGAGACGGAGCATGTTAGGAAAGATGGCACGACTTACGAAGTGGTGGTGAATCTGCAGCTATCTTCTTTCCGCTCAAGATCGGTGTTTGTGGCAACCGTTTTAGATGTAACCGAGCTTAAGCTTGCTGAGCGTCGCGCACATCAGCATCAAAATGAGATGCAAGATGAGTTGAAACGGCAGGTTGCATTGAAGACCGAAGAGCTGCGTCGCGCTCAAGATGAGTTGATGCGGAGTGAGAAATTTTCAACCTTGGGGAAAGTTGCTGGGGGAATTGCCCATGAGATTCGCAATCCACTTAACGCCGTAAAGACCTCCGCGTATTTTCTGCTCAATGCCAAAAATCCCTCGACAGAAAAGGTGCGAGAGCATCTTGAGCGGATCGATCGACAAGTTTCAACCGTTGATAATGTGATTACCGCGCTCGCTGATGTTGCGATCATGCCAGAGGCCAATTTGTGTCCGGTAGCGATTGAACCTTTGTTGCGCACGGTCGTTTCTTCGCTTCGGTTGCCAGAGAACCTCGATGTAGTTTTTTTGTTTGAAGAGGGAATGCCGGAAGTGATGGTCGATGAGCGGCAGATTGCGATTGCGTTTCGGAATCTCATTCGGAACGCCCGCGATGCGATGCCCGACGGCGGCGTTTTAACAGTGGGGTCGAAAGTGTCCGCTCTGCAGGTGGTTTTTTCAATTAAAGATTCCGGGGTCGGGATTGCGAGTGAAAATCTCAAAGATATTATCGAGCCGTTGTTTACGACGAAGGCTCGGGGAATGGGACTCGGTTTATCAATCACTCGTGCGATTGTTGAGAAAAATCAAGGCAGTCTTTCCGTTGATAGCCAGTTAGGGGTTGGAAGTGACTTTAGAATTTCTCTCAACCGGGGCGATGTTAAGAAAGTATGAAGGTAAGTAACGGGAAGTTAGGCAATAGGAAAGATATAGATTTAGCATGTCTACCTGCTGGAAATATCTGAGTGGTGACGCGGGCGTGACAGTGGATTTGAATTAACCATTACTTAATGCAATACTCTTGGGGCACTCCTACAACGCAACCGGAAACCTATGACTGACTCTTATCGCATTTTAATCGTGGACGATGATCTCGATATTCTCGCTAACCTCTCGGATATTCTGTCAGAATTAGGGTACGAGATTATTACAGCCGCCAGTGGGCAGGAGGCGCTCGAAAAGCTGAGCGAGCTTGATTCCGGCGAAGGTGGGCGGTTGGATCTGTGTTTACTCGATTTCAAAATGCCTGGAATGGACGGCGTGGAACTGCTCGAAAAAGTTCATGTCCTTCGGCCTGAAGTGCCAGCGATCATGGTCACGGCTTATGCCGGCGAAGACGGTGACCGCCGTGCGATGGAGGCGGGGACGTGGAAGGTCATGCGAAAGCCAGTCGATGTCCGTTTGCTGATCGGCATGATTGGACAGGCGATTGTTTCACAGTGAGTTGGTTCTTAAAGCATTGGCGATGCGATTCACCAGTCATGCACGTCCGGTGAAATTTGGTTTAGGTTGTGATTTTATATTGCAGGAGTAAGGGTTGATGGCGGGTCAGGGAAGTAAAAGTGATTCGAGCGAACTGAGAGTGATTGCGGATTGCGAGGGCTGCGGCGTTTGCTGTTTGCACATGGGGTATCCCGCATTTCAAACCCCTCGGGAGCCTTTGAGTGAAGAACAGATTCGGTCAGATGTCAAACTTGCAGCGCAAATTAAAAAGAATCCGCGGAGACTGAAGGAATTACTTTCAGGGCACCCTGGCGAAAGTTACTGGCATGCGCTCCCGGATGATTTGCGCGAACAGTGGTTAGATTATATGCGGGATTATCAATTGCCTGAGTATGGAGATGATCCGTCGACATTTGACGGGGCCTGTATTTGGTACAGTCCTGAATCGCGTCAATGCAGGCACCATGAGTATCGACCAAGGGTTTGCCGGGATTTCGAAACTGGGTGCAAGCAGTGCTACGAATGGCGTACTTATTATCAAGATAAGATAGAGTCAAAGGTTTCGATTGAATCAAAAGCCTCAGAGTCTTAATTTTTGATTCGTAAAAAACGCTGAAGCGTTAAGATCTACGAGCTCTTTGATTCTCGGTAGAGCAGGATTGCTCCCAGACCGATCGCCAGCAGGTTACTGGTCCATACTCCATAGGGATGCAGGGTTCCCTCTTTGCAGGCGTTGAGCGTTGTTTCGAAAATCGGGTAATAGACCACCAGGATCGGAAAAAAGCACATGCCAAACGCGGAGGTGTAGTTGACGGTCTTCATTTTTAAGGCGATGGGGATACCGATGACTGCAAAGGCGAGGCAGGCAAATCCACTTGCCCACCTGCGAGGAGTGACGAGGTTGAGTCGAGATAGCCGATGGTTGGCCTCTTCTAGTTCCTGCGTTCTAGTTTCCCAGGCAACATTAGTTAGTCCTAACAGGTCACCGGTGAGAAGCTGTTGAGCCGCAATATTTGCGTTGGACTTTTCGAGTTCTTTAATAAACGCAACTTGTTTGATTTTGTTGTCTCGTATTTGGCTCATGTAGAGATGATCCGGGTTTTCGAAACGACCGCCCTGATCATTGTTTGGGATCTGGAATTCTAAAATATCCTCACCAGGAGTACTTAGTTTAAAACCATCGTGAACAATGACGGGGTCGGTAAATGTAATCATAATTTTCCCCTCAGCAGGGATGACTTTGAGGCGGGCGTCTTCCGCTTCGATGTGAAGTCTTTTTTTAGGGTCTTCGTCGTGTTGTTTAACAATGGTGGGAGTGATCAGACGTGCACCGTTGCTATCCATTTCGATATCCTCCACCTCGATTCTGACATTTCCACGTTCGAATTCTCCATTCGTCCGAAGGCCGTCAAGGATGACTTCTTCAAATGAGGCGTTCACAAATTTTGTGGTCTCATGGAAACCCCAAGAGGCGTCGATGTCGTTAAGCCAGATTGATAACAGGCTTACTAGAAAGGCGAGGACGATGACAGGAAAAAAGAGGACTGACTTGTGAATCCCCATTGCCTGGATTGCCGTGACCTCGTGTTCGGCTGACATGCGTCCGAAAACGACACAGACGGTAAATAAACAGATCGGTGGCAGGGAATAGGAAAGTGCTTTAGGGACTAGAAAAGGAAGTGCTTGAACAGCCAGTAAGGGGCTGATCTTTTCTGATTGGGCTTCCCGGGTAACCACCAACAAAAGAATCAACGGAACGAATGAGCAGGCCGAGATTATGAAAATCTTGGTGAACTCCCACATGACGTATCGTGTTAACAACTTGGGAATCATAGACCGTCAAAATCGGGGAAAGTGCACACCTTGGATCAATCCCGGTACAGGATTGATTGAAACAACATTCGTGAGATAAAAGAACGGTATTCAATTGACTAATTGACGTCAATTCCAATGGGAGGCGTAGGGCCGAGAGCGGCGGTGGGGCATCATTTCCATAGGTATTGAAGCTGGATGCGGACGCCTAATTTAGGTGCTATCACTTTTGGCGACTCGGAGGCGGTCAATAAAAAAACACGCATGGCGGAGGCCACGCGTGTTGAGATGTGTTTAAAGCAAAGGACGTGCGGATGGTTACGCGATTTGTTCTTCGATTGAACTGATGTCTTCGTCGTCCTGAGTTTCTGCGGGTTGCTCTGGGTTGTAGATCTCTTGAGCGTCGGCAGTTTTTCGGTATCCCATTTTCAACAGGACTTCGAGAATTTCGCTGCAGGTTGGAAACATTCGTCCGCTTGATCGTTTGTATTCATCCATTGCGTGCATGAATTCGATTTCAGCGTCAGAGTATTCTCGTTCGCAAGTGGTCGGATCGATTTGGCGGCGTCGTTTTACTTTTCGTCGCTCGACAACCGGTGCACTGGCTTCCGCCTCAGCCTTTGTCTTCTTCTTGCGTCGGTCAGTTTTGCGTTCGCCAGTTTCGTCCAGTTTTGTGAGATCTTGCTTAGTTTTAGTCATTTGAGAGCCTGCGTTTCTCAGAATTGTGGGGATTCGCTTTACTTCACCATCGTCCGTTGGGTGATGTTGGAAAAATACACCATCTGGTAAAACCTGCGTGATAAAAACGAAACGTAGGCCTAGATAAAGTTGAATGGTTACGTAGTTGAGCCACCTGTTTGGGTCGCGCCGGTTATAAGGGTTTTTATTCCCCAAATGCCCTAAACGGGACGTCATGCGAGATTGGCGACCACCGCTTCGTTTTGTTGAACCGGTTCGTAATGCTGACCAGTTGAGAGCTTTCAATGATGGAGGGCATGCAGGGCGACCGGCATGGACTCCAGGTGTTCCTTTGAGGCAAGCGGAAACTTGCGCGCACAGGAGTCGCGAAGAACACGAATGGCTTGCCAGAATGGTAGTCGCACTACCATCAATGCCGCGATGGATGTTTGAACGTGTTACGCTTTTCAGTTGATTAGCGGACGACGTTTTCACTTGGTTGCTTCGCCACGGACGCCGGATGGGTATGTTGCGGGCGGGTTACGTAAAGGTGGCGTGCATCTTCACGTTCTTCGATTTCGATTGTCCAGGGAAGTTCATGGCGGAGGATATTCATTTCATTTTCACCCGCGACAACAATCGTGTGAGGATTCTTTTCAATGAACCGAGCCAGTGAGTTCGCTTCGCTCGAATAAAAAGTGACAATGTCATCTGAATTAAGAGTGATCGCGGAACCGTACGTCTCCCGACCGAAGAATACGATTGGTGCTGAATTGAATTCATCGGTGTTTTTAACTTGGTTGGCAGCGTGATGGATTGATCGATCAATTGAGATGGTAGGAATTAATCGATGGGTTGAGAGGGTGACAACTAACAGGCCGGTGGCCGCGAAGCAGGCCCAGCTGACCTTAACTTTTTGTCGGTAGACGTAAGAGGCAGTCACTAGGCCAGACATGATTAATAACCCGGTAAGAAACTCACCGGTGGTTAGAATGGGGGCGTTACTGGAATTCAAAAGGGTGACCGAGATGATTCCAATAATGGTAAACCAAAATAGTATTTCAAATGGAGCACGTCGTCCGGTTCGTATGAGCCAAGTTAGCTTGGCGGGAGCAGTACCGTCTTTTCGTGTCTGCTGAGCGATGGCTTCGTCCGTTTGCCGGCTGAATAATTTTCGATCCAGCAGTCCGCCCATAAGAAGGCAAATCAAAGGAAATGAGGGGACGATATAGGTCGGTAGCTTTGACTCGGATATTGAGAAGAAGCCAATGATCCACAGCGATGCGAGTAATAAAAACCCTTGTTCGCGAGTTCTCAGGAATCGATTTTCGGGTCGTCGCGACGTTAGGAACTTAATCAGCGACGGGATGAGGTAGGAGGCTGGGAACATGAAGATAAATATCCCGACCAAGTAATACCAGAACGGTTCGCGGTGGTTGAAGGCATCGGAAAAACGCACCACGTGGTGTTTCCAGAAAAAGTAGGTCAGGAAGTCGGGGTGAATCCAGGCGGTTGCAATAAACCACGGGGCCGAGACCAAGAATGCAGGAATTGAAAACCACATCCACCAACGACGCGGAAGTCGTTTTTGAATTGGGCTTAACCAGAAAAACAAGATCAAGGGTGGAAGGCACAGTACGCCGATCACGGGGCCCTTGATTAAGATTCCCAGTCCGCAAGCGATGCTGGCGAGAACTGCATAGTGACGTTTAAAACCGTTAGTAACGGCAAGGTAGGTGCTGAGTAACATGATCGTTGACATGGCGGTCAAAGATGCATCCATCGTGACATAACGACTGACACAGACAAAGCCTGTTGTAAGTAAGAGGAGTAGCCCGCCGAACCAGGAACCACGGTAGCCCAGTAATTTCTTACCAAGTAACAGAGTCGCGAGGATCGTGAACATCGAAGCCACCGCCACTGGAAGTCGTGTTGCGAATGGGCTGACGCCAAAGATCTTATAGCTCGCAGCAATGGCCCACATTTGGAGCGGTGGTTTGTCCCAGTAATTTTCTTCCGCCAATGTCAAAGACATCCACTGACCACTTTCAATCACGTTCAGGGCCAGTTGTGCATTTCTTGCTTCATCCGGTTCAAACAATGGGTAGTTGAGGCTGTTGAAAAAGACCATGGCAGCAATTAGCAAAAGCCCCACCGTTCCCAAAAATCTCTCATAGGTTTTATAGCGGCGGACGGATGACTCTTTCAGACTCACCGGGAACATAATGCTGTTCCACCAAAAACGGCAGCCACGTTGAACTGCTTTTAAGGTTTGAGGAAGCGACGGAGTAGTCGCGGTGTCGGCAATATTCAGTTGCTCGATGCGAGCCTCTGTGACCGATAGGCGATGAAGGCGTGCCCGAGAGAGAGTTTCAGTTACAAATTGATTAAGTGTATTGTGCCCTTCCCTGCTCTGGTCGGCAGGCACTTCCATGGGAAGCGATTTGTATAGATCGGGAATTTCACAGAGTTGATCTTTTTGAAAAATGGTTAGGCCGTAATCGAATTCAGTTTTATTTACTTTTAAAAGGAACCGAATTAAGAATGAGTAGAGTTTAAATAAGAGCCGGGGGATTACGTTTGGCTGAGTTTGTTTGTTGCAGTTGTTGGTAAAGGACGACTGAATCGGAAGCTCGTCAATTTGCTCAAGCATCAATCCAAATTGATTGGCGTCTACGGAAACTTCCGGCTCTAGCAACGCGATGACAGGATGGCGAGCGGCGTCGATTGCAGCTTTTAGGCTCGGTACTATTTTTCGTTTTGGCGCTTGCAGAGGGGGGCGGGTCAGTGGAGAGTTTGGCGGAGCAATGACAATGACCTCGGCTCGCCATTGAGATTTTCCAATCGCTTGCAAGCAATCGTCAATCCGTTGTTCCGTGGTGTTGTGATCTTCGGCAAGAATTAATGACAGGCTTGAAAAAGTCGACATAAATTGATCCGTCTACATCCATGATGTTGATTGAAACCGGTCAAGTTGCACCGGATGATTGACTCTTATTCAGCGGTCAAGCCGAGTGTTGCAAGTGCTCACCAGATAGCACTTTGATGAGCCTATCGGAAACGTAAGTTTTGGGTCAATCTCAACCTGCTCGCCAAAGTGGCTAGTTTTCCTGAATTAGAAAGGAAAATAGTTGCGGGCTTATTAAAGGCCTGGTTTCTACCTTTGTTTTTCACAAAGAACGAGAGTCGCATCGGGTATTCACTCAGGTGGTGCCAAGTTGCAATGTTGGATAGTTCCGCCAGATTCACTGATGAGAATGTCGACCACGCATCTTTCGTTGCTGCGACGGGAATGAAAGCCGGACAAGATGATGATCTCAAATAGCTTCTTTTGGATCGGTTGCCTTGTGTAGAACTAGGGATTGCAGAGCATTTAAGTGGTTGGGCCTGATTTGAGCCTATTCGGTTGCGGTCGAAGATAAGAGTTTGGGTAAGTTTGTTGTCGGCGTTACTGAAACACCGCGATTCGAATAGGCTTCCCCGTGACTGTTCAATAGGATACAATTTGAGATCTCATAACAGCCAACGCTTTTCGTTGCATCCCACCACCATTATTTTTCAATCGGAGTTCCCATGTCAAAAAATCATCTCGGCAGACGACGCGCCTTCACGCTTGTAGAGTTAC
>JAQXDZ010000035.1 GCA_029251085.1 Mariniblastus sp.
GCCTTCAAGAATGTTGGCTTGCACGAAGTACCGACGGGGGAGAAAACTGGCAGGCCTATAACCCTGAAAACTACGTTGGAGATGTGGGAGACAAACCCAAATGCTCACCGCTCAAAAAACCTATCAATTTTGAGCACCCCAAATTCGCAATGCGGATGGTTGGCGCTGGGTATCACGGAGCCAAAGACGGGCGAGGACATTTTCATTACACCTACGATGGCGGTGCAACTTGGAACGGACCTCATCGATTTGGCAAACTTCACCAAGCACCAGAGCTTAAGCAAGCAAAGCTTACTGAGTTGACACCGCGCACCGATTACGTAGTGACGGGGAAACACGAAGCTGTGCTTTTACTTTCCAGTCGCCAAAAAGGTAAATTTGGTACCGATCGAATCTTCACCGCGCGAACTAAAGATGGCGGGATGAGTTTTGAATTCCTGAACTGGGTTGTTCCTGTCGACGACAAAGCTCGCGCTGTTATGCCAGAAACATTTCGTACTGACTCCGGTGTTCTCATTACAGCGATGAGGCGAAAAAGAAAAGATAAAGATGTCGGCGAATTGAATTGGGTCGATGCTTACACTTCAACCGATAGCGGCCAATCATGGAATTTCACGGCAAAAATTGGTGACTCTGGAACTAGCAACGGCAATCCCCCTGCAATTGCCGCAACCGCGGACGGCAGACTTTGTGCAGTTTTCGGGGAGCGTGACCAAGGCAGAATACTGGCAGCCTACAGTGCGGACCAAGGAAAAACATGGACGGATCCGATTGTCCTTCGCGATGATTTCGGTTCCGAAGATAACGAAACCAATGACCTCGGTTATCCTCGGTTACTTCAACGTTCAGACGGAAAAATGGTGGCCGTCTATTATTATTCGACCAAAGATTGTCTTCACCATATCGCCGCAACCATCTGGACACCATAACTCACGTTGAATCGTGATTAGCTTGCGTATCGTAATCAAGATTACCGAAAATGGATATTTTGTGGTAAGTAGGATGCAATTTCTTTCGCTCCAAATGAATGAATTCATGGCAATTTGCCGACCTCTTGCCGACCTCTTGCCGACCTCTTGCCGACCTCTTGCCGACCTCTTGCCGACCTCTTGCCGACCTCTTACCGACCTCTTACCGAGCTCTTACCGAGCTCTAGAACGCGGCAAAACATCCATGTTGACAGTCAACTACCTCAACGGCGGGAACATTTTGTCCCATCTCAATGCGCGTAAGCACGCGCGATGCAGGCTCACAAACGATTCATGATTGATGTTCACGAGATTCCTCTGATTTGGAATCGGACCGAAAATTCCTCCCTAACACTTCTCATTGCCTATCATTTATCCATCACTCAGTCAGTCACGGACCACCGATCGAAACAATAGCATTGGTAGTTGGAACAATAGCATTAGTAGTTAGTTGTAATTAGGGAACAATTAGGTAGACGCCGTTCAGATCCTTTTAGAGAATAGAGCTTGCGGCAAATCGCTGGTGAAAGCAGAACGAATTTTCTTGAGGGGATTTAATTGGGATTACATATCTTGAAATTCGGTTTTTCGATTGCCTTGGTAGTTTTGTTCTCGTTTGCGAGCTGTTGGTCGCACGAAAAAATATCCGTTTCCAACTCACAACCGGAGGGCCAAAATAAAGCTGCCAATTCCAACCCAAATTACAAAACCAAACCGTTGCAGGCAGCGGCTGACAATGCCAAAGACAAAAATTTCTTCAATGGCACAGACCTGAGTGGCTGGAAGGGTAACGACGGTTACTGGTCGGTCAAAGATGGCGCCATCGTTGGACATTCGGATAATAGCATTACCGATAACGAATTCATCTGGTCCGACGTTGAAGTGAAGGACTTTTATCTGGCGGTAGATATCAAGCTAACGCCGGAAAACCGTAACGCAGGCATTCAATTTCGCTCGAAGCCGGTAGACGCTCACGGGCATGCGATGGGTTATCAGGCGGATGTCGGTCACGACCCGGTGATTGGCAATGTGTGGGGCAACCTGTACCACGAACACGGTCGCGGGAAGCTGGACTGGAATGATCGCGCCGTTAAGGTTTTGAAGAAAGGCGACTGGAACCGGTACGAAATTCTTGCCGTGGGACATCGCATTTGGACTGCAGTGAATGGCGAACTGTGTACGGCCATTGAGGATATCGACGGCGAATTGTCTGGCAAAATCGCGTTTCAAATTCATGCTGGAGAGGCTCAGACGGTCGCCTATCGCAACCCAACTCTGACACACAATCCGAAGATTGAATTAGCTGGGCTTAACGAAAAGGAGTTAGTCGCGAAGTTTCCCCAAAAGGAACTGCCGTATTGGTCGAGACTGATCATGGCAGTTGATCCGGGTTCCCAAAGCGAAGCTTGGGCCAAGTCGGCATTTGACCACAGCACCTGGAAAACAATGAAGGTTCCTGGGCACTTTGACACGACCGCGTTGCCTGGATTCGATGGTGTTGTCTGGTTTCGCAAAACGATCGAACTGTCCACCGAGCAGGCCAAATCCAAGGCCATCCTGCACCTCGGGCAAATCGATGACATGGACGTTACCTGGGTCAACGGCACACGGGTCGGCGGTTATGAGAATCCTGGCCACCATTACACGGTGCGAAATTATCCGATCCCCGCTGGAGTGTTGAAACCAGGTAAAAATATTATCGCCGTCCGAGTGATGGATCACGGCGCGCCGGGCGGTATTGCGGGAAAGCCAGAGCAAATCTTTCTGCAGCTGGATGATGAACGTATTCCGCTAGCCAATCTCTGGCACTTTGCGCCAGGCGCGAATCTGGCCGCGCTCAACACGTATGGGCAGGTTCCGGCACTGGTTCGGCCGCTGGCTCGACCGAAGACTCCCGTGCCGGCATTCGCTGATGGGTTCGCCATTGACTCCGATCAAACGATCGCCGTTGTCGGCGGCACGAATGCTTTGGAGAGCGGTCGGCACGGTTATCTCGAAACACTCCTTACCGCCGCTCATCCACAACATCAGGTACGAGTTCGCAACCTCGCTTGGCAGGCGGACACCGTTTACCAACAGCAACGCCCTCGTAATTTTTATGCGCCAAACAAGCCAGATTATGGCGAACGCGACGACCGCGCGAAGATCGAAGCAGACATCGTTTTCTTCTGGATGGGGCAGACCGAATCGCTGGACGGTCCAGATCGCGTCGTCGAATTCACGTCAGCCTATGAACAACACCTCGATCACATCGCCCAGTACACCAAACGCATCGTACTTGTCACGCCCATTCCGTTCAGCAATCCGTTACGTCTCGAAATTGACATCAAAAAGCGAAACGTTTCGCTTGCGGCGTATGTGGATGCCATCCGGAAGATCGGTCGCGACAGAAAGCTGCCAGTCGTAGACCTCGCCGAGTCGTTTGGATGGGGAGCGACTCCGTTTGCTCAATCACGAAACGGAATGCATCTCCTACCCGCCGGCCACTGGGACGCCGCTCAGGCATTCGCATCCCAATTGGGGTTTGCCGATCGCGTCGCCACGATCAAGTGGTACGACGAAAACAAAGATGACCCTGCCGGATTGGAACCACCATCCGCCGAGAAGCTATGTCAGGCGATCCGCCAAAAGAACGATCTCTGGATTCGCTACTGGCGACCGACTAACTGGGCGTTTCTGTACGGCAACCGCCAGCAGACGGCCAGCAGCCGTGACCACACTAACTTGGGGAGACGCTGGTTTCCCGAAGAGCTACAGAACGCATTACCCCATCTGGTCGAGGCAGACCAGCGAATTCACGAAGCGGCGAAAGCAGCGAAAGCAGCGAATCGATGAACGTTAGAATAAGGAAC
>JAQXDZ010000050.1 GCA_029251085.1 Mariniblastus sp.
GGCGATCTAGATACCATGTTCCAAGCGGGAGATTTTGCTCCTCTTAAAAATTGGTTGAATGTTGAGGTTCATCGTCACGGTCAGTGTTTGTCGGGGCCGCAGTTAGGAGAGCGGGTGACCGGGAAACAGCTTTCGCATGAGGCCTTGATGTCCCATCTGGAGGAGAAGCTCATCCCGATTTACGGTTTGTAGCGGTTAGGACGGAGGATAATAAAAACGCGACGGTTCTATTTGAAAGCGAGGTAACCTACAATTAGAGTTGGAGACCGGCGGATTGAAACGGGCGTCGGGCGATTTTTTGTACCGCCGACATCTTCCGCTTGGATGGCGTAGCAATACCGTTTGTTATTTTGTGAACGAAACATGGATAACCTCAATCAAACATCACCGGATTCGTCGATCCTCGGCAATTGTTTGAATTGTGGGGGGTTGGTTCGGGTTCCCGTTAGGTCAGCGGCAGACTCGAAAGTGCGGTGTCCCCATTGCAGTAACGAGTATCGGCTAAGCGAAATCTTGGATGAATCGGTTCCTGCGCTTGAGATAGTTGAAGAAACGCCGGAGTCTTTTACCGCACCTCTCGAATTGGCAGAACCAACGGTCATTCAAAAAGATGTTTTTGTTGTACCTTCTCAATTAGCTGAAGGTGCAATGCGTAAGCGAAAACGCCGCTCGGGAAGTGAACATTCCGAGGGGAGTTCCAGTCAGAGACGCGAAAGAGGTGGGCGAGGGGCCGCTCGTGAGGATAAAAGGTCGCGGTCTGAACGCAATTCACAACACAGTTCGCGAGGGAAAACAAGAACTTCGAAAACGGCAAAGAGTCCTGCCATTGAGTTCGTTAAAGTAGTCGTTGGAGGATTGATGTCAATTCCGATTGCTTATGCAATCGTCTTATGGGCATTCAATAAAGACCCTCTGAACGTGGGGCCGCAAATTAGCCGATATGCCCCGGTTGTTATTCCGGCAGATTTTCAGGTGGATCTCAAAAGCGATTTGAATGCTGACGATTAGATTCAGCCAAAATGAATCTGGCTAGATTGCCTTTTTTCAGCTGCGAGCTTTTTCAGAGTTGATGCGAACTGCGTTAACACGTTAGTACGCGTGGTCTAAACAAGCACTGCTGTTAGCTTGGCGATACTGCTTTAACAAGCCATAGTTTTTCGGGAGCAACAACCGAACCATGGCTGCGGCGGGTTAGGTTGTCTCTTCGATTTCCAGACTTAGGGGGCGCGCTGGAAAGCCGGCTCGGCTTGAATTACCCACCTAGACTCTTCGTAGCCTGTTCTGTCCGGGAATCGCTGCCGTCGGCTCCTCTTTGCCATTAATACCCTGCTATTTGTCGCAACCGGTATGGTGTTGATGTCTTTTGTCATCATTTCACGTGGGAAAAACGCATCATATTACCATTTGGTGTGGTACGTTTTGCCAGCTTATATCAGCGGGGAACCCGTGCGTTTCTATTCGCTGCGCTCAAATTAGTGACGGATTGGTTAGTCATGAGATTACAATCGAAAAAAACTCACCTTCGTCTTAGACTTACGTTTTCGGTCTTTGGTATTCTTCTGTTATTAGTCTGTTTTCAAAATGGTTGCTCTTCGCTACGAGTGCCAGCGATTGATCCAACGGGGACTCGGATTTTCAAACAAGGTGGAACACCCTTGCTCACGCCCCGATCTGCTCAGAACAATGCGGGCAATTTCAATCAGTTAGGTCAGCCGATTGCAATTGCTCCGGCATTTCAACCGCAACCATTTACCGCGCCACCAGTTACTCAACCGCAACTTGGGTTAAGCCAGCCTTCCGGTGGTCCGGCATTTCGTCAGCCAGCTACTCCGCCGTCTTGCGATGGAACTACCAAGGTAAAAGTAAAAAAGCAGCGATACGTTCCCGATGTAAATGGATGGAAATCTCCCGGGCAATCCGGGAAAATTGTAATTACTCCTTCGCGAATCGTCGCGCCGGTGGGAAGTGAAGTGGTCGTTCTAGCGGGATTATGTGGGGACGATGGATACTTCGTTAAAAACCAGCCGCTCGAATGGATGTTGTCAAATAATAGCGTAGGAGAATTGATTGAGGTCGGTGGGAATCATCACCCAAAGTTTAACAAATTGATTCCTCCAACGTCCAAAAAGATAAGCGGCCAGTATGCAAAAGGCCGTACAAGTCTAAAGCGAATTGTCTTAACGCGTGGCACTCCTACGCCAGCGGATGATATCAATTTAGCAAAAGGTCAGACGTTCGTAAGTTTATCATCCTCGTCACCAGGGACGAGTTACGTAACGGTCGTTGCGCCAAAATCGGAGGGTTGGGACAAACGACGAGCTTCTACGGTCATCCATTGGGTAGATGGTCAGTGGTCGGTTCCCGCACCGGTTCGGGCAACTGCAGGAACAGTCCAGCCACTTACAACCATAGTGAGTAGTGCAGATGGTGGTGGGGTCAAAGGTTGGGAGGCAAGGTACACGATCGTAGGCGGCGCCCCCGCAGAATTCGCCCCCGCTGGTTCAAAATCAGCCACGGCAACAACGGATGCGAATGGAAAAGCCATTGCTCAAATTCGTCAGCCCGCGGGACAACTGGAACCGGGCACCACCCAAGTCCGGGTGGACATTGTTCGTCCGCCAATCTTTGGTGAATCCGAATTGGTGGTGGAAAGTGGCGTCACGACTGTAATTTGGAGAGCACCAGCCCTTACAATTCGCGCCTTCGGCCCCGAGAGAGCTGAAAGTAATTTACCGTTCGAATACACCGTGGAAATTACGAATCCTGGTGATCTTGTGGCGCGTGGCGTTGTCCTAAAGATGAAAAACTTGGATTCTGGTGTGAACTATATTTCCAGCTCACCGAGTCCACAGCAGTATGCGAATACCTATCAGTGGAACCTGGGAGACGTTGCCCCTGGCGGAACGCCAAAGCAAATTAAAGTTCAACTTAAATCAAATAAGCTCGGAAGCGTGGGAGCATTTTTTGAGGTTGTCAGTGAGACCGATCGTTTAAAAACAGAGGCGCCGGTCCAGACAGAGATCATCCAGCCATGCCTCAATTTAAGCATTAATGGACCTTCGGAGGCGGTTGAGGGCGAGAGTATCTCGTTAAATCTGGGCCTCGAAAATCGCTGTGGTGAGGGACTGGCCAATGTGAAGATAGCGGTCAAGTGGCCGAATGCTTTTGCTCGGTTAAACACTGCCAGCCCCCAAGGTGTGGCAGAGTTTGAGAACTCTTTTATGCCCGCTGCTCAACAGGATAAGATACCAACGCTTACTTTTCAGACACGAGCCGCAGGAAAACACTGCTTCGAAGTGGAGGTGAGTGCGGACGGAGTGCAAACAATTAAGAAATCGTATTGCCTGACTGTAAAACCGAAGGCGGGTGGTTTGTTAAACGGAATAGCTCCAACAGCGGGTGCAGGAAGAGATCAACTGCAATTGCGACTGGAATTAGGAGACAAGGTTCAAGCTAATAAATGTCTTGTGACTGCCACGCTTACCAACACCTCGAATACTGACGCCGACCAATTTCTTTTGACGAATCGATTTTCCGCAGACCTGAATGCAGAAATGCTGAAGCCTAGGCAGGAATTGCAAGTCGATCAGGTGAACGCTAATCGAGAGAAGGAGTTCCTCTATCGAGTTCCTCGAATTTTGGCTGGGCAATCCTTTTCTATTACGATCGCATACGCAGTCGATCCTGTTAAACAGTTGCAAAGCAGCAAAAGCCTATTCACTATCACATCCTTGGCTGGGACTAACATCAGCAAGGAAATTGAGCTGGATTTGAGGTGATGCCAGCCTCAGTGGATGACCGCTAGGAGCGTATTTGCGCACAGCGTTGAGGTGGAGGGGTTAGCTGACGTCTGGCGAAGAGCGTTTCACAAATCCCGAGACATAGATGTCGTTGTCGATTTGCTCGACACTCATGTTGGACAGTTCAGTCGCACTGCCCAGTTCGGAAATCCCCAAACCTTCAATGGGCGACAAGGCTTCTGTTCCCCCGACGATTTTCGGACCAATGAAAATATGCACTTCATCAATTTCGTGCATGGTGTGGAGAGACCCAAGAAGTTTCCCCCCGCCTTCGACTAATAGATTGGTCATGCCAAGCTTGGCTAGATGCGTCAGAACATCGTCGAGTCGCTCGTCGGCAGATTCAAACTTAGAATGGAAAACGTCACAGCCAGCGGTTTTGAGACGTTCACAATTGTGTGAATCAGCTTCGGGGCCAACCGCAATGATTGTTTTGTGGGATTGAGCCGACAGAGCCAGTTGTGATTCCGGAGAAAGCCTCGCTTTGGAATCGATTATAATTCGTGCTGCATGACGACAACCTGGTGGCCGTGCATTGAGCATCGGATCATCGGCGATCGCAGTGCCGATGCCGACCATGACGCCATCCACTCGTCCGCGGATTTGATGAACAAGCTCACGTGACGATGGGTTCGAGATCCACTGGCTGTCTCCGGTGGAGGTCGCTATTTTTCCATCGAGTGTCATCGCCCACTTCGCGATGATCCATGGCTTGTGTTTCTGAGTCCATTTCAAATAGGGCGCGAGGATCGCCCGAGCGGGCTCAGAAAGAACGTCGGTGGTTACTTGTATCCCTGCGTTTCGCAGCAGTTCAATGCCTTTTCCGGCGACGAGTGGGTTGGGGTCTTGGTGCGCCACTACCACTCGCGAGATTCCTGCATTGACTAAAGCCTCGGTGCAGGGACCAGTTTTACCTGTGTGGGAGCAGGGTTCGAGCGTGACGTAAGCAGTCCCGCCGTTTGTGCGATGCGAATTTGATTGCTCGACCGCTGCGATCGCATTGATTTCAGCATGCGGACCCCCAAAGAATTCGTGGTGTCCTCTGCCAATTATTTCGTCCTGGGCAACGATGATGCACCCGACCATCGGATTAGGCTCCACCCTGCCCTGCCCTTGGCGAGCTTCCTCGAGGGCAAGCTGCATGAAATGTTGATCTTCGCTGGGCATGTATTTATTGTTTGCGTTGAACGCCCAATTAATGACGAACTGGTGATGGACAAAAGTTGGGTTTGCTGTGGCGAATTAACTGTCGAGATTAATTAACTGTCGAGTTCGGTTAGCTTTCCATTGGAATCAGAGAAAGAATCGACAGGAGCCCCTAATTTATCGAGCATCGAGACGTAGAGATTTGTCAATGGTGTGCGATTGCGGAATCGAATCAGGCGACCTGTTTCAATGGATCCCCCTCCCCCGCCAAACATCATGATCGGGAGATTGTCGTGGGCGTGCGAGTTGCCGTCAGCAATTCCACTGCCGTACATGACCATGCAATTGTCCAGTAAAGTGCCGTCACCTTCTTCAATGGAATCGAGTTTTGAGATGAAGTGATTTGCAAGGCTCATATGAAACTGGTTGATCTTGCTAATCTTTTGTTGTTTGTCACGCGCATCACCGTGGTGAGAAATGGCGTGGTGACCTTCGCGGATTGACAAATTGCGGTAGGCTCGATTGCCTCCTGCATTGGTATACATGAAAGTCGAGATTCGCGTGGTATCAGATTGAAAAGCGAGTGCCATCATGTCGAGCAGAATCTTTACATGTTGTGAATATTCAGCGGGAACTCCAATTGGTCTTGGGAAATCGGAATGATCGTCATCGGAGTTTTCGAGTTTGTCGGTCGTGGCGAGTCGCCGCTCAATGTCGCGAACCGCGTACAAATACTCATCAAGTTTTCGTCGGTCCTGCTGACCTAGATAGTTGCTCAAAGATTTAGCTTCACCGCGAACAAAATCTAAAATGCTTTTGCGACCCGAAGCTTGTTTTGCTTGAGCACGACTATTTTCAATTTCATCAACTGAACCAAACATTCTGGAAAAGACAGCTGCTGGATCGATTTCTTTTGGTAAGGGCGAGGTCTCGGTTCGCCAGGAAATGTTTGAAGTGTAAAGGCAGCTGTATCCCGAGTCGCATCTCCCACCGGTTGAACTTCCCTCAGTGCCCAGTTCAAGTGATTTTAGTTTGGTGTGATGTCCAATTTTTTCTGCGGCAATTTGGTCGACCGAAGTTCCATTCTTGATGTCATTGCCGTGTGTTTTTTTGGGATGGGCACCCGTTAAAAAAGAGGCGACGGATCTTGCGTGATCACCTCCACCGTCGCCAAGGGCTTGCGCGCCCCGTAACGAGAGACCGGTGAAGATATTCATTTTCTCCCGATGAGCGGCGACGGGTTCCATGATGGATTGCAGTTTGAAATCGCGATTTCCACGCCCCTGAGGAATCCAGTCCGGCATGTGCATGCCGTTAGGGACGTACAGAAATGCCATCCGCACTGGCGGTTTGGTAGAAGCCTGTCGATTGGTAACGTTGGCGATCAATGGTGCCGGCTGTGTCATTGCTTCCAACCAAGGGAGAGCGAGCGAAGTCCCAAGGCCTCGGAGCACTGTGCGACGCGATATCTGTTTGCCCATCTTATAAATCCTATGGAAGATTACTCTTCGGTAACGAGAGCGGGTGGACCGGTTCGTTTAATAAACGGGTCGCTAGTTGCAATTGCGATTATCAGGTCAGAAAACCGATAACCCCCGGGTTCGATCTCAGCAATAATTTTATCGACTGAACAATCGTCAAAATACTCCAAACCTCGACCGAGTGCATAAATAAGCATTTTTTCAGTCATGCATCGTACGAACTTGTCCTTCATTTTGGTTTTTACCGTTTTTTGGAGCTCGATTGCCCCGGTGAACAGCGTCCCGTCAGGGAGTTCCCCCGAGGCGTCGATCGTACTGGTTTCATCCGTGTCTCGCCATTTTCCGACCGCGTCGTAATTTTCCAAAGCGAATCCAAGTTGATCCATTACTTTGTGACAAACGGCACAAGCAGGGTCCGCGCGGTGTTGTTCCATCCGCTGTCGAAGCGTTCCCGTGAGCTTCGCTTGATCTTCTAACTGCATCGCAGAAGGATCGGGCGGCGGAGGTTCTTCACCGAGGAGATTTTCAAGAATCCACTTACCACGTTTAACGGGAGAAGTTCGGGTCGGGTTGGATGTCAGCGTTAATACACTTGCCTGAGTCATTAACCCGCGGCGACCGTATTTCGACATAGTAACTTTGCGGAAATTTTCCCCGCGAACCCCCGGAACTCCATAATGCTCGGCGAGACGTTGGTTAATAAAAGAACTGTCTGAATCGAGGGCATCGAGAATACTTGCATTACGTTTGATCAGATCGGCGAATAGCAGCTTGGTTTCCATCACCATGTCTCGCTGCATTTCAAGATCAACGTTTGGGAATAGATCGGGATCAGGTTTGAAGTGTTCCAAATGGCCGAGTTGGAGCCATTGCTCGACGAAGTTCTCGACAAGTGCATTGGCCTTTGGGTCTTTTAGCATTCGAACGATCTGACGCCGGTATTCGGTTGGATCGGAGAGTTGTTGACGGGCAGCCAGCCGAAAAAGCTCATTGTCGGGCATTGAACTCCAGAGAAAATAAGAAAGGCTCGTGGCAATTTCAAAATCGTTCAAGTTTCTTGTTTCACCAAGGGCCGTTGGAGCTTCCACTTTGTATAAGAAATAGGGCGAGACTAGGATCGCTTGAAAAGTAAATCTGAGCGAGACTTCGAACCCCTGCCCTTCCTCGCGAGATTGGTCGTAGAGTTTCATGAGCCGATTTAACTCGCCTTGAGTCGCACGACGCCGGTAGGCACGCGACATAAAAAGATTGAGTACTTTTTCAGCTTCGACTCTTTGTTCTTCAGGATCGTTGGGAGAATTGGGGATTAGATTTGTATGCGTTTTAGGAGGAGCACCGGTGGGACCACTCACCGTTGCGCTCACGACGTAAAGGTTGCGGTCGCCCTTATTAGGTTCATAAAAATCATTGAGGAAAGAAACATCAAGGCGATTCTCACCCTTTTTAAAACGAACGGGAAGCGCGAACGTTGCCGGTTCCTCTTGTGTTGCCTTGACGGTTTTGGAAACGGTGTTTTTTCCGTTGACAGCAACGCCCATTTTGACTGGTTCGTCACCCCATTGGTTTCCATAGGCAAGGATCGATAATTCGTACTTCCCGGCCTCCGTGATTTCGAGTGGGTATGAGATGGTGCCGTTGGTTGAAAGCACGTGCTGAGATTGGAAAGGTCGGGAGCCGTTGGTTTCTTCGAACTGGCGTCCAGCGATCGTTTTTTTAAATCGTGGCATGGAAGGATCAACAATCGCGGTATTCGTGACTTCCTCAGCGGCTTGAAGGTACTTCTCCATCAAAATTGGGGGAAGCGATAGGACGTCGGCAATGTTGTCGAATCCATATCCGACATCGTCTCCGGGGAATTGATCGGCGGGGTCGTAATTGACTCCCAGTAAATCGCGAACCGTATTTTTATATTCGGTCCTGTTCAACCGTCGGATGGTAACGCGTCCTGGGTTAATTTCAGTGCAATCGACGCTGTTGAGCAGGGTATCAATCCAATCGAGTAACGCACGGTGTTGGTCGTCGGGTAGCGGGGGATCTTCTTGCGGGGGCATTTCTTTGGCGGCGACTCGAACGACGACCTTTTGCCATTTCTTGCGTCCGTTGAGAAGTTGATCGAGCGTGGCGTAACCCTCGAGGTTGAAGTCCGCTTCGGCTCCGTCTCCCCAATGGCAATCTCCGCAATATTGCTTGAGCGTGGGCAATATCTGTTGGGTGTACTGTCTCTGGATAGCGCGTAGGTCATCCTTGCTATCCGGGAATTCAAATGAATTCGCAGTCTTTTCTGTGGGTTTAGGTGATTCGTAGCATGGTGAGATTGGCTCCGAGTTTGCTCCGATACTTGCCAATAGAAGCCAACTTGAATTAGCGATGAAAATTATGCAGGCTGCGATTTTTAGTTTGTTTTGCATAGACGTTGTCAGAGAAAATTAGGCCTTGCGAAGCGAATGTCGCGAGATTTCAATTTTAGCAATTTCGTTGCTTTTTGGGCACCTTTGAATCGGTACGAACGACGGGATCCTGACAATTTAAACCGTTGAAATATCCCAGATGTCCGGCGAAATGAGGGGGTATTTGCAAAAAAAACCGCCTAAAACGCATTTTTTGGGCAAAAATCAGCGTTTTCCCCGTGTTTTTGGGTAAAGCTGTATTGAATTATTGGGCTAACTAAGTCTAATTTCCGCGTCGCGTAATTCGGAAGAACTTGTTTTCCCCGAGTTTCCGAGTTTTTAAATCCAAAACCCATACTTATTGGAGGCATCGTCTTATGGCGAAAAAGACTGGCCCAAAAGCCCCGACCAAATCAGAAATCATGAACAACATGGCTGAAGCAACTGGTCACACGAAAAAAGAAATCGCAGCTTTTTTTGAAGCTCTTACATCTGAAATCGCAAAGAATTGTCAGTCTGGTGGGCCTGGTCAGTTCACGATTCCTGGCCTTTGCAAAATTGTCGTTCAAGACAAGCCTGCAATGCCTAAGCGTGAAGTAAGAAACCCTGGAACAGGTGAAATGGTTTGGGCCAAGCCACGCCCTGCTCGCCAAGTGATCAAAGTTCGGGCTCTCAAAGGCCTGAAAGACATGGTCAGCTAGATCATTAAGTTTTGAGAGAATGGGAGGCGAAAAGACGCAAGTTTTTCGAGTCTCTGGTTCTCAACTCAAAGCATCGAAAACCGTCGGAAATTCCGGCGGTTTTTTTTTGTTGATACTTTTTCGTCGTTTATCGCTGCATACGACTTGAGTTGAGAGACAAAATTGAGAGTGTTTTATCGCAATCATTGAATTTTCCTTTTCCATCCTCTGGAAATGAAGGCGTTTTCGTTCCATCATAGGCAGCAATGTTGCGAGCATTCCTTTTCAAAGAAGCCTCGTTTAAGCGTATTCCTCGTTTAAGCATATTCCAATAAGGCGTATTCCAATAAGGCGTATTCCATTTTGGCCTAGGCTACTTCGACGTGTTCGTTCACCCGCATTCCACTATCCCGGATTCGTATTCCATGCCGAAATTTTCTGACCGCGCGCTAAAGCTGCCAGCCTCCCCTATTCGAAAGCTTGTTCCTTACGCCGAAAAAGCCAAATCGAAAGGAACCAAGGTATTTCACCTTAATATTGGTCAACCGGATGTAGAAACGCCCCCCCAGTTTTTTGAAGCGATCCAGCACGCTGATTTGAAGGTTTTGGCCTACAGTCACTCAGCGGGGATTGAGACGCTCAGAGAGCAGATAAGCGGCTATTACGGGCGATTAGGGCACGAGGTGTCTGAAGAGCAAATTATCGTGACAACAGGAGCGTCTGAGGCTCTGAATTTTATTTTTACGGCGATCATCAATCCGGGGGACGAAGTCATCGTCCCCGAGCCTTTTTACGCAAACTACGTCTCTTTTTCTTTGGGAAATGACGGTGTCGTGGTGCCCGTGACCACTTCGATCGAAAGTAATTTTTCTCTTCCTTCAATTGAAGATTTTGAAAAGAAAATTACTCCGCGAACGCGTGCGATTCTGATTTGCAATCCGGGGAACCCGACTGGAATACTCTACCCTCAAGAATCACTCGAAGAATTGCGGGACTTTGCCAAACAACATGATCTGTTTTTAATTGCCGACGAGGTTTATCGAGAATTTGCTTATGATGCTAACGTCCACCATTCCACATTGGGGCTGGAAGGAATGGAGGAAAACGTGATTGTCGTCGACTCGATTTCGAAACGATTCTCAGCTTGCGGGGCGAGAATTGGCTGCGTGATCTCGCGAAATTCAGAGTTAATGGAGGCAATTCTCAAGATGGCTCAGGCCAGATTGTCCCCGCCAACTCTTGGGCAATTAGGCGCTGCTGCGGTTTACCAACTGCCTCCCGAATACTACCAAAGCGTGGTTGGAGAGTACGCAAAGCGCAGGGATTTGTTGAAGGCGTCTTTGGATCGAATCGAAGGCGTGGTTTGCCCGGAGATAAATGGAGCGTTCTACGCGATGGTTCGGCTTCCCGTTGCCGATTCGGAGGATTTCTGCCGCTGGATGCTCGAGGAATTCTCACATGAGGGGGCAACCGTCATGATGGCGCCAGGAGCCGGTTTCTATGCGAGTCCGGACCTAGGGCACAATGAGGTAAGAATCGCTTACGTGCTCAATGAGGACGATCTCAGTGCGGCAATGGACTGCCTCGAAGCAGGACTGGAAGCCTACGCAAAAGAAAAAGTCTCCTAGACAATCGGGGAGGCCGTTGGTGTCGAACAAATACCGGTGAGTGGTGAAAAGCCCGCCAGAGGCGAGCGCGCCACAGTGGTTATTTCTTTTCCTCTGTTTCCTCGATCTTACTTCCGGGACTTTTATTTTCGGCCGCTTCATTTTCGGCCGCTTCATTTTTTCCGGCGGTACCTTGTTCCGGTGCAGTCAATTCGAGCGAAGCCGCGGGAGTTTTTTCCGCTTCTTTCTCAGTTGAATCTGTTTTGGACGGTTCCGTGGAAGACGGAGTTACTGGAGGCTTACCGGCGGGTTCGTCCCCAATGTCGGCATCTTGCTTAAGCGGCATGTCGTCGCCAATATCTCCTCCCGATTCCGAGTCGTCAGCACCTTGACGGCCAGAGCGACGTTCTTCAATGTCGTCGGTCGTGGGAATTAAATCATCCGCATAACCATTGACCGCCCGGTAATCGACAAACGACTGCAGTGGGAATTCATCTGGCCACTCGCGATTGGTGACATTCAGCATGTCCTGATATTCTTTCACGGCATCGATTAGTTGATCGGCAAAAGCCCCGTCTTTAAGTTCAGGGTAATCGTCAAGAACCTCTGACCATTTGCTGAAGGCGGTCAGGTACAAAGAGATCGCTCCCTGGTTCGTGATCGATTTTGTTTTGGTTTTGTAATCGAAGTCATACTCATCATCGTAGATCGACTTCCGCCACATTTCCCTCGCATCAAATAGTGACTGCCGAGCAGCGATGGTCATTTGAGTTGACTCTGAACGGTTGCGAGCTTTCCAGTACCGATAATTAATAGTACTGGCACTCTTATCAGAGGTGCGGATTTGTTCCAGCAGTCTTTGAATCTCAAGTGCCGCCCGATCCGCTTGGGTTCTGTCTTCTTCTTTCGCCTCGCGGGCGATCGTCAAATCAAGACCTTTCGCACTATCGTTCAGGAACCTTGAAATTCCCCTCGCGAGTGCATTTTCCTCATCGTTTCTTTCAGCCGGATCCTTTGCCATAACGGCTTTTTGTGATTCGGTTAGTTTAGCTTCGTTCATGAGGTCATCCATGATTTCAGCACGGGTACCAGGGGGAACGAGCTCATCGATAATTCTTCGTTCCGCTTCAATGTCACTTTCGTAATCTGCGATTTTTTCGAGGGAAACAGTAATTCCCTGGGTGTTAGAAATTTCCTCGTTACCATACCCCGTCCACTCGTCGCTCGCCTCGCGCCAAACTTCCTGCATGATTTCGTCGGACCGGAATTCTTCCTGAAGCGCGAGGCCCTGGTTCCGTAATTGGGCGGGGCGGTACATGTAAAACATCATGTCTGGTTCACGCTGCGGGCAACTGTCTTTTTCGACCATGTCCCGCGAGTACGCATACCACTGATAAGCCATTTTCCAACTGTCGGGGCCGTAGCTCAATTGGTCATACAGATCCGGGGCGATGTGAGTGGACATCTCCTGATGGAATTCATCGTCTTTTCGGAACATCCGTCGAAAGGAGAGTTTCTCGTCTGACTTCCCCATCTTGTTGCCAGTGAAGAAGCCTAGTTTGCTTGGCATTCGGTGGTCGCGTTTGTTAAACGGCATTCCTTGCTTAAGGAACGCGAGACCTTTTTTGACCCAACTGTACCGGTATTCGTAATCATCGAACTCCATCGACACGTTGTAGGCTAGGTTGTGTGCCTGATACTCCCAGACTTTGACAAAGTTTGGCTGGATCTTGGTAAGTGCCTGAAGAGTCGAAGCGAGTTTGTCATAGTTCTCTTTCTTCTTGTGATCCATCGCCTGCATCCACAGCATATTAACTGCGACTCCGCGAAGTCCCAGAGAAGCAAGTTTCATGGTCTCACTGGCCGGGTCAATCTCTGACATTTTCGCCTGCGAGAGATTGTTATTCTCTCGCAGCATGGAAAGCACGCCCCCGGGGTCATCGATGTCACCGTCGGCATCCCGTGTTTCTGGACGCGAAACTAACGAAAGTGGAATTAACAATGCGCCAATGCAGGCGATGTAAATGATTTTTCGAATGAATGGATTGGAGTTATTCATTTGGCGATTTCTCGTGTTTTGAGTGCAAAGTAACCGAGGATGGTTAATCCGGCACAGAAGCCTAGGGTGATTGTGAGTGCGACCAAAATTCGATCGCTGTCAATCGCGTAGCCGTAAGTTAGAAACTCTGAAAAATTTAACTGATTGAAGTTCGGAGCCAAGTAGGTCATGGCATTCAGTAGTTGTACGATTAAATTGTCCAGCTGTTCGACAACCGTTTGAGTGACGCCGGTGTCGAGATCGAGGATCATATTTTTCTGGGTCACCACTCGGATCAGCGATTCGATTGGACCGCCACCTTCGTGCGACGCGAGTGTCATCTCGCGGATGAACGAGGTGAAGAAACCAATAATGATCATCACTGAGGTTCCCAGCATGGCAACCGGTGCACTCACAAAAGTACTGAACGCAACTCCCATTGAGATGATGATCATCATTTGACACCAAATGCCGACGTAACCTTTCAAGAAGTTGACCCAATAGACTTCGTCCTGTGCTCGGAAATACAGGTCGGCTTTGGCAACTCCGAGGTACTGATTGTAATCGCGACAAGTTAGGTTCAGCTTGAGCTTACCGTTGGAACCCGCGAAGTCATCGAACAGGTCGTACTCACCTTGCTCAAGAAGTTTTCCGTCGGGAGCTACTTTTTTGCCGAGAATCTTCCGCGAAATGGGAAGCGTCTGAACGGCGTATTCATTGGTCTCAAAGTCAATTACTTCAGACACAAATTTTGGATCTAACTCGTTATTTGGAACGCTTTCGAATTGGATGCCTCCGGTGACCCGTTTCTCAACATCGGCTTTATAAGTTCGAAACACACCCAGTGTCATTTCCATCGGAATTACGTCGCTAACCGGAAATCTACTTTCTCTGAAATCGGCGAAATCGAATGTCGCTTTCGATAGCGAAAATCGAGACATTGCATTCCCGCCGTCGACATAACCACGGTACTCCCATTCTTTTCCAACATTGAGTCCTTTTTCCTTGAGGTTGCCTTGGCGGTCAAAGAAAGCGAGTGACTCTCCATAGATCGGAACTCTCGCGCGGAAATAGCCTACGGCCGGTCCAAGTGAAATGACACCGTTGTCAATGCTGACTTCATGCGTGTGTCCACCAAACGGGATGCAGACGACTCGCAGATACTTAGTTGAGCCGTTAGGAAGCACCTCTTCACTGAGAATGTTTGATGTAACTCTTGGGCGTGGTGCCTTCTTATCACGAATATCTTCGATCAATTCAATTCGATGATCGTGTCCTGAAACCTTATTCGTAACAGCTTCCTTGATCGCATTGTCAGATACACGCCTTCCCGTGATGCGGGATATTTTGTCGTCGGGAATCGTGGAAAACGAAGCGATGGTTTGAGTTTCTCCAACGATTTGATGGTCGTGTGACAAACCTCGCCAGACGAAGAAAAAACTAATCACGCCCATCACTACCAAGAGAGCGGTGCAAAGCGCTCCAAATCCGACGATCCGCCCCAACACAATCTCGGTGGAGCGAACTGGTTTTGTTACGACGGTATAGATCGTGCGATTTTTGATGTCTTCGGGAAGACTGAAGGAGCTAATCAACATTCCCATCAAGAGAACGAGCATCTGCGTGCCCCAGAGCACGAAGTTGACATAGATTTGATCCGGATGCTCACCACCGGTGTTCATGAACCAGCCGCCGAACAGCAACGAGGCGGCGAAGATACCGAACGTGACTAGAATGACCTTTCGGCGCAATGACTCCTTAATTGCCAGTCTGGCGATGGCAATCGTTCGTCGTGGCGAGGTGAACAAAAAGTCCGGAACCGCTTGGCCAACGACCTGAGCAACGACGTAAAACGCCTCGAATGGGCCGTGTCGAAATGCAGCAATGAGATAGCCTGCGAACACGCCCAGAAGAATAGCCGTCAGCACGATAAATCCAAATTGGACAATCCCGCTTGAGAGCCATTGTGAGTAAATTACAAAATCTTCGACAACCATGTTTGATTCTAATCCGTCGTCTGTTTGATTTGGGGGTGGGAACTGCTTTGCAAAAGATCCGAGTAATTTGTCTGGGTAAAATATCTATTTAATACGTGCGATATTTAATGCGGATCAATTAAAACCTAATCTTTCTTGTCGACGCCGGCCGAGCGATGCCCTGGACGTTGCTGACTCTCTCGAACGATGCCAAGGAACAGGTCTTCGAGCGTGCTGGTGGGATTCTCAACCGAGACAAGATCTCCACCATGCTTTTTGATGACCTCGAGAATCTCCGTGTGGGCACTTTGGGGCAGTCCCTTCACTTTGATCTGTGTTTCTTCGCTGACCTTAAGAAGGCTGTCGACTCGGCCAAGCTCTTTGAGGTCGCCCTGATAGAGAATCGCAATTCTGTCGCAAACGTCCTGAACATCGGCGAGCAGGTGAGAGCACATAACAATTGTCTTGCCCTGATCTCGCAGTTTAAGGATCATGTCCTTCATGTCGCGTGTACCGAGCGGATCAAGTCCTGAGGTCGGCTCGTCGAGCAGAATCAAATCCGGGTCGTTGATCAATGCCTGAGCAAGACCGATCCGGCGGGTCATCCCTTTTGAGTATTCTTTGAGTTGCCGACGTTTTGCGTAGGTCAGCCCGACTTGCTCAATCAGTTCGGCAGTTCTTTCTTTTCGAATTTTGGCTGGCATGTCGAACAGACGACCGTAAAAATCCAGTGTTTCCTCGGCGGTGAGAAATTTGTACAGGTAGGATTCTTCGGGAAGATAACCAATTCGCTCGTTTTTGGTGACTTCGGTCGAATTTTGACCGAATACCAAAGCCCGTCCGCTGGTCGGGAATAACAAGCCGAGCAGCAGTTTGATCGTTGTAGATTTTCCGGAACCGTTAGGCCCTAAAAGTCCAAAAATCTCACCTTTTCGAACCTCGAGGTCCAGTGCGTTCAAGGCGCGAACCTTTTGACGACCCCAAAAGTCGCGATAGATCTTGGTTAAGTTCTGCGTTTCGATGACGATGTTGGGATCGTAATCGGGATTGGTTTGCTCTAATTTTCCGGTTGCTTGCGGGGCTTTATCCGTGGAAGTGTCGGCAGACATTGTGAACGGTTTCTCCGGTAAGAATTTGGTTGAATGAGGCTATCTGTCGCCGAGAACGCGTTGTTTCCCGGAATATGGACGTTTATTTGTTTGATTTGCGGAGCGTACCGTTCTCAAACAACAGATTTACTAAAAATCTACTGCTATTGTTCGATATACGCGAGTTTGGAATCAATGGTTCGAGAAGTGTGCGAGTCAAAAAAATCGACTCGGTTTCTCCCCCTAATCAGCTAGATTATGACCTAAGAAAACCAGGGCGTCGGACAATTTTGGTTCGATTTTACTGAGGCTGAGCTTCAGTCAGTTGAAAAATCGGACTTGAACCGTCATCTTACGTAACCCCCATCTTAAATGCCTGTGATTTGATTCACCATGACTTATATGGAAAAAATCAAGTTAGTGGGCGTATGTCCTTCTCATAATTCATACAAACCGTTATCAAATGAATTCGGGAGTCGCGGCGCTGAGTGGCGTCCGGCGACACCTGCATCGATTAGACGTTTCAACCCAAATAACAGGCATTCCTTGACGCGATCGTAATGCAGCCACTCAAAACGACTCCTCCCAAAACGCACCTTCTCAAAACGGAAATTCCGAATTTGTTGGACGAACACCTCTCACGACTCTACGAACGAATCAACTACGAAAGGCAGGATTCGGTAGACAACGAGCATTTTAAGCTCAATCAAATGCGGGAAATTCTCAGTCGCTTGGGTGAACCACAAACCAAATACCCCATTATTCATGTTGCCGGAACCAAGGGAAAGGGTTCGGTATCCAACATGATTGGGAGAATTTTAAGCGCTGGGGGGAAACGGACGGGAGTCTACACATCCCCCCATCTTGAATCGATCCATCAGAGAATTGAAATCGATGGAAGTTACATCACGGATGAGCAGTTGCTCGGTGTTTTTCAGCGGCTAGAACCTGTGATTCGAGAAATGGATAAACAGGCCGAAGCGACCGGATCCAAGAAATTAACTTTTTTTGAAATCACGACCGCAGCGGCCATTGAATTTTTCGCGAATCAAAATTGCGAGGCGGTTGTTCTCGAAGTTGGATTAGGCGGACGTCTCGATTCGACCAACGTCTGTGTGCCAGTGGTGAGCGTTATTACCAACATTAGTCTTGATCATACTAGGCAGTTGGGTGACACGTTGGGGGAAATTGCTGGCGAGAAGGCCGGAATTATAAAAACGGGTATCCCTGTGATCAGCGGTACGGTGGAACCGGAAGCAGCGAAAGTGATTGAAGAAATCGCGAATGGCAAACAGGCTCCAATTTTCGTCTACGGTCGTGATTTTAAAGAGTGTTTGGATGAAGAGCAGAGCTTTCGGGTCGCAGGTGAAATTAGGTTTGGCGAAATAGATCCCGCCACGCTGTCGCCCTCTGTGCCTTTTAATGTGTCTGGGTTGCGGCTGAAGTTGCTGGGGGAACATCAGCGTCGCAATGCGTCAGTAGCGGTGGCCGTCATCGAAACGTTAAACGCTATCGGCTGGGGAATCGACGATTCGAGTATTAGCGCTGGTTTGTCGGTTGCCAGTTTGCCGGGACGCACTGAAATTATTCCCGCGTCAGCGACGGTGATCCTTGATATCGCCCATAACGTTGCCTCTGTGCAGGCCTTGGTAAACGCGTTGCGCTCTGATTTGCCGCAATGGAACAAGGCTTCGCTTCGTTCGTTGATTTTCGCAACCAGTCGCGATAAAGATGCGAAGGGAATGTTGGAGGAATTGTTGGTGAATTTTGACCGCGTAATCCTGACCCGATACCAAGATAATCCTCGGGGAAGATCTGAGCACGAGTTATTTAAATTGGCGGCAGAAATCGCTGAGCAAAAAAGATCAAACGGCCAGCATGTGGCTGAGTTTTTTGTCGAGCCAACGCCTGAATCGGCTTGGGGCGTGGTCAATCAAGATTTCGGTTCGGTATTGGAGGGTGAGTCATCTGACGAGGGGAGTGGCAAACAGCTTGTCTGTATTTGCGGGTCAGCATTCCTCGTTGCAGAGCTTAGAAAAACCTGTATCGCAGCTCGCATCGAAGGTTGAGTTGGTTTGTTTTTTCACGGAAACTAGAGGGTGTGGTTGCTGCCTTGAGTCGTGAGCTTGGAGGTTAAGTTCTCCCGCGACGCCACCAGTGCCTTGCGATCATGATCTCCCTGTGTATTCGTTGATTTCTTTGTTCTTCCGGCAAGATTTATGAGAAAAATAATTACGATTGCCGCTCGTGAATATCGAGCGATGGTAGGCACCAAAGCGTTCCTGTTCTCGATCATCATGATGCCGGTTCTGATGATGGGTAGTTTGTTTGCAATCGAATTGATGCGGAATGCGATTGAAGTTCACGATCGCAACATTGCTGTCATTGACCATTCGGGGAAATTCGTTGAGCTTCTGATTTTGGAAGCGAATCAAAAAAACTTATCTATCGATCATGGCTTGGGAGATAGCGAAGAGGAAGCGAGCGAATTAGAAGAAAAGCAAGGCGATTTACTTGGGGGAGCTTTTGATCGATATTTCTTTGAGAGAATCGATCCAGCGACGGCGACAGATGAACTTAAGTTGCAGCTTTCCGAACGTATTCGCGAACAAGATCTGTACGCATTTGTGGAAATCCCAGCTGAGGTCGGCAGCAATTTAAGCTCGGAAAAAATTCGTTTTTATTCACAGGATTCTAGTCTCTCCGTCGCGCGAAGTTGGGTTTCAAACATCATCAATACCTCCATTCGTGAGGAGCGGTTTGCCAGTGCCGGCATAGACCCTGCGGCAGTTGAGACGGCCAGTATTCCAATCGAAATTGTGGGAATGGGCTTGGTAGATCGAGGTTTGGACGGTGGATTAAGTGCTGAAGAAGAGAACGATCCCATGAATGCAATTTTTCTTCCCATGAGCGTCATGATGATGATGTTCATGGTGATCTTTATGGCGGCACAGCCAATGTTGGAGAGCGTGCTCGAGGAAAAATCGCAACGTATTGCTGAGGTGTTACTTGGGAGTGCGAACCCGTTTCAGTTGATGAGTGGAAAACTTTTGGGAACTGTCGGTGGATCTTTGACCGTATTTGTGATCTACATGACCGGCGCTTTTGGACTGGCTTGTTGGCAAGGTTATCTGGATCAAGTGCCATTCCACTTGGCTCCCTGGTTTATCGTCTTTCAAATCACGGGTGTGCTTTTTTATTCGGCAATTTTTATGGCGATAGGAGCCTCTGTTTCGCAACTAAAGGAAGCGCAGTCGATGTTGTTGCCTGTCTGGATGTTGATGATGAGTCCAATGTTCGTGTGGTTGATGGTCGTTCGTGATCCTCTGGGCATGATGCCGACCTACTTCTCATTCTTCCCTCCGGCAACCCCGACGGTCATGATGCTTCGCTTGGCAACGGGGCAAGCGATCCCCTGGTGGCAACCGGTAACGTCCATTCTGATCATGACGGTGTCGACGATCTTGATTGTAATCGTGGCCGCACGCATCTTTCGCGTGGGAATTCTTTGGCAGGGAAAGACACCCAAGCTGGGTGAAATTCTCAAATGGGCGATTACTGGCTAGAGGTTTTCAGGACGTCCCTTCGCGGCGTTGGAAGCTCGCTTATTTGGATGATTCAAGGTTGATTTGCCGTGAAATCCATTCAATCGCCACGCCCTGAGGTGCCTGTTTGGCGACTAGCGTTGGTCGAAGGTAGCGGACCTCTTGCCGTTGCCCAGCGACCCGAAAGCGATCGCCTTTTTGAAGGATGGGGCGAGGTTCCGGCATTTCTCCAAAGGCGTAGGTGCCGGCGGCTTGGCAGGGAAACCAAGTCCCGTCTTTGTTAGCATCGGTGAGGTAAAACTCAGGATAGGTATGACCAGGTATCCAAACTGCCCGGGCGGGAATCCCCTGTGCTCGGCAGATGGCGATAAACAGAGAGGACAGTTCTTCACAGTCCCCATGTTTAACGTCCAAGGCTCGGAGGCAACTGTGTATTTGTTTATCGAATTTATATTCGATGTTGTCGCGAACCCAAACGTAATTTTTTTCAACTTGAGACCAGGCGTTGAGTGATTCGTCTTCGAGTTCACTGGCGATCTTCCGAATCTCTTTTGAGTTACTTTCAATGTAGGGGCTTGGTTTTAAAAATTGCTTTACTGCGCTTGGCAATTTGCCACCGCGAGTGAATTCTGAAGTGTTTTCGGGACTCGTTATAAAGCTCTTTTTGATTTTGAAACGAATGACTGCCATTTCTGGCTGACCTGCGGTCATTCGATTTACTGAAAAAGAAAACAGTTGGGTCTGTTTGGTCGGATTCTTGAATCGGATTGCCCCGACGCCCTGAGACTTTTCTTCCGAAAGGATTTCAATTTCCTGTTCAGGCCACGTCATTGGAATTGGGACGGTAGCAGTAATCCCTTGCGCGTTGGCAGGAGCAGATAGTTTCAAGCCAAATTCCCAAACGCTCTCAACGGGTTTTTCGCTCATCATTTTTGAAAGTGATGGCGAAAGCAAACCGTTTTCATTCGGAGTTTGAGTTTGGCCTGTTGCCGATGTTTGAATTATAAACACGACTAACAGAGTGAAAAAATTCTTAATGAGTTTTGTGTTGTTCATGGATATGAGAAAAGATTAGTCTTCAAGAAGGGTGCGCTGAAACGCGACTGCGGGCTTCGATTTGCCTTGGCAAGTAGCAAATTCTCCTACGAATTTTTGGCGGCTTTCTTTCTCCGGCACTTTGATGCTATCTCCCTTTTGAAGCACGATTCGAGGTTCGGAGTACGAGCCAAACTCCCGAACTCCCCCTACGCTGCAGGGGAACCAATGAGCTTTTTTCTCGGAATCGACCAGCATAAACTCTGCGTACTGTGTGCCTTGAACCCATACCATTCTCGCCGGAATTTTGTGGGCACGACACATGGCAACAAAAAGACCGACTTTATCTTCGTTGCATCCCAAGCGATCGCGAAAGACTTTGATCGTGTCGCGTGGCGGTTCGGATGTGTCTTCAATGTTGTCGCGTACCCAGTCGTAGATCGCTTCGATTTCCGACCAAAGGTCATCCTGGTCTTCGACAATTGATTTGACTTCTTTTTTTAATTTTGAATCACGGAAATTTATTTGAGGGCCAATTCCGAGATATGGTTTTCCATCGCGTTGGCTTGTTTTTGGCCGAACAAAAAGACTTGGATCCACGGGAGCATTGATTTGGCTGGTGGAAACCAAAAAGGTCATTGAGATTGTAATTTCTTCACGCGGCTTGATTTGAGGTATCTTAGCGACGATTTGCTTAACGCCGCCTTCGAGATCTCGGTAACCAACGTTCGCAATGTTGGTGGGGATGTCGTCTTCTGCCACTGCTACGGATTGTTCGGGCCACTCGGTGGGTACCGGGATGGTTAAAAGCATGTTTTTGGCTGGTCCTGATCCACCGCGGATCTTGGCCGTAACTTTCCATTTGGTGGTCACAGGGTTAGAGAAGGTCACCCCTTCGATATCGGTCTCTTGGGGTTTCTTAAGGCTGGGACTGTTTGGAACGTTGTCCGGTGAGTGGGACGCTGCAGCAGTCTCGGTTAGTGGAAGCCCAATCAATGGAAGCCAAATCAACGATGCCGATATGGCAGTTGCAAAAAATGAAACGAAGAGCCTGCTACGTCGACGCATGGTAATACTCGCTTTATAAGACCGATCCAATACATGATACATCGTATGGATTGCCCGGTATCCCTTATTTTTTGCTGGGTTTTTTTGCTGGGTTTTTTTTGCGGGGTAGAAGGGGTGCTTGCGAGGATCGCTCTCAAAAGTCTGGGTTTTATGGATTAAAGAGGGCAGGCTGCAATCAGGATGGGATTTCTATTGCTGAGGTTTCTGGCTGAACTAGTCATCGCTGAGCTTGCCATCAGCGACATTTAGAATCAGGAAACGAAAAAAAGCGGAAAGCCTATAGCTTTCCGCTCTCTTGGGATCAGGAGGTTTATCAGGCCTGCAACAATTGTCATTGGTGGCAGGTTCGGTCGGTTTGCGATGATTAAAAATCAGGAGGAGAAATAATGTCGCTTACCAGTCCCGTGTTAAACGAGTTCTTGGAATCGAGAAAGCTGGCTCCCTCGGTGGCCGGAGCGGGTGAAGGAACTTGTCCATCTTCCACTGGGGCATTGATTATCGGTTGCATTACCGGGCCAAGCGTACCGCAATTGTCGCATAGCGGGGCAACGTTGGAATCGCAATTCATCATTTGACCTGCTGGTGTATTGCACGTGCTGCAGGCGTCTCCCTTACACCAAGACCGAAGTTTCGTTCGGATTGGTTTATTTTTAAATGGGTGAGCCAATGAGTAATCGTTGCATGCGCATCCACTCATTAATCCAGCCAAACACATGCAAGCCGCAAATTGTAAAAATCGTTTCATCGCCATGTCTTCCCATGCCAATCATATGGATACAGTCGAAATCAAGGAGCTGATTTCGGGTGTAGAAACGTACAACACAATAAATGATGTGCAAGTACATCACGTGTATTTTTTACATCATCTTTTAAAAAAATCGGGAAGGGCGGTCTAAAACCGACCTACAGTACTTCGAAACACATTGTCACGCCCATTAACATTTCCGTTTGTAACTAACATGCGGATTAATTCGAAAAGTTGTATTTCCAATGAATATTACTCTTCTGAAAAATCGAACATGGATTCTCCAATCAATCTTAGCCAGCATTTTTTGCCTGGTTAACAGTTACGTATTGGCTGAGGACTACTTGTCGAAAGAGAGCGAATTAGTGAACGTCAAATCGACGTTTCCTATGGGATCGCACACTGGGGACTTAACCACTGAAACGCCCTTCAATGCTAAGTTGATTCAAGGTAGAGATAGAATTGGTCAGTGGATCGAAACAATCGACACTTGCGGGCGAACGCGGATGATCGAGGTCTGTTCAAGAGACGATGTTTGGTTGGTGTCAGCCCGAGACTCTCACTGCCACCCCAGTGATACGTCCCTGCTGGAATGCTCTCGTCTCGTCAACGGTTGCTGGCAAAGTGAGGAGCTCGCAAATTTGACGAACGACCATGCTCATGACAAAACCAAAGTCACCATGATTTATGTTCATGGGAATCGAACTAACTTGAAGTGGGCAAAATCAAGAGCGTTGCAGTTTTATGATAACTCTTTGCGAAGCTGCGAGCGTCCTCCACTTCGGTTTGTCGTATTTGCCTGGAAGTCGGAGGCTGAAAAGGTACGTCTCATTCAAGATTATAAGCTTAAATCAAATCGCTCGGTGACCGTTGGTAAAGCATTTTGTGAACTCTTGGATCATTTCGATGACAGGAAGATGTTGTTGGGTGGATTCAGTCTTGGTGCCCAAGTCGTGTTGTCGGCGATGTCGGAAGCGGAACTGCGAGCACCGTCAACGAAGGCAGGGCAATATCAAGTGGCAGTCATTGCTCCCGCAATCAATTCAGATTTTTCAAGGGCCAGTTTGGCGATTTACCCACAGAATTCTCTGGTGCGGCACACCGATGTATTTGTCAGTCGGGAAGACTGCGCTGTGAAGGTATCCGAAGCAATTAACCGCAGAACCAATTCGTCTGGTTTCAACATTACCGATCTCGTTGATTATCAGGGGGGAGCATCCGTTTCCGTCCACGATATTACCTGCGAGGTAAATAGGCGTCATTCGATTGACAATTACGGTCGATCGGTCTCGGTAGTTTCACGTGTCTGTGATCTGTTGAAGGAGGTTTTCGAAGAGAAGGGCCTGGTCTCTGGTGGCAAGGTCAGGGGCAAATAGCGGACTGGGGAATCAAGCCAATCGAATGATTGGAGCAGTTCTTTCAAAAGTAAGCCCTAGTTGGAGACTGTTTTTATATCTCTATCTGGTTGTGCGGGCAGTTATTGCCCCAAAATTGGCCTCGCCCGAAAAGATTCCCATGCGGGGACTTGCGAAGTGCCCGCAATCATGGAATTTGACTTGCAAAGCAGGTGACTTGGCCTAGTATAACCGCTCTCATGGGGAAAATGATAAGCCGCCAGCCTGGCGAATTTGCCCGCTGCATTGGGGACTTCGATCGCGTTGAATCGCGGCAATTCTATTTTGATTAGGCCACCTAGCAATGTACACGCTGTTAATCATTTATTGCGTTTTGATTGCTTTGGCGTCACTGTTTGGCGGTTCGATTCCCTCTTTTGTGAAATTGACTCACCGACGCATTCAGCTAACGCTAAGTTTCGTGTCCGGTGTAATGTTAGGTGTCGCGTTCTTACATCTGCTTCCCCATGCATTTTACAAACTTGGAAGCATCGAATGGACTGCCGGCATTGGGTTGATTGGTTTGCTGTTTATGTTTTTTATGATCCGCATGTTTCATTTTCACCAGCATGACCTTGCGGTTGATCGGGAACACGACCATAAGCACAAGCAATTGTGCGATCACGAAAATGATCATCACCACGTTCATTGCGAAGATCACGGTGGCGGAGTCGACATCAGTTGGTTGGGGCTTTGTTTTGGCTTGGCGATCCACACAATTATTGACGGGATCGCATTGGCTGCGGTGGTTCAGGCGAACGGTGCGACGGGGCTCTCGCTGGCTGGGCTAGGGGTGTTTCTTGCCATCGTGTTGCACAAGCCTTTGGATGCCTTATCGATTACTTCGTTGATGGCGGCGCGGGGGTGGAATACTCAGCAGCAGTTGACCGTTAATTCAGTGTTTGCCCTGATGTGCCCATTGGGAGCAATAATTTTCGCTTTTGCAATCGATCAAAATCCAGCCTATCGAGATTTGATCCTTGGAATCGCTTTGGCTTTTTCCGCGGGAATTTTTCTTTGTATCTCACTGGGAGACTTGCTCCCCGAGGTGCATTTTCATTCGCACGATCGATTGCAATTGTCCGGCATGTTGTTGCTCGGCGTTTTGCTTGCCCTGTTAATAGAAGTGACTCACTCACATGAGCGACCGGCACGTGAAGAAACTGAAGTTACTCAATTGAGTTCTGCCGAAGAGTCAGGGTTGCGGTTGTTTCAAAGGTGAATCAACCAATTGCCGCCAGTTCAACGAAGTTCCATGCGGCGCAAGAACACCCAGACTGAGATCTGTCGTGGTCGAGGCCGTAGGTGCAGAAGCGTTTTCAGTTTCGATAAATTGCTTCAGTTTTTCTAGGCTCATCGAATACTCAGTCTTCATGTGAGAAGGGAAGAGCCAGCCAAAGTAGCCGTAGAAAGGTCCCCACGGCAGTTTTCCATTGCTGGACCATGAAACGGTGGTTGTGTCACCATTCTCGACAAGCTCGAAACTGCTAAACATTCTTGGACGTGTTTCGAAATCGGTCGCGTACTCAATTCTTCGATTGGGGGTCGACTTGGTGATCCAAATTTTTCCTTTTCCACGAAGATCCGTCCAGCTTAACGCCGCGTCCTTGCCCGACTTCTGCTCATTAAATTGCATTTTAAGGTCGGTGATCTCGGCAGGATTAAATTGACGAGACCAGTTGGGCCAGTTTTCCAATGAGTTCAACTGGGCAAAAATTACCTCAGGTTTCCCTGCGATCGCAAGCTCGGAGGTGAATGAAAAAGAGCGCGGAATTAAGCAGCCAAGAAATGCAAAAAACAGGATGACCGAACCGAAGAGCAGTAACGCGCGGAAATAATACTTAAGCATTGATGGATTACTCAACCGTTTGATGAAAAACCCTCGGCGGGGCACTTGGTTGCCAATTCAGCCGCCAAGTTGTCTGTTTAAGGTGCTTGTTTAAGCCGCTTGATTTCTAAATTTCGGAATTCGACCGGATCGTTATGGCCTGCGAGGCCAAAGTAACCAGACGTGTTATCCTTGCCGGGGTGTGGCCGGCCAGCCATGAAATCCGAGGCCTTGCTTAGATCGCAATCAAGGATGACCGTTCCATTTAGCTCGACTTTGATCTTAGACCCCGTAACCGTTACTTCTTGGAAATTCCATTCGCCAACGGGTCGTTGGTAGCCGCGGTGTGCAGCGGCCATCCCGTAAGCCGAACCGTGGTACTGACGATCATCAAGTTTGCTGAATTTTTTAGCGTCGTTGTCGAGGACTTGCAGTTCGCACATGCCCTGATAGGCCGTGTCCCCTTTTCCGGGATATCGAATTGCCAATCCATTGTTTCCACCGGGAGGGAGCTTGAACTCGAGACGGGCGACAAAATTGTCGTACTCATCGTTGGTGTGAATCGTTCCCCCTTTTCCCTTCTTGCAAAGAATAGAACCGTCAATGACCTCGTAATTATCAAGCGGGCCTTTCCAGCCGGTCAGGTCCTTACCATTAAAGATTGACTCAAATCCTTCGTCGTTTTTAGAAGCAAGAATTTGATTCGCTTCTTCGGCGTTGAGGTCACGGGCGTAGATGTTGCGCCACTTAATTTGGCCGCCATGGGTCTGCAACTGAATCGGGCCTTTCGCAATGAGCGGAAGTTTATTTTTCTTCCCCCAGTAGTTGCCCATGATGGCATGGTCAACGACTTGTTTGTCATTTAGCCAGACACTCGTTCGCGAACCGATTTGTTGAATTTTAACGCGATTCCATTCACCGAACGGATTGTCAGCTAACACAAGTGGGTCTTTCCCAGCAGAGCCGCGGGGGTTGTTCCAGAGACCACCGGAGCCTTTGTTGGCTCCCAGCTTAAATTTGTTTTCGTCGGTGTAGTCCCAGATCTGCACCTGAGGAGTGGCTTTTAGATAAATACCACTGTCAGCCATGGCGACGGTTTTGTACTCAATTAAAAGTTCAAAGTCTCCATACTCTTTTTCAGAAGTCAAAAATGGTCCATTGCCATCGTTAATGATCTCTCCATTTTCTACCCGCCAAAACTTATCGGTTGTCGCTTTCGCCTCTGCGATTCGTTTGGCTCTCGCAGCGCTGTCCATTTTTGAGAGACTGCGCGGATCATAGGTCTTGATCGCATACCAACCATCGAGATTCTTTTCATTGAAAATTGGTTGGAAAGCGTCACTGCTCCCCTGGCCAAAACTTTGACTGGATCCGCAGATGAGAATTGCGAATGCAGTTAAAACAAAAAGTGAGTTCACTATGTGAGTTGGCTGTTTTTTATTCAATTTGTTCTCGACAGTTTTGGCGTGAAAGTGGCTTGAAATTCAATTACAACATCTTAACCTTCCAACTAGACGTGGACTACCAATCTTTTAGATTTTTAGTATTCGCACGTACAAGTATCTGGCGTTTTTATATCGAAAATCAAAGTCACACCAATGAATGATCCGTTCAACACGGTAATCTCCGAAGAATTTTCCCGCTGGTCTATTGATTTGCTCGAACAGTCCACGGTCAAAATCAAACACTGTCTCGATCAATTAACTGACGATCAAGTCTGGTGGCGTCCTCAACCATCGATGAATAGTATCGGGAACCTACTCGTTCATTTAGCTGGGAACTTGAGGCAGTGGGGGGTAGTTCCGTTCACACTCGCCAAAGACAATCGGGATCGAGAATCTGAATTCCACCCAGAACTGCGAAGAGATGTAGACGAATTGATTGGAGAGTTGGATTCACTGGTCAAGGCTTCGAAGGATCAGTGGAAGTATCTTTCTGCCAATCAATTGAGCAAAGTGATTGATATTCAAGGTTTTGGTGTTTCGCGATTGCAGGCGATCATCCACGCGTCTAGCCACTTTGTCGGTCATAGTCACCAGATCATTCAATTGACAAGATTGCAGCTCGACAATGAATACAAGTTTCACTGGACTCCTAATGAGCCTCGGGGGGAGTTGCCGATCTAGCGGCGAGTTAATTGAAATCCCGTTTTACTATTGGACTCCTCGTGGATCGACCTGTTCGTGGATCGACCTGTTTAAGTGCGCATAATCCAAATTGCGATCGCCGCTTTTTAATACCACTCCTTGCGTTCGTGTCATGGCATAGGAGGGAACTGCTCCATTTTCCTGTCAGGGTGAGTGCTAGCGTTTCTTGTGCCATTGCCTGACGGGGCACTTCAGGGACTCGGTTTGAAAATTGATCTAGGTTGAAAAATTCAGGTGGATTAGATTTAAGCTGGAGTTTTTCCGCTGTTTAATTTACTACTTTTCCAAATTTGCACGTTTCAGGTTTCGGAAGAGAATTGGTATCCGGATCGAATGGAATCGGCGGTTACATGATTGGTGAGAAATCATCGAATCGATTGACAAATGGAGTTGAGCAATGAAGCTTACTGATCTTTTCATTCAGGGCACTCGCCAGCGGCAGGATATAAAGCTTGGGCCATTCTCCGATGGAGTTTCGGTAATCAGTGGTGATTCCGGGGCGGGAAGAACAAGTGTTCTGGAGTTTTTTCGAGACGCATGTCTTGGGCTTAAAGCTGATTTTGATCCCTATGGAACTTATAACCAGGCCGGAAGTCTCGGGCTTCAATTTGCATCAATCTCCTGTGAGTTAAATCGCGGTCAGGAATCTCGAACGCTGATTAAGCGTCGATTTAGTGGTGGCGAGGCAGAACACTGGAATGCTGATGCTTTGGCAGACTACTTGGCTCCCGTCGATTCTGAGCTGTTTGATTCTGTATTCTGTGTAAGTTTTCTTGAAACCGCTGCTAATGCACGCAGGCTTGCCGGTGCCTTACATCGTCAATTAGGCGTGCCAGTCGGTAGGAGTTCGATGGTTGAGCGGGAGACTGTGCTCAAAAGAGAGCGGGACTCGCAAATGCGATTAGAGCAACTGGCCGTTCTCCGAAAGCGAATAGAAACGCTCGGCTTAGAGCGTCGTGAAATGCTGGACAGTTCAAATCGAGATCAAAGACAGCAATCGACTGAATTGAGTTTGGTGGAATTAGAAATTAACAATGTTGTTGCTGCGATAAATGAAATTGGGCAACAGCAAGCTGGCGTGGTTAGTGAGTGTAATAATTACGAGACGCCCGCGGATTTGAATCCAATTCAAACCTCCAGTTCGAAGGTTGAATTAACCGCTGACGGTCACGAGCTATCATCTCTGTATGCCCGCCTTGACCATGTTGAGGGGCAGATCCATCGTTGGCGAAAATTTCAGCTAAGCGTTCAAGAGCAGCGAGTCCAAATTCGTGATGAAATGGCGGTTTGGAATGGGTTGACGCTTGATTCAGAGGAGCATCCCTATCATCATTCTCGAGAAATTTTAGTCTCCTTAGAAAACAAGGTAGACGAAGTTGATCGCAATGCGAAACATTGGGGGGATGCGGCGGCGGCTCGGGTCGACACCGCCAGTATGGCGCGAACTGTTGGTGCTATTTGCAATAGTATGCGTGAAGATCTGTACGGATTGTGTGACGAACTGGCACATCAGTACAAGCATATGCGACACAAATCTGCGGCCGCTGAATTAAGGCAGTTGCGGGCACTCTACAACGAAATTGGTTCGAATTTGCAGAAGTTGTCTCTCGAAAGGAAATCCATTGCGGCACTCGTGAGAGAGTCGGATGTTTTCGGGGCAAATTTGATTTCATTAAACGAAACCAGTTTTCTGGTATCTGCGCGAGCATTGGGCTATGAGAAAGCTCGTGATCGGTATTTTGCAGAGACAGCGGCAAAAGCGAACAGTGCAGGGGAGGTCGCAGATGATTTTCAGAAACGCCTAACCGCAATAGACCGGCGTCGAACAGAATTACTAGCAAGTGCTCGTTCTTTGGAGACTGAGTTAGAGCTCTTGCGTCAAAGGCATTTGTCTTTGCTGGAACAGCGTTCGGCGTTGGTCGAGTTGGAGAAACCTTTGAACTGGACTGCGAAGGTCAAAGAGATTGACCAAAAGTTAATTTCCTTAAGGTATCAATGCGAGGCTCTCAATAGTCAAAGTGAGATTGAGTTACCGGCGGCCAATCCGATTGTCGAAGTGGCCAGTCTTGCAATGGAGCGTTTGACGGGAGGGGAGTTTGATGCAATTTGGTTGGGATGTTCACTCCAATCTGAGAGGACCAGTGAGAATGCCGCTGCTGCGGTCGAATTGATCGTGAGAAATCGACTGGGCCATGAGGTTGAGTTTTCACAATTATCTTCAGTGCTTCAAAATCGAATTTATTTAGCTCTTGTTTTGGGAGTCAAGAACCACTTGCGTGAGAACGGAATTGAGATTCCAACGTTTATCGATCACGCTTTTGCTCACCTCTCCGACAACGATATTCATCGATTGCTTGAACAAGTTGAAAGCATGGCGGGAGCGGGGCATCAAGTGATACTATTGGGTCGCCCCCTAAATAATATTGCTTTGCAACCGTCGCAGGTCTTCGAGATTCCGACGACAACACAGGTCGCTGAGGTTTTTGCTGCGGGGCCGAGCGTTGCGATTGTTACCGAACCCGAGTGGCGTCCGGAAGATTTTGTGGCGACTGAAGTTTATGCAGCTGGGTTTCTACCCCGCCCGTACCCGCTCTCAAAGTACCCTCGGTCTCAAGCTCAGTGGGCAATTGAGGAAGATGATTCAATCGTAAGTCTGCCATTTCCAGTTTCCGGCCAAAAGCAAATTTCTGCTCAGGAAGCCAATGCGTCAGTAACTCCCCAAAATCAACCTGCGGTTTCCTCGGTATCGGTCAGTATGATTGGCGACCGACTCGGGTATGTTTCTAGAATCGATGAGACAACTGAGTTAGATCGGCTTGGGTTTTTCGATACTAAGCAATTAAGACTGTTTCACGATCAAGGAATTGAAAGTGTTGGCGATCTGTTGGTGGTAGACGGGGACGTGGTGGGAGAGCTCAATCTCCACTCAGAGCAACTTGACCGCTGGCAGGCTCAGTTGTGGCTTTTGATGCATGTTCCCGGGCTTAGGACACCTGATGCAAAGGTTCTGGTCGCTTGTGGGATTACAGATCCAGAGCATTTGGACACCTCATTCCCGCAACAGATTTTAGAACGAATCGATCGTTTTTTCTCAACCAGCGAAGGTCGTCATTTTGGAGTCAATCGAGAATCGATAACGCTCGATCGAATCAACGGTTGGTATCGGTCACTTGAGCGCGTTCGGGTGAAGCCCGAAAGTTCTGAACCTCAGGAACTCAAGATTCGTCCTGGTGGGGATTCATTGAGCGAGGGGCGCAAGCCGGGGAGTCGCAAACCGTATCAAAGGACCGCACGTGGTTATCAAGCCCGGGATTTCGCACCCGAAGGGAATGTGATCAAGTCAAATCGGGCTTCAAAAACGGCGCGACTTGCAAAGACCAATAGCCAGCCTATGCTGGCTCGCCCGCCTCGAATGCATTCTAACGTCGCAGTAGCTCAGGTCGCACCTAGCCTTCCGCCAGTGCCAGCTCAGGAAGATACTGAAGTTGCCAGTAGTAAGCCACCAGGGAAAAAGAAAAAAGCAAAATCTACCGCTCTAAAATTCTATCTTGATTTAAGTGATCATGTCGAAGCGGCTCCATCGATTGGCCCAAAAACAGCGGAGAGGTTTGAGGAAATTGGGATCAGTACTGTGGCTGAATTTTTAAAACACACTGCAGAGTCGATGGAGGCAAAGCTAGCCTACAAACGAATCTCAGAGAAAATCATTCGGGTTTGGCAACATCAAGCGAGGTTGGTTTGTCGCATTCCAAATTTGCGAGGCCATGATTCACAACTGCTTGTCGCGTGTGGCATTACCGAGCCGGAAACTTTGGCGACTATGCAGCCACAGGCACTCTACGAGATCATCGCCCCGTTTGCCGAAACCAAAGAAGGCCAGAAAATCATTCGCAATGGTAAAAACCCAGACTTGGAAGAGGTCAGCAATTGGATCACCTGGGCTTCCAACTTTCGTTCACTTCAGGCTGCCTAGATCTTTCTCAAGCTCAAGTCCGGTAGATGGCAACTACTTAAACCAGAGGTCCGGCGTTGAGTACTTCGTCGGAGGCTTTGTCGGCGTATGCGGTAAAGTTGTCGCGGAACTTTGTCGCGAGTAACTTAGCCGTTTCTTCAAACGCGATGGAGTCCGCCCAAGTTCCCCGTGGCTGAAGAATTTTCCCGGGAACGCCAACGCATGATTTCGGGACTCGCAGTCCGAAAATTGGATCTGTTGTGTAATCAGCAATCGCGAGCGAGCCGTTGTGAATCGCATCGATAATCGCACGTGTGTACTGAAGGCTGATTCGTGAACCGACTCCAAATGAGCCTCCACTCCAACCCGTGTTCACCAACCACGCAGAAGTTCCGTGGAGCTGCATTTGTTCGGCTAATAAAGTGGCGTATTTGGTTGGGTGCCAGACTAAAAAGGCAGCGCCAAAGCAGGCGGAAAATGTTGCTTCCGGATCTTTGACGCCGACTTCGGTTCCCGCGACCTTGGCAGTGTACCCGCTGATAAAGTGATACATCGCCTGAGCAGAGGTTAGTTTGCTCACTGGCGGAAGGACGCCAAAGGCATCGCAAGTCAAAAATACAATGTTCTTTGGGGAGTCGGTAATACAAGGGATTCTGGCGTTGTCGATGTATTCGATTGGGTAAGAACAACGTGTATTTTGGGTTAACGATACATCGTTGTAGTTGACCTCGTGGGTGAGTGGGTCCTGAACCGTGTTTTCAAGCACTGATCCATAGCGGATCGCGTCAAAAATTTGAGGCTCCTTCTCTTGCGAGAGGTTAATGCATTTTGCATAACAACCTCCCTCAATATTGAAGACTCCATCGTCGTTCCAGCAGTGCTCGTCGTCTCCAATGAGCGGGCGTGACGGATCAGCAGAGAGTGTTGTTTTTCCAGTTCCCGAAAGCCCAAAGAACAAGGAGACATCATGTTTTTCACCAACGTTGCATGAGCAATGCATCGATAAAATATCCCGTTTGGGCATAAGGTAATTCATGATCGTGAAAACGCCTTTTTTCATCTCACCGGCGTATTCAGTTCCTAAAATTACCATCTCACCGCGATCGAAGTTGATCGAAACCGACGTCGTGGAATCGACGCCTTCAATCGAGGTGTCGGCAGAGGTTTGGCCGGCGTTATAGATAACGTAATCAGGCTCGCCGAAGTCAGCCAATTCCTCAGCGGTCGGTCGAATCAGCATGTTGTGCATGAACAGTGCGTGATAGGCGCGGGAGCAGATAATGCGAATCTTGAGGCGGCAGTTGGGATCCCAGCCGGCAAAGGCGTCGAGAACGTAAAATTGAGGGCAAGTGTCGAGGAAATCGATCGCCTGTTGTTTTACTTTTGTAAAAGATTCCTCGGGCATGGGAATGTTAATTTCACCCCACCAGACATCGTCATTGATGCTCTCTTGCTGCACAATTCGTTTGTCTTTCGGGCTTCGACCCGTTTTATCTCCCGAGTTAGAAGAGAGCCCACCGGTACTGGTAATCGTTCCCTGATCGAACTTAATGGCCTCTTCGTAAAGACGGGCAGGGGCTGTATTTCGTAAAATGCCCTCTGGGAATTTAGGTAGACTAAGTGAAGCAATTTTTGATTGGTTCGGTGTGGCCATGTGATCGTTCCTGCGTGGACCGGAAACGGGAGGCTTGATGGAAGAAAACAATGTTGCTGCGGAAAAAAATTCAGCAGAATGTTTTCTTGGAAGCTCCCTAATTGAGTCCATTTCAGTTAATGTTTTTGGTTAAGTATTCAGGTTAACTATCTTATTGATTCTGTCAAAGCCAACTCGTGGGCCGAACCCTCATATTTTGCTGAAGCCAATGCAATCCGCGAGGTTCCTGGGGGAACTTCCATATGTTGAATGATTTTTCCCGCCGGTCGACGTTTCACTGTAGGATTAGCTTGGTCAACCAAGGTGCTTTCTCAAAAACCGGTTGGCAGTTTCGAATTTTTATGAAGGAAGAAAAACGGTATGTCCTCCACTCCAGGTGAGCGGTTTCGAACGGCGATGGCTGAAGAAAATCCGCTGCAAATACCCGGCACAATTAACGCCTACACGGCTTTACTTGCTCAGCGGGAAGGTTACCGCGCAATTTATCTTTCCGGAGCCGGTGTTGCGAATGCTTCCTACGGGATGCCAGACTTGGGAATGACATCCATGTCGGATGTTCTTATCGATATTGAGAGAATCACTTCGGCCTGCCCGTTGCCGTTATTGGTTGATGCGGATACTGGCTGGGGACACTCATTGTGTATCGCCAGAACCATTCAAGCGTTTATCAAAGCGGGTGCTGCAGCGGTCCACATCGAAGACCAGCAGGCGGCTAAACGTTGTGGACATCGTCCTAATAAATCGATGGTGAGTGCGGGGGAGATGGTGGATCGATTACATGCCGCCGTTGACGCTCGAACAGATGAATCGTTTGTGATCATGGCTCGCACTGACGCTTTAGCGGAGGAGGGGTTGGAGCAATCAATTGAACGCTGCCAGCGGTATATCGAAGCCGGGGCCGATGTGATTTTCGCCGAGGCGATCACTGATGCTGAGCATTACCGATTTTTTACACAATCGCTAAGCGTGCCTGTGCTTGCGAATATGACCGAGTTTGGGATGAGTCCGTTGATGACGGTCGAGCATCTTTCAAAAGTGGGGGTGGAGTTGGTACTCTATCCGTTGGCGGCGTTTCGAATGATGAGCCAAGCGGCTGGAACGGCTTACGGGACGATTCGGAAGACAGGTACGCAAAGCAGTATTCTAGATCAGATGCAAACTAGAGAAGAACTTTATGAAGTGCTTGATTACCACGCGTACGAGCAAAAAATCGACGACCTATTAAATAAGGCTGATGCAGAATGACAGTTAAGAAAAAAACAGGTGGACTTGCAGGTGTTGTTGCTGGTGAGACTGCTATCGCAACAGTTGGAAAAGAAGGCAAGGGATTGAATTATCGTGGTTACTCAATTCATGACCTCGCGGAGCATGCAACATTTGAAGAAGTTGCATTCTTGCTGCTTTATGGTCACCTTCCCCTCCGGAAAGAGTTGGACAGCTTTACTGCAAGGTTAGTCGGCGGACGCCAGTTACCTGACGCGTTGTGCCAAACGTTGCGTGCGATCCCTGCAGACGCCCATCCCATGGACGTTCTTCGCACGGGTTGTTCGATGCTGGGGGTCTTGGAACCTGAGACGTCGTTTGACCAGCAAGAGCAAAAGGCAGAGCGTCTGTTGGCCTGTTTACCGTCGATGTTGGTATATTGGTACCGTTTTGCGCAAGACGGATCTGAGATCGACTTCGATTCGACCGAATCAAGTATTGCCGGGTATTTTTTGGAGAAAATGCACGATGCTACGCCATCGGATCTTCATCGTCGCGTGATGGATGTGTCGCTTGTGCTTTATGCTGAGCACGAATTTAATGCATCTACTTTTACCGCTCGGGTCTGCACGGCGACGCTTTCTGATTTGTTTTCTGCAATTACCGGGGCAATCGGGACATTGCGAGGGCCACTGCACGGGGGAGCCAACGAGGCGGCGATGGAGTTGATTGAAAAATTTCAAACGCCGGAGGAGGCCGAAGCCGGCATTATGGAAATGTTATCGAGCAAAGCTTTGATTATGGGTTTTGGTCACCGCGTTTACTCGATTGCAGATCCCCGCAATGAAGTGATTAAAGGCTGGGCAAAGCAGCTTTCAGAAGCTAACGGAGATACCGTGCTGTATCCTGTTTCTGAGCGAATTGAGCAGGTGATGTGGCGGGAGAAAAAGCTGTTTCCCAATCTCGATTTTTATAGCGCGTCGGTTTACCACTTCCTTGGAATACCGACTGAGATGTTTACCCCGATTTTTGTTCTTTCGAGAGTCTCAGGTTGGGCCGCACATGTTTTTGAACAGCGTTCCAACAATCGTCTTATCCGTCCGGGAGCCGAATATATTGGTCCCGATCAGCTTGATTTCGTAGCAATTGACGACCGCGAGGCAGCGATAGATTCCGTGTAATTAAGAGTGTGGATAAATTGGCATCGGCCCTTTGAGGTTTTACTCGGCCAATTGTGCCGCTGCTGATTGATCCACAAAGAAAAACAACTCCCCTTCCGGGATGATGTGAGAGGTGGGGTAGTCGCGATAGCTCCCCGATTTCTGCATGATTTCAGCCAGAATCGGGGCTTTGCTTTCACCGGTGATCAGGAAGTATACGCAAGAACTCGCGTTGATGATCTGACCTGTGATGGTAATTCGTTTTTGCCCACTTTCCGGGTGAGTTGCAACCTCGCAGATCCGTTTCGATTCGAGAAAGCAAATTTCATGCGGAAAGATAGAAGCGGTGTGACCGTCGGCGCCCATGCCCAAGATCATGATATCGAAGGTAGGGATGTTGTCACGGTTGTGGGGCAGAATGCGAGAGATTTCTGTTTCGTACCGAGTGGCCTCAGTGTTCGGTTCGTTTTCCCCTAGAACACGGTGGATGTTGGCGGAGGGGATCTTGATCTTTGACAAAAGTAAACGATTGGCTTCGCCATAGTTACTCTCCGCATCATCGGGGGCAACGCATCTTTCGTCTCCCCAGAAGAAATGGACTTTTGTCCAATCGACCGAGTCGGCGTGTTCTTCTGCAAGTACTTGAAATAATAGTTTCGGTGTACTGCCTCCAGAGAGCGAGACGGTGATCAAGTCTTGGCTGGCAGTCAAGGTGTGGAGTTTAGCCACAAATTCGCTGGCGAAGGATCGAGCGACTTCGGGGTTGTCGGAGTATTTTTTGATGACGGGATTCACGGTAGAGGTCCGTAGTTGGGTGCGAAATGGATAGGTTTATAATTATGTAGGTTAATGATTAGCAAACAGGTGACGAAATGTTTTGGGGATTTTCTTTCGTTCACCAGAAGCGAACCGCACCGGTTTTTGATCGTTGAAGTTATACGTGTCCTGAAACCATGGACGACTGTAAACGAGGTATAAAATGGGGCGAGCGTAATTGGCATTGTTCGCCATGCCGCCGTGGATCACACGGTAGTCCATCAGATAAGCATCGCCACGGTGGGGTAGCGGCGTGCTTGCTTGAGGCCATTGGGGATCCTCGGACAATGCTTGAAGTTCTTGCCGGGCAGTCGCTCGTCGATGGCTACCTTCCCAAATTGCGGTGGAGCCTGTTTCGTGGGTGATATCAACTAAGGGGATGACAACCGTGAGGGCATAGGGAGGGGTTTTGCTGCATGCTTCGGGAGACTCGAACAGAGGTGGGTGGTCAAAATGAACGGGTTGGTGGTCTGCGCCCGGGAAGCTGAGAACCGATCCAAAACTTGAGATCACACACTGGTTTCCTAAAATCGATTGCACAAGTGGAAGCAAAAGCGAGTTGGCGTATAGACGCGGATCGTTAAACGGCGGTTCAAGTTTAATGGAAATCATGAAACGCTGATCGCCAACGACTGCGTGTTTCTTCCTTAATTTCTTGAGAGGTTGATCGGTGTATTTTTGTTGATAGGCCTGAGCTAGTTCGTGAATGAAAGAGGGCGGGATTGCATTTTTTAACCACAAAGCTCCATGCTCGAGGAATAAATCCTTCGCTTGCTCACGGGTGTTTTCGAGCAATCGTTGTGCGTGTTGTTCTGGCGTCGAAACGTCGATTATTGAATTCATAGTAATCAAATTCGGCCGGCACTTAGTCGATGGCGAGTTGTGCCCTATTCTACAGTCTTCGGAATTCACAGTCAGGTGTGTGCCGAGTAATTGTTTTCACCAAATATTTTGAGATTTTAAAGCGGTTTATTAAACAGAATTCGTAGAAAGGTACGGACCACACGTTAGTTCTAGTGGCTCGGAATCATTTTTGTGAATTTGGTTTGCATTCGAATCCAATTTTGGATTCATTTTGTACTACTGATTTGGTAGGCTTAACCGCTGACGTTTCGCCAAATACGAGGGTAATCGATGTTGTTCGTGTATCGCTGTCGGGTTTTTATCCTGCTTGCTGCTGTCTTTTGCATCAGTGGATGTAATCCCCAATCCCCGACCGATGAAATTCAAGTTTGTTTTGATGAAGTTAGAGATGCTACAACTGCGTTTCATCAAAACATGGTTGAAATTACAGACGAGGCCTCGGCGGAGCGAATCTTGCCTGAGTTGAAGGCAAGTCATCTACGACTGGCGGAAGCCTATAACGCTCTCGACGAAGCGACGATGACGAGTTCTCGGGGTGCGCGTAAGATAATTTCCGACGTTGAGGATTACAAAAAGGAACAGAGAGAGTTATTGAAAATTCAATTCGAGCGTTTGAAAGAGGATGAATTTGTCAAAGCTGTCGTCGAGCCTTTTATGCGTCGGATCAATGCGTTTAAGATGAATTAATATCGGTGGCACATCGTGTCTCTGTTTTCAAGTCGCTGTTACCAAGATCCAAATGTAGATTCAGAGATTCGTGAATTGAGCCGAAAGTGTCGCTCACTCCGCTATTTTATTTCGATGATCGGCGTTAAAATTCCTAACTTAACGAAGCATGGTTTTTGACGGAGTTATGTGTAAGTGAGTGGGATGCCTAACGCGACTGCCCAATTGGCGGAAATTGTAAAATTACTCGGCAGGCTTTGGTTGTTCGAAGTCAATCAATCAACTCTTGAGTCCATGTGTGGGCCGGAGTTCCGCGAGCCTTATGAATCTTTAGGCGGGGAACTACCTGACGTCGTTTCACCAGAACTGGTTGAACAGTTGGCAATTGAGTATTGCGAGCTATTGATCGGCCCCAAAGGTCATATCTCGCCAGTCCAGTCGATTTGGGTAGAAAATCAGTACCAGACGGATACTGCGGCGTCCATGAACCGGTTCTTTGATGTCTTGCCTGGCTATCGTCCGCAGTCTTCCTTGCAAGATCATCTTGGCGTTCAATTTGATTTCTTGAGTGAATTGATGCGTCTGGTGCGGGACCCGGAGCAAGGTGAGGTAGTGCGGGAGGTGATTCAGTGTTTTGTTGATGATCACTTGAGTTGGTCGTTGCCAATGTATGAAAAAATCGTTTCTCAAACGAATTCGTCGTTCTATCGGGGATTGGCAATTGTCTCCGCTAATTTTGTCAAAGGCGTGTTGCCGCAATTAAATATGGTGTCCACCTCTGTGGACTAATCTTTCAAGATTGTATTTCAGAGTAAAAAAATGAGTTTTGCCCTTTCAGTTCGTCGTTACGTTTGTTTGGCGAGTGTCGCGCTACTCACTATTCTCGGTTGTGATAATGGTGGGTCCGAAGGTTTAAGTATGTCCCAGCCATCGGCGACGAATCCCAGCGAAAAGTTAGTTGTTGACTCCCGGCGATTTGAGTTTGAATATGCTGCTGAAATTCAGGGTGTACCTGAAAATGCATCGGTTCGGATTTGGTTCCCGGTCGCAGAGTCCAATCCGCAGCAAACGGTGGAATTACTAAGTTCAGATGTTCCTGGAGAGCTGTCGCTGCATCGTGATGAAAAATATCAAAATCAGATTGGATACGTTGAACAGCAGATGGACGCAACTGGAGAGGGAGAAATTCGGTTTGGAGTCAAATATAAAATCGACCGAGTGGAGGCGGGCACTGACGGTTCCGAATTGTCATTGAACCGAAAACAGAATGACCTTTTTTTGAGTGCGAATGCAATGGTTCCTGTTGAGGGAAAGCCACAGGCTTTGCTTGCCGGTAAGCAGCTTCCTAAAGATCCGGTAGATGCCGGTTTGTTGCTGTACGAAACGGTTGAAAGTCACATGACCTACGACAAATCAAAACCGGGATATGGCAAAGGCGATGCCGTTTGGGCCTGTGATAGCCAAACAGGAAACTGCACTGATTTTCATAGTTTATTTATTTCTCTTGCTCGCAGCCAACAGATTCCAGCAAAATTCGAGATTGGATTTCCAATCCCATCAGATCAACAGGAAGGTAAAGTTGGAGGCTACCATTGTTGGGCTTGGTTCCATGCCGATGGAATCGGTTGGACACCCGTAGATATCTCAGAGGCAGATAAGAATCCGTCGATGAAGGATTATTATTTTGGTAAGTTATCCGCAGATAGGGTGACGTTTTCGAAGGGGCGTGATATCGAACTTGTTCCGAAGGCGGAGCAAGATCCGCTAAACTATTTCGTCTACCCGTACGTTGAAGTCAATGGAGAGACTTGGCCTAAAGAAAAAATCAAGTTGAATTTTTCTTTCAAAAACAGCCAGTAACATTTCTCTCTGGTTAGGTAACTTAATTATGAAACAGCACCGAACGATTGGCGTTTTTCTTCTCGCTTGCAGTGTTATCTGTTTCCTGATTGCCTGGGAACGTTACCATTCCGCAGTCCAGACTGCTCGGGAAATAGCACGCATCATTACGGAAATCGAATACGAATCCGTTTCCACGCCGATTGAAACGACGGTCAGTGGGCTACTCGGAGTCGCACTGGCAGTCGCTGGCGTGGTACTAATTATGGAATACTTTCGCGAGAAAAATAAACCCGACGATCTGCTCAAGCCATAATCGTTCGGCTGTGATCTAAAACTTAGGCCATTGTTTTCCAATAGCTTTTTGTTGGATCTGAGTAAGCTGTTTGATGCTTTTTTTGGCTAACTTGATGAGATCCGCTAATTCTGCCTCACTGAAAGTTGCCTCTTCTCCAGTGCCCTGAATTTCGACGAATTGGCCGCGGCCGGTCATGACGACGTTCATATCAACACTGGCGGCAAAATCCATAGGGTAATCCAAGTCGGTTACTGGTTTACCATCAACGATCCCAACGCTGATTGCTGCAATGGAATCGCGAAGCGGATAAACCTTGGGATCGGGGAGGTCTTTCTTGATGGAGTTGATGGCGTCTACCAAGGCAATCATTCCGCCGGTAATACTGGCAGTACGAGTGCCGCCGTCGGCTTGGAGGACGTCGCAGTCGACTGTGATTTGGCGAGCGCCAAGTGCTTCGAGGTTCGCAACCGCGCGAAGGGATCTGCCGATGAGTCTTTGGATCTCCGTCGTCCGCCCGTCAACCTTGGATCGATCTCTTCTCTTTCGCGGGCTCGTACTTCCCGGGAGCATGTTGTACTCAGCCGTGATCCAACCTTTTTCTGAATTTCGCATCCAAGGCGGAACATCTTCGGAAACACTTGCTGTGCAAAGGACAACGGTCCCGCCACATTGGTAGAGGACGCTGCCCGGCGTCTTGTTGGTAAATTTACGTTTTACTTTGACGGGACGAATTTCGTTGGCTTTTCGAGTCATGGTGTTTAGTTGTTGGGAGTTAATAGTTTAGGAGATGAATTTTGGATTGAGTCAGCACGGCAACTCGCTGCTTTTCGAAGCTTCGCTAAGTAACCAAACAACCAGTCCTTTTTGTGCGTGGAGTCGATTGTTCGCTTGTTGAATGATTGCGCTTTGCGGGCTGTCAATCACTTCAGAGGTAACTTCCTCGCCGCGTCTTGCGGGTAGGCAGTGTAAGAATTTAGCGCCGTCTCGAGCTGAGTCCATAATGTTTTGATTGACTTGGTAGTCAGCCAAGTCGGAAAGACGTTGTTTCGACTCTGCCTCTTGCCCCATGCTTGTCCAAACATCGGTGTAGACGAAAGCAGCATCGGCAGCCGCAGCGACAGCATCGCTCGTTTGAGTGATGATTGTCGAACCGGCGGCTTCATTGAGCTGGTCAATAAAGGCCGGATCAAATTGATATTTATCAGGTGCACCAATTCGAAGTGGAATGTTGAGCTTACTACAGGCTACTGCGAGACTGTAGGTAACGTTGTTGGCATCTCCAAGGTAGGCAACGCTCACATCGCTTAGCCCACCAGCTAATTCCTGGATTGTCAAAATGTCAGCGAGAGCCTGGCAGGGATGGGAAACATCGGTCAATCCGTTGATGATAGGGCACTCGCTGAACTTGGTAGCTTCGACGACTTGTTCGTGGCTTTTGGCGCGAATAACCAGAACGTCAAGGTAGCTGGTAAGAATGGGCATGAAGTCACAGAGCGGTTCCCGCTTGCCCCAACCGACATCTTCTCCAAGGAATAGTGCCGAGCCGCCTAGTTGTCGAATTAAGGTCTCAAAACTGACGCGTGTGCGGAGGGAGGGTTTTTCAAACAATAGGCCCATGACCTGATGTTCTAACAGCCCAGGTCGGTTGCCAGTGTTCAGCTTAGATTTTAGATCAACGGAAATTTCCAGAACCCGACGAATTTCTTCGCTGGAAAGGTCGAACAGGGAAAGCACATGTCTCATGCGATGTCCTTTTGCGTATCTCAGAGAGATGGTTGGAGGATTCAGGCCTAGTTGGAAATGACGGTTCCGATGCCGTTGCTTGTATAAACTTCGAGCAATAATCCATGCCGCAGCGAACCATTGACGATATGAACTTTTCGAACTCCGCGGTCAATTGTTTCAAGGCACGCTTCGACTTTGGGGATCATTCCGTCTGAAATTGTCCCATCGGCGATTAGCTCCAAGGCTTCGGACTTTGTAAGACTCGAAATAATTGAATCTGGATCGGAGGGGTCTCGAAGAACTCCGGGAACATCTGACAAAATTACGAGTTTGTCTGCGTTCAATTCTTGCGCAAGTTTAGTTGCAACCGTGTCGGCGTTCACGTTTAACTTTTGCCCATCGGCATCGACACACATCGAGGGGATGAACGGGGTTTGCCCGGCGTAGCAAAGATTATCAATGACCAATCGGTCGATTTTTGTGATTTCCCCGACGAATCCGAGGTCGACGGGTTGCCCATCGGTATCGTTAAGGACAAGTTTTTTGCCGGTTAAAACTGGAGTCGAATCAAAATTCAGGGTCATCGCCCGACCACCAATTTTTTCGAACTCGTCGGCCAAGAATTGATTCGTTTCTTGTGCCAGGACCCGTTCGACAATGTCGAGCGTCGGGGCATCGGTGTATCTTCTGCCTTCGACAAATCGCGGTTCGATCCCGGCCTCTTTCATGGCAGCAGAAATCCGACTGCCTGCTCCGTGGACAACAACGGGTCGCATTCCCACGGTTTCCATAAAATGAATGTCGAGCAAGATATGGTGGAGTGCGTCGATGTCATCGAGTATGCTTCCACCAAGTTTGATGACAGTGGTTTTGTCCCGAAACATTCGGATCCAGCCGAGTGCTTCGATCAAAGTGTTCGCTTTTTGAATTGCCTGTTCCACGATGTTCGTTTCTTTTGAGAGTCTAGTTTACGTCTTGCGTAGAGAATTCGGGGAATGGGAAAGCTCACCATCCTAGAATCTACGATGCACAGGTGCAAGTTGTCGGTGGTTCACCGTCAAATTGAAAAATCCCAGAGTCTGAAATCAGGTCTGGGGAGGTTTACTGGTGTGCCTAATGATTGAAATCGTTTGCTCGGTCGATCGCTGGAGGTCACGCGATCGCAGCGTCCTCGTCGGTGATTTTTTCCCATTCACGAGCTAAGATCTCTACCGAATCGCGAATTTGCTTTTCAGTGTGTGCTGCAGTCATGAAAATTCGAACCCGAGTTTCTTTTTCCGGTACGGCGGGATAAAGGATGGGTTGAGCATTGATTCCATGATCGTACAAGGCTTCCGAAAGCCGCAAGGCTAAGAGCGAGTGCCCCGTGATGATTGGAATGATTGCAGTCCCCTGCGCCATCCCGGTATCGAGACCGGCCTCCTTCGCGAGGCTTAAGAACAGGCTTGCGTTTGACTGCAGCTTAGCGACCAATTCAGGTCGTTTCTGTAAAACGCGAAGGGAGCCAAGTGCCGCCCCGACATTGGCCGGAGGCATACCTGCGGCAAACACATAACCCGGAGTGGTGTAACGTAGGTACTCAATTAATGAGCGGGAGGCTCCCACGAATCCGCCACAACTGCCGAAAGATTTACTAAGAGTGCCCATCCAGCACTCGATATCATCGCGTTGCACGTCATAGACTTCCCCCAGTCCTCGTCCCGTCTCGCCCAGTGTGCCAATGGAGTGGGCTTCATCAAGATATAGCCAGGCCTTGTACCTTTTCTTGATCTCGATGAACTTTGGAAGATCGGGGTAATCCCCGTCCATGCTGTAAAGCCCTTCGATGATGATCAATACTCGCCGGTACTCCCCGCGGCAACTCCGCAGAATATTTTCCAAGTCTTCCCAGTTATTGTGTTCAAAAGGGCGACGCTGGGCGCCCGAAAGCATCGCACCTTGAATCAGGCTGTTGTGGGCGAAACTGTCGTGAAGAATCAAATCGCCGCGTCCAACTAGATGCCCAATAACAGATTCATTGCAGCCATGTCCACCTGGAAATGTAATCACGTCTTCTACCCCGAGGAAATCGGAGAGCTCTTTTTCGAGTTGCTTGTGAATTGTTTTTTCACCTGAAACAATTCGACTGGCAGAAACACTGGTGCCGAAGTTGTCGATTGCGTTCTTCGCAGAGAGATTTACCTCGGGGTCCCCGGAAAGTCCCAGATAGTTGTAGCTGGCGTAGGAAATTAATTGTTTCCCATCAATTTCAGTCGTATCGCTAATCCGCCCCTCGTGGACGCTGAAAAATGGGTTTCGAATTCCTGAATCTTCGATCCTTTTTCTCAGACTTTGAAGACGCATGAATTCCGGCATCTTTTCCAGTTTGTAGAACGATTCAGGAACCTCGCCGTTCGTTTTTTTAGTTCCCGCATACTTCTGGATAGCGGTGGCAACCTCGCGGACAGTCTCAATGTCCTGGAGAACGTGTTCCGGTATTTTTCCACCGAAGGCCCGCTCAAGCGATTGAGCGACATCGAGTCGGGCCAGCGAATCAAGCCCCAGTTCAAGAATGTTCGTGTCAATTTCAACCGTTTGGGCTTTGTCGGTCAGTGCGGCATGCACCTGTTCGATCACAGCTTGTACGACTTCGGGAGCGAGTTCGGAGTCAGCGAGAGTCTCGCCGTCAATCTCTGCCGGAGCGTATTCCTGGTTCACTTCTGTGTTTTGAGATTCTTCCCAAAGGCACCAACGTGCGATGACATGGATGTCCTCTCCGTTTTCAAAGTTCCGCTTGCAAGCGTGTCGCTGGACCTTGCCGGATGAAGTTTTGGGAACACTATGGGCTCGGACAAGGACGATTGCATCTGGAGGCAGATCGTGCTCGAGGGCAACCGACGTGCGGATGCTTTTAATGACGCTCTCCCATTTATCCTTAGCCGGGCTGCGCTCGATCTCGCAAACAATCACGAGGTGCTCGCGATCCCAACGGGTCACCGAAAACGCCGCCGCTCCACCTGAGCGTGTTAGCGGATGACAAAGTTCAACCGTATTCTCGATGTCCTGCGGGTATCGATTTGCACCGCGGACAATGATCATGTCCTTCAGTCGACCGGTGACAAATAATTCGCCACGATCCATGAAGCCAAGGTCTCCGGAACGCACGTAGTGTTTGCCATTGTCCGGTTTCAGTCGAGCCCGAAACGTTTCTTGAGTTTCTTGTTCTCTTTGCCAGTAACCCTGACCGCAGCTTGGACTGTTGATCCAAATTTCCCCGATTTTGTCGTCGGGGAGCGGTGTATGATTTTCTGGGTGGACGATCAGAACTTCTTCCTCTTCGAGTACCTTGCCGCAACCAACTAATTTCCGAGCGTTTTCATGATTTTCATCAATCGGCAGAACGCGATGCTCAACCAGTTCGTATTTGTCGAAAGGTCTTACAATCGGTGCTTCCTCGTCCGATCCACCGGTAACGATCAATGTTGTTTCGGCCATCCCGTAACAGGGATAGAAAGCTTCTGGGCTAAATCCATAGGGGGCAAATTTCTCCGTAAAACGTTCCATCACCGCAGCACTTACCGGTTCGGCACCGTTGAACGCGACTTTCCAATGTGAGAGATCAAGTCCCTCGCAATCCTCTTCGTTGATTTTCATCGTACACCACGCATAGGCAAAGTTTGGGCCTCCGCTAGCGATTGATTTGTACTTTGAGATGGCTCGCAACCAACGGATCGGTCGAGTAAGAAATGCCACGGGTGACATTAAGTTATCTTCAGTTCCGCAATACATTGGATTGAGAATTCCCCCCACAAGCCCCATGTCGTGGTAGGTTGGAAGCCAGCTGCAGATGGAACCCTTGAATCGACCTGTTTGGAATGCTCTGGTGATCATTCGGCAGTTCGCAATCAAATTCCGATGGCTTAACATGACTCCTTTGGGAGAACCGGTTGACCCCGATGTGTACTGAATCAAACCGAGGTCATCGAGTGAAGCTTTCGGCTTGACCCAGTCGTTGGCGAATTCTGCGGCGACCGACTCGGTTGATAACCACGCAATTCGCTGCAAGCCCGGAGAGTCTTTTATCCACTTCTCACAACTCTTGATCACCGAAGAAATTGAAATGGCGACGGACGCCTGCGCGTCATCTGAGATGGCACCGATCCGTGCCATGTTGCGATTGCGACGAGGTGGGAAAGCAGGGATGGGAGTTACTGCGGCGTAGTGACAACCAAAAAATGCAACAATGAATTCGAGCCCTGGCGGGTACATCATCAGTGCTCGTTTGCCGGCATAGCCCTTGGAGACGAGCATCGCCGCAACAGCTTTTGCTTGGACGTCTAGCTCTGCAAAAGTTAATGTTTTAATTTCGCCATCACCGCCGATAAAACGGTAGGCAATTTTCTCTGGCTGCGCAGCAGCCCAGTAACGTAGCCGATCCAGAAAATTGGTTTCGGGCGGCGAGTAAGGTGCAAATAGTTCTTCAAGTTTCACAGGGATTCAACTCCGAGTTCCATCGTGGATTGCCCGAGGCAGTAAAAGACCTGAGAGCCCGCCAAAATGAACGTGCGAACTAAGGTCTCCGGTGCCTCCAAGCGGTAGAAATCTAATCGCCGCAAGACGCGACTGGTAGTAATTTCTCGCAAACACTGTCGCATAAGTATAGCAGTTTCCCATCTCATGTTCAGGGCTACTTTTTTTCAGAAAATCCCGCGGATTCTCCGTTTTCGATACAGTCTGGAAATTCCTCAGCCTTTCACAATTTGTGCAATTTTCAGAATGAGATAGCTTAAATCGTTCACCATCCGGGGTGAATTGCGATCAGCGGACGCAAGGCAGCTTTTGCGATCGTCACCGACCTATAACCACCAATACAAGATAGTAATTAACAACTACGTAATCCAAATTTCGAAACGATGCCTAGAGGAGCTGACAAAGCGTTTTGATTCGGTATTGTTTCGGCTTTTGAGATACCCCAAACGGTTCAAGTCATCATTCTATTTGACGCCGGCCTTAATTCACGGATCGTCAGGTGTTGCTCGAGGCGAACGGCCGGGCGGAGGTCGCTCTCGAGAAAACGTCGCTGCATCGGTATCTCGTTAGCGGAAAGGCGGAACTCGACCGTTCGTTTGGTGCGATTCCAGAGAATATCGATGACGCAAGCGATCTGAGGCTTCAATTTGCCGCTCTGAGATTTGACTTCGACCCGATCTCCAATCTCGATTTCCTGCTGGGGGACTTCCAACCACAGTGCCGGTTTTCCCCGGAAGCACCGCGCGCCATACTGGAATTTAGAGAACCCGAGTTCTCGGTCGGAAGCGTTTTCACAATCGCTGCGTAAAAAAACACGGTCACTCGGAATTAGACAATCCGCGATTTCAACATCGTCAGAGTGAACCCAGGACGGAGTTTGCTCTGTCCACCAGAGAAAAACGCCAAACTTCCCCGGTTGTTTCAGATCACTGCTTGCGACTTGGATTCTCGACACGTCTTCTTCCGAAGGGCCTGAGTCCCAAGAAAACGGAATCGAGGAGTTCTGATTGTTCTTCTTAGTTTTCAATCTGGAAACCTCGATCGCACATTAAACAGTCGATGCTGTCGTCTGCTACTAAAAGGCGGCAAATGTAATCGCAGAGAAACGAAAAAAGCACGGGGTTAACCGTGCTTTTACCCTACTCGGAGAACCGAGATTGTGGCCGTGATATCTCTGGAAAAATGATTATTTTCCAATGCGAGCGATTAGGTCAGCAGTCCGCGAACTGTAACCCCATTCGTTATCGTACCAGCTGATAACCTTCACCATGTTCGACTCACCTGGCAAGGATTTTGTCATATCAGCAGCAAAAATTGAGCTGTGAGGGTTGTCGATGATGTCTGTTGAAACGATTGGATCTTCGGTGTACTCAAGCACACCTTTCATTGGTCCATCGGCAGCAGCTTTGATCGCCGCATTGATTTCTTCAGCTGTAGCTGACTTTGCTAAGTTGACAGTCAGGTCGACGACACTTCCCGTTGGAACAGGGACACGCATTGCCATTCCAGTCAATTTCCCTTTGAGCTCAGGGATAACCAAAGCGACGGCTTCGGCAGCACCAGTTGAAGTTGGGATAATATTCAGAGCCGCGGCACGTGACCGGTAGGGATCCTTGTGAGGAGCGTCCAGAACATTTTGGTCGTTGGTGTAACCATGAATCGTTGTCATTAATCCGGCGGTGATTCCAAACGTGTCGTTCAGAACTTTGGCTACCGGTGCAAGGCAGTTGGTGGTGCAGCTTGCGTTAGAGATGCATTTCATATCGTCAGTGATTTGGTCGTCATTGACGCCAAGAACGCATGTCAGATCGGGAGCATCTTTCGCAGGAGCGCTGATGACAACCTTACGAGCACCAGCGGTGAGGTGAGAGTCATAACCGCCGCGCGACTCAGTCGCTCGGTTGCAGAAGACTCCAGTACTTTCTACGACAACGTCGACCTTCATTTCGCCCCAAGGCAACTTGGCAGGATCGCGTTCTTCGAAAACGCGGATCTTGTCACCGTTGACGATAAGGTTCTCGTCGTCGAAATCGACAGTGCCCGGAAATCGTCCGTGGATACTGTCGTACTTGAGCAAGTTTGCTAACGACTTGTTATTTGTGAGGTCGTTGACTGCGACGACGTCAAACTCGTCGCTTCGACTCATCAAGTTACGGAACGTTAAACGCCCGATACGACCGAAACCATTAATTGCAACTCGAATCGCCACGACATTTCTCCAATATTGGTCAGTAATTCAAAATCAAATTTTTTTGGTGTAGTATAAAACAGCGCCCACGAATCAAACGTAATGGTCGATGCTTGTTCCGTGACGATAACAAATTCTCGTAAACTACGGCAAGTGGGCGATATAATCGGTACCGCTGTTAAACCTGCTTTGGACTGCCCAAACCTATGAAAAATGATCGTAGAAATTCGGCAAAGGTTGGCTCGAATAGGGCGAATTGGCAGATTCCTCGTGGAGTAACCGCCTCGAATTGGGAATACGCCCAGGCGAACCACATATCGACGGGATATGATGAATTCCTCCATGACGATCCATTAACCATGGTCGACAGGCAGATCCTCAACCGTTACTTGCCAGATCGTAATAGCGAAACTGAAAAAATTGCGAATTCGAACAAGCCGCTCATCGCAGATTTTGGCTGCGGAAACGGGCGAACGCTAATCCCGCTGTTAAACCGGGGCTACCAAGGGGTTGGCATTGATTTATCGATTCCAATGCTAAACGCTTTTCAAAAAAAAATCGGGATCGACCCGAATAGAGAAGAGTTAGGTTCGAATACAGGTGAAAACGACTGTTTTTGGATTCAGGCAAACCTTGTCGAATTGGAAGGAATTGTTGACGGGGCATTTGATCATGGTCTCAGTCTGTTTAGCACATTGGGGATGATTCGCGGGCATGAAAACAGGTTGCTGTTTTTAAGGCACGCGCGACGAACCATTAAGCCAGGAGGTTGGTTTATCCTGCATGCCCATAATGTTTGGTACCAACTGAGATATCCCGGTGGTCTTCGTTGGGCTCTAGGGAATGGTCTCCGCGCGATTCGAGGGAAATCTGAATTTGGTGATCGTGAGTCAAATTATCGCGGCATTAATAAGATGTTCATTCACAGTTTCCGACGTAGGGAATTAGTCCGGGCATTGTCGCATGCAGGATTTCGTGAGTTCGATTGGTTTGGGGTTAGTCCGCATCAAGAGCAGCCAGTCGACGGTCTTCCTGTCGGGCATCCCCTGCGATTGGTGGGCTGGGTTGTGGCCTGCCGGTAAATTACTTCTATCACTGTTTTGAATCTGCGATTGTTAGTGTGTATTAAATTATGTTTCGGATGCTCGTGCATCGGCTCAAGCGTAGCGGGCTCGGTTTTGAACTTGTTAAGTGCACGCCTTTCCCAATAAAAAAACAACGCGTCGTGGTGAACGACTTTCATTGGCTTGGAAGATTGGATTGCCTGGGAACTTTGTGGCAACACGACACCGTGGTATATTCGTGACTTAGTCTGGCAATTGACGGAGAGGATTAACTATGACGCGGCGAGAGCAATTGGAATCGATGCTTGCGGATTCACCAGAAGACACATTTCTTCGGTATGCTCTCGCGATGGAGCTCGAGGGTGAAGGTGAGAATGAGCGTAGCCTTTCGCTTCATCGGGGACTAATTGAAGATGAACCGCCCTACGTCCCTTCGTTTTTCATGAGCGGACAGCAACTGGCAGATCTTGAACGGACAGAAGAAGCCGTAGAGATTCTCAAGCAGGGAATAGAGCAGGCAGGGTTGCAAGGGAACGACCACGCGAAGGCAGAGATGATCTCATTTTTGCAGTCGCTCGAATGAACAACCGAATCTTTGCCTAGCGCGTCGTTTTATCTGCTTCCGCTGGGTTTGGTGGTGGGGCTGATGTCTTTTGAACAGCTATTCCACAATTTTGATCTGAGCCAGAACTAATTGTCACAAATTCTCTGATCCAAAAACTCTAGCTTTCCAGCGGGAGTGATTGTTAAAAGGTAAGGGTTTTGCCGATAAACCATCGCTTAAAGGATGGGAATCAGTTCACGCGATTTGCCGCTACCCCTTTCAAATGTTGCATGCCTAGTAAGGGCTGAGTTTGAAATTCGATCATTGACACTGATCGCCTCTTGCTCAACACTTTAACTTAACCAAGTTGCCTATTTGAACGATATCCTGAAGGGCATGCGGTCGTCGTTACTCTAGCTTTGGGAGAACGTGACCTTCCGACATTGGGTGGCATTCTGGCTTGTTTAAGCGAATAAACAGTTAAATTATCGCATAGATTAGAATACTCATTTAGATGAAATTGACAGTGGCAAACCCTGAATTTAGCGAATCGTCTTCGGATGAATTGTTGAACACTGACTCACCGATTTCGGGTCGCCGAATCGCGTTTGTCGGTAAATTAGGAAGTATGAATCGCCGTGAAGCGCGCGAGCTGGTTCGCCGGCATCAGGGACTGATGATGGAGCGAATTGATCCATCGGTTGACTTGGTCGTTATCGGCGCCGATGTATTGCCACTGGGAGATCAAGCTGAGTTGCTTGATGATTGGGTGATTGAAGCGAGTGCTCAGGGGCGCATCAGCGTAATTAACGAAACTCAGTTTTGGCAGGAACTGGGGATTGTGGAGCCAGAGTTAGATATCGGACGTTTTTATACTCCAGCGATGCTCGCTGGTTTACTCGGTTTGCCGTTGTCGACGATTCGTCGTTGGCACCGCCGCGGGCTGATTACTCCAACTCGGCAGGTTAAGAAGTTAGCGTATTTCGATTTTCAAGAAGTCGCATCGGCGCGTCGGATCGCACGTTTGATCGCGTCTGGTGCTACGGCTCAGTCGATCGAGACAAAGCTTTCGCGGTTGGCCGGACTTTACCCCAATCTTCAGCGGCCTTTGTGCCAGCTTTCCGTGATTGTTGAAGGACGTCAACTCTTACTCCGGCAAGGCGGAGGGCTGATTGAGCCTGGGGGACAGATGCGAATTAATTTTGATTCGCCTAACCTCCATGAAGGCAGGGATGATCAAGAGGTTTCATATCCAATCAACGAGCCCGTTGCTCCTGTTCCACTGGAAGAGCTAGTCACACCTGATGAGTTTCTTCGGGCTGCTATCGATTTTGAAGATGAAGAAGATGCCGAGGGAGCGATTGAGGTATACCGAGCGATGTCTCTTGCGTTCGGTCCATCCTCAGATTCCTCATTTCGGTTGGCTGAATTACTTTATCAGCAAGGAGATTTGCCAGGAGCGCGAGAGCGTTACTTTTTGGCAATCGAGTTAGACGAGTCATTCGTCGAAGCGCGGGCGAGTTTGGGGTGTGTTCTTGTCGAATTGGGCAAGCAAGAAATGGCCCTTGCCACCTTTCACGGGGCACTCGCCCATCACGCAGATTATCCAGACGTGCATTTTTATCTTGCAAGGCTGCTGGACGACATGGATCGTGCGACGGAAGCCGAACCGCATTGGCGAACGTTTCTGGAGCTTGCTCCCAAAAGTCCTTGGGCCGAAGAGGCTCGTCAGCGTCTAGACGCCGACAACTAACCAACGATTTCGCCGTTTTCATGTGTTTTTGCAATGAAAGATGGCCTGCAGTCGTTTTCGAACCAAGCAACTCAGTTTGCTTGACTTTAACGGTTAGTTAATAAGTGACCACTTTTACGTTCTTGACGGTCTTTCTGGTTTTTCTTGCTAGGTTTGCAGATTCTTCCGATTGTAATAACAGGCGTTCGTTGTCGCTGGGCTGCGCGAATTCCTAATCAACTTGGAAAATTCTCTCTGACACATCGTTTCATGAATCCACAAATTAATCATTTGTTTGCGAGGACGGGGTTAGCCTGTTGGCTGCTAATTTGGTTCGCGATGCCCTCTCATGCTCAAAAGACCTACCCAACCTCGCGTTATCGTGGTCAGCAGTTGCTCGAAGACCGACAGGTTTATGACTTAGGCAGTCAGTTGTACTCGGAATCAAACAGCGATTTTCAGGCAATGTCACCTGATCGGTGGAGTATGCCACCCGTCGGTGCTCGTCCAGTAATTGTCAGTCGAATAGAGGAGGTGGAATCGCAAGCGCCCACCCATTCAAACAAGAAATTAATGAATTCAATTGCGCTGCCTAAAAAGCCTCGCGACTTCCAACCCAAAGCTAAACCTGGTGAATCAAAACCTGGTGAATCAAAAAGTTCTTATTGGACACAAGCTGGAATTGAAATTTCATCTGAGCGAGAAGATCCAATTCGATCAAAACAAAGTCCGGAGTCTCGCCCAGATCCGGAAACAAATCTGAAGGCTCGATATCCTCTACCGGTTTCTACTAGGCAGGGAATTCCAGAAGTCTCCGAGGGTCAAGCTTCGAATGAACCCTCGCTTACAGCTCCGGCATCAAGTCAGAAGAGTTGGCGACCGCGACGGCAAAACGTGCGGAAGCGAGTCGATGAGTTTGTGCCGCGCGGTTCAGCAGAAAGCGATTGGAGCACTCATGTCAGTGGCTCATCTTTATTGGATCTTGGATTTCGACGGCCAGAGATTACGAAGCGTCCAACCGTGGAGTACCCACCGTCGAACGCCTATTCTGCTTCGGATTCTAAGTGTGAATACGGCAAAACAGATTCACCAACATTAGAAGAAATCTTACGGACCGGCCGGTATTTTGGTTCTGCAAATGTTTCATTTCTAAAGCCAGTTTTGCAAGGTGATATCGCATATAAAACTGCGGGTTCCGCTGGTCAGTTTCAGGATAATTTTGAATATGATTATAGTACTGCAAGTCAATTCAGCTTGGGCTTTGAGTCCCAGACAGGACCGGGCGTCAGCATCAATTATTGGGAATTTGATGGCGTATCTGATGCTGCCAGTTGGACGTCTGGAGATGTAAGTTCAGGGGAAACTATCGTTGATCTCGGCGGAGTTCTGGGTGGCAGGCAGTTCACCGTTTTCGATTTTAATGACACCGTTACGGTCAACGACTCACTGGACGTTCAGAGGATTGAAGCTAGTTTGTTTAAAGAGATGAAATTTAAGGTGTCTCGAATGGGGGGGCGATTTGGATTCCAGTGGGTTGAGATCATTCGTCAAACCAATGCCTCGTTTACGGACGTTGGGGGCAGCACGGTAGCCTGGGAGGGGAAGGACCAATTTCAAGGAGCCGGACCAACTTTTGGATTTGATTATTTCCGGACGATTGGTCACACAAAGATCGAATTTATTGCAAGCGGCGATTTTGGTTTGATTTTTGGGGAAAGAGACAAGGTTGTTCGTGACAACTTCGGTGCGATAAACCAAAACCTAAGCGATGACGAGTTTTTTACTAATTTAGATTTGTTCTTGGGTGCTCAGTACGTAATTTCTCGTGGTGGTAATCGGTGTTTTTACTTTAGGTCTGGTCTGGATTATCAGGCTTGGCTTGGAGCTGATAACGAGACCGCTTCTAATTCCGACTTTGGTTTACGTGGTTTTTCATTTACCCTTGGCTATAATCGGTAAACCGCGACGGCGATTGCTGGATGCGAGTGTTTTTCTGCGTTCGGTTGCTCTTTTGTTTTCCGCGAACGCGTAATGTGATCTCCACCGGACGATTTCAGCATGACAGTAGCCGTATTCATTACCAGTGAGTCTGACGCCTCATGCCTGATTCCATGGGGTGTCCACTTTGCATTGGCGGATCACACCGATTTGTTAATCGTTTGTCCGAGGAAATCAAAAGGCAAACGGGCTTGGGAAAATTTAGAAGTTTCAGAAAAAGAAGGGCGTTCGCTCTACCAGTCCGTTTTTGCCGAGTTGGAAAAAATCGATCCAAGTCGGGTGGTGATGAAGGAAGCGATCGCCGATGGTGAAGAGTCGACAGATATGGATCGCGTTGCGATTGAAACTCGTGAACTCATTGCTACTGCGCCCGAGGATGCTTTTGTTGAGGAAATTGATAATCTCGACGTGCGTTTAGTGCTGCTTCCGGCATTTGCTCCAGTGAAAGGTTCGAATGAGACGGACATGCGCTGGCATCAAAAGGTTTTCCGAACGGCGCCTTGTCAGGTCGCGGTAGTCAAAGGCAGCGTTCCAACTGGCGAGGGAGCGAGTCGAATACTTGTCGCGAGTGAGGGGGAAACCGATTCGGACCAGAAGTTGGCGGTGGCAAGGGGTTTGCAACTGGCGAAGACGGTCGAGGCTGGGCAAGTTGAGTTGCTGTATGTTCGACCGGACGATGATGAGGTTGCTGCAGAAATTGCGGAAACGCACCTGAGCCAGCTTGCAAAAACAAAGCAGGATAAGTCGCTCGAAATTGTGCCACGCTCAATTCTCGCTGATTCGCTATTCGATGGGATTCGACAAATCCCGGAATTAGATTTTGATGTCTTGCTAGTAGGGACCCGGAAAGAGAAAGTTATCCGGTCTTTGTTTTTAGATCTGGATCCGGGAACTCAGAAGGCTGCATCGTCAATTGTTGTGGTGCGGGCAGCGGTTCCGTTAACAGTGCGGGTTTGGGGAGGTGTGACTTTATGGATTCGAAGTAAAGTACCTCAGATCGATCGAGAACGGCGGGTAAAGCTGGTTGATAACTTACAGATAAACTCTCAGTTTAATTTCGATTTCGGCGCGTTGATTTCTCTCTCGACGCTTATCGCTGCCCTCGGTTTGGTGAGAGACTCTGGCGCGGTTGTGATTGGTGCCATGTTGGTCGCTCCGCTAATGACGCCCCTGGTCGCGATGGGATTCGCATTAGTGCAGGGGAATTTGAAGCTCATTCGATCGGCCTTGAGGTCTGTCGCGTGGGGGTTCGCTATCGCTTTGCTCATTGGTGCATCGATTGGACTGATGTTGCGACTGTTCGCACCAGGACTTGAGATCAGCGAGCAGATGGCAGATCGTGGGTCGCCGAATTTCCTTGACTTAATTGTGGCTCTGGCAAGTGGAGTGGCTGCGGCGTATGCCATGGGACGACCAAATTTAATATCGGCATTGCCCGGGGTAGCGATCGCGGCCGCGTTAGTTCCACCGATAGCCACCTCCGGGCTGGCGTTAACGATGGGAGATCTAACTCTTGCCGGCGGTGCTTCACTTTTGTTCTTTACAAATATTGTCGCGATTGTTCTGGGAACAGCAATTACTTTTTGGTGCGTGGGGATTAGCACCCGAATGAGTGAAGGCCGGCCTGCTCAGATCTGGCCGCGTTATTGGTTGATCGGGTTCGTGGTTTTGTCGATTCTGTTGACGTTGGAAATGTGGAATTTCAATCCTTTGGCCACACCGTAAGCAGTCAGACCCAATTCTTAATAAGGGAAGTCCCGGCCGAGGATCCCCCAAATTAACTTTGCCTGTGAGCTTAGTTTTTAGGGTTTTACCAACGAATCGTTGTGGGTGGTGGCTTTCCCTCAAAAATGAGGCTGAAAGCGAAGCAACGATTCGACAATAGATACGCGAAACACTAGAATTCGGGGGTGCGATTTAGCTCTATTTGAACTGTGTGACGTAATTTGAGTTGGCTGAAGACGCAACATCGCGGAGAGCTGGTAAACGGTCGGTTGTTCGCTTACACAAGACGTGATTTAGATACAATTTATTTGGCTGCCATTATCCAAGCGGTCTCATTGTTCCAGGAGAATAAAATGTCGTTTCATTCGATTTTACGATCGCCTCTATGCTCGCTCGCGTGCGCAACTTTGTTGGCTTTGGGCGCGCTACAAGAAGCGAATGCTCAAGGTAAATTTGCCAACGGCGGTGGGCAGATGAAGCAAGGCAAGCCGAACGGAGACCGCGATGGCGGTTCGGATGGCTTTACTGGTGGAACGACGGGCAAAGCGAGGTTTGTCAATCTGCTAGATTCACGAGACCTGAGTCAGTTTCGTGGTTATGAGTCGGAGCAAATTGGTGAAGGTTGGTCATTGGACGGTCGCGATCTTTATTTTGATGGTTCCGGTGGTGGTGACCTGATCACTCGGCAGACCTACGGTGATTTCGATTTGCAGGTGGAGTGGAAGGTAGCCAATGGGGCGAACAGCGGAATTATGTGGCGTGTTTCACTTGGTGACAGTGCCCCCTACATGTCCGGTCCCGAATATCAAATCTTGGATGATAGCGAACATGCAGATGGTGCTAACGAATTAACCGCGGCCGGTTCTTTGTACGGTATGTTCCCAGCAAAAGATCGCGATGGAAATAAAACACTTCGAGATGTTGGAACTTGGAACAAGACACGAATTACAGTCGTGGGAAATCGTGTTACCTATTATCTGAATCTGAAAAAAGTTCTTGAGACTGAAATTGGCAGTCCTGAGTGGAACGAGCAATTGGGGAAGAGCAAGTTTAAGGACTGGGAAAAGTTCGCAAAAAATCGCGGTGGACACATCGCGTTTCAAGATCATGGAAATGAAGTCTGGTTTCGTAATATTCGAATCAAGCGTTTAGATAACGGAACACCGCAAGGTGGATACTCTCAGGGTGGTGGTGCCGCGGGAGCGCAGGGCGGATTCAGGAATTCGAAATTTGAAGGAATGCAAAATTCATTGAATGCAGGTGGCGGAACTGGACGTAGTATCCCTCGTGAACAAACGGGGGGGGCGGGTTTGCCACCCGAGTTTGATTCCAGTGGACGACCGGCGAGTATGAATCGCGGTGGCACGCGAGGTTCTGGTGGCAATACATCGGATCGGAATTCTGGAACTAGCCCTCGAAACTCAAAGTTCTCCGGGATGCAAAATTCATTGGACACCGGCGCTTCCGATCGCGGTGGTCGTGGCGATACGCGTGGCGGTGGTGGACGGCCTGAGCCTGAATTTGATTCCAGTGGAAGACCTTCGAGTATGAATCGTGGCGGCACACGAGGTTCGGGTGGCAATACATCGGATCGGAATTCTGGAACTAGCCCTCGAAACTCAAAGTTCTCCGGGATGCAAAACTCGTTGGATACCGGTGGCAGTGCTCGCGGTAGTAATCGAGGTTCAACTGATCGTTCGTCTCAGAGTAACTCAAAAAAATCAAGTTCAAAAAAGAGTAGCAACGAACCAACTGGACCTGCCAAACTTTAAGGCGGACTGCGTTAGGGGTTTTTTGACCAAAGCCACTGGTGATTGAGTCATGCTCCGCTTCAACAGAATGTAATACACAAACGCCCGGTTTCTGCCGGGCGTTCGTCTTTTATGGAAAACAAAACTAAAGATTTGACTAAGGAAATGTTTCCGTTGCTCATGTCGAGTATCGAGAAATTTCATTGGTACGACAGTCCACCGTGTCACCCGAATTTTATATTTGGTCGGCTAGAATTTAGAACGCATATTGATCCGGTTCTTGCTAAGGAAGCATGGAGGATCGCACTGAGCCGTCAGCCGCTTGCAGGTGTCAAACCAGAAAAGGTTAAACGGCGTTGGCGTTGGGTTGCTAAATTCCAAACGAATGAAAGCGCTCCCACGGGAAGTTTTAATCATCATGAGTCCGAGTCGTCTCCGGAGCCTTGGAACTTTGAAGATGATGAATTGCGCTTAACGATTTCCAGCCACTTGGAAATACGAACCGGCGATCGCGCGAGGCCAACTGGAGAGCTTCACGGAAAACCAGTGGAACGAATAGCGTTGGTTTACTTTGCCGTCCATCATGCGATAAGTGACGGTGTTGGGGCAATTTTAGTGGTAAATGAATGGCTTGCTATTTATGCGAATCTCGACTCTGGGAGGTCTGCCACGGCGGGACTTCAGCGGTTGGATGCCGACCGTCTGAGAGCACGTAACCACCTTGGGCTTATTCGCTGGAATTATTTGAGACATATCTTTCAGCAACCAGTGGCCTTGTTTGGGGCAACCAAATTCATTTTCCGAAGAACGGTTGACTTGACTATTCAAAAAGATGTTCCAGATGGCGAAGCGAGGCTATATCCGGCTATTGTTGGACGTTGGGTTGATGCAGATGCTGTTCGCAGTCTTAGTCGAGAGAGTGGTCGTTTGGGCGTGACGCTGAATTCGATCATGCTGGGGCGATTGTTTGTTTCGTTAGCGAAATTTTTGGCGAGGGATGGAGAGGATCATCGAAGAGACTGGTTGCGTGTCATCTTACCGATAAGTATTCGAGGAATGTCTGACCGGCGGATGCCAGCGGCGAATCGAACGACGATCGTTCAATTAGATCGCCGGGCTGATGAACTACTGTCTTCGGACGGGTTTTATCAAAACTTGGATCGAGAGATTCGAATCATCCGCGGTTGGCAGTTAGATAAGATTTTTCTGATATGTATCCGGCTGCTTTCGACCGTCGAACCGTTGTTTCGTAAAGTAGCTGGAAATCGAAAATCGCGTGGGTCAGTGGTTTTTACGAATCTCGGAGAGCCTTTTCGGAAGCTACTTAAAACCCAATCTCAGTTGAGTGGTGATGCGTTTGATCAATTTGATCTAGTTGGACCCGTCCGTGAGGGAACTCCGTTAAATTATACAGTCGCACGCCATGGTGAACGGCTTCGGGTTTCACTTCATTATGATTCACGCGTGTTTTCAGCGAATCGGGCAGACGATTTGTTGGAGAGCTACGCGATCGAATTGGTTGGCCAGAGGCCACGCGAGAATGAATGATCGCGTTTGCAAATGAGGGCGTCCTTTTAAGCGGCTGCTTTGCCGGGTTTAGGCTGGGCAAGGAACTCAGCCTGTTGCTTCCAGGTATTCGTGATAAGCGATTCAGTGATTCCTAATTGACTCGAAAACTCTGCGACTGCTTCTTCGGACCAGTTGAGAATCTGTTTGTAGGAGTAAATGCCGCAGTCGTTCAAGCGGGCTTCGAGTATTTCAGTGACTCCGGAAATGAACTTTAGATTATCTGATTTTTTCGGAGGTGAGGCGAACAGCATACCTCGCTGGGCGTGTTTTACGAGATGCCCTTGATGCTCAGTGTCAAATTGCTGAGATTGGGTTTTTCTCTGCTCCATCGCTTTTGCAAATGAAATAATTGCGGAGTCTGATTCTGCAACAGATTGTTGGTTGGCAAGACGCGCTAAAAGTTCCACACGTTCTTGGTGTAATTGATCATTTGAGAGTCTGAGATTCTCGATCGTTCCAGATGATTCTAATTCTTTTGATTTTTGCGCGGTCAATCTTTCGTTCGCTTCTTCTTTTGATTGAATGTTAACCCGCCTGAGGTCATTAAGTTCGTTCGCCAATTCTTGTTGTGCTGACAGGGTCTCTTGTTGCTCATTTTGAAGAGTTTGATTCTCTGCTTTAAGCTGCTTGTTTTCAATTTCTACACCCTGCATATGAGATTCGTACTGAGAGATTCTCAAACAGGTAGCTTTCAGATTTTCAATTTTCTTGTCGAGTCTGGATGTTCGGGAATTGGATTCCATTAATGCGGATTCAGCGACCACCAGATTTTTCTTAGAGATGTCCAGTTCAACGGTGAGTTCTTCAAGGTGCTTGTCGGTCTTCTTAATTGATTCTGCCTGGCTGCAGATTCGATGTTCCAAGCGGCTTATGCATTCAGAATGTTCGTCCTCTTTTTTACCAAGGGTATCTTGGTTTCGCTTGGTGATTTCATGGATGGTAGATTCCTGGTTTTTAAGACGTTTCTTAAGCGCCATGTTTTCTACGATCGCTTGTTCCAGGTCAGCCTTTGAATCGAGTCGTTCATTGTCGACTTGGAGCACGTCTCTCTCTGGAAGCGGTTGGCTCGACGTTTGCGGATGGCGTTCTTCGTTTAGCGGTTCATCCGTGCTCTCTCTGGAACTAGGTGAAGCGTGCTGAGATGTGTCGTTAAGCTCATCGCAAAGTCGTTGCAGGACATTGAGTTGAGAGGTTTGACGTTGGAACCGGTCGTTTAGTTGACGGTGGGTCGCGTGGGCGAGCGTTAAGCTGGCATGGAGATCATGGTTGTCTTTCTTTAGCGACTCCTGCAATAAGGTGTCATTGCGTCTGTCGCGGTGCCAAAGCAGGTACCCAGTCAGAAGACCTGAAAATACGAGAATTAGATTTGTCATGTAGTCCGGCATAGCAGCTCCGTTGGGCGCTGAGTTCAATTCGATAACCGCTAGCACATAGGTAAGATGTAACGGTTACGCTCTTTATTTCGGTCGGATTTAAATCGCGACCATCTCCAGCAAAATTTGCGGTAACGACGGAAGTTTTCAGTTTGTTTCATCCATGTCTAGCATTTTGCGCTTGGCCAATTCGAAAATCCAAGAAATAGCGGCGGAGATAGATGTTGTCGTATTACAGCCAAAAAGGCGCCGGCAACAGGAAAACATGGTTTTCAAACAGGCTCAACGCACCATTCCAACTCACGTACCGCGTGAGTGTGAGAATAATTGCGAAAGCAAATGCGACAGGAACTGAGGCGAGCAACATTGGATATCTGAGCCACCAACGACGTGAACGGGTGGCAGTTTCCCCGCGTCGATAGGCCCATCCGAGAGCAAGTCGAGCTGGCCAAGAGAAAATAATAAAAACGAGACTCAGTGTCCAAAGAAGTTCATTGGGGATAGTTTCAATCTTTAATAAAAACAATGGCAAGGCGAGAACGAGACTGACCGTTAAGGCGAAAAGATGAGCGATGGGGGCACGGCCAAAATTTCTCCAAACTTGCCCAACTTCGACGAATCGAATTAACTTGCCGTCGACCGAGAAATGGGTTTGTAAAAATAAAAGGGTACCAAAGATCGGTATCGCAAACAAAACGCCGAGAATACCAAACAGAATCGAGAGCCCACTTTCTTCATAGCTTGCAGCAACCAAAAGCAAAGTGGGGATCAGAAGCCAGGCAAAAGATCCGACGAAGCCCTTGAGGCCTAACAGCATGTAATATCTTAAATTTAGACTCCCCAAGAAATTCCATGAATTGTCTCTGGCGGTAATGTAGATGTTTTCAGTGCGCAATCTGGAAAGCAGGATAAATGGCGGAAACCAGTCCCCGATAGGTTCTGCGTTGCTGATATCTTTTTCAATGTTGGGAGCGAGTATTCCAAGTGTGTACTTGATGACGAAGCGGATTGCCTTGATGCCTGTAAGGCGGCGAGCCACCCAGACGGAAAGCGAGACGGGTGCGATGAGTGGCCAAAAAAAATACCGCAGGCGAGCACCGCAAATGAGCGCAATGAAGATATGGCAGACTGACAAGATGATAACTAAGAACAGGCAGTTTTTTGCAATCAAGGTTTCGGAACTGCTTGAGTCGATCAAGTAAGCTTCCTGCCAGATACTGGAGAGAAGCCTTGCAGGCAAACAGGTCAGCCAGCAGCCTACAATCACGCTGCCAAGTTTTGAGGCTTTTGAAAGTCCAATCATGGCATCGCGAAAAGTCCGCTGTCGCGCAAGTCTTCCAGAGACTTCGATCAAATACCCAAAACTAATGAATTGTAAGATTGGAATACTTGCCGTTATCGCAAGTAAAATAACAATGCTGACAACGCCAAATATGTGAGATGCAAAGGTTGATAAAGCATTCATCAATCGAAAAGGCCAGCTCTTCCGTGACGCGGGAGCTGGGCCGCGCAAAAAGTCGCTGCGCGTTATGCTTGAGTCATAGGAGAGGCTTTCCAGATCACTGGGGGAAGAGGAGTCGGGGGAACGGTGACCGATTTGACCGGGCTGCACCGGTAGGCTTGCTCCTTGCGGTTGGCGTTGAGTAATCTGATTATCAAAATCACCTGAATTGGTCATTTGAAATGAACGATTAAAAGAAACGGATTTGATATTTTCTTGAGGTTATAAAACTGGAGGTCTCATCGTCGAGTATAACTAAATAACGGTTGCTAGATAACCAAACCCACTGCTGGGGGAGTTTGTTTCGAATAAGATGGAAATCTGGAGCGTATCTTCAGGTTCATTTCAAGCCAACTCTGGTTTTCGACCTGAACCCTTTAATCTTGAAATTAGAGTCGATATCTAAATCCGATAGGGTGCGCGAGAGCGTTCATTGACGATCATGAAAGATATATTTTTTTTGAGCTTGGCGTTTGGTGGGATTGCTGCGCTTACATTTTCATTGACGCGAGTAGAGAAGATTGCTGCTCCCAAATTTGCCAAAGACAATGATCTTGTTTTAGCGGATGTTGACCTGGTTGCCGAAGCGATTGACTCCGCGTTTGCCGAGGATTGGTCGGCTCGGAATTTGTCTCATGCAGATCAAGTGAATAACCTTCTGGTAGCTCGGCGGATATCCCTTGGAATCGCTGGGACGATACCCTCGTTAGCTGAAATTCGTGAATTTGAATCTCAGCCTGAGTCGGAGCAAATCGACTGGTGGGTTGCCCGATTGTTGGAGGATCGAAGAACTAGTAACTACCTTGCCGAACGGTTGACGCGAGCCTTAGTCGGTGTCGAGGAAGGCCCTTTTTTGATTTTTCGTCGTCGTCGGTTCGTCAGTTGGTTATCGGATAAGTTGTTTCTAAATAAACCTTATGATGAATTAGTTGCCGAGATATTGACGGAGGAAGGCCTTTGGACAGATGCTCCGGCGGTCAATTTTTACACGCGAACAATCTCGCAAAATGAGGAAAGTAATAAGCCTGATCCGGTGCTTTTGGCAGGGCGAACTTCCCGCGCTTTTCTTGGAATGCGAATCGACTGCTTGCAATGTCATGATGATTTCTTAGATACGGTTGAATTAGGAAATGCGGAAGACTTGCGGAGCGGGACTCAGCAAGATTTTCATTCTCTGGCGGCATTTTTTAGTGATGTAGAGAGTTCGCTGCTTGGCATCCGAGATGTAAAGGAGCACCAGCCCTATGAGTATCAATTGCTGGACGAGGACAAGGCTTCCGTGGTTGTTCCGATGGTTCCTTTTCATGCGGAGTTAGATGGGAAAGAAAGTAATCAACGGACGAGACTTGCTAATTGGGTAACTCATCAAGAAAACCGGCCTTTCGCCCGAGCGGCTGTTAATCGAATGTGGGCAATTATGTTCGGACGCGGGTTGATCAACCCCGTCGATGAGATTCCTCTAGGCGGACCGTTTCCAAAGGTGTTGGAGATTTTGACGGATGATTTTGTCAGTCACGGTTATGATTTGCATCGTTTGATTCGGGTGATCGGCTCGACGCAAGCCTTGAGATTAAACAGTGCAGCTGATTTCACGGTCACGCCGAGTCATGAAAATTTAGTCGCTGTTTTCCCAACGATTCGACTGCGTCCCGAGCAGGTGGCTGGCGCTATCGCGCAATCTACGAGTTTAACGACAATCAACTCGGGAGCGCACATCACGACGCGACTGATGAAATTTGGCCAGCAGAACGAGTTTGTTAGTCGTTTTGGCGACCCCGGAGAAGATGAGTTCAGTGATCGGGGAGAAACTGTGACCCAGCGGTTGTTAATGCTGAATGGTGAGATGGTTGGCGAACGGTTAGAGAATATTTTAAACGCCCCTTCCCACCTGGCCAGCCTGTCACCGGATCTCGACACGGCTGTCGATGTTATCTATTTGACAACGCTGACTCGGCATCCGAATGAGGAGGAAAGAAAACAAGCAGTGAGTGGGCTGAGTGGGCAAGACCGCGAACGGCGTGGTGAGGAAGTTATTGATTTATACTGGTCGTTATTGAATTGTGCTGAGTTTCGATGGAATCATTAGTTGGAATTCTGTATCGCAACCCGGAGGGTTGCCAAGAAGATTGTTGTGTTTGACTGCCGTGACTTTTAAAAGATGGACTGCTTGGTGCAATGATGGTGAATCCAACAGATTTTATTCAAAAGCAACAAACCCATTTTCACCGCCGTTCTTTGTTGAAGATGGCGGGACTAAGTGGTTTGTCGTGGTTGACTCCACTGGCTACGCGTCTTGCGAGGAGTGCCGAGGCCGACCAAAGGGGAAAGGCAAAGTCGCTAATCGTTTTATGGCTTGAAGGCGCCCCGAGTCAGCTTGAAACTTTCGATCCGCACGAAGGCACTATGATCGCTGGCGGCAGTAAGGCGCGAAAAACCAGTGTGAATGGCATCAGTCTGGGAGACGGGATGCAGCAGGTTGCTGAGCAAATGGAGCATATCTCGTTGATTCGGTCAGTGACCAGTAAAGAAGGCGATCACGAACGAGCGATCTACAATGCTAAGACTGGTTTTCGGCCAGATCCGACATTGATTCATCCATCCATTGGAAGTGTCATCTGCCACCAGATGAATCAAGAGCAAGATCGATTGGTTGATATCCCCCGTCACATTTCGATTTTGCCCAGCAAGACGCCGGGGCGTGGTGGTTATCTTGGGGATCAGTTCGACGCCTTCAAGGTGTTTGATCCAGTCCAGCCAATTCCCGATGTGGCAGCGCGAGTTGAAACAAAGCGTCAGTTAAGCCGACTGGAGAAATTGAAATTTGCTGACCAGCAGTTTTTAAAAAATCGCGGCAACAATTCGATTATTGGAGAATCACTTAAAAGTTCCAATCTTGATGCCGCGATTCGGTTGATGTCTTCCGATCAGTTAAATGCTTTCGATGTCAGCCAAGTTTCAGAATCGGAGAGAGCACAATTTGGTGATACTCCGTTTGGGAGAAGTTGTCTCGCAGCACTAAGGCTGATTGAGACCGGAGTAAGGTGCGTCGAGGTGACGTTAACTGGTTGGGATTCGCATGTTAATAATCACGAGACCCAGGCGGGGCGCATCAATATTCTTGACCCAGCCTACGCTTCTTTGATCAAGGAGTTAAAAAAGAGAGATTTGTTGGATTCGACGATGGTTGTCTGTGGCGGAGAGTTTGGAAGGACGCCTTGGATTAATCCGCTTGGTGGTCGCGACCATTGGCCTCATGGTTTTAGCATTGCTTTGGCTGGAGGCGGGATTCAGGGCGGGCGCGTTATTGGCGAAACGGATCCTAATCCTCAACGGGAATCGCCACCCAAAGCTTCACTCAAACAGCCGCATCCGATTGAGGATGTGCACGCGACGGTGTTCTCAGCGATGGGAATCGAATTTGAAACCGAGCTAGACACTCCGATCGGGCGTCCAATGAAAATCTGCGAAGGAAAGCCTGTCCAAGCTCTGCTGGACGTTTAGGGCTTTGGTTTCCACGCGTCTTCGTCGACTTGCAAGAAAAATTTAAAACACGAAGACAAAAAAAGCCGCTCTAAAAATTAGAGCGGCTTTTGTTTTTTCATTCGTATGACTGAGCAGAGGAGGTTTACTGGAAACCGCCACCGCCGCCACCACCACCGAATCCGCCACCGCCACCTCCTTGGCCACCGCCACCTTGCCCACCACCGCTGTTGGATAGGCCTTCGGCTGTGCTAGCGTCACCAAGAATGTTGAATGTGCTGACCGACTGGATTGCGTTGAAGTTAGGAGAAACGCTGATTAACACGTGAAGGCGATCTGCCGTGGTGGCATGGTTCACAGTGAAGAACGTTCCTTCTGGGACTTGGGTAATAATCGGCTGGTAACCAACGACGCCTCGGTTATCGAGTTGGCCGTTAAGTGGCCCCGCAAGGTTACCGTTATCGACTCCAGAAAGTAAACCGCCGAAGTAGTCGCTTGCCGCACCCGATGAGTAGCCTTCCGAAAGCTCTTGAGCAAGAACATTTCGGTTTGCAATCATTTGGTTTCGAACAACCGTTTCAATTTCGTGATCTTCAAGAGATTCAGTCCGTCTACCTTGGTCGAGGGCGAATAAAACTATCGCACCCTTGTCGTCGATCTCAACTTGCTTCGTCATTGAAGCAGCCCGAGGAGAATTGTAGTGGTTGTGAATGGCAACGGTTGCTTTGCCCGAAGTCACAGTTCCCCAAACTCGCTTGATGACTAGTTGATAGTCGCCAGCAAAACCCTTGGGAAGAATGTACTTTTCGGAAACTACACCCGAAGCTCCTGCCTTTGGTGAGAAACTATCTCTCATCAAAATTCCGCCACCACGAGTTCGCTTTGCAAGTCGCGAGCAGGTGGTTCCACCAGGCTCTACAACGTAGAGATCAAGATCAGCATCGCCTGTCCAACTGACTTCGATGTGACAATCTCGCTCTTTCGCTGCCTGTAGCTTCGTTTCGAAAGCGGCGAACTCTTCAGCCTGCCCGCTCTCACGGTAGTTGTTGAGGATTGCGGTCGCTGCAAATTGAGCTTGTCGAACGATTTCTGGGTGATCCGGCCATTCCTGACTAAGAACACCAGTTGTCGCCCATTTGATCGCTTCAACGTCGCCAATGGTTTGGGCAGCACGAAGACCAATCACAAACGGTTCCGTTCGAGTAGGGTTGTTGAGTGCATAGCCTTTGAGGAGGCGAATCGCTCGCTTCTCCATGCCGTTGCGAGCCATATACTGAGCGGCGATCAAGATATCGTTATCGTCTTCTGACATATCAACTGCAGACATTAGTGCCCGTTCGATATCAGCTTGAGGACGACCAGAGATTTGCATCGCCAGTACGAGAGCTTCGTGCATCCAAGGTTGGAACTGATCGTGCTGGATAGCAGCAAGGATCATGGTCACGGCTTGGTCAGCATTTCGTTCTTTCATAAGTTTCTTAGCAGTCGCTCGAACATCCGCTTGGTTTGCGAATGTCTCGCCGAAGTAAGTGCTCCAGGCGATTGTCGGATCGTTAATGTCCGTCAACACGATTGCTTGTGGCTTGCGATCGACTGAAGCAGGCTTGTCGGTTACGAGGCTGACTTTTTCTGTATCTTGGATACAGAACATTCCACCACCGCCGCCGCCGCCAAAGTTACCGCCACCGCCGCCGAATCCGCCTTGGCCACCGCCGCCGAATCCGCCTTGGCCACCGCCGCCGAATCCGCCACCGCCACCGAATCCACCACCACCTGAAGTCTTAGGGGCGACAAGATCTCCGACGTTGTAGACGTTGGTTACGAACCACTTCACATCTTCTGCATCATCGAGTGAGATGATTTTTAGGACTTCGTCTTTGACAACGAATGTTGCGTTATACTTTTCGAGCATAATTCGAAGAGCATTTTTAAAGCGAATGCCGCTTAAGTTCTCGGTAATCAATTCATCTTCAGTTAGAGAGTCGTCAGATGCCGAGCTGGTCAAAACGATGTTGATTCCGTACTTAATCTCAAGTTCTTCTTCAACTTCGCTCCACGGTCTCTCGTCGTAATTTAGATCCGCAGTTTCGTTGAGTGCGTCAAGAATTGCTTCTTCTGTTGCACTTCCAGTCAAGCGAATGTTTTGATACTTCTTGCGTCGAATGACTTTCTTTCGCCACTCGTCCGCGTCTGGCCAAAGCATCATGTTCTTTGGGTCACCCGGGAATGGGATGGTGGCTTGCTCGATTGAGAACATCGATGATTGGAACGCGTATTCCTTCTGTCGACGCAATTCCATCACTTCGGCATAGTTCTTGGCGAAGTGAGCATTCGCGTTAGAGACAATCACTGCCGGATCGTACGGGGCAACTTGGAATGCCTTCTCCGTTACGGCTAATGATTCGCTGTACTCGCCTTCCTGCAGAAGTGAGTTGTATCGATTAATTAATTCCGATACTTCTTCCTGGCTGCGGGCAATGCGGTCAGCTTCCATTTTCAACTGACCAGCAGTCGCAATGTTGATGTCCGCGAGTGCCTGGCGGTCATCGAACGCAATCTTCTCTTGTCGAGAGGATAGCAAGCTAGACTCGATTGAATGTCGCAGAGTCGAGCGAGTATCCGGATAAAGATCTGTTGTTTGATCAATGATCTCTAGCATGTTTTTAAGACGCTCGATCGCAATGTCCGGATTCGTTCGCAACTCTTGTCGTGCTCGTTTTGATTCGTATTGAACCTGCTGAGTAATTTTCTGGTTGATGATTGCAACACGCTGTTCTTCAGTTAAAAGAAGATCGGTTGATCCACCCTTCGCATCCTGAAGCAACTGTCCAATCTCATCACCACCCTCTTGGATCATTCGTAATCCACCGTCGGGAGTCTCGACTGCCATCGGTAGAGTAACGGCTCCGCCGGCGGGTGCTGCCGCTGGAGTTTTTACAGCAGGCGTTGCTGCTGGAGTTTCAACCGCTGGTTTTGCTGCTGGAGTTTCATCAACTGGCTTTGCTGCTGCAGGAGCCGGCTTAGTCTTGGTTGAGTTTCCAAATGGATCGTCGTCATCCTGAACTTTGTAAGTTGCAGCCATCGCTAGGAGGTCAGCCTGCGTGTTCGCAGGATCAGCACTTAGGTTAATAGCAGCAGAAGCTAGTTTCCGGGCTGTTTCCCGATCGCCTGCGGCCAAAGCGGTTTCGCCAAGGTCACTAAGTCGATTAGCTTCCGCCGTTCGGATTCGTGCGAACTCGCGAAGTCCTTCAGACCCAATTGTTGGTAAGGTGAGCCCCGAATCTTTGCGGGCGTCTTCGATCATGCCAGGCAGGAATGAAAATTCTGTGTTGGCAAGTTCCGGTGTGATTTGCCAAGTGATGTTTTCCTGATTGCCGTTTGCGATCCCAGTAAGCTGTAAAGCCACGTTGTTTCGGTCGGCGAGGCTTCCAAGGATAATGTTGTCTCTATCGGTTCGAAGCGGTGGGAACTGGCTTGGGAAACTTTCCAAAACCGAATCACCCCATTGGCCCGAAACTGGCCAAAGAACAGCTCCATGGATTGTGTTAACCAAACCAACCGCTGAAACGCGGACGTCTTGCTCGTCGCTATCAATGAATAGGTTGCCGCCGGTGTTGTTCGCCAACGCAGCCATAATCTCGTTGTTGCGTGCTGGACCGATCGCAAAGCTAGAAACCGAAATTTTGTTCTTGGTTAATCCGGAAATGAGTTCACCAAAAATTTCAGAATGAAGCAAGCTGCCTCGGCTGACTCCGTCACCGATGTAGATGACGTTGTTGTTTCGTTGTGTTTCCTTTGGGAAAGCTTTTGATGCAGAAACCAGCATGGCTTCCATGTCGGTCGAACCGAGTGGAACTCGCTCGCTCAAATTCCCCAGAGCAGTGTTTAAATCTTCCGAGTCCGGACTGACAAAACCTTTTGTCATTGGAACAGGGTCAAGATCGACTGCCACAATCTGAATCAGATCGTCAGCATTCAAATTCTTGATGATGTGTTTAAGCGTGGCAATTGAATCCCGCTTAAATTCACCAGACTGGCTGGCAGAGGTGTCAATGTAAACGACCACGTTGCTGGCCCGCTCAGTCTCAATGGAGATCTGAGGTTTCAGACTCAATGCGAAGTGTGTTTCCCCCGCATTATCAAAAGTCGCCATTTTGACTTGGTTCGTCGATGACTTGGATTCTTCCGAATCGTCTGCGAACGATGTATTGGCACCAGTTGTCTGCAAGCCAATGGCCAGCAAAGCAACAAACATTCCTCTAAGCGCGACTTTGGTCGAGCACTTGGACATAACGAACTCCAACACCGAAAAGATTTCGAAGGAATGTGCGTTCCGGAATCGCACAGCCCTGCCTTGCCCTGTAATGGTTAACTTGGTCATCGATGACCTCCAACACTATTGTATTTTGAGAACTGGCGATACGCTACCAAAAACCCTCGATTTTGCCCCATTTACGGCCTCCACGTAGTCCTAAATATCACTACTACCTGATGCACCGATGTGACCCGAGTACTTAAGCACACCGAGTCGAACTTAGCTGAGTCAAAAAATCCTTGTAATGGTAGGCCAGTTCACTCGTAAAGAGTGGCCTCTATTTGTCACTAGTATTGTAAAAACCGACAAAGAGCGAGGAAATACTGGAAAATCTATCTTCCATGATAGTATTCCTGCCGTTTGATCCGATCAAACGTGCTCCATGGGTTGGTATCGGAGTCTGAGGCCGCTGAAGGTAGAAAATTTGATTCCATCCAACAGCTTTCGCAAGCAAGAGACGCTAAATGACGATTGGGTAGAATTTAACGATTACGTTCTGATACGGGGTTAGTGGCAGCCATTGTTCCGTTAATGGTGCTTTAGTGTAGTGGCTTCCTTGAAAACCTTGTTTCCCAGTTGCTCAAGCCGCAGAATATTCCAAAGCAGTCTCTGGAAACTTATCCAAGTGAACTGCCGCACGCCAGCGAGGCTTGGATTAATTAAAAGAATGACGTTGAGAACGGTTCGGCCGAGACATTTGGCAATTAACTCTCAAATGCGGAGAAACTTGGTTTTCAAAGTGGTTGAGTTCCGAGCGGGCCGGCAGTCGGCTTCTAGTTTTGACGGCGTCCTTCAAATTGAATCAAAAGCCTAACCCGGGAAATTATCAATGAGTTGATGATTAAGAGAGGTACCAGTTTGCCTGGCTCCCCTTATTCAGAGATGCTTTGCTCAAGAGGATTATGAAGAGAGTTTGAAGCCGGGTCGTCATTTTCCTTCGCCCCTTCTTGCTGCATACCTTCCGAGTGTTTAATTGCTCTAGATATGCAGCCGACACCTATCGCAAGGATATCGAATTGGTTCGCAACCCGCACTTTGGGTTTGTTTTCTGATTTAATTAGCCGGTATTCAGTCGAAAAGTTTTCAACCGCTTGAAATTCAAGGACAGCGGCAAAACGATCAACTGCGTTGTTTAGTCTGGCGATCGAAGCTGTGGTAAATTTAGCGAGTTCTTTCGAGTCATTGATAAGGTTGTTGGCGATCTGCAATAAACGCGTTTTTAAAACGCTGTTTTGTTGAAGAGCAGATTCGTCTGTAACCTCTGATTTTTTGACCGTCTGTTTTTTGATCGGCCGGTAACTCACAGGGATTGCTTTGGTTTTATTTGGTTGTCTCGCGATTTGCATCTCGTTAGCTTTTTGTGTGGCCGCTTCCAAGTCAGAAAACGTTACCTCCCAGCGGTCGCAATCTTGGTAGTACTGCCAGTAATCGTCGCCATTTTCCGCAGGAAGCATTACCAGTTGCACATTGCTTATTGTTTCTGAGCCCACCGCTTTGGCAGAAGATTTCGACCGGCGAGCGGGGGGATAATCTTCGTTGGCTGGGTTGGTTGCCTGATTCCATTGGTCGGAAATCGTCGACCGTAATTGGTTGTTGAGGGAACTTAATTGGGGAACGATCCGCTGCCTACAGAAATCGTATACGGTTTCCTCAAACTGCTGTTGAATGAATTTTTCAATTGGCTTGAACGCCGGGCGGATTCGCTGATTTGTGTTTTTTATTTGCAGTCGAATCGTCTCGAAGCTTTCTTCGAGCAGGTTGGCAATCGAGCTTTCTGGAGCAGATTCCTCTTTTTCCGGGCTCGTATTTTCTGGGATTAATTGGGAGGGGCAAATTTTCCGCAGGGGGTTATGTGGCTCAGTAAGTTCGTTACTTCCACCGTGCCCAATGAGGATTCTGTCTGAATTTAAAGCCTGATCTGCGAGCTGTGCAAGTTGAGTGGAATTCGGGTCAATCTGGCCAAATAGAATCGCCGCGGAGATTGCGGAAGTCGACTGATCGGCGCAAGCCGTCTTAATCGTGCCAGAATGCTGAAATATTATAAAAAGCATCAACAGACATGCTTTGGGAGAGATCTGTGCCATCGTTTTGCTGAACTCCAGGCGTTAATAGATGCGAAGCTTAGGGGTGCACAGTCGCTTCGGTTATTAAATGGGAATACGTAAGGTAAAAGGCAATTGCAGTTACCGCGGCGTACTTAAACTATCGGGTCCAGAGAAATTGATCCTTTTGGGGAAAGTCTACAAGTTGTCGAAACCTTGAGACTTCGGATCGCGATTTGCAAATTGACGGGGTCGTGCCGATATCGAGTATCGTAGGCAATGGGGATTTTGCGTGTGCCAATTGTTAGGGGTAGTAACGCAACCTGGCCGTTTAATTAGAGTTGAAGAATTTAGAAGGGAGTCTAAACTGCCAGACTCGTCTGTTGAGGGACTTGCTGGAGCGGGGACTTGCTGGAGCGGGTTTGCTCCCTTAGTCTCAAACGTGATATTTGTTTTTTAAAAACCTAGAGTGAAAGCAAAGGTAGCATGCCAAAGTTTTCCGTGATTCTCGCTGCAGCGGGTAAAAGTAGCCGGTTTCGTGATCCGAATTACAAGAAGCCGTTTGCGTTGCTCAACCGCAAAGCTGTTTGGTTATATTCAGCCGAGTTGTTTTTGAAACGCAATGACGTGAAGCAAGTCATCATCGTTATTTCACCTGAAGATAAAGATGAGTTTCTCGGAAAGTATGGCCCCAACCTTGCGGTGCTCGGTGTTGAGGTTGTTCTCGGTGGTGCAGAGCGTTCGGACTCAGTTCAAAATGCGCTGGCGAAGGTCGACTCCGATTCGACTCACGTTGTGATTCATGATGCTGCCCGGCCTTGTCTCAATGCAGATTTAATTGAATCAGTCTTTCAATCTTCAAAAACGAACCCCGCAGTAATTCCTGCTGTTCCAGTGACAAGCACTTTGAAATTATCTAAAAATGGTAGTGCCGTAGATAAAACAGTCGATCGTTCTCATTTATATGAGGCTCAGACTCCGCAGGTTTTCGAACGAGAATTACTCATTTCGATGTTTGCTAATCGCGGCGAACTAAAACCAACCGATGAGTCGCAACTGGCCGAGGAATTGGGGTATCCCATTGCGATCGTCAAGGGATCCGTTTTTAACATCAAAATCACGTCCAAGCAGGATCTTGCCTTCGCCAGAGCTTGTTTAGAGTCGCAACCAAAGCCAAAATTCGATGCCCCGATTCACCCGTTTGCCGATGATAATCTATTTCGATAGCGGCGGCACTGTTCGTATTTCCGGTGCGAGATTTAGGGGCGAGGTTTAGGGTATGCGTCGTCGACTAGTCCCACCACCATCGTTGAGCTTGTGAATCAGGAGTTTGATTCTTTAGGCGGTCATCTAGCTCAGAGCTTGATTTTTGAATGATTGCATCTGTCAATTGATCTGTGGAAGAGACAGAAACACCGCCGCTGACGCCAAGGATGTGAAAATCGCGTCGGGCACCCGGTTTGCGTAGGCGAAGATATTTCTCGCTGACAACCGATTGAACCTCGGTGGCGACGTGATCCCTTTTCATTGGGTAGACCAATTGAGATTGAATTGGATTCGAATTGACCGGTTCGTTAGGCGTGCCGAAAAATGTTTGTTCCCAGTCTGCTTTTCCGCTTGCGTTTTTTTGGCGAACAATTTCCGCAACAAGTGCGAGATCAAAGATATTTTTAAGCTGATTATAAACGGGATACTTTTTTGAAATCTCACTGAAATGACTCGTGAAATCTCGCGCGAAACCGCGTGTTGGAATGTCAGATTTTCCAGTGTGAATTCGCTCTCCGTCACGACTAACGAATTCATTTTCACTAAGTACTTTGACACTCGACCCAGAAAAAGTAAAAACGGTTTCGTCAGGATTTGCCGAAACAGGTTGGTCATTGAGTGTGAACCACCAGCGGACAACTGAGAATGAGGGCAGGGTTCCGTCAGGTTTTAGTTTTAATCTATCTAGGTAGCTGGGGATTTCCGGAATGCTTTTTTCCAGCCCCATTCCCAATAGCTTCATCCGATAATCCGCTTCTACAAGAACCCGGGCAGTATGGGTACCGCGTGGGATACCGAAAACTTCGATGTCCTGTTCACCGAGCGTCGATTTCGCCTTGTTTGACCATTGGCGTCCCGTGAGCGATGTCGAAGCAAGAAAGTTTTTGGTGGCGACCAAGTTTTCTTGACGGGGTGTGATAGAGCAACCGAATTTCCCACTGTGGGTGTAAGCATTTCGGAGGCAGTTCACAAGGTCATCGAGTTGCAAGATCGGCTTACCCGAACGGGAGTTGACGGCTCGCTGGTTTTCATCGAAATCCCAAGGGCCGGCTGGGCCAGCGACTACGATATCCCCAGTTTCCGGATAGAAAATCAGGTGAGTTATCTCGTAGAGGCCGGCGAGGTTTCGCATTGATTCATCAAGTGGTTGACCCTGTGCGGTCAGTAATTGTGCCGCTCTTTCTAAGCGGGGGAGTGAAACTTTCCGCAGAGGACTAGGCCAAGTGACTGCGCCCTTCGTACCTTGGGATGCAGCCTGTCGCCAAACTTCCGTCAAGCCGTTTACTTTTCTTCCTTGGATTTTGGACAGAACCCCTGACGAGTTAACAAAGACTCCCGCGGGGAAGGCCTGGATTGTGCCGAGTCCCTGTCCAGTATCCTGCCAAGAATCAGGCTGAATCGTGCCCTGGATCAGATCGATCAATGGTTGGAAATCTGATTCCGTGATCCCTCCGCGAGCGGCTGCCAAGGGACTGTTGTGATTTGCATAGAGACCGGAAAGTGAATCGGAACGGGATTGCTCGCCATCAATCATGCCGGCCGTGTCGTAGGCCGTCTGGTAGGCACCCGAGCTATATTGCCGGTCTGAGATTTTTGAAAGCCACTGGTCGCGAGACTGTGACGGTAGAGAGTCTGCAAGTTTGAGGGCTACTGAGAACTCGCCAGCTTGTAGATGGTCAGTGATTTCAGCGGGTGTTGCAGTTTGTGCCGCAGCAGAGCCCACGAAGAGACTTGGGATAAAAAGAAGGACGGGGCAGCAAAAGATGGATCGGAAAAGAATCCTGAGGATTCTGTCTGGCGTTGCTGTTGATCCAAACCAACGCACAAAAATTTCTGACCGCATAATACTCTCCCAATCACTGCCCGTGCCAATGATTGCGATGTTAGCTTGAGAAATCAACTGCTTGCGATGAGATTTTCAAAAATAATAATTGGAGTGGGGCGTTTGGGTAAGTAAACCTGGAGCTAGTTCCAGAACCCAGCGATCCAGATTAAAAAGAAAATGATCGACATAAACCCAACGCACCAAACCGCATTTCGTAATGAGTGGGCAAGGATTTCACGCAAATTTTCATGGCGGGTCGCACCGTAAACGAGGCTAACCACAACGATCAACGGAAGTGCGTACCAGATCTGCGGAATTGCAGCCAGAAGTAAATGGTCGAGATCTACTATTGAAAAAACGTTCATCAGTTTACCAGCAAATTGTTTAGCGAAAGGGCTTGCCCGTTTAGATCAGGGTAAATTTAAAGTTGGGTGTCGTTACTGTTTGGATTTTCTCTTGTTCTTCTTTTTCTTCTTTGATTCAAGCATCTCTCGTTGTGCCGGTGTGATGATCGCAGGTCCACAAAAGGCATCGTAGACAGCAAGCAAATTGAGTAGTCCAGCGATGACGGTAAACAAGGTTCCCATTTCGAAGTAGTGTTTCCCTTCGAAATGCCAGCGACCGAGGGTGTCTGTTTGAACGCGAGAGCGGCGACGGGGGTTGTTCATGCCTCCGGGGGGAGCCATGAATCCATCTTTAATCGTCTCACCTGTGTAGTCGTTATTGTTTTCGGGTGTGATTTTGTGAAATGCTAAGCTCGAATTTGAATAGTCAGCAGGAAATCTTTCACAAAGGACCCAATAAGGGTCACCGCCTTTTTTAGTTTTCATCGACTGAATGATCGCTGGTAGGGCGGGGGCGCCCACGCCTAATTGACAGACAAATTGCCAACGCAAATTACCTGGTTTGAAGGAGGCATAAACGACGCGTCCCTGTCCGATCCCAAGACCAAAAAAGTAGGTGCTCAGGATGCAGATCATGAACAAGAAGCCTTTCGCATACCTCTTCTGGTAAAAGTGGCCGGCACCGGGCCAGATCCATGCCAGAAAAGCCGCCCAATATGGATCTTTGAGGTCGACGACGACTGGCTCGCCAGATTCCTGAGGATAAACTATTTCAGGCATAACGTTCGCTTGTGAATTCGGAATAAAAAATTGAGAACCGATTGGTTTACGAAATCGGAGCTTGCGTCTGTCGCTACAATTAAGTTCTCGGAATAGTCTAACTGATAGAGAACACTACACCAGATCAAACTAGCGGGCTTGGTAGATGTCTTACCGTTTTTTTACGCAATCCACCCCAAATAACGGCAAGATTATGCTGGAAGGGGAGCAAGCGCGGCATGCGATTCAGGTCATGCGTTTTAACGCAGGGGATCAGATCGTGCTCTTTGACGGCACGGGGACTGAATACGACGCATTGATTGATCAGATCGAGAAAAAACGATTATGGCTCAGTATTAAAAGTCAGCGGGTCGTCCCCCGAGGAATCAAGGCAAGCATTACGCTTGCGGTTGCACTTCCGAAAGGAGATCGTCAAAAAGTATTGGTTGAAAAACTGGTTGAATTGGGAGTCGAACGTCTTATTCCTTTAAAGTCCAACCGCTCCGTTGCGGTGGCGAATGAAAAGGTTGTCCAGAGGTTACAAAAACAAGTAGTGGAAGCTTCGAAGCAATGCGGTCGTAATCGGTTGATGAAAATCGAAAGTGAGTCGACGCTTGCTAATTTATCTGGAATGCTTGAAACCGATGCGCTTAAGCTCATTGCTGACCCGTACCAAGGCCAGACGATTTTAGACGTGTCGAGTAGGTGTCTTGAGGAAATGCCGGTCGAAGTTGTCGTCGCTATTGGTCCTGAAGGAGGATTTGATGACGAGGAAAATACGCTCTCTCAAGAATTAGGGTTCCAACCGGTGCGACTGGGACCTTCTATTTTGAGAGTGGAAACTGCAGCCATCGCGATTGCGGCTATTCTTGGTATCGGGCTCGAATCCGGTCAAACGGATGCTGGCGAAGTCGAGTAGTGACGAACGCTTGTCCAGCGTTGAGGAATACGAAGATTTGTTTTCGGCTTCGATCTTATTGGCTTCGATCTGAGGCAAGGTAAAGTCTCAAATGATTAAGGACTTCCTTGATGGCGCGTTCTTCCCGCCAGCCCGAATGGCCACTATATCGAAATTGAGTCTGTTCGACTGTGGGCGTTTCAAAGATCATCACTTGATAAAACGATTGCCCTTCTCGAACTAAATCAGACGTGCGATCGATGGGGCCAATGGCAATTCCCAGTGTTGCGCCACTTGATTCAATAAGGCTTCTCATCTCATCGAGGCTTGGCATTTGTTCGCGGGTTTCGTTCGCGCAGATCAGAGGTGTCGGGTTGGTGATCTGGTTTAGCCGCTCACCGACGACCCCTTGGAGTCCGGCATCAATGACAGCAAGTTTTTGTTGTTGATTCGTCAGAAGATTGTGAACGACTTGTTGGAGTTCGATGCCATTTTCACCGAACACAAGCTGGCCAAGCGTTTGGCGGATCGTTTGGATTGTTGGTTGCATCTTGTTCATGCAATCCGCTTGAGTCGTACCGCTAGTTGAGACACGGAGAGAAATGGTCGCCGAGCTGGCTGTGATTCCTACTTGGGGATCTCGTCCGCGTTGAACTAGATTGGGGAGCAGTGATTCAATATGGCTCTCGCCGGAACCAAAGCAGTGGAGTGTGTGGTGGTGGATGATCGATGAATCGCCTGCTTGTGTTCTCAAGCTCGCTTCAACGGACTGAGACCACATTTGTTTCATTTCAACTGGGACTCCCGGTAGCGCGATGATTCGGCAATCCCTTCCGTCTTGGCGTCGCATTCGAAAATCAATTCCGGGAGCAGTTCCTTCCGGGTTGTCGATAGCCACGGCACCTTGAGGGAATTCCGCCTGAATCGAATTGTTTTCGGGCATCTCACGACCCCGAGATTCAAACATTGAGCGAATGCGAGTCAATATTTCCGGGTGAGTGACCAAAGGAACATCAGCCATTTGGGCAATCGCCAATCGCGTTAAATCATCGGCCGTTGGGCCGAGGCCACCAGTGGCAACTACGACGTCTACACGGTTTGCGGCGTGCCGAAATACGTCGACATTGTCTTCAAGGTCGTCGCCGACGGTGGTGTGGAAGGCGACTTCGATCCCAATTTCTCCCAATTGACTACTCAGCCATTGTGAGTTCGTATCGAGACGAATCCCGCTGGTCATTTCGTCGCCGATTGAGATTACTTCAGCGCGGAGAGAGGACATGTTTGTTTTTCAATGACGACGTAAAGGTGGATGGAATTGAGCTTCAATAAAGCTGGTTTGCCAGCGACTGCTCGTTTCACGAGGTTCTTGGGGGGAATGAGTACTACAACTAACTGGCCCATCCGCTGCCATCCGCTTTTTCACCGCACATGTTAACCACCATGCCGAGATGTTTTGCCATGGCTGCCTTCGTAAGCGCGGCATTGTCAGCGTCTTGAGCCGTGTGAGCGTAAGCGACCTGAATGTGGTTACTTTGGTGTCTCGCCATCATTTGATCCCGACTGACTCCGTAAGTGACGGCATGCATGATTGGCCATTGTGGAGTTGTTGCTTCGAGGCGTCGCTGGGTTTCCGATTCGGGAAGTTGAACGACTCCAGCGCGGCCGATGTCCATGTGGAGTCGATTGTTGGCGACAAAAATTCTCGACCAGACGATTTCTCCCGGCTTGGAAACTCCCTGAATCGTTCCTCCGCCGTTAGGGAAATACATTGCCGGTTGGCGGTAACTTGTCGCGCCGCTCCAACCACCGATCAAGTGGGCGGGAGGAACGCTTCCGCTGATTAGAAAAACCCAAACATATTGGTCGGTCGTTCCGGATTCATCCCAATCACCCCAGCGAAGATCGTGAAGCGTGTTTTCGACAGGCTGTTTAAGTGTGCTGTGGATGCGGTAAGTCATTAGGCCATCGAGTCCGGCACATTGATCGACTTCATTGAAGTGCGGCAGCGGTTGGCCACGATAGAGAGTACGCTTTCCATCGCGACTCTTGACGGGTGGCCTTTGCCGATTGTTAAGCGTACCTTCGACAAGGTCGCTTGCTGGCATTAAGTCTTTCAATCCTTGTTGGTACTGGATGCCGATCGTATCACAACCAAAATCATCAGCAATTCGAACAGCGGCTATGTACATTTTACACTGAAGACGAATTTGTTTGTCAGTAAGATGTTTGGCGTGTTGCTTACCTGTTTCAAACTTCATTCCTTTTTTGGTCATCCAATCCCTGACATCATCAGCCTCTTGGTTAGTAACCTGAGTTGATTCATAGTAAAGTGCAGATTGGCTAAGTCGTTCTTTGAAGACGCCTGTGGGATTCAATAAATGATCTGGAATGATTGCGTTAAACATTCCCATGCAGCCTTCGTCAAAGACTCCCATGATCGCTTTTTGTGTTTGCAATTCTGTGGCCAGTTTTTGGCCTGTTGTTTCGCATGCATCAGGGATGTTGATTTTTCGAATCGGCGTCGCGTGATTGGTAGCATGTCTGACTTTTCCGGTTTCCAGCCAGGTGTTCAATTTCTTGATGAATTTCTTATCTGAAAAATCCTCGGCCCAGAGCGTGCTGTAATTAACACCGGCTTTTGTGAGCGAGCCGTTGAGATTTAGCATGCCTACGAGTCCGGGCCATTGGCCTGACCAATTGGCGACAGTAAGGATTGGACCTCGGTGAGTGAGTAATCCAGGAAGAACATGATGAGAGTATTGCCAAACGGCTTCGGCAACGATGATTGGCATTTCGGGATCAATGTTGGCAAAAACTTCCATGCCTTTTTTTTGAGAATCGATAAACCCATGCTTGGATCCACGCTTTGGCTGGTGCGCTCGTTTTAATTGAAAACCGCAGCTTTTGACTGCCTTGGCTAGTTCCTTTTCCATTTCTAATTGGGCGGCCCAGCAGACTTCATTGGCAGAAGTTCGAAGGTCACCACTGGCGATCAGGGCAATCGTCTTGATCGCTGAAGTTTTAGTTTTTGTCATTGGTGAGTCGGTGTAGAACGAAATAGGGAACTTAGTTGTGATAGAGCCGGTATAGAGGCATTGCCTCGTCTGCCCGATCTTACCCGTTTTAACAGGTCCTGCAAGGAATCGAAATTGCGTATGGGCTGGTGTAATAGGAATCGACGGTCTAATCCGACTCTGATTTTGTTAATTTACGTTGAAACTGAAATGCCCCGTTTCATTCTTCCCTTCATTCGGGGACGAACGGTTGTTAAGCTAGAAATCTCATCAAATGCATCGCTATGGAATCGCTCAACCCGTTGGTGCCGGTAGCGATCCCGTTCGAATAAATTAGGGTAATTAATATGTGTGGTATCGTTGGATACGTTGGGCCGCGTGTGGCTCAAGATTTTTTGCTTGAGGGTCTTCGGCGATTAGAGTACCGAGGTTACGACAGCGCGGGAACGGCTACGATTAACTCTGAACGGCAGCTGAACGTCACTAAATCAGTCGGTAGGATTGCGAGGTTAGCTCAGGAAGTTGCCGCTTCGCCCTGCGATTCAGGAATTGGGATTGGCCACACTCGATGGGCGACGCACGGAGCAGCAACGGTTGACAATGCTCATCCGCATCTGGGAGGCGCAGAGACGTTGGCGATTGCACACAATGGTGTGATTGAGAATTTTGCGGAGCTCCGGACAAGTCTTAAAGCCAAAGGCTATGAATTTAATTCCGAAACAGACACGGAAGTTGTCGCCCACCTCATCGCGGACTGCCTTAGTCAGATCTCGGATAATTCAGAAGTTTCCCCGACACCAGGAATTGCTGTCGACGCGATTAAGAAAGCGATCGGACAGCTGCGTGGAACTTTCGGGTTGGCAATTATTTTTAAGCAGTGGCCGGATTCGATTTTTGCCGCCCGCCTTGGTAGCCCGCTGGTTATTGGTGTGGGGGATGGCGAGCACTTTCTTGCCAGCGACGCACAACCTTTGATTGGATTTACGGAACGGATTGTCTATCTGGCAGACAATCAGGTTGCGATTTTGACCGCGGATTCTTTGGAGGTCACGCATCGAGATGCCGGTCTCGTTTCTCATCATGTACGCGTGTTGGATGTTGAATCCAATCAGGTTGAAATGGGGGATTACGACCACTACATGCTTAAAGAAATATTTGAACAACCGGAATCGTTGCGGAATACGATGCGCGGACGTTTGAACGAAGACGATGCAACAGCGGTCTTCGGTGGACTTAATTTGACGCCTCAAGATTTGTTAAAAGTTAAGCGAGTCGTGTTTACCGCCTGTGGAACAAGTTGGCATTCGTCACTGGTTGGTGAATATTTGCTGGAGGATATTGCCCAGATTCCTGTCGAAGTTGAGTATGCGAGTGAACTGCGCTATCGGAATCCTCCTATGGATGAAGGCACTTTGCTGTTTGCAATCACGCAAAGTGGAGAAACGGCAGATACGCTTGGAGCCTTGCGCGAGATGAAGCGGAAGGGGCATATGACAATGGCGATTTGTAATGTTGTTGGAAGTAGCATTGCTCAAGAAGCCGATGGCGGGATTTATTTGCACGCTGGTCCGGAGATTGGGGTCGCCTCAACGAAAGCCTACACGTCTCAGTGCATGGCGCTTGTGATGTTGTCGCTCTATCTGGGTCGTTTGCGTCACTTAAGTTACAACCGTGGCCGGAAGATGATCAGCAGGATTCAAGAGATTCCCGACAAGGTTGAATTAGCTTTGAAGCAGAATGATCACATTGCATCAATTGCTAAAAAATATCAGGATTGTAATAATTTTCTCTACCTTGGTCGGCACTACAATTTCCCCACCGCGCTCGAAGGCGCGTTAAAGTTAAAAGAGATTAGTTACATTCACGCCGAGGGGTATCCTGCGGCTGAAATGAAACACGGCCCAATTGCGCTGGTGGACGAACAGACTCCAAGCGTGTTCGTGATGCCGCAAGGTTTTATCTACGAAAAAGTGATGTCGAATCTCGAGGAGATCAAAGCTCGTGGAGGACCGGTAATTGCCATCGCTGCTGAGGGAGATGAACGGATTGCAGAAGTCGCAGATGACGTAATTTATATCCCGCAGACGGTGGAGTACTTACAGCCAATTGTATCCGCTATTCCACTTCAATTGCTCTCGTATCACATTGCGTTGTTGAGGGGATGCGATGTGGATAAGCCAAGAAATCTAGCCAAGAGCGTTACGGTTGAATAAGTGGCGGATGGATTCCAATCGTTTCAAGCAATTTCAAGACGGAAATTAGTTGATGGGAATTCAGCACAGAAATTAAATTTTCCTGCCGATTGAACCGATTTCAAACATCTATTAGGCTTTACGCCACGAGAGGGGCTGTAGCTCAGTTGGTTAGAGCAGGGGACTCATAATCCCTTTGTCGCGGGTTCGAGTCCTGCCAGCCCTACTCTTTTCTTTGAATCGCCATTGGTTTGCGTCTGTTTGGTTGATCCCGAACCTGCGAGGCGTCGTGGGCAACTCTTTAGGTGAATTGCTCAGCCGACTTGGAGAGAATTAAAATTCGTAACCAAATTTGGTGAGAATCGACTCAAATCGTAAATTGAGTGCATCGATTGTCGACGGTTTAAGTTTTCTGCGGTGGTCGCCCGGTGTGATACACCGTTTGTGCGTCATGGCCTCTTTCTTTGTTCGAAATTCGTTGCGGTAGCGCCATGCCAATTGCAGGGCTGCCAATCTTGAATGCCGAATGCCAAAAACGGGTACCACCCGGGATAGCCATTTTGGAAAATTTGTAACCATGGCCTCATAGGTGACAACGGTTTCTAGATTGGGGTCAAGCGTTCTCTCAATTAGTGATGAATATCTTCTTTCCAAAGGAAACTCTCGCTGAGTGCAATGGTGCAGGACATAGTCGTCGATAGACATCTTTTGAAGGGAATTTCGAACTTGATCCAAATCTGAATCTTCGGTTGGGTGAATCCAACCGAATGAAAAATATTCAGAGACTAAAATGTCGCGAGGGTCACGAATGTGAAAAATGCGGTGACAATTTGTGGGGTAATCGAAGGTCGACTCGAGCGGTTCAAAATTCCGAATGGGGCATCGACAAAAATTTCTCTGGTTGCTGGCGGCTAGTTTTCCAGCATTCGCTGGTTCATTGTTCTCTGAGAAATATTGAAATCCGTGCTTCGCCGAAAGATGTTTGAAGAAGTGAAATAAAAACATGGTCGCGCTTTTATGAACCGCATGAACGTCGACGCCACGAATTTGAGTCGATGTAGATGGATCAGACAGCGGAGGTAGAATTGCAGGCATGTTTCGCTCACGTTCGGCTGAAAAAGACTTCGCTGAATTGAGCAGTTTTTGGATTTTCCAACAATACTGATTGGTTTAAACGTTGAACAAGAAGTGGCAAATATCGCCATCCTGGACAACGTAATTCTTTCCTTCGACCCTTAATTTGCCATTCTGTCGAATGGCAACCTCTGTTTTGTAATTCTCAAGATCTTCGAGGGAATAGACTTCGACGCGAATAAAGCCACGTTCGAAGTCAGTGTGAATGACACCAGCAGCTTGCGGGCCGGTAAATCCTTGGTGAATGGTCCACGCACGTACTTCTTTTTCACCAGCGGTGAAATAGCTTTGCAGACCAAGGGTGCGGTAGGTTTCCCGAGCAACATTGTCGAGTGCTGGTTCCTGGAGTCCGACCGCTTCCAGCATTTCAGAGCGATCTTCTGCTTCCAGTTCCGCAATTTCTGCTTCGATCTTTGCGCAAACGATTGCCAATCCTGCATTCACCTTATCTGCGTATTCGCGAACTTTTTGAACAAGAGGAGATTGACCTTCCAAGTCATCTTCAGCCACGTTGGCAATGTAAAGGATCGGTTTGGCGGTGAGTAGGCCGTAGGCTTTGATCGCATTCGCTTCGGGGTCTGGCAGTGACAGGCTGCGGAGAGGGTTTTCTGTTTCGAGGTGCTTCAGGCACTTTTCAATGGCACTGAGTAATTGTTTGGCTTCCTTGTCGCCGGATCTCGCATTTCTTGCCGCTTTTGATTCTGCATTTTGAAGCGTCTCAATATCCGCCAGCATTAACTCCATTTCAATCGTCTCGATGTCTGCCAAAGGGTCGACGGTTCCACTAACGTGGATCACGTCGTCATCCTCAAAGCAGCGGACGACTTGAAGAATTGCATCGACCTGTCGAATGTGACTTAGAAATTTATTGCCTAGCCCTTCGCCCTCGCTCGCACCTTTGACGATTCCCGCGATGTCGACCAGTTTAAGAGTCGCTGGGATCACCTTTTGAGGCGTTATGTAAGTCGTGATTTTTTCCAGTCGGTCATCTGGAACGCTGACCATACCTTCGTTCGGTTCGATGGTACAAAATGGGTAGTTCTCACTCGCCGCTGCTTTGGACAGCGTGAGGGCGTTAAATAACGTGCTTTTTCCTACGTTGGGCAATCCAACAATTCCGGCTTCCATGGACCGATCTACCTGAAAATATGTGTGCTAACCAAGAGTAAATAAAATGGCGGGAAATCGCTGAAACCTCGGGCTCAGTCAAAATTGACTAAAGAGTCATCTCAGGGCTGAATTAACCTGCCAGGCAAGCCGCCTATGTTACCTTCAATTCGATTTTTGCACTACGCCCGATCTTGGTTTACTGGACTCGGTTTCTCTGTTGCAAACCGAGAGGGCGGCGTTAGCAAGCGACACGCTTTATTTTTGCTTAGGATTTGCACCAACCAAAGCTAGGGAGCATTTTCAGAAGCTATTTCCGAGTGATCGGTTGATTCGGGCTTGGATAACTTACTTCGAGAGCCAAAAGTATCAGCCCACGCATGACTGAATGAGGCTCCAAAAAAGACCATCAGGCCAGTGATGTAGACCCATATCAAAATGACGACGAGTGACCCCATCGCCCCGTAGACTTCGCTCGTCGTCGAGAATTTAAGGTAGAAGCCGATTAGATAGCGACTCCCTGCGATTAAGGCTGCCGTCAAAATACCCGCGGGCCAAACGTCTTTCCAATGGATTTTCGTAGCAGGGAAAAACCAAAACATGAGCGTGAACACGAGAGGCATGAGTAAATAAGATAGGCTCCGATCAAATAGGCTTAACCAGGTGACTAGCTGTGGGTAGCCTTCTACCATCGTACTGATGTAAGCCATAATCGAGTCGGTAATCAGTGCTCCGATAAGCATCACGCCGACGACTAAAACCATACCAACGCCAATCAATCGCTTGCGGATCGTAAACAAAAGTCCCTCGAATCCTTGGTAGGAAACTCCCCAAATACGATTAAATGTGTCGTAGAGCTGGGTAAATACTCCGGAGGCGGCGAAGACTAGAACGCACACACTAATCGTGCCTGCCACGATACCGGAACTTGGTTGAGAGGCACGTTGGATTAACCCTTTTACCGTCTCTGCAATGTCGGGTGTTGAAATCAGTTCGACTTGTCGAATGATCTCGCTTTCGACAACGGAGTCGTCATAAATGTATCCGGCAATTGCGATAGCCATCATCAGGCAAGGCGCAAGAGAAAGCATCGTGTAGTAAGACAACGCCGCCGCCATTCGGGATGCATTCGACTCTCCCCAAATCGAAAACGTCATCTTTATTAGTTGCCAGATTCGTTTAAGCATGGTTTGGTACGGAGGGCTTGCATTGCAGTAAGTCACCGATTGTAACAACTCTCGTTGGGAACCCAACTTGTAATCAGGATTGGCCCCAAAAAATAATTGACTGCTGGTGATAAAGGCAAGAATTCGTTTGCATCCTAATATTTCGGATCAGGGGCATTTAAAGAACTTTTGATTGAGTTGATTGAAGGCGACTCTCGAGCGAAGTAGTTGTTCGGTAAGTTGTCTCTCTTCAATCCACCTGCCTCCGAGCATGCGCTGTTGAATCGGGCACCCCGTGTTGAGAAATATAAACCGATCCAGAATTCGATCCTTCGATGCGTGAGAAATCGTGGGGTGGTCGGGGGATAAAATCAAAAGATCAGCACGGCACCCTACCGCAAGTCTTCCCGTCTTAATTCCGATGGCCTGCCCGCCACTTTGGGCACACTCTGAATAAAGTCTTCTCCCGGTGGAAAATTGAGGTGTCCCCAACGCAGCACGTTGCCCACCCAACAATCTCTGGCCGTATTCGAGCCAGCGTAATTCCTCTCTTAAATTGACCGAGCAGTGACTGTCACTTCCGACTGAAATTCGCCCTCCGGAACCTAGGAATTGAGATGCTGGAAAAAATCCGTCGCCAAGATTCGCTTCGGTTGTCGGGCAAAGTCCGGCGACCGCACGCGAGCTTGAAAGTCTCGCTATTTCATCGTTGTCCATGTGGGTTGCGTGAATCAAACACCAGGATTCATCGATTGGAAAAGAGTCAAAAAGAAACTGAAGGGGTCGCTTGCCGGTCGCTAATAGGCAGTCGTCGACTTCGAGTTGCTGCTCGGCAACATGAATGTGGACGCTGCAATCCACTAAATGGTTTGTCCGATATTGAAGTACCTCCTGCATGGCTTCCGAGCTGACTGCTCTGAGTGAGTGGAACGCCAGCCCAAGCGCAGCATCGGGGTTGTCGGTGATTTTTTCACAGCAGTTGTCGACTAAACCAAAATACTGATCCAAGGAAAGCCCGAACCGCCGTTGACCGTGATTTGTTGCCTCGGCCGAGAAGCCACTCCGCTGATAAAGTACGGGTAGCAGATTAATTCCGATTCCGGCCTCTCCAGCCGCCCGCAGTAGAGCATCAGCCATTTCGGTGGGATTTGCATAAGGATTTCCAGAAGGGCTGTTGTGCAAATAATGAAATTCACCGACCCAGCTATAGCCTGCAACGACCATCTCCAAGTACAACTGCCGGGCGATGATGTAGACATCTTCCGGAGTCAGGTCAGAAACAAATTTGTACATTAGGTTGCGCCAAGTCCAGAAGCTGTCCCGTGATTCGGTTCGGAATTCGCTCATTCCTGCAAACCCTCGTTGGAACGCATGGCTATGAGTGTTGACCATCGCGGGAATGGCAATCCCAGCGATGGACCTCGATGATTCGGTCGGGGGACAGTCATAATCGATTTGGGTAATGACTCCCTTCGAAATGGAAAAGCGAACGTTTTCTTTCCACGCTTCGGTTCCGGGCGTCGTCTCGATCAAAGCCGTGTCAACTATAAATTCAATTTCAGTCTGCGGGTTCAAAACTGAGTCCTCTCTCCGAGCTTGTAAACACCAGCGGAAGGATTGCCACCAATACTGTAAACGAGTTCTGCCGGTGAGTGCACATGCCAAGTCGCGAAATCTGCTTGCTTGCCTTTCTTGATGGAGCCGATCGTTTGATCCAGTTGAAGGGCTTTGGCGGCATTGATAGTCATCCCTGCAATTGCCTCGCAAGGTGTCAATCCAAAAAGATTGCAAGCCATGTTTCCCATTAGAAGAAGTGAGAGCACGGGGGAGCTTCCAGGGTTTGAATCTGTAGCGATTGCGATGGGAACCTGGTTTTCACGAAGTGCTGCGATGGGTGGTTTTTGTTTTTCGTTCAAACAATAGAAAGCTCCCGGCAGCAATGTTGCGACCGTGCCCTGTCTTCCCAAGGTTGCACAATCGTGATCACTTAAAAACTCCAGATGGTCGGCAGAAATCGCACCCATGTTTGCTGCAAGTGCCGCAGCTCCGGTGTGTGATAATTGTTCGGCGTGAACTTTGATATTTAACCCAAACTGCTTCGCACGCTCAAATACACGTTCTGTTTGTGCAAGGTTGAAAGCGATCGTTTCGCAAAACGCATCCACCGCACTGCAGGATTCAGCCGATTGCGGGATGATAGAATCGCAAACATGCTGAATGAAACCGTCTGGATTCCCTTGGAATTCAGGCGCGACCGCGTGGGCGGCCAGTAAAGTTGCCTCGACGGATACTGGGAATTCTGATCCTAGTCGGTTGGCAACGCGTAACATTTTTAATTCAGAATCTAAATCCAACCCATATCCTGATTTGATTTCAACTGTTGTCACGCCTTCGCCTAGAAGCGATTTAATTCGCTTGGAAGCTGTTTGAAATAATTCTTCTTCGGTAGCAGCCCGCGTTGCCGAAACGGTCGAAAGAATCCCACCGCCCTGTTTCGCTATCTCTTCGTAACTGCAACCATTTAACCTCCGCTCCCATTCGGATGCTCGATTCCCTCCAAAAACTAAATGGGAATGGCAATCGATCAAGCCAGGAGTCAGAAGTTTTCCCTCGCCATTGACGGTCTGCGCGAAGGTGAGTTCGTTGCGGTCAAGTTCGCGTTCTAACGCGAGCCACTTGATCTTTCCTCCTTCCACTCCAATCGCGGCTCCGTTGAGCGTCCCGTATTCCAACTGCTGGGTTAGGCCGCCGAGTGGCTCACCAGACAGCTCACACTTTATTTCTGCTGAATTGGGATCCATCGTGGCGATATTGAATCCGCGAAATACCACCTCGTGACCAGAAATACTATTCATTGAGGATCCAGAGTTATTATTGGAGCAAGGTAAATGGCTGCGAATAACGGGACGCGGGAAATCCAATTCGGAGATTGAATTCTTGTTAACAGTAGACAATATCGAACCATGGTCGGTTGGTGAAACACTTCAAAAGAGTTGTCCACTTGGTGAACAAGCAGTCTAGTCAATTTGGTGGTTCAAGTTGGCGGGCGGTTAACAAAATCACTATAAATGCAAGGAAAATAAATTCATTGCGTCAATGTTGTGGGGATGGATAAACATGAGTACGAAGAGTCGAGCAGTTAAGGCTCCGGTGGGAACCACCATTAGTTGTAAGCATTGGCTCGCCGAAGCTCCCTTGCGAATGTTGATGAACAATCTTGATCCTGACGTTGCCGAGAATCCAGACGAGTTGGTGGTTTATGGTGGAATCGGCAAGGCGGCGCGGAATTGGGAATGTTTTGATCAAATCGTTAACGCCTTACGCTCGTTGGGGCGGGATGAAACTTTACTGATTCAATCTGGTAAACCGGTGGGCGTGTTTCGGACGCACGAAGACGCGCCGCGGGTGCTGATCGCAAATAGCAACCTCGTACCTCATTGGGCAAACTGGGAACACTTTCACGAGCTCGATAAGGCCGGGCTAATGATGTACGGTCAGATGACTGCCGGTTCTTGGATTTATATCGGTAGCCAGGGGATTGTGCAGGGAACCTATGAGACGTTTGTTTCGATGGGAAAGGTACATTTCGATGGCAAACTGTCAGGTAAATGGATTTTGACCTCAGGGCTAGGCGGGATGGGTGGTGCTCAAACCTTGGCCGCGACCATGGCAGGAGCTTCGATCCTAGCGATTGAGTGTGATGAGTCGCGGATTGATAAACGTTTGGCAACAGGCTATGTCGACCACAAAGCGAAAACGCTTGACGAAGCCATGGCTTTGATTCACCGTTCGATTGAGAATGAGAATCCTGTTTCGGTTGGTCTTCTTGGTAATGCTGCGGAGATTTTACCGGAGATGATTTGCCGTGAAATCTCTCCCGATGCTGTTACCGATCAAACTTCAGCGCACGACCCGCTCAACGGTTACTTGCCTGCCGGCTGGAGCCTTTCCGAGGCCACGGCAGCCAGGATGGAGAGTCCAGAATCTGTGATTTTGGCAGCAAAGCAATCCATGAAAACTCATGTCGAGGCCATGTTGGCATTTCACCGCCGTGGGATTCCTGTGTTTGACTATGGAAATAATATCCGGCAAGTGGCGCTGGAGATGGGGTTGGAAAACGCTTTTGATTTCCCCGGGTTCGTGCCGGCTTATATTCGTCCATTGTTTTGTAAAGGAATCGGCCCGTTTCGGTGGGTTGCGCTATCGGGGGACCCGGCTGATATCTACGCGACCGATCAAAAAGTCAAAGAGTTAATCCCCGATGATCCTCACCTCCATCAATGGCTGGACATGGCGCGAGAGCGAATTCAGTTTCAAGGCCTTCCGTCCAGAATTTGCTGGGTGGGTTTGGGGGATCGCGATCGTCTTGGCTTGGCCTTCAATGAAATGGTGCGTACGGGAGAGGTTTCGGCACCGATCGTTATTGGCAGAGACCATCTGGATTCAGGGTCGGTGGCGAGTCCTAATCGGGAAACGGAGTCAATGAAGGACGGCTCGGATGCGGTCTCGGATTGGCCGTTGTTGAATGCACTTCTCAACACGGCAAGCGGTGCGACTTGGGTGAGCTTGCATCACGGCGGCGGTGTTGGCATGGGATTTTCTCAGCATTCAGGAACCGTCATCGTTTGTGATGGAACTGAAGATGCCGACCGAAGAATTGCCAGAGTACTCTTTAACGATCCTGCAACCGGTGTGATGCGGCACGCGGACGCCGGATACACCGAAGCGATTGAGTGTGCCAAGGACAAAAATTTAAAATTACCAATGGTAAGAGACTAGTGGGCACATTACCGCGGGTAATTTATGGCTGAAGGATTGCGCGTTGGTGGGTTGAAGACGCTTTGGGTGGCTGTTCAATTTTTTTCGTAGGATGATCCGATGCAGAAATTTTGTATTCAACCGGGGAGTCTTTCTCTGGAAATCTTGGCGGCGGCTTTTGAAGGTCCGATTGAAATTCAATTGGAAAGTCAATGCTGGGAAAATGTAAAACGCTCTCACCAGGCGGTTTTGGATCTTCTGGCTTCTGGTGATTCGATTTATGGTTTGAATACTGGATTTGGTTTGCTTGCCCATCAGCAAATACCGGCGGCGGATCTCGCTCAATTGCAGCTTAACTTGGTTCGCTCTCATTGTGCAGGAGTTGGGGACTTGCTGGAAGACTCGGTGGTTAGGTTGGTGATGTTGCTCAAGTTAGCAAGTCTCGCCCGCGGCTATTCCGGTGTTAGGCCGGCTGTTATTGAGTCGCTGGTTGCTTGTTTTAATGCTGGAGTATTACCCTGTATACCGTCGCAGGGTTCGGTTGGCGCAAGTGGAGATTTGGCTCCATTGGCTCACATGAGTTTGGCATTAATAGGTGAAGGTTCAGTGCGACTGCAGGGCGTTGCAATGCCGGCAAAGGAAGCACTGGATCGGTTGGGAATCCCGCCATTAGTCTTGGGGCCAAAGGAGGGATTGGCGCTAATTAATGGAACGCAGGTTTCGACTTCGCTCGCCCTCGCTGGATTTTTTGATTGCCAGAAAGTTTTTTCTGCTGCGGTCGTAGCAGGGGCGATGTCAGTCGATGCAGCCAAGGGAAGTGACACGCCGTTTGATGAACGGATCCACGAAATTCGTAATCATCGTGCACAGCAGGATTGCGCACGGGCCTACCGTGAGCTACTTCGTGATAGTCAAATTCGACAATCACATCGCGATTGCAGTCGAGTCCAAGATCCCTATTCATTGCGTTGTCAGCCGCAAGTGATGGGAGCTTGCCTTGATTCGATTCGGCATGCTGGCCGAGTGTTGGTCGATGAAGCGAATGCAGTCTCCGATAACCCGTTGGTTTTTTTCGAAGAAGGCGCAATCTTGTCGGGGGGGAATTTCCATGCTCAACCGGTGGCCATGGTTGCGGATATGTTAGCCAATGCGATTGCTGAAATTGGTTCGCTGTCCGAGCGTCGAATCGCTTTGTTGATTGATCGGCATTTAAGCGAGTTGCCATCGTTTTTGACCAATGACGGTGGTTTGAATTCTGGTTTCATGATTCCCCAAGTAACTGCGGCTGCTTTAACCAGCGAGAATAAGCATCTCGCAAGTTCGGTCAGCGTAGACAGTTTGCCGACAAGTGCGAATCAGGAAGATCACGTTAGCATGGCGACCTATGCTGCGAGGCGTCTTGGTCCGATGAATGAGAATGCGGCAAAGATCATCGCAATCGAGTTGCTCGCTGCGTGCCAGGGAATCGAGTTTAGGTTGCCTTTAAAAACCAGTCCTAAGCTAACATCGGTTTATCAGCAACTAAGAGAGGTCGTCCCGTTTTATGAGCAAGATCGTCCTTTTCATGATGACATAAGCTGGGTTTCCCAAAATATGGTGTGTGACCGGCGAATAGGTAGTCTGGTTGGGCAAGAACTTTGGTGCCCCACCTAATTAATTGCCGAATTCAAAAAAGATTTCAATATTTTCGCATCTTCAACGAATAGCTGACGGTATGCCACGTTTTACAGGCTTGCAGAAAACCGTAAAACTGTGGTTGGAAATGACAGCTCTCCCCTTTTATCGAGTGATGAAAATTCTTAAAGAAGAAATATTTTATGAACAGCATCCATCGATGTTTCGAAACCGACCTGTTGAGTTTTGTGTCACGTGTTTGCTGTGCGTGGTCTTAGTTGGGTTTGTCATATTTTTCCTTTGGTGGGTGAAGTGCAGAGGAACAACGTTGACAGTCAGTAGTGAACGCACGCGTCTGAGACGGGGGATTTTATCCAAGTCAATTACGGAAGTCTGGCATCAGGATGTGCGAAACGTGCAGCTCAAGCAAACTCTATTTCAGCGACTGTTCGGAGTTGGAATGATCGGTGTCTCGAGCGCAGGCCAAAGCGGGATGGAGATTTCCGTTTCCGGGATACCAGATCCGGAAGTCGTCAAATCATTAATTGACACCCACCGACTTCAGAGAGGGTAATTCTGGTCCCGGGAAATTTTCGTTAGTGGTAAGTTCAGGGGTTAGCCAATGGCTTCCCGGATTTTTTCGGCGATCTGGCTCTCAATTGCACCTCGGAAGGGTAGAGCTGCGAATGGAATGGTGCCGGCGACGGTGACATTGTCCTCGCATACCGTCATTGTCCCGGAGATGCTCATTCCCATCGCTTTAAATGAGAATTCTAAATTGCCGTCATCGTCCCAAGTTTCTTGGACGTCTGTTACTTCGATAGCCCCGCTGTCTCGAATTTGATCTGCAAAACTTCTCAGTTTTGTAACTGCAGTTTGCCGGGGTACACCATGAACCACAGCAACATTAAATTTCGCCATTCGTCTCTCGTTACAATTGTTAGCGGCGGATATGACTTGTTCGGCACGTTAACGAATCCAAGTCGCTATCGCCAATTCTGAGCCCAAGTTTTAACGAGTTAGCTTGGGTTTAGGAAGTGGAGAGCGGCGTTTCTGCTGCGATCGCGGCAACTAAATTTGTCGTCGTTGTTTTGGGGAAGTGTCGCAACAAGTGTTCCAGAGTTCTGTTTGTGATACCGAGGATGCTGAAGACGGGGCGTAGTTGCTGCCTTCATGTTGTTCTTTGGTATCCTTCAAACCATTCCCGGCCTTTGCTGGTTTTTGGCGTCCCCAATTTGTAACGAGCGATGTCGTTGTCGAGGGTCGGTCACGTGCTTAAGAAGCGTAACTAAAACAACGCTCACTCAGCGATTGTTTTAGGGTTCAATTGCAGGTTTGTTTTTCCCTATGTAAATGCGTCTTCCGAGTCATCGAAGCTTCTTCGGTCAGCGGGGTGCCAGAGTGGTAGCCCCTCTTCCGCTCGCGCTGCGAGCGCGGTTATTTTTTCATTTGAGCCTGGAAGAGCAGCAGTGCAGTTGTACTCCTCCTGGTCTACTTCGTTTGGCTCAAAGTCCCATTGCCCGTGTCTGATTGCTTCTAATACCGATTCTGGCACAACAAATTCCTTTCTAGATCAATCGTTACGAATTATGGCATTGCTGCCTCTGAAACCATCCATGAATAAGTTGTTTTGTGCTGACAGGTTGTTGTCAAATTGAAAATCTTTGGCAATCCAACGCCGGCAGTCAATGAAATAAGAATCCTCTTTTACCGAAGTTACTGGGAATTCATCTTTCGAAAACGGAGGCACGCCTTGCCTCGCACTTGTTGGAACCCAATATGAGGCGGTTGATTGCAAAGTCAACGATTTTTTTCACGAACGCCAATTTTTCTCAAAATCTATTTCAGAATGAATTTTGCTTTTTTGAAGCACGATTCCAATTCGCCTGTTGTAATCCGTGGACGAATTCGTTAACTCGTTCGGGTGTAATCGAATCCGTTCTGTGGGAACCGCAAACTGCCCCGCGGACGCCGATGAAGTCCGGTTGGTGGGTGAGGGCGTCGTCTAGGCAATCGGTTGTAATTGAGCCAGCCAGAACAGTCGTCAGTGATTGAGATTTTGCTTCTGTGATAAGGCTGGTCAGTTCTGTCTGGCTTTGGTTGGCAAGCGAGTTTTTCGATTTATCGAAAGTATCAAATAGGATGGTTGAGCACGCATCAACCGAGCTTGCGAATTCGATTAGGTCATTGGGAGTGGGGGATTGGCTGGCTTCAAAGTCAAGATAGGAAACGACGACTGGTTTCGTTTTGCAGTCCCGCGGTATTTCGTCAAAAAAGAGTTGTAATTGTGTTCGCCAGTCATGCTTGCTTCGGGTTGCTCCGGCTAAACCAAGCTTGATGAAATTATAACGGTTCCAAAGGTTTCCATAATAATGCCGGGGAGACTGGTTGAGAGCTTGGCCATGGGGCGAGAGCCAATCCAAGAGTTCGCCCGCAGCAAAGCTAAGGGTTTGGGGTTGCGAAATGATGCGTGAAATGGCTTCAAGTGTTTTTGGAGATGCTGCTCCGAGCGAGCCACGGTTCGGTTCTTTGACGTCAACAATTGCAATTTCGCAGTCATTGATCAATTCGGCTTCAGTGGTATCACGAATGCTAACCAGTAGCTGTGTCAAAATAGAACTCCGTGCAATTAGTGTCCGTGTTTAACGGGAAAGGGTTCGAAAAACTGAATTAACCATTATCGAGGTAGTCAGTCTGCCGGCGTGAAAGCCATCGCCTGCCACGCTTAGACCGCAGAGATACGTGTGCGACAGGAGTGGTCAAGGTTCGATTGAGACGATAGGTTATAAGCGTGAGCGTTCAATCGTGAACCTCCTGCTCTTCCCTGCCATCATAACTCATTTCTCCAATTAGCTTGAGAAAAAATGCAAAACGGAATTGAATTCGAGCACATCACAACGGATCAAGGACTGGTCGATTTTTGCGAAGCGGTTCGCGGTTGCGAATTCATCGGATTTGACACTGAGTTTGTTTCGGAGAGCCGTTATCGACCCCAGTTGTGTCTCGTACAGGTCGCCGCCGACGGTCGCTACGCGATTATTGATACGTTAGCGGTCAAAGATCTCTCGGCTTTTTGGGATTTGTTAGTGGAAGGGGATCATGTGACCGTCGTCCATGCTGCCCGAGAAGAGTTCATGTTTTGCTACCGGGCCTGTGGTCGTCGTCCCAAGAAATTATTCGATGTGCAGCTTGGCGCCGGGATGACCGGTTTGGAGTATCCTGCGTCGTACGGCAACTTAGTTTCCCGATTATTGGGGGCGCGAGTTGATAAGGGAGAGACGCGAACTGATTGGATGCGGCGACCTTTGTCGAAGCGGCAAATCGATTATGCGTTGTCAGATGTGACCCATTTAAAAGGGCTTTTTGACGTCGTGTCGAGCAATCTGAGTAAGCTTAACCGGATGGAGTGGTTTGAAGCCGAAATGGATATTTGGCAGACCTCGCTTGAAAAAACTGAGAATGAGCCGCAATGGCAACGGGTGGCAGGAATTTCAAATCTAAATCGTCGAGCACTCGCGATCGTTAAGGAATTGTGGATTGCCCGAGACAAAGAAGCTGAGAAAAAGAATCGGGCTGCAAAGCGCATACTACCGGATGATCTGTTGGTTGAACTTGCCAAGCGTGGCACACCTGATGTAAGCCGCATGAAAGCGATTCGAGGGTTCGATCATCGTGTCTCCAAAAATATGGTTGATCCAATTTCGAAGGCGATTGAGGTAGCGAATCAGCTTTCTGATAACGAGTGCCCCAAAAAGATGCCCAGGGGGAAGACGATGAATCTTGGGCTGCTGGGGCAGTTTTTGAACACCGCGCTTGCGGTGGTGTGTAAGACAGAGAGTATCGCGCCAAATATTGTGGGAACATCGCAGGATGTTCGCACCATGGCGGCCTGGCGATTAGGAATGATCGAGCTGAGTTCTCCGCCTTCGCTCGCAGATGGATGGCGGGCTGAAATCGTTGGGCAGTTAATCGATCGTGTGCTGGATGGTTCCATTGGGATTCGAGTTGGGAATCCAAAATCAGACCAACCGCTTTCTCTTGAGTATCTCGACGGAACCAACGAGAAATAAAAAAACACGCGACCGGAAGTCGCGTGTTTTCGTGATTCGTTGATGACCGGCAAATGCTCTAGTTGGCAATGCCTTGGCCAGCGTGAAACTTAAAGCCTAAACCATAATCAGACTCTCGAGCAGAAGCCTCAACTTGCGAAGCTCACCGTCGTGATCTAATTCTGGATCAGGTTGGATATCAACGCAGAGGGCTCGGTCGTAACCGGCTTTACGGAGTAAATTAATTAGTTTTCCGTATTCTATGATTCCTTGACCGACACGAACTTGAAGATTGTCGGGGGTCGAATCTCGGAGGTAAACATTGTGGACGTACCCCATGAGTTTTTCATAGGTGGCGACCTCTGGGGGCTGTCCGAAGTGATAATGGCTCGGGTCAAGTGACAGTCCCAGTCCTTTGACGTGGCCGCAAATCACCGAAACGGTATCTGGATCAGCGGAGATGTTCCCCACTTTCGAACGCATTGCAACGCGCACTCCGTGTTGCTCAGCAATTTTTACGAGTCGCTTGTAACGCTCCACTTCCTCGTTGAACGGGGTCCCGTGCTCCCCGGAAGGAACAGTAAGGGTGACGATTTTGGAGAGTTTTGCTAATTCGCAGCATTTAATAAATGTCTGAAAATAATCTTCGCCTTCTTCTGCGATGTCCAGGCTAAGGCCTGTTACGGTCAGACGGCGAGTTGAATTAATTTTGTCGTAGCAAGCTGCCATGTCCGAAACGACCTCGGATGGCTTGATATGCTCACTGTCTTCATGGATGCCAATCTCGATGTGTGAAAATTCAAGATCTGCCAGCTTTTCTATGGCGCTGTCCAAAGGGCGATTTGGAAAGCACTGGGTGGTAGCGGCGACGAACACACGCAACTCCTTCGCGCGAATGATTCAATGGAAAAAACAGGTTTCCCTGAGGTTTGATTGCGTAGCTTAGATGGGCTGCGGGATTTGATCAACACCAGTCGAAATGGCAGTTTGGGAAATGGGATACCAAGAGAATGAGGGCTTTCACAATTGGGTTTTTCATGCCCGTTTTGAGTGAAGATTTCAGCTATCCCATGACAATTTTGCTGTCTCGCATTAAGATAGAGGCGTTGAGCTTTCTGCCTGCGAAACCGCCAGCTGTCCTGTGGCGGCAGCGTGGAACACTGTTATTGGAGTGGAATGATGATATTTAGTGAACGCAATTTAGGGTTGATGGACTCCATCGGAAGGCTGTTTGTCTTCGGTTTGTTCTCGGTTTCGTGGGCTTTGAGTGTGCCAACCGAGGGTTGGGGCCAAGAAGCTGTCAAAAAGAGTGAAACCCGGCTCGCCGGCAGTTCGCAAGAGTCGGCAGTTTCCGCAGATACCAAAGCGCTTCACGATAAACTGGCAAAGTACCTCACTGGGACTCGCTGGGAAGGGCAGTTTTCGATGACGGGAGTGAAAGGGAATCAGACCGAAACTTATGAGATCATTAAAGCGGAGAAGGGTGCCAAGGGTGATTATTGGAATCTGATTGCTCGAATTAAGTACGGAGGGAAGGATGCCACACTGCCGCTTCCTCCAATTGAGATAAAATTTGCCGGGGGAACGCCTGTGATTACAGTTGACCGGGTCACTTTCCCCGGGTTTGGAACATTTGACGCACGCGTCTTAATTCGGCAGGGGCAGTACGCAGGGACTTGGGCTCACCTCGGAGAGGGCGGTGGCGTTGGTGGTCACTTGTTTGGCACCATAAAAAAAATGGACGAAACTGAGTTGAAGCAGAAGCCAGAGCGATCGCGGCGAAAACCTAAGCCAGAAGACAAGTAGTTCGTTGCGATAAACACAAACTGGCCCGTGGAACCGTTTCGAAGTTACGACTGGACTAGTTTGGAGATTGTTTTAAACGCTGGGTTTTTTGAATCCACGCACATTTCAAAGATCGCAGCTTCTGTAGTTGTGATGACAGCACCATTGCTCTCCATTCGATTAATGCCGAGTTGGTGATCGAGAGTGTTTCGAGAACCGACTGCATCGGCGCAGATGAAGGTCCGAAATCCAAGTGACATTAAATCCATTGCTGATTGTGCAATGCAGATATGGGTTTCGATCCCGCAGAGCAGTAAATTCTGGATTCCGGATTTTGATAGTTTTGTGAGTAAGCCGTCGCACTCCCGGCAGCTGAACATTGTTTTTTCGGCGATCGGGGAAAATTCACTGGGCTCCAGTTCATTTCGAATTGGCTCTACCGTTGTTCCCAAGCCGCGAGGATATTGTTCAGTGGCTGCGGTGGTAACGCCAAGTGCTTTTGCGGCTCGGAGCAGTTTGATGATATTGGTTTGGATTTCATCATGATTCTGAATCAAAGGCATCAGTTTTTCTTGTGCGTCAATGATAAGAATTGCTGTGTCGTCGCCATTCATCAGCAATGGGCTTCGGAACGAAGAAAAACTGGCATCATCGTTTGAGTTCATTGTTTGGCTTAGGTTGCGGAGGATTGTTGATTTAATTCAAACTAGATTATGGGAAGTTTGAGCGTGTTGAGGCAAGTGCCAGCTTAATAAAGTCAGCCAGATTGTTGGGCCACGTTGGCTTGGTGCATGCGTGAGGGCGTGCTTCGGTTTGAGTTTTTCGTTCCACCATGCTGGAGGATATTCTTGAATGGAGTAGACTGTAGGACCTGCAAAGCCGCTTTGAAAAGAGACTATAGATGACCGATGCAATGAAAATACACGCGACTACGATTTTAACTGTCCATCATGGCGAGACGGTTGCGATGGGAGGAGACGGCCAGGTCACACTTGGGACAGCCGTTATGAAAGCGGATGCCATGAAGATTCGAAAACTGTTGGACGGGCGGGTTCTGTGCGGTTTTGCTGGTAGCAGTGCTGATGCGTTTGCGTTGATGGAGAGGTTTGAGTCGCAGTTAAAAGACTCGCCGAACAACATCGTCCGTGCTGCCACTGAATTAGCTAAGCAGTGGCGGATGGACAAAATGTTACGGCAGTTGGAGGCTCTTTTAACCGTTACCGACGGTAAGCATACATTGCTAATCAGTGGAACGGGCGACGTGATTCAGCCGACGGATGGGATTGTTGGCATTGGTTCCGGGGGCAATTATGCGATCGCAGCGGCGAGAGCTCTCAAGGCTCATAGCAATTTAAACGCTTCAGAAATTGTTCGCGAAGCGTTGACGATTGCCGGCGGAATTGACATTTATACCAACACTAATATCGTTGTCGAAGAAATTAATTGCCCAGCCTAGATTGAGTGGCAGGGTAGTGGTTCGGTTGAGCTAGTTGGGCTTACTGGCGTTCCCGTGAAGCGTTTCGATGGTGAATAGACTTCTTACTTACTACAGAATTGAAATAGAGTGACCGTTTAGGTTGTTTGTATTATGAATCCGATGACCCCGAAAGAAATTGTCTCCGCACTCGACCGTCATATTGTTGGTCAGGCCGAGGCGAAACGTGCTGTTTCCATTGCTATTCGAAATCGTTGGCGTCGCCAGCAATTGTCTGACGAGATGCGGCACGAAGTATCGCCAAAAAATATCTTGATGATTGGTTCAACCGGTGTCGGAAAAACGGAAATTGCACGTCGGTTGGCTAAGCTCACCGGGGCTCCGTTCATTAAGGTTGAGGCGACCAAGTATACCGAAGTTGGGTATTACGGGCGCGATGTTGAGAGTATGGTTCGTGAGTTGGTTGATAATTCGATCGCACTGGTGCGAGCTTCTCAGCGTGAGAACGTAAAGCAAGAGGCAGAGGAAAGGACTAATAAACGGCTGATTGAATTGTTGTGTCCCGCGCCTGTGAAGTACGAATTTTCTGCGACGGTCGATGAATCGGAGTCAGACGCGGAAGCAGATGGTTCGTTTGAGCGAACCAAGTCAAAAATGAAAAAGATGTTGGTCAGTGGAGACTTGGAAGATCGCACGGTCGAAATTACGATCGAGCAAAAAGCCTCACCGGTCATGATGGGCGGAATGGGCGTCGAGCAGATGGATATGGATTTCCAAGGGATGCTTGAAAAAATAATGCCAACCAACCGGTCGAAAAAAGAGATGACCGTTACGGCGGCGCGGAAAGTCATTTTTGAGCAAGAATGTGATGCGTTGCTTGACTCAGACAAAATTAATGCAAATGCAATTGAACTGGCTGAGAACGCGGGAATAATTTTCCTCGATGAGATTGATAAGGTCATTGCAGCGGAAGGGAAGTCGACCGATGTTTCTCGGCAGGGAGTGCAACGCGATTTGCTCCCAATCGTGGAGGGAACTTCGGTTCAGACGAAGCACGGCTATATAAATACAGACCACATTTTGTTCATAGCCGCGGGAGCGTTTCATCGTAATCAGCCGAGTGAACTCATGCCGGAATTGCAGGGACGGTTTCCCATTCGAGTTGAGTTGAACGATCTCACGAAAGAAGATTTCGTCAGGATTTTGACAGAGCCTAAAAGCTCACTGACGCGTCAATATCAGGCTTTGTTGAAGACTGAATCAGTGGATCTTGACTTTACCGAGGATGGTATCGATGAGTTGGCGACCATCGCATTTCAAGTTAACCAATCGACGATGAACATTGGGGCGAGGCGGTTGTATACGATTCTTGAGCGGTTGCTCGAAGAACTCAGTTTTGAGGCACCAGGTCAGAAAATTGGGAAAGTCTCCATCAATGCTGCTTATGTTCAAGAGCGTTTGGGCAAGGTCGCTGAAGACGAAGACCTAAGCCGGTATATTCTTTGATAGTGGATGTTGTGGTTGATTTATTCGAGTCGCGGTTTGTTTAGTCGGTGTCTCTGGCCGCGGAGAGTCCGGCCAGCCATCCGGTGCTGAACGCGGATTGGAAATTGAATCCACCAATGGGGCCATCCAAGTCGAGTACTTCCCCTGCAAAGTAGAGCCCTGGCATTGTTTTCGACTGCATTGTCTTGCTGTCAATTTCTTTTAGATTTATTCCGCCCGCAGTGACTTCTGCTTTTTCAAAGCCAAGAGTGCCATTGATTGAAAACCGGCAACGTTTCACTTGGTTTACTAAAGCGCTGAATTGAGATTTGGAAAGTTCTGCGTTTCGCGATTCAAGTTCTATGTTCGCCGATTGAATAAGTGATTCAGCAAGGCGTTTGGGAAACAGTTCGTTGAGTAGGTTTCCAGTTTGTTGTTTCCCGTTTCTTGTTTTTTTGTTCCGAAGTGATTCTTCTAGCTGGCCGACTGAGAGTTGGGGGTAAAAGTCACAGATCAGTTCAAGTGAGCGACGGTTGGGGTGTCTGGCGACTGCGCGACTAACATCGAGTATTGCAGGTCCAGAAAAACCCCAGTGCGTGAACAGGAAGGAACCGTCTCGGTTGACGAGCGATCGTGACTTGCGAGCCTTTCGTTCTGACTTGGTGAGTACTTCCGAGTCGCCTGTGTTTTGTTCGGGCTGCCAGATATCAACGGAAGTGTGCTCGATTGTGATCCCTTTGAGATCGTTCGCCCACTTGCAGTCGTTGAGAATGGGGACGAGTGCTGGGACGGTGTCGATGATCGAGTGTCCAAATTGTTGGCCCCACTGGTAACCGTCACCAGTTGTGCCGCATCCGGGGTAAGATTTCCCCCCGGTTGTGATGATCAGTGCGTCGCATTCAAGGTGATCAGTTTGTGTTTCAATCTGGAATTGGTTGCCCGTCTTTCGTATTTCCAGAACGGTTTGTTCTGGTTTAATCGTAGCGCCCGCGGTCAAGGCAAGGTTGACGAGGGCGTCTCGGACGTCAATTGCCTTGTTGCTGACGGGAAAGATCTTTCCTGTGGATTCGATTTTGGTTTCGACGCCCTGGCTCTCGATTTTTTGAATGACTTCTTTGGGCGGCAGTGCAGAAAGGGCTGAGTGAAGGAATTTTCCTTGGCGGCCAAAGGCAGAAACGATTGATTTGACGTCACAGTCGTGAGTGATGTTGCAGCGGGTGCCGCCTGACATGAGTATTTTGACGCCAAGCTTCTTGTTTTTTTCTAAAAGAAGGACTCGCTGGCCTCGCGCAGCAGCGCTCGCGGCAGCCATCAGACCGGCTGCTCCAGCTCCAATGATGATTACATTCCAGTTATTCAAACCGATTGGTAGTTTCTTGGATTGAGGGGCGGTTGTTCGGGCTATGGCTGAAAGGGGGTAGCTTAATTCAAATTGGGTCTCAGGTGGGCAAAAAAAGCGTCAAGCCGTCGCGTGAAGCAACGGCGTGACGCCCGTGAAGGTTTGTTATTCAGGTGGGATATCTTTCAGGCCTTCCAGTAGGCTGGGCGGGAGTCGCGGCCGGATGGAAGTTCTGGGTGGTTTCTCGCATTCGGTTTTCATGCTCCAAATGCGAAGTTTGCGTTACTGTCTGCCGGTAGTTAATTACTGGCCAAATCTAATTACTGGCCAAACCGAAAGGGTTGTCCGGGGTTGGTTGGCGGTGTGTAGGTGGACCGGAAATTAGGACTTGGCGTCGTGGGAGTTGGCTGGGTTGCCAGTGGTGACGGAGTCGGCTTGGGTACTGGGTTGGAGGGCAGGGTTGAGGGGCGTGGAACGGGTGGGTTTTTCGCCGCTTTTTCGTTTTCAACGAGAACCTGTAATAGCTTTGAGATGCAGAGCTTGTTCATGCTTGTGTTGTGGTCGCTGGCTTCGGCTTTGAGAGCTTCGTGGAGGCTCTCTGGAAGTCGGACGGTGATCACGCGAGTTGCTTCGTTTTTGCTGCCACCTGCTTTTCTGGTTCTCAGGCTGGCGACCATCTTCTGAATCTCGGCGAATTCCGCCGATTGCTCGAAGAGGACGTATTCCTCTTGGGATGGAAAAACGGCCCTAGCGGCTCCTTTGACTCCCAGGGTTTCCCGGAAGAAAGTGACCCAATCCGGCTTCTCGTGAAAGAGCGGCTTGGCGACTTGTAATACTTTTTGACAACGTCCTGTAAAACCTTCTTTTTGCATCATGAGGTCGTTCATAGTGGACTCCTTTCGCTGTGCGATATCTGGGGGTTTCTGAATAACGTTTGCTCCCCGAAGCCCCTTGGCTCCGACTGAGCATCTCTTCAGCCCCATAATCACCCGATGGCAAGCAGTCGAACTAATGTCATTAAACTGCTTGCACTTACGGCGAAATGGCGGTTTTGCAAATAAACCGTGCACGCGTGCTTGTTTGTTGTGCAGTCCTGTCGTGCTTAAAAAGTGTGCACGCGGTGGAGTTGCATATCCAGAGTGTCCTCTTTAGCTTTTTTTTGAAAATGAGCTGTGAAACATTAAAAAAGTCCAGCGGATTATCCGCTGGACTGGAATTGGGTTAGGTTTGGGTGGTGCTGGTAGTTTAGGTTGTTGGGATCGGCAGCACCTCCTGCGGCAGCTTGAATTAAGCGTTGCTCAGTTGTTGTCGGCAGGACTCTAACAATTTTTTTGTCGCCTTGATTCCATCGGCTTCGCTCAGTTTGCCACCTTCGTATTCAATGCCGACCCACCCGTGGTAGCCAGAATCCATGACCATTTGCATCACTTTTAAATAGTCCGTCGAGGTTTCGTTTCCATCGGCGTCAAAGTCATGACTTTTAGCGCTCACTGCTTTGGCGAAGGGCAGCAAAGCCGACATTCCCATATAGCGATCATACCAATCCTGCTTACCTGTTTTCTTGTTTTTGCCGATGCGGAAGTTTCCGAAATCGGGAAGGGTTCCGCAGTTGTCCATGTTGACCTTTCTGATAACCTGGGCAAGCCATTGGCCGTTGGAGGAGAGTCCACCGTGGTTTTCAACGATGACGTTGATTCCCATTTTTTCGGCATATTGGGAGAGTCTGCCAAGTCCGTCTGCAGCGAGTGAGACTTGCTCTTGGTAGGAACCTTGGGATTTTGCATTGACGCGAATAGAGTGGCAGCCGAGGAATTTTGCAGCGGAAACCCATTTATGGTGATTTTCAATCGCTTTTGTTCGAGCTGCCTCATTGGCGTCGCCAAGTGCTCCTTCGCCGTCGATCATGATCAGAACTGATTCGACACCGTGGTCGGCGGCCCGTTTCTTCATTTGGCCGAGGTATTTTTCGTTTTCAGCTTTGTCCTTGAAGAACTGGTTAACGTATTCGATACCAGAGATCCCAAATTCTTCTTTGGCGGTTTTCGCAAAATCAAGGTTATCCAGTTTACCACTGCGAAGTGTTCGGTGGAGCGACCATTGAGCCAGTGAGATTTCGAATAATTCGTTTTTGGCGGGGGTGCTATTAAGTAAGTTAGCCTTGGCTAGATTTCCTGTGGCTCCAATTGCAGCGGCGGTTCCGGTAGCTGCCAGAAATTGGCGACGATTAAATCCAGTGTTCATCGGGGGCTCCATGGGTTGTATCGCGGTATCAATGAATATCTCGTTTGGAATCCGAGATTGTTTAACCCGAAGTATAGTTTTCGCCATCGGAGGTGGCAAACCGAATGCGCTGTTTAGCACTGGATTGTGGGAAGCAGCGTCCGATTAGGGCATGTTGCCTGATTTCTTGGTGATGTTGGCTCGGCGTGGAAGTGGTTTCCGTTGGGGGCTCGTTGGTTTTGGTATAGGATTGCACGCAATTGATGCTTCTGACTGGCTCGCGATTTTGGGTGGATGGATGGCTGTAATGTCGGGGGCATTGTTTTGCCTGTCACGAGCGTGCCCTTGGCTGTGAAGTTTCTTGTTTTTCATAGTTGCAAGTGGCGGATGTTGGTTTTACTTGAGTTGGGGTAATGAATTTGTTGGAAAGACAATAAACTGGGATCCATGAATAGCTATAAGGAAATCAAGCCTGTGTTTGCGCCCGTTGCGTCCTCCATTCGGCCGCCAGGTTCCAAGAGTCTCACAAATCGTGCGCTTCCCATCGCGGCTATGGCGTCAGGGCGATCCGTTCTCAATGGAGTTCTCGATAGCGATGATACGCGGGTGATGATTGAGTCCCTGAATCGCGTAGGGGTTTCAGTCTCTCATGATGCCTCTTCGTCATGTGCAGTTATTGAGGGGGTGGGAGGTTTGATTCCCACTCAAAAAGCAGACTTGTTCATTGGGAATAGTGGTACCACCATTCGTTTTTTAACTGCTGTGTTGGCTGTTGCCGGTGGCGATTACGTTCTTGATGGGATTCCGCGAATGCGGCAGCGGCCGATTGGGCCGTTAGTGGATGCACTTCAGATGCTTCATCTCAATGTTGAGACTGACTCGCCGGGTGGTTGTCCACCGGTTCGAATTTCAACTCAGCGTTCCCGGGGTGGTACGGTTAGAATCAAAGGAAATTTGTCGAGTCAGTATTTAAGTGGTCTGATGATGGCTGCCCCGTTGGCAGCTCAGGATACGGTTATCGAAATCGACGGGGCGTTGATTTCCCGGCCTTATGTTGAAATGACGAAACGGGTGATGGAGTCTTTTGGCGTTGGGGTTGAAGTTGACCAGCAATTTGGAAGATTTGAAATTGGGGGCGGGCAAACTTATCAAGCGAGCGACTATCAAATCGAACCCGATGCTTCGTCTGCCAGTTATTTTTGGGCGGTTGCTGCTATTTGCGGAGGTTCGGCAACAGTTCTAGGCTTAGATGAAAGATCGCTTCAGGGGGATGTCGGTTTTGTAAATTGTCTTGAACAGATGGGGTGTGGTGTGGAGTGGGGTCAGGGGCAGGTGACTGTCCGCGGACCTGCGAAGCATGGAATCGATATTGATATGTCTAATGTCAGTGATACCGTACAGACGCTTGCTGCGGTTGCTTTGTTTGTTGAGGGACCGACGAACGTCCGAAATATCGCCCACAATCGAGTGAAAGAAACAGATCGAATAGGAAACCTAGCGATTGAGTTGCGGAAACTGGGAGCAACGGTAGAGGAGCGTGAGGACGGCCTGACGATTCATCCCGGGGTAACACGACCTGCGGAAATCGAGACTTATGATGACCATCGGATGGCGATGAGTTTAGCGTTGGTTGGTTTGCGGCAGGCTGGGGTTAAGATTTTAGATCCCGAATGTGTTTCCAAGACCTATCCCAATTTCTTTAAGGATCTAGAGGGTTTTCTGAGAAATTAGGTCGCCGGTTGGGCGAGGTGGTCGCTGTCGGTATTCGTAATTGCTTGGTCTTCCTGTTGTCGTTGCTAAATGCGATAGCACCTAACTTGCCGTTGTCGGGTTTTTGTCTTCGATTTAAACTGCCTAGCTTACAAGTTTTGTATTTTGGTTACCTAGGCTTTCATCCATGCGTGAAACTTTTTGGCACGTTATCATTCTGCTGGGTATCGCTACGGTTGTCTATTTTTTCAACCTTGGTGAGACTCAGTTATGGGATCGAGATGAGCCTCGTAATGCAGGGTGCGCCGCCGAGATGTTGGCCCAAGGTCAGTGGGTTGTGCCTATCTTTAACGACGAGCTAAGGCATCAAAAGCCAGTCTTGTTGTATTGGTTGATTATGTTCGCCTATTCCATCTTTGGGGTAAATGAATTTGCGGCGAGATTTTGGTCCGCGGCTTTGGCGACTGGAACCACGTTTGCTACCTATGCCCTCGCGCGACGGCTGCTGGGGTCTAAGATTGCGTTCTACTCGGCGATCGCATTGTCGACTAGTCTCATGTTCGATGTTGCGGCTAGAGCCGCAACTCCTGATTCGGTTTTGATTTTTTGTGGGACAGTGGCGTTAATGATATACGTCCTTGGCACTTTTGCGAGGAAGAATGGAGAGCTTCGATTAGTTCGAGAGAATGTCTGGTTTCCAAGTAACCGGTGGTATGTCGCCGGGATGTATCTGATGCTCGGATTGGGTGTGCTGGCAAAGGGTCCGGTTGGGTTTTTATTGCCCATGGCCATGATCGGCCTGTTCATGTTAATTCAGACGTTGCCCTCGCGAGGCAGTGATTCCTCTGGGGGATTGCGAGGGACAGTTTTGAGATTCATTGAAAACTGTTTCAGGACTTTTCAGCCATCGCATTTTTTAAGAACGTTGTGGGCAATGCGGCCTGTCACCGGAGCGCTCCTTGTTTTAGCTGTTGCTCTGCCGTGGTACATCATGGTGGATCAACGAACGGACGGGGATTTCACACGCATGTTTTTCCTAGGTGAACACTTCGGGCGCGCGACAGAATCACTTGAGAATCATTCGGGCGGAATCTGGTTTTATCCGGTTGCAATTCTGGTTGGTTTTTTTCCTTGGTCTGTATTTTGGGGGCCGGTCGCTATTGGTCTGCTAAAAAATGGCGGAACGGCTATGGACAGAACGCGTAGTGAAATGTCGGGTGCGAGAGTTTCAGCTTGTTTGATGTTGTGCTGGGTTGGTGTTCAGGTGGTAGCCTTTACGATTGCCCAGACAAAGCTTCCAAGTTATGTGACTCCCTGTTATCCAGCGTTGGCTGTGTTAACTGCGACATATCTGTGTCAATTCGCGCAAAGTCGATCGAAAGGCGATCAGAAGTGGTTCGCAGCGGCTGTTGGAGGTTTGCTGTTGGCGGGCTTGTTGATCACGATTGGCGGCGGCTGGGCAACGGCTCAATACTTGCCAAGTCAGGCCTGGCTGGCAACGCTTGGGGTGATTCCAATCCTAGGTGGAGCGGGCTTGATTTATGCAATGACCAAAAACCGACATCAATGGATTGTTCCGATCTTTTCTGGGATGGCGTTGTTTTTTTGTGTGGGCCTGTTTGGCTATGGAACTGTATCAGTCGGTAAAGAGCAGACCAGTCGAGTTGTGTTGGACGCGATCGAAGATGATGTCGCGGTCGCTTCCTTTGGCGGACTGGAATCAAGTTGGGTCTTTTACGCGAGCCGACCGATCTATGAATTGTCGCCGGAGCCGTCAGGCTTGGTAGCTGCCAACGATAGTTCCTGGTCAGTGAGGAGCGGGTTTTGGAAAGTGAAGGCTAGGCCGTCATTGGAACAGTTTCTTTCGCGGTATCCAAAAGCTGCAATCTTAACTACGGAAGATTATCAAGCCGAGCTTGAGCAACGCTTGCCACCAGGGTACGCGGTAATCGAATCGACCGGCTATTTTTTAAAGGATAGTCGAATTATTTTGATGGGGCCGCAGGATCGACGATTAGCATTGAGAGCAAAAATTGAGAGCAAAAATTGAGATCGCTAAGGTAGTTCACGTCCTAGGTTGTTTTTAGCTCGATTACAACTTGATTGATTTCTCCAGCGAGCGAGTCACCGATTGAGCCCTGTTTATTCTACGGAGATAATCGCACTGACGTCCAACCGCTGTCGTCCCTATAAAGAATTCGGTCGTGCATCCGGTCTAGCCTGCCCTGCCAAAATTCAATTTCTGTCGGGGTGAGGTTGTACCCACCCCAGTTGTCAGGCAACGGAATCTCCTGATCGCGGTGCTTGTCTTCGATCGTACTTTTTCGTGAATCGAGTTCTTGTCGGGAAGAGACGACCGAGGATTGTAGCGAAGCGGACGCACCGATTTGTGAACCACGTGGCCGGGAATGGAAGTAGGTTTCAGAGATCGATCGAGTGGTCCGTGCTACGGTTCCACGAATTCTAATTTGCCGACCCAGATAGGGCCAATTGAAAACGACGGAAGCCTGGGGATTCTCGCTTAATTGTCTCCCCTTTTCGGAATCGTAGTTTGTGAAAAAGCTGATGGTGTCGTCTTCGACCTGCTTAAGAAGCACGATGCGGTTGGTTACTTTACCGTTGAGATCTGAAGTCGCGAGAGCCATTGCATTGGGTTCGAACCATGGCCCAGGGCACTTCTCAACGGCCAGTTTGTACCACTGTCTAAATAGCGGCATCGGAGTTGGAGTGAGTTCGGATTCGAGGATGCCATGGTTCTCGTATTCTTTGCGGATTGCCTGAAAGTCCATGCGATTGGCCTTGGGTAGAAGTGATAGCGTTCGAGTCTAAACAGAATTGGTGATTTGGGCACTTATAACCACAAACGAAGCGAGAAACTCAAAACCGAGGTTCAACGAGTTTGTGAAATCGATATGATAGTGGAAACCCAGAATAATTCGTGGTGGAGTCGCGGCAGATTGTGAATTGGCACAAACTGCAGATTTGTTAAGTTTAAGGTCACACGTGATTTTCCAAAATCACACCGACTATATTACCGCGAAGTTGAAAAAATATTAATGCGACATTGAGAAAGACCACATCATGGCGGACGATTTAAGAGCTGAGCAAGATTCAATGGGCACCATAATGGTTCCTGCTCAGGCGTATTATGGTGCTCAGACTCAGCGAGCGGTAGAGAATTTCCCGGTTTCCGGGTGGCGTTTACCGCCTGCAATGATCCACGCAATGGGGCGGGTTAAGTCTGCTTGTGGCATTGCAAACCGAGACCTTAGCAAGCTAATGGGAACGGGAAAGAATCCGCTTAGCGATGATCAAGTTTCAGCGATGTTAGCCGCTTGCCAGGATGTCGTTGCCGGCAAGTTGGATGATCAGTTTCCGATCGATGTGTTCCAAACTGGATCGGGCACTTCCAGTAACATGAATGTCAACGAGGTGATTTCTAATCGTGCGATTGAGATTGCTGGAGGAGATCGATTCGCGGCGGAAAAACCAATTCACCCCAATGACCATGTTAACATGGGGCAGAGCACAAACGATACGTTTCCAACCGCGATTCATGTCGCGGTCGCGTTGGAAATTACAGAATCCTTAATTCCTGCTTTAGAGTATTTTAAGAAGACGCTTGAAGAGAAGTCGGTTCAGTGGGACCAAGTCATCAAAATTGGCCGCACGCATTTGATGGATGCGACGCCGCTGCGTTTGGGGCAGGAGATTGGTGGCATGGCTCGGCAAATAGAATTGTCGATCAGTCGAGCGCGGCAGGCTGTCGAAGCGGTTTGTGAATTGCCTGTTGGTGGAACGGCGGTCGGTTCGGGAATCAATACTCATCCAGAATTTGGCAACCGGGTTGCTGCTGAGTTGGCCTCGACAACAGGTATTGCATTTGTTGAGGCCGTGAATCATTTTGAAGCAAACGCACAGCGGGATGGATTGGTGGACTGTCATGGTCATCTAAAAACAATTGCTTCAACTTTGTTTAATGTAACGAATAATATTCGATGGCTGGGGTCTGGCCCACGTTGCGGTTTTTACGAAATAGCGTTGCCAACGAGACAGCCGGGCAGTTCGATCATGCCGGGAAAAGTAAATCCGGTGTTGTGTGAAAGCATGATGCAGGTTGCAGCCCGTGTCATGGGGAACGATCAGACGATAACGATTAGTGGCGCGGGCGGTGGCCAATTTCAGTTAAACATTATGATGCCGGTCATGTGTCAAACGACTTTGGAAAGTATTCATTTGCTATCGCAGGGCATTAACGCGTTTGTTGATTTTTGTGCCGCGGATATGGAAGCGAATATTGAGGCCTGCGAGTCATTCGTTGAAAAAAGTTTATCGATGTGCACAAGTCTAAATCCCCACATTGGCTACGAGCGGGCTGCTAAGCTGGCGAAAGAAGCCTTCAAGACAGGTAAGACAATTCGAGAGCTGTGTATCGAGCAAGAGATTCTTCCCTTGGATACACTCGAGGAAGCGCTGGACGCGATGCGGATGACGGAGCCTCAGGCGTAGTTTTCAATTTTAAAAACTAAGAGTTTGGCACACAGTTGGTTAGTTTTTCGGCCCGCCAAACTATATTTATCACACATTCCACGGAGGGATCATGATGTCGATTCAGCAGCGTAGTGCAAGAAGCGTTTTACGAATGTTTTTCTCGGTGTTTTGCCCTTTAGCCGTCGCTTTTGCTGCGGTGAATTCCGGGTTTGCACAAGAGGACAGTAACGCGGATCCAGTCGATCAGAATAAGTTGGTTCGGGCGATCTACGATGCGACCAAGACGGTTAAAACAACCAAAGACCTAACCGCTTTTCTGGCTCAGTGTGAAAGCGCATTGGAAGCCGAGTTGTCCGCGGAGAATCGGAAATACGTTGTGTCTCTGACAGGTTGGGGGTTGAATCGAAGGGGCGAACGACATTATGAAATGGCGACACAGTTAAAGCGGATTGGTAACCAGCAATATCAATCGGCGATGGATAAAGCCATGCAGGATTTTGATGCTGCAATTGTTGCTGCACCTGAAAGATATCGATCGTGGATGTCTCGGGGCATTGCCTGGGTCGCTAATGAGGATTACGAAAAAGCACTCGCTGATTTTACGAGTGTCATCAAACTTAAACCCGACGCTGCCAATGGATGGTTCAATCGTGCTGAGGTTTTGTATCAGACTGAGAAATATGATTATGCCGTGGAAGACTATAACGTCGCGATCCGTTTGAATTCTGAGGATGCTCAGGCCCTCACTGGCCGTGGGTTATCTTTGCTTTCGTTGGGGAAATTCCCAATGGCGCTTGCTGACTTTGAAAGTGTGATCAAATCGCAACCGCAAAGTGGTGAGGCGCTGGTGAATCGTGGCGATTTGTATCAAAAAATGGGGCGATGGCAGGAGAGTGCTGACGACTATCGGGCGGCAAATGAGATAACAGAATCGGCCGTTGCCTGTCAGCGGCTGGCATGGGTTCTTGCGACTTGTCCCGAAAAAGAAATGCGGGATTTTGACGGAGCATTAACGTTGGCAACAAAGGCTGTTGGGTTGGGCGGAGATACCGCAATTAATCTTGATACTTTGGCTGCTTGCGAGGCAGCAAAAGGTAACTTCAATGCAGCCAAAGCAACTCAGCAAAAGGTGATTGGTTTGGTGGGAGCGGAAGAGGAGACTACCGCCGAACCCTTCCAGGCACGCTTGATGCTGTACGAAAAAAGTGAGCCTTATTTGCAAACGGAGAATCTGGAAAGCAAATCAGTAGAAGATGATGAAAACAAGTCGAGTGATTCGAACATTAAGTAAGCCGAGAAATATGAATCGGGAAATTGCCTTCCGTTCGCATTGGCTTGTTACCAAATTACCCACTTTGATTTATCTTGTACCCAGTCCGGCAGGTTGGTGAGTTCTTCATCGTTCGGCGGTCCCGTTAAGCGAACAGGCCCTGTTTTGGTGATCGCGATTGTGTGTTCAAAATGAGCGCTGTTTTTACGATTCTCAGTGACAACTGTCCATCCATCTGACAGGGTTTCAAGTTCTTGCGTTCCGATGTTTACCATGGGTTCAACGGCAATAACGGCTCCCGGTTTGAGCTCAAAATCTTCCGCTTGCATGATTGATTCGTTGTAATAATTCGGGACTTGCGGGGACTCGTGAAGCTCTTTGCCTATGCCGTGTCCGACCATGTCTTCTACGACGAAAAAACCAGCGTCCCGGACATATTGCTCCATTGGTTTGCAGACTTCACTCCAGAGTGATTTTTGCCCCATCAACTCAATTGCTAGATTCAAAACACCATTTGTGATTTCCAAGAGACGTTGCGATTCTTTTGAGATGTTACCAATGGCATGGGTGACTGCAGCATCGCCGCACCAGCCAGCGATTCGGCAACCCGTATCGACCGATACAATATCACCTTCGGCGATAACACGATCCCCCGGAATTCCGTGCACGACTTCTTCGTTAACGGAAATACACGACTCTGCCGGAAACGCCTCGATTCCTTGACGTGCGCCATAGCCTAAAAACAGCGGTTCCGCGCTGTATTCCAGGAATACGTTGCGATAGGCGTCATTGACCGTAGCGGTTGTGACTCCCGGTTGTAAAGTTTGGGCAGCCTTTTGGTGAGCCAGCCAGACAACTAGCCCCGCGGTTCTCATTTTTTTAATTTCGCGAGGTGAGCGAAGTTCACGTTTAATTGAGTTCATGACGGAGAGATCTTGAGAAAATAGTTGTTCGCTGAGCCACTTAATCATATTATTGCTGCAGCGAACCGCAATCGGTTCACACTTGCAATTTTTGTAATTTAGGTTGGTTGCAAATAAAGTTCTTGACCCTGAATAGATTATACGATGACTTCAAAAAAAGAATCAGGTGACCAAGAGGCGGCAGATTCCGACGATATCGAGAGTGAGGCGACGAGCCGAGTCGATCAGCCGGAAGGAGAGCCTGCTTTCGATCAAGTCTATCGTTATTTGATGTTTGGCGCGTCGCTGCCCGAGAGAGCGGTTCGCAGCACGGCCGCAATGTTGGGAGGAGCTATTCATGAATCGGCTTCCCTCCTTGTGCCACAGGCCTTTAAGGATTCCAAGACCTACGATGCGTTCGTTCAACAGATGCTAGATATGCTTGCGAAAGACATTGGAGGCGTCAAAAAAGAGGCGAACGCAGCAAGTGATCCAGTTGTAGAAAATTATGTCGCTAAAAAGACGGTAAGTACTTTCGTGGATTTTGCAGGGATGGCAACCCTGCATGTCTCGCCATTGACTGTCCTTGCAATTGTGAGCGACGTTGCCTACGGTTCGAAGGTTTATCTGAATCAGTTGACAGACGAATTGAAACGAGAAGGTATCATTTCGAAAGACTCGGTCATTGGAACCACGGCTGAGCTTCTCGATGCGGTGAGTGTTGCGACAGGGGAATCGGCGGATGTTTTAGATACACCTCCGTTAAGTGTCGATGGTCTTCGAGAGACGATCGATAAAACGACTGAAAACATTTCGAAAATTGACCCATCTTTATTGGTTCCCCAATCTGAGATTGCAAAAATGTGGGAAGACATGCAGGCGATGGCGGCGCGGGAAGAAGTAAATCTGTTTGAAGTGTCGAGCGCGATGACGCTTTACGCGTTAGGGCATGTTTCTACTGTAAGCAAAGGTGCGCTGACAACCATTCGAGTGACGGGCGGAGTTCTCGATGATCATTTGATCGATCACTACCGTGAGGGCTTGGACGAAATCATGAACCGCGGGATCTATGTGATGCTTTCTGATTCTTGTCGGCCCTACGTTGATGCCGTTTGGTACAACTTTTCGTCAAACCGACCGACTGTGACAGAGGATATATTTTCAGGCAAAATGGCAGGCCGCGTGTGGGCAGGGATGAGAGCCTGGTTTGATCCTGATCAGAACAAAGATGCTCCTTAGCTGTCCCAGTCTTGAATGCTATTCTCGCTGGTGATTTCGTAGAAAAGTGAAAGCGCGATCCGAGCCATGAACGTGGCCACCACAGTGGCAAGGCAAACCGCTTTCCAGCCAGTTCCAATTTTTCCACGCGTCACCAAGCTATAGATCAATAAGATGGTTGCCGGTAGCACTACTGCAGAGGCAAGCAAGAGTGAGCAATCGGATAGATCTAATTTAGTATTTGAGGGTTGGTGGGCGGGCTGGTCGGTTTTTATGACGACCGAAGACGACGGTTGCCCGTTGTTTTCGAGGGGGTGCCCAGCGAGGCATGCCGTTGAGTTGATCACAATGATTGCGATCGAGGCAGCGATAACTGCTAATAGTTTTCGGATTGACCACAGGCGAAACCCACCAATCAAACGTGCATTGATGCCGGCTGGGTTTCGCAATTCGATTTCATTTTTTTTCTTTTCCATTTCGAGTTGCTATTCGCCGGGGGAATGGAAATATTTACGAGCAAATCATAATGTTTGGTTGTTTTTGTGTGAAAAAAAGCCTTCCCCAAGGATTGCCAATTTGAAAATTGGTGAGTCTCGGTTCGGGAATACTGAGTTGCGATACTCACGGTCGCCCGCAATTAAATGTTAGACCGGAAGACGATTGAGAGTCTCGAGAGAGTTCTGTTTGAATTACTTAGCTTTCGCTCCACAACCACCAGAAAGAGCGCATGATTGGCAGCCCCCGGTGGAGCACTTGCTTTCGCCTGTCCCGCAGTCAGGGCCACAACCGTTTGCGAGTGTTTCTGCAAATTTTTTGAATCGAACTCTTCGCTCGTATGTTGCAGCTAACTCTTCTGTGATGGATTCAAGCCGGTTGTCGACTTCGCCAAGGAAGTAAAAAAATACGGATTCTCCATCGAAGAGGTGTTCGACATCGACGAGAATTCCCGGCAACTCTCTCTCAACTATAATTTGCTGGCATGCCTTAAAAGCTTTATCGCGATGTTTTTCAAGGCGCTTTAGAATCATATCGTCATCGGGCGTGATCTTCCGAAGAATCTCCCCGTCGGGTAATTCGCTCGCGTGTTCGGTGCGATCGCCAAATTCATCTTGGATCGGACAGATGACTGTACCCTGCTCGAGCCCCCGCTCGGTTCGGCAAATTACTCTAGTATCCCGAGGGTATTGATTGAAATCAGCAGAATCAAGGTTGCTGACGACTCCCATTAAACCAATTCGAACTAAGTGTGATGCGCCCAAGATTTTTCTTTTTCTGAAAGTTGCGTTAAAATTAGAAAGAGTGGTAAACCAAAATTACTTTTTTGGTTCAGCGTCGAGTCCCTTGATCATTACAAGTTTGCCATTCGGTTTGCCGGTTCCCTCAACGGGATTGCCGGCGAGCGTAATGTAAAGATCGCCGTTGGGGTGGAACGCAAGTGCAGTCGGTTTGTTCAGGCTGACAATCTTTTGAGGTTTGCATTTTTCATAATTATCTTTGATGGCAATGATTTTGTAGAGACCTCCCTGATCGGTATCAAGCCAACGGAAATCGGTAGCAAACAATCGTCCGCGTTTGGGGCCGTAGGCGAGGCCGGTAATGTCAAATAGATCAGTTTTGAAATTCTCAAGTTTCTTGCCGTCCTCATCGTAAAAGGTCAACAGGCTGTCGCCGGCGAGAGTAATTTCTCCCATTTGCCCAACTGCAAGAAAACCTTCAGGGCTAATTGTGATTGCAACGGGGGCATCTACTTTTGTCGCTTCTTTGGTGGCTATTTTTCTTTCGAAATTGGAAACTTTTCCTTCGTTGATTGTTGCGAGCGAAATCCAGCCTTTCCCGTCATCGCCGTTGCAGGTCACAAAGATGCCCTGATTGCCTTTTGCCAATCCATAGAAGTTTCCTTCGCCAACGATCTCGCCCTTGGAAGGCAGCGTTTTCGGATCACCGTGCATTTGGGTTGCATCAATCGGGGCAGCGCCGGCGGCGGGGATTTTGTAAACGCGAAGCATTTCTTCACCGTCCGGTTTCCCACCTCCACCCACGACAAGGGTGTTTTTGTCAATGAAAACTAATCCAAGTGGGCCAATGTCATAAATTGGGCCTTTGCCATAATTATCTTTTGGGAATCCCGTAATGACAGGTTCCGCTTTGCCATCGACGATTCGGACGACGCGAAGCGCTCCGCTGTCTGAGACAAAGACGTGCCCAGTTTCAGGTTGTATTGCGATACCGCAAGGATTGTTTAAACGCTCGACCACTGTTTTGACTTCAACTTTGTCCTGGCCGAAAGTCTGATTAGGGATGGTTGTGCCAAGGCTGGCAAGCAACACGCAAGTTAAGCCGATAATAGTTTTCATTATTTCCTCAAAGTGATTTGTCGATCGAAGCAAAAGACTGCACGATCAAAATGCCAAGCCTTCATTGTGACAATGTTGCTCAGCGTTTTCCAGTATCTACCTGATGAAATGGATCCGTGATATTTCGTACAGGGTAAGTTTGGCAGGAATGCTTCGGTTAAACGGAGTTGGGTTCGCTGTAAATGCAAAATGATCAAGCTTGCAAATTTCGCAATTTTTCAAATTCTTCGATTTTGTCGAGGTGTTGAAGCGTAATGGCGATATGGTCGAGGCCTTCGAGGAAGCACTCGCGGCGATAAGTGTCGATTTCGAATGAGGCATTGAAAGCATTGCCGTCGCTCACTGTTTGAGTTTCAAGATCGATGGTTAATTGGAATCCATCAGTTTCAGAAACAAGTTGGTGAATGAGTTCGACTTCTTCGGGTTGCAAGCGAACGGGAAGGACGCCATTTTTGGAACAGTTGTTATAGAAGATATCAGCAAACGATTCCGCGATGACGCATCGAAAGCCAAAATCGTCGAGTGCCCAAACCGCGTGTTCTCGGCTCGATCCATTTCCAAAATTCTTGCGGGCGACCAAAACGGAAGCATTTTTAAACTGAGGCCGGTTCAGTTCAAAGTCCGGTTGTTGGTTCCCCTGCTCGTCAAACCGCCAGTCAAAAAACAGGTACTGCCCAAAACCTGTCCTCTCAATACGTTTGAGGAACTGTTTAGGGATAATTTGATCGGTATCAACATTTGACCGATCCATGGTCGCAACCAGGCCGGTGTGTTTCGTAAATGCTTTCATAGTAAACTCTATTAAATGAATGTTTCGCAAATCAAAGAAGGCTAAAAAGGTGTCGATTACTTTTCGCGGTTCACTCCGCTGAACCGTCCTCTTTAAGCTCATAGTCCCACGCCCGGATGTCAACAAAGTGCCCTTGGATCGCCGCCGCTGCAGCCATTTCTGGCGAAACCAGATGTGTTCGGCCTCCCCTGCCCTGCCTGCCTTCAAAATTCCGATTACTAGTCGAAGCACACCGTTGGCCAGGTTCAAGTTTATCGGGATTCATCGCAAGACACATACTGCAGCCGGCTTCCCGCCATTCGAATCCGGCGTCGATGAAAACTTGGTCCAGCCCTTCTGCTTCGGCTTGTCGTTTTACAATTCCACTACCGGGAACGACCATTGCACTTACCTCGGGGCTCATTTTTTTATTTCTGACAACGTCCGCCGCGGCTCTTAAGTCTTCAATTCGTGAGTTGGTGCAAGATCCAATAAAGACGCGGTCCACGGAGACCTCGGCCATGGGAGTCCCAGAGGTCAGTCCCATGTAATCCAGCGCGGCTTGGATTGATTTTTTTTCTCCTGCATCGGAAACGTCTTCTGGTGCGGGGATCGTGGAGTCAATCCGTATGACTTGCCCCGGGTTTGTTCCCCAAGTGACTTGGGGGGCAATGTCGGCAGCATTAAAAATTTCAACGCGATCATAGGTAGCACCATCATCGCTTGGAAGTTCTCGCCATTGTGTGATGGCTTGGTCAAATTCCCTGGGGGCAAACTCTCTGCCGCGTAGGTAGTCAAAAGTGATTTCGTCTGGTGCGATCATGCCAGCCCGAGCTCCCGCCTCGATCGACATGTTGCAAATGGTCATGCGTTCTTCCATCGAAAGTGCTCGAATCGCTTCTCCTGTGTATTCAATCACATACCCCGTCCCACCGGATGTTGAAATTTTTCCAATCAGATAAAGGATCAGATCTTTTGAAGTAACTCCTCGGGCAAGTGTTCCGTCGATGCGGATTTCGAAGGTCTTAGGTTTTGACTGAAGTAGCGTCTGAGTGGCCATCACGTGTTCAACTTCACTCGTGCCAATTCCAAAAGCAAGTGCGCCAAAAGCGCCGTGTGTTGCCGTGTGGGAGTCGCCACAGACAATCGTCATGCCGGGTTGGGTCAAGCCGAGTTCGGGACCAATAACATGGACAATTCCCTGATTGACGTTGTCGAGATCATACAGTCGCACGCCGAACTCATCGCAGTTTACTTGAAGCGTTTCGATTTGTTGTTTTGAAATTGGATCAACAATCGGCAAGCTGCGATCCGTTGTGGGGACATTGTGATCTAGAGTTGCCACTGTTCGTTCAGGACACCGCAAGGTTCGGCCGGCGAGACGTAGTCCTTCGAATGCTTGGGGGCTGGTTACCTCGTGAACGAGATGCAAGTCAATATAAATAATCGTCTGTTTGCCAGGTTCTTGATGGACAACATGCTGATCCCAAATTTTTTCAAACATAGTTCTTGGCGATTGGGAATTCATAACGTTGCCTTAGTAGATAGACTAAAAGAGTTGCTGATTTTGGGCTGCTAAATTATGGTGGAAGTGGAACGGAAACCTAGGCTATCCATCCCAAATCAAGCGAGACTTCGACCTGGTAGGCTAGTCTCAATGAACCCTCATTTTAAGAAAATGAGTCCTAACCGGAAGGTGTTATTTAGGAATTGGGCAGTTTCTATTGGGTTCTTTCCTTACACTGGCCTCGCTCAGTTTAATGTAATGATCTGGTAAGCATTGCTGGGATGCTGGGGAATTGACGATTTTGTTTCTGGAAAAGTAAACCATTGCCTTGGTTGTAAATGATTTATGGGTGAATTGATCCAAGCCGTTATTCTCGGTGTAGTTCAGGGGCTTACCGAGTTTTTGCCGGTCAGTAGCAGCGGCCACTTGGAGATTGCGAAGTATTTACTTGGTGATCAAAGTGTGGGTGAAGCCAGCATGCTGATGACCGTCGTTCTCCATTTTGCGACAGCGCTTAGTACGGTCGTGGTTTTTCGATTGGAAGTTCTGAACCTACTCAAAGGGTTGCTGCGATTTCCTCAGGGGAACTGGAGGGAGAATGAAGAATTACAATTCTGTTTTAAGATTCTTCTATCGATGGTTCCCGCGGCGATCGTTGGAGTTTTACTCGAAGAACAGATCGAGACTTTATTTAGCAGTCAACTGCTTCTCGTGGGGCTGATGTTACTCTTAACGGGTGCGCTTTTAATGTTGGCGGATCGTGCCAAGGAAACGCAGAAATCAGTTGGAGTCCGTGACGCCATTTTGATTGGGATCGCACAGGCAGTTGCGATCTTACCCGGTATTTCTCGCTCGGGAGCTACAATATCGACTTCCGTATTATTGGGTGTCGATCGCGAGAAAGCCGCAAGGTTTTCTTTTTTGATGGTGGTTCCGTTGATCTTTGGCAAAATAGCAAAGGATTTAATCGATGCGGTGCGAGCAGGCGAACCACTTACCTCCGTAGGATTTGAGTGGCAACTCGTGGTAGGGTTTTTATGTGCCTTTCTGACCGGACTGATCGCATGCGTCTGGATGATCAAGTTAGTTAAGTCTAGCAAGCTTTCCTATTTTTCCTATTATTGTTTCGCGGTTGCGATTTTGGTGCTCATCGAATCCAACTTTCATTTCCTGCGTTGAGACTGGTGAAGCTGCAATTCTGGAGTTGATACCAGTTCAGTACTTAACCAAATCACGGCTAAACGTTATCGCTCAACGCATACTAGCGGGACTGAACGTTTGGGGTATGACGATTGCGAACACGGAATTTTGGAGTGGCCAGCAACAAACTGATAGCACTCCTAATGGGTTGGAGTAGCCAACTGCTCGATATAGCCGCATTCACGTTGACCGCTCATCGCTGATTTCCTACTGTCCGGCATGTACCGATTTCTACTGACAGCAATCATATTTATCTTGACCGCCGGAGCGAGCACGGGTGCCGTAAGTGCTCAGTCGCCAGTTGGCGGAACGGTAGAGCAATGGTTAGTGCTCAGTAATGGCGAGATTCTTCGCGGGCAGATAAGTCGTGGTGAAGAGCAGGTAATTGTTGTCACTAGCCAAGGAAGTCGTTTAGTGATTCCTACCGAACGCACCGAATTTGTGTGCGATTCACTAAAAGAAGCTTACTGGGGAAAAGCGGCACGGATCCGAGCGAGCGATCTCATCGGTCAAAAGAAGTTGTTCCATTGGTGTCTTAAAAATCAATTATTTGATTTGGCTCAAAACCAAATTGATTTGTTGCTGCAGTCGAAGTTGAAAGCCGTCGAACTTGAATATCTCGACCGCCAGCTCAATGTTGCTTTGTCACAACGGCAAAGTAGTCAAAAGCAAGAAATGCTTATGTTGCAACAGAATCGGACTGAGTTGGCTTCGAAAGGCGAATCGAACTTGGCTCCGCAGGATAGGAATAACGTTATCCCAATCGTTGATTCAAATCCTCCTGCACTGAAGCGGTACGTTTTCCGTCCGTTGCCGATGTTGGATGAATCCATCGGCACGCCAGTTTGGTCCGAGGATGCGGTTGCCAAATTGAGTGAGTTAAAATTAAGCGAGTTGGTTGGGAATTCGGATGCAGTCGGTGACTTGGTCAAGCAAGTCGGATTTGAGGAAGATGTTGAAATTGAATCAGTACTTTTAAACCGTCGGCCGATGGCTTTGTCCAATGGAATCGAGCAACCGGTTCCTACCGAGTCAGACGACCGTCTTATGGTGCCAGTTGCTGAATTGGACAAGGAAACTCGATCCATGCCGGAGGGGAGTTTAGGGCTGTATCGAAGAAGGATAGAAGGCTTATTGGTAACCGGATGTAGCGCTGCGAAATGCCATGACTCCGATTCACGCGTTATGCCTTTGATGCATCTTGGTCGGACAGTGCCCATTCCAAGGCGGCAAAGTCAGAGAAACCTCCACAATATTTTGAAATATGTCGACCGTGAAAACTCGTTCGACAGCGAGTTGTTTCGTGCTGCAACGCAAATTCATGCGGGCCAAAGCGAACCATTTGTCGCTAAAGATTCTGCGCAGTACAAGAATTTGAGTCAGTGGTTAATCATGCTTAATCGTGATCCGCGTCAAGCAAGTCTTGAGTTCGCTAGGTTAAATGTTGAGTCGTTGAGTCCTGTTGCTTCTGATCAGAGTGTTCCACAGGTCGAGCCTGTAAAACCGGAGCCGCTCAGTTTATTGCCGGCTCCGAAGGCGATGCCTAACTCGGAAGAGACAGTTGTTGAAATTCCGGAATTGGATCGTTTATCGCCTGAATTCACTCCTCAAGATCCATTTGATCCCGAAATATTTAATCGGAACCACGGCAAGTGAAAAATCGAGTATGGTAACCCGCGGTCGTTTCATTGAGCTGGATTAAATCGGGATGTTTATGCCTTGATATTCGTCCCAGACCAGCTAACGAATTTTCTGCGTCGGAAAACTTTCTGTTTTACTTGAATGCTAAGGATGGGGTATCATTGGAACCCTCTTTAGTAAGCAAGTGTTTTTCCAACAGTAAGTTATCGATGAAAATAAAAGTCATGATTCCGTTGTTGCTGATCTTTCTGTTTAGCAATTTCTGTTCGGTCGAATTGAAGGCTGCGGCCAATGACCAGCGAAGTTCAAGTCCGAACATCGTCGTTATTTTCATCGACGATCTTGGATATGCGGATATTGGCCCCTTTGGTGCCGACGGCTACACCACTCCTAATTTGGACCAGATGGCCAAGCAAGGTCGGCGATTCACCGACTTTGTCGCCTCGACGGCGGTCTGCTCGGCTTCCAGGATTGCGTTACTGACAGGTTGCAATCATCGGCGGGTTGGGATTTCGGGGGCGCTGGGACCGACGTCGAAGTTTGGAATCAATTCTGAGGAAATGACGCTCGCCGAATTATGTAAGCAAAAAGGGTACGCGACTGCGTGTTTCGGGAAGTGGCACCTTGGTGTCCAACAGCAATTTTTACCGCTACAGCATGGGTTTGATCAGTATTATGGTTTGCCGTATTCCAACGACATGTGGCCCTATCATCCGAATTTTGTCGACCTCCCTGCTGACTCACCAAAACTAAAAAACAATTACCCACCTCTGCCACTGTTTGATGGGAATAAGGTGGTCGATGCGGAGGTTGACCCGGATGATCAAACTCGATTGACGACCGCCTATACTGAAAGAGCCGTGGAATTTATCGAGAAAAACCGCGAGCGTCCATTTCTACTCTATCTCCCGCATTCAATGGTTCACGTCCCTTTATACGTTTCTGAAAAGTTCGCAGGCAAGAGTGGAGCAGGCTTGTTTGGGGATGTCATGATGGAAGTGGATTGGTCGGTGGGCCAAATTAATGCAGTTCTAAAAAAATACGGACTTGCAGAAAATACGCTTGTGATTTTCACCTCTGATAATGGGCCATGGTTAAGTTACGGAAAACGAGCTGGTTCAGCGGCACCCTTAAGAGAAGGGAAAGGGACAATGTTTGAAGGAGGTTATCGCGTACCGACACTCATGAAATGGCCTGGAAAGATTCCAGCTGACACAACCTGTGTTGAATTAGCGTCGACGATTGATATTTTTCCAACGGTAGCGAAACTGATTGGTGGACAGCTTCCCGATCACCGAATTGATGGACACGACATCCGGCCTTTAATGTTCGGCGACGCCGACGCAGGTTCGCCGCACACTCATTTCCCCTGCTATTATAAGGGTGGTGAGTTGCAGGCTATTCGGGATGCTCAGTTCAAGCTTGTTTTTCCCCACAAGTATCGCTCGCTCAATGGTCGCAATGGCAAGGATGATGGCAAGCCGATTAAGTACGATCAAAATCTGGCGAAGTTTGCCCTCTACGACCTGCGAGCAGACGTGGGGGAGACAACCAACGTTGCGGAGCAGCATCCAGAAGTCGTAGCCAAGCTGGTCAGGTATGCCGATGAGGTCCGCAAAGACCTAGGTGATCGGTTAACCAAAACGACGGGAGCGGGAGTCCGACCCGCCGGACGGGTGTCTGCTAAATAAAGCGGTCAATGAATCTCGGATCGAGAGGAATGTCAGCGACTTCAATATCTGCAATCAGGTCTTGATGAAGTTTCGAATTTTTATCCATCATCAATTGCCCAATCTCAGCCCAAGCTCTTTGAAGTTCGACCGAAGATTCTTGTCCCTTGAGTCGTAACGAGGCTTCAAGGTCCAGGGCATTAGCGATCTTTAGATACTCCGCGTTGGGCTCTTCCATGGAGAGGGCGAAACAAAGTGACGCGAGATTATGGCACAGTTGGTCAAATACGCCCCCCTCGTCTCCGAGGAGAAACGACTGATCCATAAATGACTTTTGGTATTTGGCAATGATCAAAAGAATCCGTCGCCCAAGGACACGATTTCTTTTCAAAGCTCGTTCGGCATACTTTCTCTTAAGCATGAACAGGTTGCTCACGCCACTTAAATTCCCCGGGGAGGGCATGAATGAGCCGAGGACAGTTTTTGCGACAAACCAGCCAAACTTCGCCTTCTCCCCTAATCCAAATTTTCCATTGACTTCGGCAATGCCAATCGGCACTAGATATTGACTTCGGATGTTTCGGGTCATCGCATTGGGGGCACCAACGTCGGAGAGGACAGGGTTTGGCCCCTCGTAGACTGTAGCGATGGTGAATTCGTGCATGTTTTCACCGATGTAGTTTTCGATCGGATTTTCAGGCATTCCCTGATCTGAGTTTTGGGCGTCGGTTCGAGTGTACTTCCGTCGCTCATCGGTGTGGACGGATCGCCCGCCTTGAATTTGATAACAATTGATTGCCGTCTCGAGCAGTGTCTTGGTGGCGTATACCTTGGCAATCATCCCCTGAGTTTCGTCGCGGACGCCGTTCGCTGCTAAGCGAAAGCACAGGTCACCAAGGACTCGTGCGGCAAGCCCGTGGGTTGTCGCTCTACCAATCCAAGTTTGAATTCGAGGTGCGCTTCCAATCGGCTTGCCAAAGGTACTGCGGAAAGAAGTCCAACCGCCGGCATTGGGTTCGCCAAGTTTGAAATCATCTTTCGTCGATTCGCTGTTCTCGGGATTGGTTTCCGGATCGTTAATCAGATGGGCGAGCAACTTAAAAGTCTTCGCTGCACTGTTGACTCCGATACCGCCGCGGCCTTTAGCGAGTGAACTGAACGCTTGAGCGAGACCTTTTCCGGGAGGGCCAAGAAGGCAGTTTTTGGGAATCGGGCAATCCATTAACCGGAAGCGGGCATTCCAAAGATAGTCGAAAGCAGTGAGGTCATTCCGTTTCATGCGGAAATTAGCATTATCGCTCGATGGCACCTCGAAGATGATCATTCCGGAATCACGTCCGGGTTGGGTGTCGTGCCCTTCCAGTTTCACGACTAGTACGCATACGCCACCGTATATCACATTCGTGATGGGCCATTTTACACCGTTGACGATATATTTATCTCCGTCGAGGCGAGCGGTCATCGACAGTTTACTAGGATCTGCGCCGACGCCTGGTTCAGTGAGCGCGAACGAACCAAGCAACTCACCTCTTGCCATTTTTGGCAGGAAGTACTCCTTCTGCTCGGGTGTTCCAAAATCGAGGATAGGAGTCACCGGACCGAGGAAGTTGTGAACTTCGAACATGACGGCGAGGTCAGGGTGAACGAATGTCAACGCGCGAAGGAGTGGTCCGAGATCGCCCAGTTTTGCTCCACTGCCATTATACTCCTCGGGAATGGCGAGGCCGAAGAACCCCCGTTCGGCGAGTCCAGTGAGAATGTCCTCACGGAACAACATTTTTTGGTTATCGAAAAGCGTGTTTTCCTTCTTTCGCTTGAGAAGGAATTCAAGCGAAACGCCCATCACTTCCGCGACCTTTTTCGAAGGAGCAAAAGTACCCGCTTCAAACTCGTGAGCTTTTCCAGTCCCAAATAGCGAGGCGATGGTAGGGGCTTCGCCTGAAAATTGATTCTCCGCTGTTTGGTCGGCGTCATCGAGCGTAGAAAGCGCCGCAACTTCGTCAGATGACTTACCTGCCTGCTGGAGAATCAACGCCATCGCGTCTTCTCCAGTGGATGGGTTTTGGCTTTCGCTAGGTTGGTTTTCGATTTCTTTCAACATGGCTTTTGAACAACTTTAAAGTGAGGAAAAGAAAAAAGAAACACGTACAAATTCGAACAAAGAATTGGAAACGCGGGCGTCGGTTCACCGCGGCACTAGGTTAACCGAATACGTAAATACCTTATAACTTGCGGTGATCGACGGTCCAAGTGCTTAAAGGTGAATCCCGACGAATCGAGCGTTTTCGGATTCTATCGTCCATATGCTGAACTAATAATCTATCGAAGACGCCTTGGATGCAATCGGCAAGGGGAAGGTTGCTTGCCGAGATTTTTATTCTTAAGTGTCTCGAAACCACCGGCCATAAAAAAAACCGCAACCAAAAGGTTGCGGTTCTCGCTTAGTCGTGATTTGAATTACTAATTCAATTACTTGAGACCCATGGTCTTGAGTAGCCCTTCAGCGCCGGGAGTCAGTTGGCGGATCTTTGCGGCGAGCACTTCTTTCTCAGATGAAGAAGCTTTTTCTGCCCGCTTACGGAGCAAGCCCATTTTCTTTTTTCGTTTGCGCCGTCGACGTAGTTCTCGTTCTCTTTCACTTCCCATGGGACTTCCTGAATGCTTATGCGGTTTAAGTTTATGGATGTTCGTTGTTGAAAATATCGCCTCTGCGTTGCCTACACGATACTTGAAAACCGAATTTCTTTCAACGGCTTTGCTGGGTTGCCTTTCGCTTAGGTAAGCTTAGATAACGATTTTGCGGTGTGATTGGCTCGAAATAGGAAAAAGCCCCGCGAACATACGCGGGGCTTAGGAGTAAAGTCTCGATAAACACGAGCTTTGGCCAATTTCAAAGTGAACTGGAATTAGGTTGTTTTTTACTACACGCCGGGTTTTCCGGGGGCTTCGTCGGTTGAATTCGTGTCATTCAAGATGTTGCCAACGCAGCTTTGTATTGCGGGCGTTCCGTATTCAAAGCCGATGCATTCGTCGAAGTAGGCTCCCGAGCATCCGCAACGTTCTTTGCTGCAGTCAAACATTCCCTGTCGGCTGAACTTACAGCTCTTGAATAGATGGCGAAGTTTGCAGCCCGATTTGCAGTCGCAGTCGGCGTCTTCACCGCATCCGGTGTGTTGGCAAGCTTCGCTTTGCTGAGGCCAACCGAAGCAGTGCCCTGCCTGGTTATTGCATTTGTCTCCGAGTCCAGCGAAGCGTTGTTTCAACTTGCAAGTGTGACCGCATCCGCTTTCGCAACCTTGGTCGCACGCAGACGTCTTATGGAACCGGCCATGCATTTTAGAACCCAAACGGCATCCACCAGAGCAATCCTGTGCCCCACAGGAATCGCAACCGCCTACAGTAATACTGCAATCGGCGTTGCAATAGCCGGCCCACAGTCCGGCAGCCTTTTGTTGGCTCACGCCTCTACCGCAATTTCTCAAACCCCAGGTTCGGGACTGGCTACCGTGATTGATCGCGGGGGCACTGCTGTTACAAGCGCAGTCTTGAGCTGACAACAAGCTTGGCAGCGCGAGGGCGACGGAGAGAACAACAAATTTTAAGGCTGGTCGAAACATCTTAGGCAAACTCCTGATGAGCATTTTGGCACAACGGTTGGTCAATCTTCCCCCGATTGTTTGGTCGCCTCGGGAATGGCGTCGTTGCGATTACAGAGCAAACTGGCGCAGTGAATTCATTCAGACCCACTTGAATGAATCACACTTGTGACTCGTCTTCTTCGCTTATTTTTTAAATCGTCGATTCAGCTTGGGAGCGAAATTGAAAGGTGGCAGTTTTGAAAAAGTTTAAGCTTGGATGCTGGAGTATTAGGGGAAGCGCCGCTCTCAACATTCGTATGGCTAAATATCATCAAACCAATCCCATGCATTGTTCTTGGTTTGGCGGTAATCTTAGAGGAGCGGATTGTAACGGGGATTGGGTTAGCGATGACCAATCAGCTTGCGTGTTGGGTACTTTTATGTCGGTCAGGTAAACCACGAATGAGCAGAGCGTGTCAGTGGCCTTTGCTGGTAACTTGTTAAAGTGTTTTGTCGGAATGCCCTGTAATTCTTTGTCGTGCCGATTGCATGGCTTAAAGGGCAGTGTGCCGATATGGCAAACTTTTCAGCAGAACTGGTTCGATAATCAATCTAGCGTGAATTATTTTTCGGTTCGCACCGGAGCCAGTAACGAACTTAATTGGGACATTCCCATGGGTAGCTTTCGTCGACCGTCTGTTTTAATTGTTGATTCAGATACAGAGTCATTATTCGAGTTAGCGCAAACGGTTAACTCACTGAAGATTGGGAACTCTAGATTTCAATTGCTGACAGCCGTTAGCGGACATCGGGCGATGAACCTTGCCAATCATGTCACGATTGATTTAGTGATCTCTGACATTCAATTGCTCGACATGCAGGGAGAAGACCTCATCGATTCGGTCAGATCGCTGACGGGTTGTTTTCAGTTGCCTGCAATGGTGCTCAATCGAAATCAGCATGTGGACGTCATTCGCCGCGTTAACGGACGCGGTTCGGCGTTTCACTTAAGAAAGCCAATCGATCGAAAAGCGTTTGGCGAATTGACCCGGATTTCATTGTTGTCCACGAATTTTGGAAAATCGTTAGGCAATCCCGAGTCGGTCTCTGCGTCACCATCTGGCCATAGCCACTTGCCACTACTCGATTCTCATAGAGATGGTTCACTTAGTGGAAACCAAAGTCCGGTCTTTGGTTAAAACTGAGTTGGATTTGCGCCAATTCTTTCGTCGCCATCAGTTTTGTGGGATATGGTTAAAACACAGCGATACCATTAGCAATGGAATAATAACGAATGGAATAATTGCGTACGGGATAATTAAAAGAACTTACTTGTTACGAGTTGTTATCCAAATTAGGATTCGGATTGCCGGGTCTGCCACTTTTTTAAAAACGAAGCTGAAATATGATCATCGGTGCTATCAAGGAATCTGCGACGGGTGAACGCCGAGTTGCCGTAACGCCTGACTCCGTCAAAAAATTGGTCAAGCTCGGTTATCAGGTCTTGATTGAGTCAGGTTGTGGAGCGGAGGCAAATTTTCCAGATTCGTTTTATGTAACTTCCGGCGCAGAGGTGCTTTCTAATCGGGATGCTGTGTTAGCACAGGCGGATTTGCTGGTTAAGGTCAACGTTCCGCAAGGTGATGAGATTTCGCTGTGTAAAGAGGGCAGCAGTTTAGTCAGTTTTGTCTGGCCGGCGAAAAATGAAAGTCAGGTCGACCTTCTTAAGCAACGTAACATCACGACATTGGCGATGGATTGCGTACCGCGGATTTCCCGTGCTCAAAAGTTAGATGCTCTTAGTTCCATGGCGAATATTGCGGGCTACCGCGCTGTCGTTGAAGCCGCAAACGAATTCGGCAGTTTTTTTACTGGCCAGATCACGGCCGCAGGTAAGGTTCCACCCGCAAAAGTATTAGTGATTGGGGCGGGTGTTGCCGGGTTGGCGGCAATCGGAACTGCGAAGAGCCTCGGTGCGATTGTCCGTGCTTTCGATACACGTTTGGCAGTTAAAGACCAAGTTAAAAGTATGGGAGCTGATTTCCTTGAATTGGAATTTGAGGAATCCGGCGAAGGGGAGGGCGGCTACGCAAAAACGATGAGCGAAGAGTTCATTGCGGCTGAGATGGCCCTGTTCGCTGAACAAGCTCGAGAGGTAGACATTATTGTCACAACCGCATTGATTCCAGGGCGCCCCGCGCCTGAATTGATTACTCCCGAAATGGTGGCGAGTATGAAACCTGGAAGTGTGATTGTTGATCTGGCGGCCCAGAATGGTGGCAACTGCAAGTTAACCCGGCCCGATGAAAAAATAGTTGTCGACGGTGTGACCATCATTGGCTATACCGATCTTCCAAGTCGGTTGCCCACACAGTCGTCGAACTTGTATGCCAACAACATCGTAAATTTGTTGACTGATATGACTCCTGAAAAGGATGGTCAATTACAGGTTAATTTAGAAGATCAAGTCGTGCGTGGGACTTTGGTTACCTATCAAGGTGAGCTGATGTGGCCTCCCCCCAAAGTCGCCGCTCCGAGTCCACCCCCCAAGATCGCGGCAGTCGAGGTTCCTGAGCCAGCCGAAGAATTGTCTGGCAAATCTACGAATCATTGGATCTTGACTCTGATTGCCGTCGTGCTGGGAGCTGGATTTTTGTGGTTGCTTGGCAGCTACGCTCCTGCAGAATTTGTTTCACATTTGACTGTGTTCATGTTGGCCTGCTTTGTTGGCTGGCAGTTGGTTTGGAATGTCACACCGGCACTGCACACACCGCTGATGAGTGTCACGAATGCGATCAGTGGAATTATTGTGATCGGCGGACTTTTGCAGATGGGAAGTGACTGGCGAAGTCCGAGTTCATTATTGGCGGCTGCTGCTGTTCTGATTGCCACGGTAAATGTTGTCGGCGGATTTTGGGTAACGCATCGAATGCTTGCCATGTTTAGAAAGCAGGACTGAGAATGGGTACTGTTCCGCAAGTTGCGTGGCTGATTGCTGCGGTTTGCTTTATTTTAAGTCTTGGTGGGCTGAGTCGGCATGAGTCGGCCAGGCGTGGTAATTTTCTCGGGATTGTCGGGATGATGTTAGCCATCGGGGCTGCGTTTTGGCAGGCGATTGAGAGTGAATTGCTTGGTGGTTTATCTCAAAGTGGATTGTCGGTTCTAGCGTTTGCTCTAGTCGCTGGGGGAATTGTTGGGGGGTTGTTGGCGGTTCGTGTCGCAATGACCGGCATGCCTCAATTGGTTGCGATCCTTCACAGCTTTGTCGGCTTAGCGGCAGTCTTGGTTGGCTTTAGTGTTTTTCTTCATGGGCATGGTAGTTCGGAAGCGGCACACGGTGTTCAGCTTATCCACGATATCGAGATATTTCTCGGAGTCTTTATTGGCGGGCTCACGTTTACCGGTAGTGTGATTGCCTGGGGGAAACTGGACGGCAAGATCAATAGCCGACCTTTGTTAATTCCCGGTCGGCATGCCATTAACGTAGTGATGCTGGTGGTGTGCGTTCTTTTAGGAGCCTGGTTTATTCAACCAGCAGCCTTTGCCAGTGAACTCACGGCATTACTAATAATGTTATTGATTTCATTTGTGTTCGGCGCTCACCTCGTGATGGCGATTGGTGGAGCGGATATGCCCGTAGTTGTTTCAATGCTCAACAGCTACAGCGGTTGGGCGGCAGCGGCGACGGGATTTATGCTGTCCAATGATTTGTTGATCATTACTGGAGCACTGGTTGGCAGCAGTGGCGCAATATTGAGTTATATCATGTGTCACGCTATGAATCGTTCATTCCTTAGTGTTATTCTTGGCGGTTTTGGCACAGGCACGGCCGTCGCAGCACCGGGCGTCGACCGCGGTGAACTGGTGCACACTGCAACAACTGCGGACGAAGTAGCAGAGGCATTGAAGAACGCGAAAGAAGTGATTGTGGTACCGGGTTACGGCATGGCCGTGGCACAGGCACAACATCCGATTAGAGAAATTACGGAGTTGCTGCAGGCTAATGGCACACGAACCAGGTTCGCGATTCACCCTGTCGCTGGTCGGCTGCCCGGGCATATGAATGTGCTCCTCGCGGAGGCAAGATTGCCCTACGATCTCGTTTTAGAAATGGATGAAATCAACGAGGATTTCCCCAATACGGATGTTGTCCTGGTGGTGGGAGCAAATGATATCGTGAATCCAGGTGCACTGGATGATCCATCGAGTCCGATTTATGGAATGCCCGTTTTGGAAGCTTGGAAGGCTAAAGAGGTTGTTGTCTTTAAACGGTCAATGGGATCCGGATACTCTGGTGTCGACAACCCTCTTTTCTATAACGAGAACACCGACATGCTGTTTGGTGATGCCAAGAAAAGTTCGGACGATATTTTGCAGGCGCTTCGGCGTTAGGTTGGCAAGTCATTCTGGGGCGTAGCAGGATTAACGCTCGGCGGTTGTTGGCTGATGACAGGATTGCGACATTGAGAAGTGGTTAATGGAAATTAGCCGAAATACCCGGCTAATTTTTAACCGTTGGGCGCAATGTTTTGTTCGGAACATTGGCTCTTAAGGAGGCTTGCTAATGTTTTGGGCGATTGTGAATCGGATGTTCAGCAGTGCAACGGCACTCATTTGCGCGATGCAATTATGGTCCTGGTATTCCAAATTGCCGGATCCCGTTCCATCCCATTTCGACGCAGCGGGACAGGTGAATGGCGAGATGAGCCTGTTTGGGTTTTATGCCCTAATGATAACGCTTCACGTAGTGATGCTTATATTGTTTCCGGTTTTAGGTGCGTTTTTAAAAGTAATTCCCAATAGTATGATTAACGTTCCGAATAAGGACTATTGGTTAGCACCAGAACGGCGTGATTCGACTCTGCTATTCAATTCGACCTTTTTGGTCGCAATTGGGTGGCAAACAAGCTGGTTGCTGATCTTTTTGTTTCACCTGACCTGCATGGTTGCGGTGAAAAATAAAACCACGATTACGCCTGAATTTAATTATGTCATGGCAGGTTATTTATTGGTGGTGTTTGGTGAAGTTGTCTATCTTTATTATAAGTTTCGGCGACCGAAAATCGAAGCGAATTGATAGAGACTCCTAGCATCCGCCAATCTGTCAGTGGGATGCTTTAGGGCGAGGTAACCTGGCCAAACTTGAATGTCAATGAAACAAGGGAGATGACTCGATGAACCAGAGCAAAACGAAAACGGGTGGCGAGCGAGCGTTTTTTTCTCGATTAGAGTTTCCAGCTATTTGGTTGTCGGTTCTCGTCACTGCGGGTTTGCAAGGCTGTGATGTTTCCGGAAATGTCGCAGTTGAACGGCCTGCGAAACTGGACACGACTGTCACTGAGCTCGTTGTCGCTCCACCAGAATTGAATCAGCAAACACCGTTGTTGTATGCAGAGGCTAGTTCAACCGTTGTTTTATCAAACGCCGATTCCAGTTTCCGAGAACAGGAAGAAGGCAAGTCAGGAGATTCGCTAAAGCAGTCGACTGAAAAACCGGTGACCGACGACGGAGAAGATGATTCGGTATTGTCAAAAGCTGGGAAAATGGTCGGTGGTGCTGCGTCAAGAAGTGTTAAATCGGCCTCCGATGCTGGTCAGTGGGTTCAGGAGACGCTCGGCGATGCGACCAAGACGGGCACTAAATCGGCGTCAGATACTTGGGAATGGGCTAATGAGACTTTTGAGTCGCTAAAGGCTCAAGGGTTAACATCCGCTCAAAGCACTTCTCAATGGCTTGGACAGGACTGGAAAAACATGGAGTCCTGGCAGTATCAGATTGTGATTTTAGATGGCGAACCCGCTGACGTTGCCAAGAAATTAAACGAGCTAGGGGAACAGGGGTGGGAGTGCTTTGAAGTCACAGACCTTACCAGTACTTCGACCAAGTTCTATCTCAAAAAACCAACGTTTAGCTACTTACGACAATTGCCATTTAAGGACGTTATTAAATTGGTGCCATTGATGAACGCCGGCGAAAA
>JAQXDZ010000063.1 GCA_029251085.1 Mariniblastus sp.
GCAATCGGGTTGCCGTCACTAGATAATGGTTCGTAAGCGTTTCCCCCGGCACAGCCAATCCATTTACTTTGGTAGTTATCTTGCGGATCAAGTTTTGAACCAACGACCCGTTGAAACTCAACTTGTACAGCATTCATTGCCAGTCCAGCTCGAATGGATATTTTACCGATGGCATAACCGGGGCGGGCGATGATTTGGACGTGTGATGCGCCGCCTTTACGGCCGTGCCGCAAACCTAACTGGTACTGATCGCCGGTTTGATAAATTGGTTGGACTGCCCGTATGGCTCCTCCCCAGTTGGTTCCTTTGGTAAGTCGCAGGCCGACTAACCAGCCACCTGCTGGAGCGTAATCATCGTAAATCGTTTGAAGCTCAGACCCACCCAGTTCAGATTTTACTAAATCTTTTAAGGCCCAATTTAATACAGGTAGTGTAGCGTTGGACTTGTCTAATTTTTCAAAGGCTGGAAGTTTTGAGTCCGGGACGATTCCACCTTGGAATAAATCGGCTGAAAATTCGAGTTCGGGGATCGCTGGAAATTCGCCTTCTAGCGTAGGGTCGGCAAAAGGAGTGAAGTCAAAGTCAGCGGCGATTGGGGGCGCGACGGGAGTTAAACTTGCTTTGAATAAATAAAAGGCAGGAATGGCTATCAGCAGCATCACTACAAATAAACTGAGGCAACCAATCATTCCGCCAACAACCCAAACCGTTTTTTTTGAACGCGTCGTGGTCTGATTGGAGATTGGCTTGGTCGCTTGTAATTCGTCACGAAAGGCATCGGCGAAGTGGTGTTCTTTTTTGCTGAGTGTTAACCAGTCCTGAGGAGAAAGAGTTGTCTCGGTACGGTGTCTTTCAGGGTAGGTTTCAAGGCGACGCAGCTGATTGCCAAGCACTGAAGCGAATGTTGCCCAAGGGACAATTAAGGTTCGTCCAAATTTAGGGCGAAGAGTTTTTCCCCGGTCGAGAGCATCGCGGTTGAGTAATTGTTGAACTGCAACGACATCGGTCTTGGGCAACAGCGTGGTTACGGTGTCAGTCCAGACGCAGATCGAGTGGTATTCGATCTCTCCATCGTCGCGAATGATTTCCATCGGGCGATAGACGCTTAAATGGACGTCAGTATTTTCCGCGGCAAACTTTTGCTTCAAGAGATGGCTTTGGGTGTCGCACAGATAGGAGGCATCATGGATGTGCAGCATCTTCATGGCTGCGTGAGCCGGATGTGAGATTGGTGGTAACCAAGGTTTTAAATTCTGGCCATCCACAAGGTACGGAAGGGCACTGATGGGGGAGGGGCACTCGCGGAATTCTTGAAGGTTCAGTTCGGCGACAAGTCGCAGGCTTTTGATGTTGGCAGAGTCGGCAATCCAGATGATGTTGTCATGTGGAACAAAAATAACATGTTGGCCTTGAACGGGTAGTCTTTTGATTCGTTCGGGAAATAGAAGGGCAGCCGCGTTGTTCGAATGAAGATTGCCGGCTGGACACCAGAATTGCCCGTCGACCGGTTCGAAGTGAATGCCACTGGCAAAATTTGGTTCTAATTCAAGCAGGTTTTGTTTTGCGATTGCGAGCGCTTCATCAAAACTTATTTCTAATGGATCAAGATCGTCACGGGTCAGTTGTCGAAAACTGTTGGGAAATTGTTCGGCAATACTTACCGCGAGATGCCCGGCAAAAACTTGGTAGGTAAGCTGGTTCTCGATTTCAGTTGCTTGCTCGGGATTTTCTATCGAAAGCTGAATTTTGGTGGCTTCGTGAGAAAATCGAGAACGGACAAGCGGGGTGAGTCTCTGAGTATTGGCTGCCTTACCCGAGAGAGCCTGTTGTTTGGTTGAGAACCAGAGATCGACAAACTGGTTAACGATGAGTGCTTTTTGTTGCTCGTCAGTCGCCTGTTGATAGCGATTGAACCAAGGCTCTAAGAATTGTAGGCTCTGAATGTCAACCTGTTCATTTGCTTCGCCGGCCCATTCGACTTTGATTGAGAAATTCTGATCGTCAAAGGCCAGCATTGCCGTTTCGCCTGCGGCCAAGACTCGATCCATGAGTAGATCGGCAAATTGGTCTCGAGAGGGAAGCGGGGGCAACATCAATGTTCCTTACTATCAACGAGTCGCGGTGTGGTTATTTGGCTGGTTTAGGTTTCTTGGCTGCTGTTTTAAATGCACGCGCGGAGAATGGTGCAGAGCGATCCTTCTGGAATTTCATTTCGGGGTAGCTCACGAGGAAGTGATTTTCATCAATCAGATTAAACACGTAATGCGTTGCATCCGCTGGAAGGTTCGCCGTTACTTTTCCGCCGCTCGTAATTGACGCAGGAAGTCGATACCACTCCTCGTACCTCTTGCCTCCATTGTTAGTGTAAATCAGATTGGCAGAAACAACTTTAGCACCGGACTCTTTGAAGGTTGCCCAAACTTTCTGTCCCTCGATGCCGTGATCTAGAGGGACGCAAACCTTGTTCTTTTTGGGCAATGCGGCGGGCGATCTAGGATACAAAAATGGAGGACTTGCCTGCATCTCATCCAGATGAGATTGGAGAAGTTCATTTAATTCGCGAGTTAATGCTGGTTTGGATTTAGACAAGTCATTCGCTTCTTCGATGTCGACTCGATTTCCTGAGTCGTCATAAAGCTGATATAGATTTAAAGAGTCACGGTTGGGAATCATATGTTCGACTAAATTTCGAATCAATTTGTAATTTCCACGGCGCAGTGTTGACTGCATTGCGACTGAATTGGGGAAATGCCAAACCATCGTGTCTCTTGGTTTGCCATCGGAGTGGCGAATTAAATTGCGAGTCCTTTTGTCTGACTTAAGAAATGGAGTTAGATCTAATCCATCGAGATGTTGGCCTTGTGGTTTTGGGGTGCCTGTCCAGTTAAGGATCGTGGGGTAAAAATCGAGACCGCTTACGATTGCATCCGGGCTGATCCCTGGTTGGATCCCCGGGCCGGAGATGATGAATGGAACTCGAACGCCTCCTTCTTTTGCATTGATTTTTCCTTTATCGAGGGGGGCGTTGTCGGTGATAATTTCGTTAGGTACCTTTTCCATTCCTCCATTGTCGGAGGTGAAAATAATATATGTGTTGTCGATCAATTTATGTCCGGGCCATCGCGGGTCATCGGTTTGTTTTAAGTAATTGATTAACTGGCCAACGTAATAGTCGAGTGATTCAACCATCGCACCGTAATAGGGGTTTTTTTGACCTTCAAGATCCCAGCCTTCAGCTTTTTCGGGAAAGGGGATTCCCATTTTCTTGCAGTATTTTTCTAGCAAGGGTTTGCTGCGACTGTGGATTGGCGTGTGAACTAGCCAAGTCGCGTAGTAGAGGAAGAATGGCTCTGACTTATGTCGGTTTAGAAATTGGAGTGCGTCCATGGTGTTCTGGTCGCGAGGGATCCCATTGGTGTCAAGCCGGAATCGATTGTTCTCATCGGTGGTGGAGAATTCTGATAGTCGATCGGGACGCATTGGTTCGGAGACGCCACGATTCATATAGGAGACGTCGAACCCCTGATCTTTAGGTTGTGGAAAAGCATTATGGTTGATCGCGCAATGCCATTTGCCAACACACCCTGTTTTGTAACCATTCGCTTGAAGTGCTTCGGCGATGGTAATCTCGCTTAGTTTCATCCGGCCGCTATACCACGGTTCGATGGCGATGCTGTTTTTTGCATAGGGTGCTGGTGGATGGCCACCAACGACGTGAGTTTTTTGTGAACGTGCTGGATGTTTACCCGACAGGATCGCAACACGAGATGGAGAGCACGTCGGGGCAGGGGAGTATCCCTGAAAAAATTGCACTCCGCGGGTGGCCAATCGGTTGATATTGGGGGTGTCGAAAGGGCAGGGTTCGTCAATGTCGTAACAACCCACATCCTGCCAGCCGAGATCGTCAGTCAGGATCAAAACGACATTGGGTTTGGTGGGACGCTCAATAGCTACCGCATGCTCAATAACGTAGTTTGATAGAATAAGAACAACCAACAACGGCAGAAAAACCTGTTCGGGTTGAGAACGCAATTTCATAGTTCGAGTCTCTGAGTGATCGTATGGATACGCCAAGTCTATCGTCTTTTGCATTTGAACGCAGGATTTTCTTCT
>JAQXDZ010000066.1 GCA_029251085.1 Mariniblastus sp.
TTGGCGGATGCGTTGGCACTGCAATTGTAATTTACATCGTCGCCCCGGGAATTTTTTCGATCGAGGTTGCCAAGCCTTGGTGGTGGATCCTCGTTTACGGCATCCTTGTTACCAGCGCCGGCATGGTGGGCGATCTCGCTGAATCTCTGATCAAACGCGACACCCAGACCAAGGACTCCAGCAGTTGGCTCCCCGGACTTGGCGGCATTTTGGACATCATGGATTCCCTTGTTTTCGCCGCCCCAGTCTCCTTTTTCCTGTGGATAATCGCCGACCTTCCAGCCTCGCCTTGAGCCGACGATTTTTAATCTCCACAGTCGCTACCGACTACCGATCTGCATCAGTTAACTCAGAGATATCTTTGGGTAGCTTTTCATCAACGATTCCGTAAGCACCTCTTCCATTGTCACGGATTCGGTTCTTGGCATCGTCAACAATTGATTCAACATCGGCGTCCCAATAAAGCTTTCTCGCTACTTTGGCGTCTGGAGTTTTCAAAGGTCTTAATAAGCGAAACCCGACACCTAAACCTGGTGAATCTGTGTACCACCAAGGACTCTTAGGGAAATTTGGATCTTCGTATTTCCATTCCTTGTCATCGGAACCAAGCCGGGCAGCACTCCGGCAGTCCTCAGGCTCTAACTCCCAAGACCCTCCTCGAATTACGCGTGGATACAACTTAGTTGGACGACGAAATGCTTCGTCAGCTGAAGCAGACTTCCCAGCTTTGAGATGGTCGTATCCATTCTCACTGTATTCATCGAGCACCCATTCAGCGACATTTCCATACATGTCATACAGTCCCCACGGATTGGGCTTCAATTCGCCAACGGGGTGGCGCTCATCATCCGAAGTCTCAATATTCCAGGCGTGATCTTCGAGGTCATCTGGATCGTCTCCAAAGTAATAAGCCGTGGTTGTACCGGCACGACAAGCGTATTCCCATTCCGCTTCAGTCGGAAGACGGTAAAAACTACCAGCCATCAAGCTTAACCATTTTGTATACTGTTTGGCCGCGAACTGCGTCATCGTTGCTGCGGGTTGATCGTCAGCCTCTCCAGCCGAATAAGTGAAACTCGCATCGTACAACGATGACGGCGCTGTCACAGCATCCACTTCGTTGTCGCTATCAACTTTGCGAAGCCCCTTCCCATTAAGAGCTTTGAAAACCTTGTCGAGTTGCATGTATTTCTTGTATTCAAGCCAAGTCACCTCATGCTTGCCCATCCAAAACGGCTCAACCGAAACTTCAAACTGAGGCCCTTCGTCATCACGGCGATCATCCTCATCTTCGGGACTTCCCATCATGAATTTGCCACCGGGGACAGGGATCATTTCGAACTTAATTTCTGTTCCCGGAATGGTTGTTGTATAAGGCACCATGTAGCCACCTTCAATCTCAACGAATCGTCCAGACGCCGGCTTTTCTTTCACAATCCCCGGTTCATTCTCACCAGTTGCTTTTGAGACCGGCACTTCATAGGAGACTGTTTGGAGCAACTCTTGTGGCGTCGAACGAGCAACCTCGGTGAAAGAATTTGGTTCGGTGGTTTGAAACATCAAAGACGTCAACCAAACAAAGGCGATGCTTCCGCACGCAATACAGCTGAAAGATAACTTCACGTTGTTAGTTTCCTACTAAATCAAAAAAACGGTCACTTCATTAACTTCGGACCGAAACAAATAAAACCTCAGTCTTAGACCACAACTAAGATACCCGAGGCTCAACTAAAAACGAAAAAAAAAATCGTCTGGCAACGATTTCATTCCAATTTTCAGGTAGAAATCGTGGATATCTCTCCTACGATATTTTGGCCAATCTTATCCCTGATCTCATTTGTCGAAAGATTTTGGCTAAACAGAAATTGCATCTTCGTTAAGGCTGCTTCAATTGTCATATCGCGTCCAGGAATAACTCCAGCCTCTGTCAGCGCAGTACCTGTGGCGTAACTGCCTTGCGTCATCTCACCATGCAGGCACTGTGTACACCCTAGAATTACCATTCCCGCCTGAGTGGCTGACGAGATTGCTTCCAGAAACTCGCGGTTTTCTGTCGGGCCATTCCCATCACCAAAAGTCTCCAGAATAATCCCCTTCAAAGGCCTCTGCAAAAGATGGTGGAGGATATCAATTGACATCCCCGGAAACAAACGAAAAGCAGCCACCTCAGTAGCTTCAATGGGCTTCACTTGCAAACCGCGCGATTGAGCCTCTGCAGGTAATAGATTCTCTTCTAATATGTCGATAGAAGTCCCCACAGTTGCCAACGGGGGATAGTTCGGAGAATCAAAGGCGTCGAACCGAGTCGCGCTAACTTTAGTACTGCGACAACCGCGGAATAAATGATCGCCAAATAGAAGACCGACTTCGGGGATCTCATAATTAGCCGCCAAAACCATTGCTGTTTTGAGATTTTCTCGAGCGTCATTTCGTATCTGGCCAAGTGGAAGCTGGGCTCCCGTTAGAATGACAGGCTTTGATAATCCATCCAACATGAACGCCAACGCGGCGGCACTGTAGGCCATCGTGTCGGTTCCATGCAAAACAACGAACCCATCGTAAGTATCATGCCGCGTTTTTACATCATCGGCGATTTTTCGCCAGATTTGAGGCGTCATATTCGATGAATCGACCAGCGGTTCATACTCTACTAAATCAAACTCTGGCATTGGCGATTGGGACAATTCGTCCATGTTGGCCATTTGACTGGCGAGGTAACCCGGCGAAGGACGGTAACCCTTTTCAGACCGCCGCATTGAAAGCGTACCACCAGTATTAATTACACAAATTTTCTTCACGGATCTTATCCATTCGACGAAGTCAACGACGCGTCCATTGTAAACAATATGCGAAGTTCCTGCCGAAACTTTGCCAGCCCTGAAATTTTCACCGACGAGCTCAAGCTTACGCAGTTTTAGCTCAAACGACGATCTAGGTTGACGACACCTGTTCCATACGACATTCTTAACTAGGTAAAAAATTTTCGAAACAAGCTTTTCCCTAACGAGGCGAATTCCATGGCTGAAAAAGATCAATCCCCCAACCCCCGCCCCATTACCGTCGACGAATCCAAGACGATCAGCTCCTACGCCAACTTCTGCCGCGTTACAGGGTCACCAGAAGAGTTAATCGTTGATTTTGGAATGAATTCTCAGCCAATGGGTCAAAACGAGAAACCCGTCGATATCTCCCAGCGGATCGTGCTCAACTTTTACACAGCCAAACGCCTGCTCCACGCCCTCCACGTTTCCGTGCAGAGACATGAAGAGGTCTTTGGAAAGATCGAAACCGACATTCAAAAGCGAGTCGTTCCACGGGAAGCGAAGTAAGGTCCTCCGACGAGTTGCTCCATTTCTAACTTTGAAAGGCCACCCTTGGGATGGCCTTTTTTCTTGGCAAACGACTCCCCCTTAATCCCCGACACCGGATCCCTTTCCTCCCCAATCAAAGCGATAGGTATCGCCCCTTTTTCAACGTCCAAGTCATCGGTAAATTAGATGTCTTATTGAACCTCAACCATCGACCATTTCCGGAACCACCATGGCCAAAGTCACGATCAACGATATCGAAGTCGCCAGTCAATCAATTCTGATGCGAGTCGATTTCAACGTCCCCTTGAACGCTAATCTTGAGATCACCGATGACCGTCGCATCGAGATGGCACTCCCCTCCATTAAATCGGTTGTTGATCGAGGCGGTCGCTTAATTCTCATCAGCCACCTTGGACGTCCCAAGGGGGTACCTTCCACGGAGCTCAGCCTAGCACCGGTCGCTAAACGACTTGGGGAAATCCTCGAAAATAAAGTTTCGTTTGCTACGGATACCGTAGGCCCGGATGCTGCCGAAAAAGTTCAGGCTCTCCAAGACGGAGAGATCGTAGTCTTAGAAAACCTGAGATTTGACGCGAGAGAAAAATCAGGGGATGAATCATTCTCAGCACAATTGGCTGATTTTGCTGACATCTACTGCAACAATGCATTCGGCACCTGCCACCGCGAAGACGCGTCCATGTACGGAGTACCTCTGGCCATGGGTGGAAAACCAAAAGTAGTGGGAACGCTGGTTGAAAAAGAAATCAAATATCTCAACGATGTGATCAGCACCCCGGAGCGGCCTTTTGTTGCGATTTTAGGGGGAGCCAAAGTCTCAGACAAAATTAAGGTCATCGACAATTTAATTAGCGTTTGCGATCACATTTTAATCGGCGGCGCGATGGCCTACACCTTTGCTTTAGCACAAGGAGGAAAAGTAGGTGACAGCCTCGTCGAACCCGATAAAGTTGAATTGGCAAAAGAACTTATCTCTCAAGCGGGAGACAAACTCGTCCTTCCCGTCGACACCCATTGTGGCGATGACTTTAATGCTCAGTGCAATAAACTGGTTGTTGCCGCGGGTGAAATTCCGGATGGTTTTGAGGGGCTCGACATCGGCCCTGAATCTGCAAAACAATTTGCTGACATCATTAAATCTGCAAAGACTGTCGTCTGGAACGGACCAATGGGAGTATTTGAAATGCCTCCATTTGATGAAGGTACAAAAATAGTTGCTCAGGCAATTGCTGACAGCGAGGCGATTAGCATCATTGGCGGTGGAGACAGTGCAGCTGCCATTTCACAGTTAGGCTTTGAAGATTCCGTAACGCACGTGAGCACTGGCGGCGGGGCGAGCCTCGCTATGCTTGAAGGAAAAACATTCGCTGCGGTCGAAATCCTTGACGACCAAGCCTAACCTTTGCACCACCGCTAAATCAGAAATTAGAAGTTTTTGACATTGCTTCACAGCAGTGAACCTAGATTGACCCGCGAGGTTTCTCCCTCGTGGGGCTTTTTGTGGTATGTTGGCGGGGCCCGCCGGCAATTCCGCCTTGCTTGAATCGAATGATCGCATTTGAATTTTAAGGAGGTAATCATCTTCACACCGAGCCTGCCGCAGATTTAACGCAAACCTTGCCAGCGTTTCGTGATTTCTGACTGTTACAAACGTTTCCCATGCTTAACAACGCCCCTGTACAAAAACTAAAACACAATGGATTAACTGTCGAGGGATACTCTCGCGCGGCAGTCCAATCCTATTGGCGAATCCCCGAACTCAAGCTTGGATTTGACCTCGGGGCACACCCATGGGATTTCATGGGCACACCGACTTGGCTAATCAGTCATTGTCACCTCGATCATATCGCGGCATTGCCGTTATACGTAGCTCGCCGCAGACTCATGAAAATGAGTCCCCCAAAAATCTACCTTCCCCAATCAAATACCGATGCCGTCCGGCAAATGCTTAATTCGTTTGTCAAACTGGACCGTGGCAAAATGCCATGTGATTTGATCGGCGTGTCACCCGGTGATGAAATCGAGCTTTCCCGAGAACTAATCGTCAACGTACATCCGACGAAGCATACCGTTCCCAGTGTTGGGTATATCGTTTCTGAGCGACGCAAGAAATTGAAAAAAGAATTACTTGATTTAAGCGGTGATGAAATCAAGAAACTCCGTAGCGAGGGAACGGAGATCACAACCGAGTCTCGCATACCCTTAATTGGCTTCACGGGAGATACTTCGCCGGCAGGCCTCGACAATAATCCCGAATTCTATGAGACAAAAATTCTCATTACTGAAATGACTTTCATTTCACCGGAACACCGAAAAGAGTTAATTCACAAGAACGGCCACATGCACCTTGATGACTTCATTGCTCGTCAGGAAAAATTCAATAATGAAATAATTATCGCCGGGCATTTCAGCACGCGTTACAGTCTCCATCAATCGAAAAAACTGGTAAACCAACAGTTGCCGGGAATGCTTGGAGGAAGATTGAAGCTGTGGGTTTAAAGGGAAATCAATTTTCAGGCACCGCCCCCGAGGATGATGAGGGAAAATCACCGAACTCGACGTTCCGCCCAAAACTCAGTCAGCCAAAATCAGTCTACATTCACATTCCGTTCTGCCGACACCGCTGCGGATACTGCAACTTCACCTTAGTTGCCGGGCGAGACTATCTAATTGATCGATTTCTCGATGCGCTCGAAATTGAAATTAGTTGGCTTGATCAACACTACTCACTGGAAACGCTATTTCTCGGTGGTGGGACGCCAAGCCATCTCAACCCGCGACAACTTGGTAGACTCGCAAAAATTATCAACAGCCGGTTCACATATCTTGCGAAAGCGGAAATTACTGCGGAATGCAATCCGAATGACCTCGATCGAGATCGCCTTCACGCACTCAAAGCATTGCGTGTGAATCGAATCAGCCTCGGTGTTCAATCACTCAACCAAGAAAAACTGAAAAGGCTCGAACGAGACCATTGCGAAACTGATGTCCGGCACGCCATCGCCGCAGCCAAAAATCTTGGGTTTGATGTTTCCATCGACATGATCTTTGCGGCACCGCAAGAAACATTGGCTCAATGGCAAACGGATCTCGACCAGGCCATCTCGCTGGAGCCTGATCATCTTTCAACGTATGAGCTGACCTATGAAAAAGGCACTCAATTCTGGAATCGACTCAACCACGGGACGATTAGCGAAGCAGGAGAAGACCTCCGAGCAGAAATGTACTCTCATGCGATTAACCGTTTGCGGAAAGTCGGCATGCACCAATATGAAGTATCGAGTTTCTCTCAAACCGATAAAGTCTGCCGACACAATCTTGCCTATTGGCAGGGCGACCCGTTTTTTGCTTTTGGACCAGGTGCCGCTAGATTTGTGGATGGGATTCGAGAAACCAACCACCGCAGCACAACACAGTACCTAAACTTAGTTCACTCAGGAAAATCTCCTGTAGCCGATCGGGAACACTTACCCCCCGAACCTGCTGCCCGCGAACGCCTAGCGATCGGGCTAAGAATGATTGAGGGGGTCGACGAGACTCAGTTCTATGAGCGTACGGGATACTCGGTAAGAACACTCTTACAAGATCTAGAGCGGAAGTTCATTGACAACGGCTTGCTTAAGTACGAAGACAGAAATTTCCGATTAACCGAGCGTGGAATCATGCTCTGCGATTGGATCGCGGCGGAAATTGTCAATCTCTCCCCGGGAGAACCAGGCAGCTAAAAGATTGGCCTACTCGCGACCGTCCTCAATCTCCGATTCAATCTTTTTCACAACATCGCCCTGCGATTCAATTCTCTCTTTTAATTGCTGCAATTGCTCCGTGGCGACGACGACCAATTGCCTGTAATCCCTCTGCCCCGCGTAGGTGAAAACGATCTCCGATAAAAGATCATGGGCCGTTGCCATCTGATCGGGCGTCGTGACCTCCTTCGCAACCGCGATCATCTCGCTTAGCTCGTTGATGTCCGTCGGCAGAACTCGCTTGCTTGTCAACTCGCCCAGCCTCAAGACTGATTCCTGATAAACGTGACGCTCTCTCCCGTCTGGATCTACCGAAGCGGCGAGTTTCGTGAATATCCTTTTCGCAGATTCATCACTTTCGTCGAGTTGTAGTTGAACAGCCCGCCCAAAATCTAGAACGTTTTCCGTTTGAAGTCGCGTCACTAAACCACGCTCAGCATTACGGACAAGTGACTTCCTTCGCGCTTCATAGAACAAGGTCTCTGAAGCCTGCCGAACATCCGACTCACCGTCCATCAAAGGTTTTAATAATATCTCTGCTTCGGACCACTTTACCGGGTCTTCAGACTCCACCATGACCTCCGCCTTGGCAACAACTTCACTGGGGCTTTCCGGGATCAGGCAATAAATGATAAAACATGCGACAGCCAAAAATGCGACCACTTGAAAACCGACTGATTGAATTAGAGGGGTGTCGCTCTTACGTGTTTGCTTCTTCTTTTTCTTTTTCACACCGAGCAGACGTCGAGCCTCAGACCTGTCTGCACCAATCGTAAGTGGATTGAAACCGCCTGAAATTTGAGAGATTGCCGCTTTCTTTGTGGCGTCAATGTTTTTGATTTCGTCAAATGCCAAAACAATAGCTCGAGCGGAATGAGGGCGTGCTTTGGCATCGGGGGATAGCATCTGGCTAATGATTCTGTCCAGCCATATTGGGCAATTCATAATATGACTCGCAACCGATGGCACCTCAGCCTCCAATTTCATTTTCCTCATCCGCCCGATGGTGTCAGGTGGATACGGCAGTTTGCCTGTCAGCATTTCGAACAGGACAACGCCCAGCGAATAGAAATCTGATTTCTGTGTCGCACCATCGACGAACTGCTCTGGTGCCATGTAGGCCACAGTGTCCAGTTCTCTTCGCCGTGTCTTATCCCAACGTCGCTTTTTTGGGCGATTCAATCTCAAATCAGCAATCTTGATCCGGTGCTCACTCGTCAGTAATATTTTTTCCGGTGTCAGTTTAGAATGAATCAGATCTTTACTGTGAAGATAGCGCAGGACGTCGGCGATTTGCCGCCCGTATTCAACGACGAGGTCAGGCGTAAGTTTGCCACGCCTTGCCAGAACCGATGCAAGCGACTCACCCTCAATCAACTCACTTGCAAAAAAAACCTGCTGTTCATCAACGCCGGCACCATAAACCTTGACTAGGCCTGGATGTACAAGTTCTTGCAACCCAACCACCTCGCGATCAATCTTGGCAATTGCCTTTTCCCACTCCACTGTCGGGGGAAGCTTGATGAATTTCAGTGCAACTTCGCGGCCCTGTTCAGTTTGAATGGCGCGATACACCTTCTGTCGACGACTGCCAAGTTTACTGACAATTTTGAAGGGACCGACGTGTTTATTTTCCACGGGACCACCTTTGATGTTGAAAAAGTGAGGAGGGATGGAGGAAACAGGACGCTTCCAGGATGAGATAGCAAGGTTAAGCTTAGCTGCCTAAGTTTAGTTGCTTTACCGAATTTTTCAAAACCAGGTTCACAGCAATTTACAGTTCGATACGGATAATTCACATCTCTTTGGGCAAATTGGGCCACTTTGAACCAACGGTCGACTGCCCACCGTTAGTCAATATTACGGACTAAACTGCATATTTCCGAATGAATTAGAGCCAACCTAACTGGGGAAATCTAAACTGGTGCAAATCTAATGGCTGTATTGTTTGCGTAAATCTGATCGCCATGTACACAAAAATAAAAACTTTACCCCTGTGGAAACTGCCGCAAATATTCGTAAACCGCCATCGTAGTTGCTGTAACGACATTGTAGCTATAAGGCATCCCATAAACGGGGATCTCGATCACATCGTCCACCAATGCCAGTTCTTCCGCATTCATGCCATGACGTTCGTGACCAATTACCAGAGCCGTGCGGTGGTGGTACTGATACTCATAGATTAGTTGCGAACGATCTGTCTGCTCGAGCCCAACGATGCGGTACCCCTCATTTCTCAACGTCTTGAGGACAGGCACCAGCGTCCGGCGTCTCTCAATAACAACGTGCCCCGTTCCATCTCGCGCGATAGTTGGATCAATTTTTGCTGTGCCACAAGCAATAATTTTTTCTACCGCTGCACAACCTGCAAGCCGAACAATTCTGGAAAGATTGACCTTACTTTTGAAACTTGGACAAGCAAGAACTAATTCCCGCGGACGTGATAAGTTGGTCAGCGGTTTGTGGCGAAGATGTTCGGGTGGTTGTTCTTCAGTCATGACATCCGCTACTTTACTTTGAATTCTCTGACCTCAGGCGTCGTGTCGTAATTACCCGCCCGATCGAGCGATTTGGCAGTGACTCGGTAGGATCCTGGCCTCGCGTTTAGTTCTACATGCCAACGCTCTTGCGCCACTCGCTTAAAAAATGTTGCCTTGTCTTTCGTCCAAATCGTACCATCCCAGTATTGATTTAACCCTATGTCCTTCAACTCTAATTCAACGCCACGCATCTCCGCATTGTCATTACAAATCCCAAAAACAATAAACGGGGATTTCACCTCTGCTCCGTTTTGAGGGACACGTATTTCAGTTGTGGGTTCAATCGCGTCCACTTTGTACTGTCCTATCACGGGCTGAGAAAATATGCCTTCTGCGTTTTGAGAACGCGCCACAACCTTGATACTGCCGTTGTTTTCAATTTCTGAAAAATCGACCCAAGCTTGCCAATTGGAAATCAAGCCTCGAGGGTTAGCCAGTTCAGCTTCGTTCCAAACCTGACTGGGGGACCACTTCCCTTTCGCCCAGTAACGGTCCCGGGTTTGATCTTGGACGGAAACCTCAACCTTGACAATTGAATCATCATCTTCAGCCACTCCCGTTACGGGAGTGTTTCTTGAAATCAGTTCTGGGCAATCCAACGTCACCACTGGCAATTTACTTCCACGCTTCAACGCCCGTAGCCGATTCTCAAATTCCATCACCTGCTCTTTAGAAAGAGCGGAGAAACGGTTGTCTAATTGGAACGGGTCCAGAGCCAGATCGTAGTATTCACGCGCGCCATTACTCCATTGAGTGAAGATCTCGTGCGGCATCCGCAGTGAGGCGTAACTTGCTGGGATGAGACTGCCAAGCTGACTTTTTGCCTCCCAGTTTTGAATCAGTAAGTTGTTGCGAAATAGTCCATCCGGGCTCTCCGGAGGATTAGAAAAAAGCGGACTCCAAGACTTACCATCGAGTTCGATGGATGCGCTGCCACCCGCGATCTCCAAAAAAGTGGGAACCAGATCTATGTGCGCTAACAAGTGATCCGCAACACCAGGCACAACGCCGGGCCCCACCACAAACATGGGTACAACTGTGTTGCGGTGATAGGGTACTTTCTTCGCAATCATGCGGTTGTGACCGAGCTGGTAACCATGGTCACTCGTAAAAAATATGAATGTGTTTTGAGCGAGTTGTGTTTTCTCAAGCACTTGCCGAATCCGGCCTACCATATCGTCCACCGATTTCGTTGCCAGCACTCGTAACCGAAACTCCTCATGCATCGACTTCACACTCTTGGCACTCAACGTCGGCGCTCGCAAATGAGGCGGCTTGTCAGAAACATCCGCCTCGTTGAAATCAGGCGTTTCTGGCAGACGAATTTCTTTTCCTAACTCACGATAATCCCGCTGTACCATTTGGGTCTTGCCCGCTGGTTTATGAGGAGCAAGCGGTGCGATGTACAAGAAAAATGGTTGAACATTCCCTGATTCACCGTTGCGTCTGTGTTGTTCCTCGATCATCCAAACTGCTTCATCTGTCTCCACAACCGTTCGGTAATCCGTGGGAGCCGTCGCGCGCCGCCTTTCAGCCTTTGGAAATCGAGTTGCATACCTTGAGGTAGCGTAGTAGTTCCCGCCAAAGCAAATATGCAAATCGTCCCAACCGGGAACGTCGATTGGATTCATGCGGCCATGAAGATACTTCCCAATCATCATCGTGCGATAACCAGCCCTCTGCATCCATACCCCAAGATGCTCTTGCTCATACCCCAACTGCTTAAACTCTTGATAGGCTCCCGTGTAACCATTATTCATCGGACCCGAAGCGACGTTCGTCTTAATCCCCGTTCGATGAGCGTGCTGCCCTCGCAAAAGGCACGTCCGAGACGGTCCGCATAACGGCGTCACCACATGGCAATTGGTAAACCGCAATCCATCGCTTGCCAATTGACGAATGTTTGGCAAATAACCCGCTAAAATATCTTCGGCGAATAAGTCGACATCCGCATCATCAAGATTGATCAGAATAATATTAGGCCGCGGCACTGCTCTTTCAGCCCCGGCGTCTACCTGTTGCTTCCGGCGACTGGATTTAGAGAGATCCAAAGGCAGGCTCGATTGAGCCTCGCACCACTGCGAAAGACAGATCAACCAGCAGCAAACCGCCAAGCAGATCCGTGGAATTTTGGCTGACTCAAACAATGTCTACCTCGAATCACGTCAACCTAGCAGTTATTTGAATCGGGGAACGACGGACGAGATTCCGCAGTTTCACCCCTCAAAACAATCAGGTTAATTAAAATGGAATGTCGTTTTCATCATACGATTGTGAAAACGCATCATTGGCCGAGGAAACCTCAGACTGATCACTGCCACCACCGCCGCCACCAGAAAGGACTTTAAAACTGAGAGCTTCGGCGCTTAGAAAATATTTGACTTCGCTGTTGGGATCTCGCTGCCACTTACGGCCCGAAAGCTTGTAACTTACTTCGACATTATCACCAACATTGAGACCATCTGCAGTTGAGCAATTGTCTTTAATAAACTCAAGCGGAATCAAATTAGCAAAACGTCCATCATTCTGCTCAAGCACAATCAGTCTTTTCTGAAAGCCGTTCGAACCGTAGGTCTTGGTTTCTTCAACGACACTGACCACGCCTTGTACTTTTACTTCACTCATTTTATCTACTTTTATTCTACGCTTTGAAAGAAAACAACACCGCCTCGACGGCGTCTCTTATTCACTATGATAACTGTTTTTACTAAAACGAAAACCGATGTGGTTACGAAATCCCTTTCGGTCTTACGACGATTTCAGCATCGGAGTTCTCATTAAAATTAAACAAAAGACGCCCCAGGACTCTGTAAAGTCGCAAAATCTGCGAACCTTAGAGCGAAACGATCCTGCCAATATCTAGAAAAATAACAAACAGCATTAATCCAAGAATCATAAACAGCCCACCGTAAGTCAAAACCACCTGAACTCGTTCACTTACAGGCCGGCGGAAAATCCCCTCATACGCCAGGAACAACATGTGGCCGCCATCAAGAATTGGGATGGGAAGGAAGTTGACAACCGCCAGGTTGGCACTCAGGAATGTCAAAAACAATAAAAGTCGTGAGGTACTTCGTGACGCTTCGGATGTCGCTGCCATCGCAATCGTCCCGGGACCACCAAGGTTCGTCGGTGAAATTTTACCGTTGATCAGCTTGGCGAGTGTTTTTACTACCCTCATCGCATCCTCGCGAACTTGTTTCACTCCGTAACTTAACGCCGACGCCCAAGTTTCAGATTTATAGCTCCGCTGCATCAAGGTCAGCGAGATGCCTCGTTTACCTTGAAAGAACACATCCGAGGCCACGGTTTCAACCGAAATTGTCAACGGAAGTTGATCCGAATCAGCTCGTCTGATCTTGAATTTGACCTGAGAGCCAGCTTCCATCATTTGCATCAAATCAGAAACCTCGGCCCAGCTTGTGGTATCGTCCACAAAATTGACAACCGGTTTCTTCTTTAGACTCGCATAAGCCTCGTCGGCGGCCTGCTCCTCACTGAGCACGTATTCAGCAGAAACCAACTCATCACCAACCTGCAATCCGGCGGCAGCAGCGGGCCCATCTTCGTCCACCGATTCGATGGTAAGGGTCATTGGAATTGCCACACCCAGCGAATCAACCGCCAAAGGCTGATCAGGCCCCAAGTCTGGCGTCAGCTTTGGCATCACAGGAGTGATCATCACATCCTCTTCCGAACCATCGACGCGGAGGAGCGTTAAATTAACTGGTTTCCCAGCATTAATGGCCAAGATCATTCGCTGATCTAAAGTGATTAAGTCACCCCGCGGTTGACCGTCGACCCGAATAATTTCATCGCCAACAACTATCCCTGCTTTTTCCGCCGGCGAACCAATTTTAATCGCCTTGATTGGCATCCACTGAACACTGAAGCCGAACTGACGCATTGGGTTTCTGGGAATATCGGTCGTAATCGTTTCTTTTTGAGAGCCCTCTCCTTTGGAATCCCGCTCGATAACGAATGTGGCAACCTGGTCTGCATTGCGTGCCAGTGCCTGTCGAAGTTCAATGTCGTCACCAATCGGCGTTCCATTGACTTCGATAATTCGATCCCCCGCCATTAACGGAGGATCAGCCAACGCTGCGGCGTTACCTTTCAAGGCTCCCATCTCACCAATGACTGGCGTCAGACGCCGGGAAACTCCAATCAATGGCAAGTCCTGCGCCTGACGGATGAATCCTTTTTGCGGCACCAAAGACGCTGTGGTCACGGTATTCTCACCGTACCGCTTAAACTTAATTTCGAGCGGGTGCTCTGGATCATCTCCGTTGAAAACCACTTCCTGAGCCATATCCATGTAGGTGAAATAACCTTGCACTGGTTTGCCACCGATCATCTCGACTTCTGCGCCCGTAAGATCGTTCTGCCACGCGGGGCCTCCACCAATCACATTCCCAATAACCGCCGGTTCATAATCCACACCGGACTTAAATGCCCAGGCCGCGAAAAACACGGCAAACACTAAATTAAAAATCACGCCTGCGGAAATGATTAGCATCCGCTGGATAACGGTCTTTGCAAGGAAACTTCGCGGATCAAGCTTTGAACGATCAATCAAACCAGAAGCCAAAATAGCAGACTCGCCCGATTCACCTTCACGAATCGATCCTTTGACTTGCTCCTCCAAATTCCCGGGGTTGTCATCCTGCCCAAGCATTTTGACGTAACCCCCCAAAGGAATTGATCCAATTCCGTATTCGGTCTCACCCCATTTCCATGAGACTAATTTCCCGGGAATGATCGTTTGTCCGAACAGCCGAATCGGCACATCAAAACCAACATAGAATTTATCGCACTTCACTCCGCAAGCTTTCGCAAGTAAAAAATGCCCAAGCTCGTGAACAAAAATCACCGCCCCCAGTCCAATGAGAACTTGAAAGATTGCCCACCAATTGGAAGGTTGCAGCCAAAAACTTTTAGCCGCCAGTAACACTACGCATTCATCCACTTGGAAATCTCCTGCCTGGCCCATTGGTCTGCTGCAATTAGTTGCGGCATTGTTGGGAAAGGTTCAAAATTATGTTGGTCTAAAATATTGCGACAAACTGTCGAGATATCGGTAAATTTAATTTTATGATTCAAAAACGCTGCAACCGCTTCCTCGTTAACCGCATTTAACACGGCTCCGGTCGACCCTCCAAATTTCGCCACTTCAAAACCAAGTTCCAACGCGGGAAACTTAGTTGTATCAGGAGGATAAAAATCAAGACTCATTGCCTGTCCCAAATCTAACTTAGGACAAGGTCCTGCCACACGATCAGGATACGTAAATGCATATTGAATCGGCAACATCATATCCGGTGGACTCATTTGTGCGACGGTCGAGCCATCTACAAATTCTACCAGCGAATGCACAATAGATTGAGGGTGGATTACGACTTCAATTTTAGAAGCCGGCATTCCGAACAACCACTTAGCCTCGATCACCTCGAGCGACTTGTTCATCATTGTGGCAGAATCGATTGTAATTTTCTGTCCCATATCCCACGTTGGATGGGCTAAAGCCTGTTCAACGGTGACCGATTCCATAAGATTTGCATCCCAATCCCGAAAAGGCCCACCGCTGGCAGTCAATACAATGCGATTTACTTCATCGGGGCTGCCTGCTTTTAAAGCCTGAAACACAGCACTGTGCTCGCTATCGACTGGTAGGATCGTCGCTCCACTACGGCTGGCAGAATCAGTCATTAAATGACCGGCAACCACTAACGCCTCTTTATTGGCTAACGCGACTGTCTTTCCCGATTCAACCGCTGCCCAAGCACTCGGCAAGCCAGCGACACCGACGATCGCCGCTAAAACAATGTCGACCTCTTCGAGACTTGCAATAAAATCGAGCTGTCCCTCACCCACCAAAATTTCCGTTTCCCCTAAATCAGGGAACGTAAAATCCTCAGCCATCCGTTCATCGGCCGCCACGAGATAACGAGGCTTAAATTCTATCGCTTGCTCCACCAACTTAGCCAAATTGCTACGCCCCGAGATAGCTAATACATTGAACCCTTCAAGGTGGCGAACCACCTCGAGCGCACTTTGCCCGATGCTGCCAGTCGAACCGAGGATCGTAATATTTTTATTGCGGGTCATGGTGGAAAATACCGAGATCGAAAGTCCGCATTAAATAACAAAATTGAAAAATTTCATGGCTGGCAATTTCTCCAGCAACGAAATCAGAGCGAACCTGAACTACACTTTACACGTAATTGGTTTTGGTTAATCACGAGCAAATGTCGCAGTTGCTACCTTAACTTGCCATTGAACCACGCCGCTCTCATGAAAAAGAAGAGCGACCTCCCCGCTCCGTAATGACATCCCTACGCAGGGCGAAACCAGTCAGGCGGTGGATCGAAAACAAATATACAGAAAAACTCGGAATTTTACTCGTCGGATCATTTTAAAAGGCTCGTAAAAACACCACAAGGCGAACCGCACGAACGGTAGAACAGATCCGCGTTTCCCGATATTATACGTCTAAAGAGGACGCTTATGACGATGCTCGGGCAATCGATTTTCTTTTCTCCCGCTTGGCAGGTACCATGAACACTGCGTTCCGCCAATCTTCGTTTTAGGTTCATCCACCGGTCAAAATCTACTTTTGGCCTGATTTGCCGCGAATAATCGACCGAAGCCCTTACACACGAACTAATCTCAGGCAATTTGATGGACGAAAATTCAAAACGAGGCAACGAGCCAAAAAGCAACTCCACGGTCTTGTTTGCGTTGATCGTGGTCGCGGCACTCGCTGTTTCTCTCTTCCTGATTCTGAATCAACAGAAAAAGACGCTTGATTTCAGTGATTTCAAAAAGTTACTTGAAATCACGACTTACGACGATTCTCACGAAAAACTTGTCACCGGACTCACCGATGACGGAATCCTGACGATCAAAGAATCTGGCACCAACGGACGACAACTGGAATACAAAGAGCCCAACAAAATGGTCATTGGTACGACCACGATTCGAGGCTTTCTCAAGTACCGAATCGTTCCTGGTACGAATTCCAAAGATGCCGGTGAGGGGAAATTCGAAGTTCGAGAATTCACCTGTAACAAAGACGCTTCTGAATCAACCAACGCAGATTTGCAGGAATTACTCACGAAGAGTAACGCTAATTGGAATTTTGCAAATGGCCCAAGCGCGTGGGATCGCTACGGTTTCTTCTTTATCACAATGGCTCTGATCATTGGCTTGTTTTATTTCATGCTTCGACGTCTCGGTGGGGCAGGGGGCCCAATGCAGTTCGGTCGCAGCCGCGGCCGCTTGATGGCCGAAGACGACCTCGGAGTCATGTTTAGCGACGTTGCCGGAATTGACGAAGCCGTAGAAGAGGTCAAAGAAGTAGTCGACTTTCTTCAAAAGCCAGAGAAATACCAAAAGCTCGGAGGCAAGATTCCGCGAGGCGTTTTGCTCGTCGGACCGCCCGGAACCGGCAAGACGCTTCTCGCCAAGGCAATCGCTGGAGAAGCAGGAGTACCATTTTTCAGCCTCTCAGGAAGTGATTTCGTTGAGATGTTTGTTGGCGTCGGTGCCGCACGCGTCAGGGATATGTTTCAACAAGCAGAAGCCAAATCGCCTTGCATTATTTTCATTGACGAACTCGACGCGTTGGGAAAAACTCGCAGCGGCAATGCGGTTGGGGGACACGACGAACGTGAACAAACACTCAATGCTCTCCTCGTCGAAATGGATGGTTTCAGCTCCAACAGCGGAGTCATTGTGATGGGAGCGACGAACCGCCCCGAAACTCTTGACCAAGCCTTGATGCGTCCGGGAAGATTCGACCGACATGTGCTCGTTGACCGCCCCGATGTGATGGGTCGCGCAGCAATACTCAAAGTGCATGTTAAAAGTGTTAAGCTCGATCCAGACGTGGAAATCCAGCAAATAGCAGCGATCAGCCCAGGCTTTGGCGGGGCAGAACTTGCCAATCTCGTTAACGAAGCGGCACTGCTCGCGGCTCGCGGCGGGTGTAACACCGTTCAGATGCAACACTTCAACGAAGGCGTTGAGCGGGTCACCGCAGGGCTTGAGAAAAAACAGCGAATCATGAATGCCGATGAGAAACAGCGGGTGGCGTACCACGAGGCAGGTCACGCGCTCGTGGCGTACAGCCTCCCCAACACCGACCCCGTGCATAAAGTTTCCATCATTCCACGCGGACTAGCCGCGCTCGGATACACAATGCAGCGCCCCACTGACGACCGTTTTCTAATGACGCAAAGTGAATTGGAAAGCAACCTTCAAGTCCTCGTTGCTGGAACACTCGCCGAGGAATTAATTTACCAAGACATTTCTACAGGCGCGTCGAACGATCTCGAACGAGCAACGGATATTGCCCGCTCGATGGTCATGCAGTACGGCATGAGTTCGATGGGTCGGATCAATTTCAAAGAGGATCGAAGTAATCCGTTCCTGGCAGGTGCCACCGGCGGAGGCGGTGGTATGCGTCAGTACAGCGAAGACACTGCAAAAAACATTGATTCCGAAGTGAAACGAATTATCGAACAAGCAATCGAAGCTGTTAGAGAGACCCTAATCGTCAGAAAACAAGCACTCGTGGCACTGACAGAGCGACTGATCGAAGTCGAATCAGTCGATGCAGATGAGCTTCAAGAAATCATCGACGAAAATTCACCGGGCCCTTTACTGGTACCCGGAACGGACGTCCCCGGACGAAGCGAATTCCCGAAGTCAACCGCAAACGAGGATGGCCAGGACGAACGAAATGCCGCTCAGTGATCTGAAAGCAGCGAACGGATTGATTTTCCAAACTGATTTTCGAGACCGCTAAGCTTGCTGGGCAATGGAATCGCGGATCGCCTCCCACTGACCGCGAGCCAACCCGCTGCGAATCATATGGCTAACCCAAACATTCGATTTCGAAAATAAACGCTTGAGTTTGTATTTCCGAAACTCCGAATGGGACTCGGTTTTCAATTCCCCAACTTCTTGATTCCAGCCCTTGTTGTTAGCTACTAAAGCGCGTCCCTGCCCAACGAAGTAGTCATAAACGTACTTCTGGCTCGAACGAGACGCAGGTATCTGGTGCCAAATCTTCGCTTGGGGGATCCAGGTTCCGGAATGACCATCATCCAAAAGTCGACGAAACAAATCAAACTCATCCTCCCCCATCACTGCATCTCCTCGCCGGCCAAGCAATAAATCAAAAGGATATTGCTTTTGGATCTCAGTCAGGATTGCGAAATTGGCACCATAAGGAAGCCGATCTGTGTGAAAACGGAGCGGCTCCAATCCTAAATTGCGATCGGCAAAACAACCCTTTAACTCATTCCAATTCTCCGAAATCCAAGTCGGCATTCCAGCTGGGAATTCCGGTTCAATCACACTTCCCCAGAATGACGAATCTAAGTCGTTATTCACGAACTCGAGATACCGCTCAAGCCAGTCCTCAGACGCAATAATATCGTCGTCGGTCCAAAGCATCAGGTCACCCGTAGCCGATTCAATCGCCCGATTTCGGCAAACCGTATGTCCCTGCTGAGATTCCTTTAAAATCTTGACTGAGACTTCCTCGCCAGCCGTTGAAGCAAAATGCTCGAGAAACCCTGAAGTGCCGTCGGTTGAATTGTTATCGACCACAATGACGTTCGCAGTTACGCCCGCCGGAATCCGCATGCGGCAGAGGCTAGTTAATGCCTTGGCCAACATCTCGCAACGATTCCAGGTACAGATTGCAATGTCAACATGTCGAACGACGCGACGGCTCATGCTAGATACTCGACTTCCCAATCAACCGTAGATTAGTTCGACTAAAAATTGACACTTGGCAACCATCCTTTTGCACCCGACTCACGAAGAGCGAATCAGCTTAAGCGCTTCGGCAAAATCACGAACCGGATCATCCGAATAACGCTCTCGAATATGCTTGCCGGCCAAAACACCCATCTCCTGCCATTGGTGACGTTTTTGCCACGCTCGTTCGAGTGCTTCATCCAACAGCTCAACCGACGTCCCCATAGCGACAAATCCAGATTCATTGTCATCCATAAGCTCGCGATTGCGACCAATGTCTGTCGTGATTGCGATACGGTTACACAACATCGCCTCGATCACGACCAACGGGGCACCTTCATAACGAGACGGAAGAAGCAGGGCGTGGTTGTTTTCCCAAATCTCCTCGACGCTGTCGGAAAATCCGTGAAACACCAACTGCTCTTCCAATCCATGAAGCTTAATCAATTCGAGCAACTGAAGCTTGTTACCTTGGTCATGCCCGTAAAAAACAACCTTTAACGCTCGCTTTCGCCATTTCGGCTGTCGCATTACATCGACAATGATGTCCTGCCCTTTGGATTGAAAATGCACGCGTCCAACCAAGGCAATCTGAAATTCCGATTCGGTTTTAGGCCAAGCCGGATTGGCTTCGTGACTTACGTTAAACGGGTTCGCAATAATTTCAGAGTTGTCTAACTTCAATGCGATATTGTTTTCGAGTTTGAGCTGATTCTCCTCAGACACGAAATATACTTTCTTAGCATTTCGATACCATCGCCGATATTCTTCCAGTCGATCGCCGTGGATAAAAAACGAATTGCTCGCACACTGAATATTAATTCCGTACGGAATACCGCGTCGAAAACATTCATCGGCAATCGGTATTGCATCAGGATGATAACCAAGCGTAATTAACACGGCATCCGGTTTTTCTACATCAAGCCAAGATTTCTTTTGAGGATTCGCAGAAAAAACACGATTCAACAATGGTCGAGGTGGAGGATCACGCAACCAAAGTGACGCCCCGTGGTCTTCTAGATGTTGCAATGTAGGCGCCTTGTAAGGCCACCACTTAAAATTGACAGCAACCTCATGGCCTGACCGCTGGAGTAACCGCGCTGTCCTTTGCCAAAGAACTTCGCTCCCCCCCCAAGGCATCCCACTCATGCATGAATAAAAACCGAACTTCACCAAATACTCCAGTAAAAAAACGAGGTACTGTCGGTTTGATTAGTCAATCAAGACGACAGAATAAGATCACTAAATCCGTTCGAATTGCTCTCTTTCTTTATTTGATGGGGTGAGCAACCCTCCGTCAACATTAGCCAGATTCAATTACTCCAGTAGCATGCGGCGGAATGGCCGGCATCCCTTCCCCCGGAAAGCTATACCCTTCCAGGCGGTAAGTATCGACTGCCAAATCGTATACTTTTTTGAGAAGTGGGTAGTCCGCATAAAAACCTTCCCGCAAGCGTTCGGGAATTGGCTCGTCATAGGTCGAGACATTAACGTGAGGCAACGATGCCGAAGCTTTGCCCAGCACACGACCTAAGTTATCAATAGTGGTTTGCAAGTCTTCAAAAATGCCAATGTAAATAAAACGAGAACGTATTTTCTCTTCGTAGTTTTCCAACGTGACATCCTGCGGGAGGTGGTCAAACAACCAATAGGGGTAAGAGTTCACGTAACTTTCCACATTGGGAAACTGTTTACTAATATCAACTGCTTCTCCCCGAAACCAAAAACGCCCCTCGCGACTACGCCCTTTAGCAAAAAAATACATCGAAACCGCTAGATCAAACGGATCGCGAAGGATCGAAAAATATTGATCGAGCTCGGGATAAAAATACGGGAGCCCATACCCTCGCCCATGATTAAAATGCCCGTGAATACAGCGAACATTCTCCAACCAATTCCCTTTGGCGTCCCGAGTCTCGACCCTCGGAAGAATAATATCGCGATGCTCATCCTGATTTAATTTGTGATACTGGTCGCCAAACCAATGCCGCAACAAACGCACGACACTGCTACCCGCACACTTTGGGATGTGGGTATAAATCAAAGGTTTGGATGGATCGTATTGACGCATGAATTAAACTTCCGGTCTCAAACTAAACTGCCACATCGCCTCGAACTCCTTGCTCCTGTCGCCTCTATCAAACGGCATTAAGTTTTCACCGTCTCAAAAATAGTTGGCTCACCAATCCGCCAAGCAGCGAATTACCCATCGTCACTCAGCTCTTTGCCTTCGACCGGTGGTTGCGCTGGTTCGACCCCAAACCGTTTCCTAATCGCAACAACACGATTGTGCATGTCCTCTACTCGCTCACGTGACCGATCCAGCGACCGCATCAGTTTCGCTATATACTTATTTTTTTCAGCCAATTCATAGGGCAACTGGTCTAATCGTTTGATCGCGGCAGCCAACTCAACCTGCAACCGTCGGGCATCGTTGTTTCCAAAAACTTCATGGCCGGGATGAAGCACACCAATCTCGGATTCGCCTCCGACCACGGCAGCTTGCCCAGCCTCCTCAGACAAAATCCTTGAGGGCAACGTAATAGGAATCCCCTTTTCACGTGCCATGCAGCCAGCCTCGACAAGCGACTGGATCAATTCCAATAGCCGCGGAGTCGCTGGTGTTTGATTGGCCAATTGATCATGAAGTACAAAATTTTGATACATCATTTTGTGATTCGGTGGCGAGGCTAATTCATTCACAACAGAATCGATTTGGTCTGGACTGCTGATGGTCCAGGCAGACGAAATATACTGAGGGCTGTTATGGAAATCCAACCATGCCGTTGGCAACTTGCGCATCACACTTTCAAGATAAATCGTTGAAGGCGTCGTCAACACCGCATCCACCGAGTCAAGTACCTGGGACAATGGCTCGCGATCCTCGATAGCAAGATCGTCTCCGACACCCAATTCCGACTCAAGTCCATCACTTAATCGCCAAACAACTTCCACGCGTCGATCCGCTAGGACTGGGTTACGATCACTCCAATCCTTCACAGCTTGAATCGAACGAAGTACGGTTTCGCGTTGCGACTCATCAAAAGCAGGAGTGCTCGCCGTCGCAACCAGAATCCGAAATCGATCAGAGGACCCTGAATCATTTACCGCAGTCTGATTCACTTGGTCCAGTCGCGGCAAACCAACCACTTCACACTTCCCAGCGTTACCCCATGATTCAACCACCCTTGCCTGAGCCGCCCCGATGCAGGCAAGCTTATGCCCGAACACGGGTTGAAACAGTGATCCATCTACCAAATCAGGGTGCTCCCAGGTATTTCGGTATTCGAGAATACCATCGGACAGGATTAAAATTGGAATTCGGTTTTCGTCCAGAACCTTCCTCAACGCCGTCAATTCTTCCCACCGATAATGCATATGCGTGATCAGAATGCCCGCATCAGCTGGAACTGGCCAATCCGGAAGATACTCATCCACGACCACCGCGGGAATCGGCGACTCCGACATCCACGACGTGTAGATAGAACTGGTCTTTGCGAATCGACAAAGAATGTAAGCTTTCAAATTCGACACGCCGTTCCCCCTGAAAAGCTCACCGCTGTAACGTGCGAACGTACTTTCGCTCGCTTTTTCACCTGCCACCTGTAACAGCAAATGAATATTGAATCGACGCTCCAATTTTAAATCGTGTGATCGACACCCGGTTCTCGAATCATCTCTAACTTGGCGGGTAATGATTTAATCCACTCACTATCTGGTTCGTAACCCATTTTCTTAAGTTGCTCCCCGGCAAATGCATCAAACAGTTCGCCATCAATCAAAGTAAAATAATTTCGCCAATCCCCAACAATTCCCTTCCTTGCTTTGGCAGTTGGTTCCTCTTGCCCGGGCGGGCGACCCGACATTTTCTCGAACGTCGAACTCTCAACACACTGCTCAATCACTTGTTCATTAACTTCAACTCCGATTCCGGCGAAGATGCTTGCCAACGCCTCGGGCATATCGCTCTTCATCTGCTCATAGGTAACTGAAACGTCCGGCGCTATGTCCGAGAAAACGTCAATCGTTTCACACCAATTTTCAGCCCACTTCTTAATGACCTTGGCGTCAAAAAACCTCTCCAATTTCATTCCGGGAATCGGATTAAAATAAAACTCATGCCGATCTGTTCCCTCCGCATCTTTCAGTAGCCAGTCGAAGGTACCGCTGGTCAACACATCTCTTCCGTCACGGACAAGGTGGATAATTTTGGACTCAGGAAATAATCGTCGAATCTCCTCCACCACCAATCCCGCTGTCCCTGGGTAAGGCGTAATCTTATCAACGATTACGTTTTTTCCTGTCCGACCGCTGGCAAAATGACACAGAAAATTCACAAATGACTTTTTGAAGTCCTCCACAAAGGAGCCATAGTTTCTGTTCATGAACTGATAAAAATAATGCATGGCAAAAGCATCAGCATATTTATCAAACGTAATTCTGGGAGATGAGCTACCATCATTATTTTGCCAGACTTCACAAAAATTCCCGAATAGTCTGTGCTCAGTTCCAAAAACATCAGGATGGCCATTGAGCGCAGTCGTCAGCCACGTTGACCCGCTTCTTGGAGCACTGATGATAAAATGTATTTCTGGTTTATCCATTGATTTCCCAGCTGTGTTGGAGCTTGGTTATTCCATTTATACCGTAGCCATCGGCATTCGTTGGAGGTCCGACTATCCGAAAAACTCCACGCAGTGAACTACGATGATAGAAGTCGACCTTTTCGCGCCCAAACAATGAAATATTGAAGTGATAGGCGCCAATTAAGAAGGGAATTTCGGGAATTTTTAGTGTAATTACTCGTCCGGGCGGGTCTACGTCAAAATAAATCCCTTGATATGGCGACGAAACGGAACTTAAAACGCCATGCACAGGGGAGCAAAGAGAAACAATCAGTCGAGCATCTTTGATTTTTTCCCTCGCATTTATTTGAATTCGCAGCCGAACCGTTTCCCCCGTTTCGAATTCGGCCTGAGGCTCCATCCCTTCATTGCAAACCTCAACGGAGCCAATTTCTCCGATGCGCCCCGACTCCTCTTTCTTTTTTGCACGCACCCGATCACTCGCTCCGAGCATTTCTTCATAAATCGTGCAACCTGTCTCCAGATCGCCGTCATGAACGATCTTCCCCTGACCAAAGACTACCGAACGCGTCGCGACTCGCTGAAGCATTCCAACCGCATGAGTTACCAAAACGATCGAGACTCCTTGCTTCACGAGCTCATTAAGATGTGTAAAGCACTTCATTCGAAACCCAACATCACCGACTGCCAACACTTCATCCATCAGCAACAATTCAGGACGCAAATTAGCTGCGATTGAAAAACCAAGCCGCACACGCATGCCCGAACTATAGGTCTTGATGGGATCATTAATGACGTGACCAAGCTCTGCAAACTCAACAATCTTCTCCATCAGCCCATCGACTTCTCGTTTTCGAATCCCCAACACTGCCGCGTTGATGTAGATATTTTCACGACCGGAAAGAATTGGGTTAAACCCAGTTCCCAGTTCAATCAAGGCTCCAATTTTCCCCGTTATTTTAATGGAACCTGAGTCTGGTTTAATTAGTCCGTTTATCATCTTCAGCATGGTGCTTTTACCGGCACCGTTAGGGCCAATCATCGCTAAGCATTCGCCACGCCGCACCTGAAAACTTGCGTCACTGATGGCAAAGAATTCTCCCGAGCGAAGATCATGATGACTGCGGTCACGACCACCACCAATGATCTCACGCCCAACATCTTTGAGACCGTACCACATTGCTCGTTTAAGATTTCGACAATAAATCTTCCAAACATGATCTACGTCAAGTATTAGATCACTTGATGACGAACGAGATAAATTCATACCATCTCTCCTATGCCGTCATGCGTTCAATTAAAACCGGAATCGAGACACGGTAAACCACTAAAGCAATCAGCGAAATTGGGATTGCCGCTGCAGCAAAAGTTAGCCCGATGGCGAGGTGGTCTGTCGTTCCAATTAACAACCAGTCGCGTGCCAGTAATAACAAAGGACTTGCAGGGTTCACCCAATTTAACAAAGAACCGGGGAAGGTCGTTAACGGCACATAAATAATTGGGGTGATGATCATCCAAAATGGAAGAACCATAGAAATGAATCGGCCAACATCTTGATAAAGCGAACCAATGGGCATGAGCAATAACCCCAATGATGCGCCGATTAAAACTAATCCCAAAATTGCAATGGGAGCGTAAAGAACACTCGCATGCACCGGCACCTCGAATATCAGAAAAGCTGAAATCAAGAGCAGCAAACGAATTAACAGATCAAACAAAACTTCACCGACACCAACGAGCAACAACGATTCACGGGGAAAATTAAGCTTGCTGATTAAATTACGATTTTTGTTGAACATCGCGAGGGGCATTTGAAAGGCATCGATAAATGCTTGCCAAAGAATCATCCCCGTTAAAATATAGACCGTGCCATCGACTTGCGTATCGCCCATCGAAAACACATTCGCCTGTCTCAGGAAAATCCAAATTGCTGTATTGGCAATCGGTGGAAGAAAGGCCCAAAACAAACCGAGCAGCGTCTGGCGATAGAGTCCCCGAATGTTTCTAAGAAATAACCGCCACGCTAACTCCCGACCCAGCCAAAAATCGACGAAGATGTCCCGGATCAGCTGAGAGGGATTTTGGATGGAAGATTGCGCTGAATAGGTAGTAACGCTGGGCGAACCCTGACCGCTCGCTTCGGTTCCATCAGAACTGACATCCCGGGACGTCTCAGGAGTCCGGCGGGCCACTGCAATTGGTTGCTCACCTTTCCCGCTTGGTTTCGACTTTTCGAATTCGGTTTCCATATCAACTCAAGCTAAACCGACACGAATTAAATCATGCAAGTGAACGACCCCGACAAGTTTGCCGGAATCACAGACAGGTAAAATTGTAATCTCGTGACTTTCCATGATTCGCAACGCTTCCGCAGCGAGGGCTGTGCGATCAATCGTCCTCGGAGCCTTCGACATACGCTCTGACACCGATTCGTTCCAAAAGTTCCCTAGCGAATCGGCAGAACTCGAATCAATTAATCTTCTCAAATCACCATCAGTGACGATCCCCACAATTGCCTCAGATTCGTCCACGACGAACACGGCTCCTAATCCCTTTTCCGAAATAATCCCAACAGCATCCCGCAGTGTTGCCTCACTGCTGGAAACAATGGGAATCGTAGAATCAACATGCATGATGTCGGAAACTTTGATCAGTAATTTCCCGCCCAGATTGCCGGCCGGATGAAAAATAGCAAACTGTTCCTTCGTAAACCCCCGGCGATCCATCAATGTAATGGCAAGCGCATCACACATCGCCATCGCAACAATTGTACTACTCGTCGGCGCTAGCGACACTGAATCAGCCTCTGCCTCAACTCCCGTATCGATGACAACATGGCAACGCTTAGCAAGCGTGCTACGAAGGTTGCCCGTCAATCCAATCATGGGAATCCCAAGTCGCACCATATGCGGTAGTAGGCGGATGACCTCGCGAGTTTCACCACTATTGGAGAGAGCAAGAAACACATCATTTTCCGTGACGACTCCAAGATCTCCATGGACCGCTTCGCCAGGATGAAGGAAAACCGCAGGGGTACCCGTGCTACAGAACGTCGCTGCCGCCTTCCTTGCAATGCACCCCATCTTGCCCATGCCTGATACGATTACTCGCCCCCGACATTGAAACAGGGATTCAACGCCTTCCTCAATGGAAGTATTAACTCGTTCTGCCGTTCGTAAGATTGCAGTCGACTCTTTTTTTAATACTTCAACGACCCGACGGACCGCGTCTGAATTGGCAACAGAAGACTCTGTTTCTTGGGTTAGCTGTTTGTCTTGGGTTAACTGTTTGTCTTGGGTCATGGGTTCGCTCCGTCCGACATTGTATCATCTCGACAACAAGATGACTCACATGCAATTACCGCCTTCGCAAATTACCAATTTTAACACTTTCAGAGCAAACCCTAAGTTGCTGGCTCCTGTCCCACCTCAATCTTTCGAACAGAATTACACAATTTTCAGCGGCTTTTGATTCCGCCTGCCTTTCTTAGGGAGCTGCCTTTTGGCACATTTCCAACTCAAAAAACGAACAAGTAAAATAAAAAACACGGCCAACGTTTTGTTGTCGACCGTGCTTGAGGTGCACTCCGTGATAACATTTTAGTATTCCCAAAATTTAGGTCAGGGAATGATGCTCACGATTCTGCACGAAACTATTTTGTATTGCGACGCAACCTTGACCGTAGACTGAGTCTCACAGTTTTTTCGCTGTCGAAAATCAATCAATCATTCGATTCCAGCATCAAGCGAACGTCCGCTTGTTATTTGTCGTCACTATTTGGCTTTAAGTTAACGTCGATTTAGCGTTCGTTCAAAGAAATCATTGCTGGCGTTTTAGAGAAAGCCTGATTGTCCATTCGTGACCTAAGAATGCTGGAGAACCGTTTTATCTACCAGCGATGAAACGCCAAATGGTCCGATTTAACCGCAACGAAAGTTCCACGACACCGAGCCGTTACTTCGCCACTAATTCCAATCGTTCCCTCGACAACGGCCTTTCTGGCCGATGAGTCCACAACCCAGGCTTCCAGCTGCAACTCAGTTTCCGAGGGAGTGGGTTTTTCAAACGTCACCTCGTATTTTGCCGTGACGCAACACGGTGGAACAGCCAATTGATTGCGCTCCATCAGATGCCAAACGGCAGTCCAATTTAAATGGCAATCAAGCAAGGTTCCAATGATGCCGCCATTTACCATCCCTTCAAATGCCAAATGGTACGGTTGAGGCGTGTAAGTCGCGATGAGTTTATCACCACTGACAAAACTCTTAATTTGGAGGCCCTTTTCGTTTGCGGGGCCGCACCCAAAGCAGATCAGGTTCGGAGCAAATTGATCCTGTAGACTTTTTGTTTTATCCATTTAACTTGCCAACCCCGCCAAATCTCTAAAAAAACAAACGCTAACTCAATTGTTAGCCTGTCTGAAAGAGATATCATTTCTTACGTAACACCAATACGGTCTGCCGGACATGATGACCGGGAAGGATTTCCGCTATCTCAAAAAACCGTCCCCAAACTTGTTGCAAATAGTTATTCGAATGAAAGACCTGAGCTCGATAAGGACCGGACTGAGAAAACCGGTAAACCGTTCGAGTATCCGGAAGCGGACCCTGCAAGGCCTCGCGAACCGATGGGTCGATTCGCAACATCGATTGAACAAGACGATTCTTTTCATTATCGACTTCTTCGCGAATTAAATCCCATGTGTCTTCATTATGGACAGTGATATAAGCCAACCCATCGTCAGACATAATGCGACGCAATTCCGCTAACCAACATGTCTCAAACGTATCAATGTGGGTGAAGACGGAAAAAGCAGATATCACATCGATTGACTTATCGGGAATCGGTAACGTTGGAATGCAATGATTAAAAATTGGTTTTACCGTATGCGGCAAATTCTCGTAGAGCCAGCGAATATGCCGGGCATTTATGTCACTGCCCCAAATCTCAGGTATTTCGGTTTGCGCCGCATAATGGCGAATTAATCGTCCTGATGCACAACCAAAATCAAACACCGCCTTCGGCTTCAGCGAGTATTTATTTACATACGCCATGATTTTGAGGTAATCCTCAAAACCGCTCAACCAATAAACTCCATCAAATCCCGGCGAATAGCCTTCGCGATCCTCAGCACACGGAATTGGGTAAGTATCCCGAGAAACATACTCGCCGATGTCTGTTGTCCCAATCAACGACTCAATCACGCTTAATCGATTGGCATTCTCAAGTTCAGATGCCTCCAACTCATTCGGCGAACCGGCATTTCCAAAAGGCTTGGTGTCTAACGTATTGCGGGAAATATCCTCTTCCCACGCTACAGGGCGACTTCCCTGAAGCCTCATCGTAATTATTTTATTGATTTCTTCGGCAGAAATATTGTTCTTGGATTCTTTTGATTTCAGCATTTCTAGACTGCCTTGGGGCTCACGCAGATGTGAAATTTTGCATAGTAAACAAAGAATCCTAGCTAATTAAATGAGAAAAATGCAACCTCAATCATCCATCGCCACAAAAGGATTGGGCAATTGGCTCAAATCTTTTGGGGAATTTGAGCAAACCGTGCCTTCGGTGAAAGAACTTTGACCGGACTGGTCCTCAGATCCCAAAGGACATTCAATCGATTCTACAGAAGTTGAATGCGACAGCTCGCCACGGCGAACTTCGACAGAATTTGGTGACCGGATGCCAATCCGAACCGAACCGGAATCCGCATTCAAGATCTCAAACTCAATACGATCGTCGATAACCAAAGTCTCTTGTTTCTTTCGACTAAGTACAAGCATTACGTTGCTCCTCTTGGGGATTGAGTAAAAGCCACCCGAAGATAGCCAAAAATTTGTGCCAATTGTCAGTCCGGAAAGTCAGGTAGATCTGACAGGGTTCTGAAAGAGAAACACCAGTTCTCTTCTCACCAGTTCATCCGGGTTACGGATAAGTATCGCAACACGCCCGACACGTTCGGTCACCCACCCAAACAAATTCTGAAAATCTGTCGTGGCTTCACCGGGGTCACCGCACGCCAGCCTCAAAATGCTAGCGGTTTGTATTAAACTTTGCGGGTTTTAAGGATAAGTCCGCCTCCGTTTGCGATCTCCGGTTGGGATGTATCGGTTTTACTGCGTGTGTGGTTCCGTTTGTTCCGATTGTCAGAATTGTACACCCCAATCAAAAGGGGCGAGTTTTGCCTGTTTGCGTTCCGAAATACGGTTTTCATGTCACGCTTCATCCTTTCAATCTTGTTTTCCATGCTCGCTGCGGGCCTCTGCGATCTGTCCAATGGGCAAGACGTGAGTCCGTCAAAAGGCGAGCCACCGGTTGAGAAAAACCAGGTTACCGATCGGCCGAAAAACTCTTCCCAACCAACGACAATCACAAACGCCTTCACACGCTCAATGCCGCAGGATTCGACCAACGCTTCAGATATCGAGACCCGAGTCGAGGCGCCCAAGCCAACCGCTCGCGGGTATGCCCGAGCCTATTACGAACCGGATGCAACCTATTCCAACCCAGGTCTCAAGCCGTTGCTAAGCCCCTTTCCTCGAACGCGTTCACCCCTGCCCACCATTCCGTTTAGAAATGAGATCAGGCAGGAACGAACTAGCAACCGCAAATTCGAGTTTGGGACCGTCATGACTTTTCCAGCGATCGCCGAAGAAGCATCTACGTCGAACACCCAATCAAAATTCAGCCTTGCTTCAACGCCTTTTAATCAACCTTTAGACGTTGTTGAAACGAGCGTGATTGAGATTTCCACCAGCGACCCGACTGTGCTCCTTCTCAATCAACCTAACCTTTTTGAAATCAAAGTCCGAAATCTCTCATCTCAAAACGCGACCAATATCATCGTTCAAATGAAAATATCCAAGAACCTGATGTTGACTGGATTCGACCGCTTGAGCTGGATCGATGAGGCGAAAAGAACTGTCTCTTGGAAAATCGACAGACTCGATAGTGAAACGGAAACTGTCATTCGTTTTCGAGCTCAATCCAACGCAATCGGTCGCGATACGCAACTGATCACGGCAGGAATGGAGAATCGATTTCAGGGGAAGTGTGAACTGGTGACTGAAGTAGTCACACCGATCGATGACAACACCTCTAGTAACGCCATTCGCAAAAACTAGTTGTATTAAAGAACTGAATTTCAATTCCATCTTACTGGAACTGTGGAAATTAAAATGTCAATTTGGACGAAACCTTTTGCACTCACATTTGTCTCGGTCTGCCTTACCGTTGCCGGTGTTACTCCTAACAGTGCTTTTGCTCAGTCTCCCAATACGGCTGTCTTACTGACAGGTGCAACCGAATCCCTAACTCAGGAAGATTCGGGCACGACGGCTAAGCTAATCAACATTGAGCCCGTTATTGATCTCCCAACGACTCCGGCACAACCACATCGAATCATCAATCAGCTTGCTAACTTCAATGAAACAACCCAAACTGCCCCGACCGCGGTAAATCAGCCGACCCCTGCAGCCATCAAAAATTTACCAGCTAGACGACCACCGACCCAACCGATTGCTGCCCCGCAGCCAGCTCCGCTACCAATCAGTTCCAACACCGCGTTACCGACAGTCATTGTTCGCCCACCCGCCGAGGGGTTTTTCGAGGGAGACGGTGTTTCAGTTGACGTTGACCGGGTTGACCCAAATTTACCCAACGAGTTTGCGGTAAAACTTCGTGTCCCGCACTCCGTCAAGATCATTGAAGTCACCCCAATCCAAAATGGTTCAGTAGCTCAGAACTACAAAATCCGATTAACTCAGAAACCCGATGGCCGGCACATTACGTCCGAGATAACACAATTACTTGAAAAGACGCCAGGCGAGTTGGTCTCCGGTCAAGTCAGCCAAGCCTCGCCAAAGCCGATTGAAACTCGTCCCGGTTTCCAGCGTAACCCATTTTTCAACACTCAGTCCCCAGCCCCAACCGAGCGAGTTGCAACTGAACGCATGGTAACCGATCGAGTGGCAAAACTTCCAGAAACAGTTCCACAACAGGAGTCAAAATTAGTTGAATCCTATTCCGTTCAATCTGCGGCCAAGCCGTCAGCAGTTGCGATTCAACGAGCACCCACGGAAGTCTTACCCGCTGCATCGGTTTTAACGAGCGAAAGTGCCGCCCTGCTAAATTCGTCAAAAACTGAATTGAATTTCACTCAATACGCAGCTCCCACGCTGGCCGAACCTGCACCCGCCGCAGTCACCAAAACAAATACGGTTCCGCCAATCGTTTCTTCCAGCCAAGCGAACTCAGCTGAACAAGCGATTTACAAAGCGACTTCCGGCCAAACAAAATCTTCTGAAATGCTCAAAGGGGTCGCGTTCACCTCTACTGATTCGTCAACACTCCAACAAGTTCCACTTCAAACGAAATTGGTCGGCCCAGAGACCATGGGGCTCAACGATGTCTGTGAATTCCACTTGGAACTCCACAACCCCAGCATTCGCACAGAAGAAAATCTAAGTATCCAAATCACCCTTCCGGTGGGGCTTGAATTCTCTTCCAATGGCGATGCTTCTAACATTGGCACACGAACTCAATCTTGGAATTTACCGATCCTCGCCGCCGGGGAAACGCAAAAGATCCAGTACTTGGTGAGATCAACCTCAGAGGGATCCAAGACGCAGAAACTATGGATCAGCTCAAAGGGGAACGCTCCTCAAGCTCGCCAGCTCGATACTGTCGTAGATCTGCAATTTGAAACGGAAGACGCGCCCTTGCTTCCCTTTGAATCTGACATCCAATAGCAACCGCTTTCCCGAGCATGGTTACTGGCGGCGACAAAAATCGGTTATTCGTTGACCGATAAAGGCCGCAGCATTTCCGACGCCACTTGCTATAATCTGAATCGGTAATCTCAGTGGCGTGGAGGAACACCTCACGCTTTGTCAAACGAAGGCCAGCTTGACGGCTCAGGAGTTGATCCTCGATTTCCGGGGTTGATCCTCTTAAATCATTGGCGACCGACAGTACTATCGTTACCTTTCCCACTCCGCCCCAACAACTCGCAACCTCTGTTGATCAAACGTGGACTCTCCGATTTCTTCTCTCGAAAAGCAATTACCATCGGCAATGCTGCGCGACCAGTTTCGGCTGCAACGTGAAATCCAACGGCACAAAAGTGCACAGGCCAACGGCAAAATCAATCAAGCAGCATTGGTAACATTGCAAGAAAAAATTGCCCACTCAATTGCGAAGCGGCGGGGCCGAGAAGAAAATTTACCAGAAATCAAGATTGACCAAACGCTGCCTATTTTTGAGCGTCGCGATGAAATCATTGAAACCATTCAAAACAACCAAGTCGTAATCATAAGTGGCGAAACGGGTAGCGGAAAATCGACACAACTGCCATTGATGTGTCTCCAAGCAGGTTTTGGAACTGGTGGGCTTATCGGGCACACGCAACCACGACGTATTGCAGCAAGAGGCGTTGCCTCAAGAATTGCCCATCAAATTAAGCGTCCTCTTGGTGAAGAGGTCGGGTTCAAGATTCGATTCGCAGATCAAACACAAGATCGAACCTACATAAAATTGATGACCGATGGAATTCTTTTAGCGGAAACGCAAAGTGATCGGTTTCTCGAACAGTACAGCTTGATCATTGTCGACGAAGCTCACGAACGCTCACTTAACATTGATTTCCTGCTCGGGTATCTAAAGAAGATTCTCGCCCAACGAAAAGATCTTCGTCTAATCATTACCTCCGCAACCATCGACACCCAGCGATTCGCTGACCACTTCACTCAAACTGCAGATCACCCCGTGCCAATCATCTCGGTCGAGGGAAGGACATTCCCGGTCGAAATCCGTTATCAACCTCCGGAAGAAGTCAGTCAGATCGGTCAAGAGAAAACTGAAATCGAAGAGCATACGGTGCGTGTTTGTCGCGAACTAGCCGCACTCGATGATGGAGACATGCTGGTTTTTTTACCGACGGAAGGTGACATCCGTTCACTGAACAAAAAACTTCGAGCAGCTCGTCTCCCCGGGCGTCAAACTGAAATCCTGCCGCTCTACGCACGACTCTCAACCGATCAGCAGAATCAAATCTTCCAGCCCGGAAAAAAGAGACGCATCGTGCTCGCGACGAACGTCGCGGAATCATCAATTACCGTGCCGCGAATTCGCTATGTGATCGATTCTGGAACCGCGAGGATGAGCTTTTATGCCCCGCGAAGTAAAGTTCAGCGATTGCCGATCCAATCAGTATCGCAAGCCTCAGCTAACCAAAGGGCAGGGCGGTGCGGAAGAATTGGGCCAGGCATTTGTATCCGATTATATAGCGAAGAAGACTATGAATCTCGACCGCATTTCACCACTCCTGAAATCAGACGCACCAATCTTGCGTCTGTAATTCTTCAAACGCTCGCACTCAAACTTGGAAAGATCGACGAATTCCCATTCCTTGATCCGCCCCGCAGTGAAGCGATCCGCGATGGGTTTAAAACCCTATTCGAACTCGGAGCAGTCAATGAGAGGCGACAGCTAACGCCGCTCGGAAGATCTCTGGCCCGGATGCCCGTCGACCCCAGAATTGGACGGATGATCTTTGCGGCCGACGATGAAAATTGCTTAAGTGAGATCTTAATCATTGCCGCTGCACTAGAGATCCAAGACCCGCGCGTTCGCCCCCCGGAACGCCGCCAGGCAGCCGATACACAACACGAGAAATTTCGAAATGAAAAGAGTGACTTCCTTAGCCTCTTAAAGATCTGGGATTATTTCCACCAACTCAAAGAAGATCTTTCCCGTGCGAAACTAAAACTAGCGTGTCAGCAAAACTTTCTGTCCTATTCGTTGATGCGGCAATGGCAGGACATCCATCGCCAACTTCGATCGATGGCCGGCGACCAAAAACTGAAAACTCGCTCTCGCAAAGACGACTACAACGCAATCCATCGAAGTTTATTAGCCGGTCTACTTTCAGGTGTTGCCCTCGCCGGTGATCGTCACGAATACACAGGGGCTGGGAATATCAAATTCCATTTGTGGCCCGGTTCAGGGATTTTCGAATCCAAACCCCAATGGATCGTGGCCGCAGAAGTTGTTGAAACCTCTCGCCGATACGGGAGAACAATTGCAAAAATTTCTCCTGAGTGGATCGAACCCCTTGCGAAACATCTCGTCAAGCGGCGCTATTCAGACGCCCACTGGAGCAAAAAAAAGCAAACGGTTCTTGCCTCCGAACATGTCACCCTATTTGGACTGCCCATTGTCGCGGGGCGACTGACAAATTACACCAAAATTGATCCAGAACTGTCCCGAGATCTCTTTATCGAACGTGGGCTTGTGGGCAATGAATTTGAGGATTCCCCAAGTTTCTATGAACACAATCAATGGTTGCTTGAAGAAGTAAAATCCGAAGCTGCCAAGACGCGTGACCGTGACTTGATCGTCAACAGCGACGACATCGTAAATTTCTATCAAGACAAATTACCCGAATTGATTGTCGACGGATTCAGCCTCCGACGATCGATTAAAGATTCACCAGAGCTCGATCAAATTTTGCGAATGACGCGGGCTGACTTGCTCCCCTCTTCTGAAATCGCCGATGTCGGTCAACAGTTTCCCGATCAAGTGCAGGTCGGGTCGATGCAAATCCCGATTGAATACCGGTTCTCACCGGGCTCCAAAGATGACGGGGCCACAATTAAAGTGCCTCTCGAAGGAGTCGGCCAACTCGATGACGCCCAAACTGGATGGCTAATTCCGGGACTTCTACAAACTCGAATAATTTCCCTGATTCGCAGTTTACCAAAATCGGTGCGGCGCAACCTCGTTCCTGCCCCCGACACCGCCAAACGGATCGCAAAAGACCTGGACTTTGGACAGGGCATCTTTCTCAATGCTGTAGCACGAGAACTTTCTAAAATTGGCGGAATTCCAATTACTTCCGAGATGTTCAAAACGGACAAAATGGAAGACCACCTAAAAGTAAACATGCAGGTTCTTGACGAGGCAGGAGAGGTTGTAGCGGAAGGTCGATCCATCGCCGAAATTCGCGGACAACTCGGAGACGAATTTAAAAGTAACATTGTTGAAATTGAAGACTCCAACTGGAATCGAGATGGGCTGCAAGAATGGTGCTGGGAGGATTTCCCAAAGGAAATCACCATCCAGCGGGGAGCGACACAGTTAGCCTCTTATCCAGCTATCTTGGATCAGAAAGACGGGGTGGGACTCCGACTAACTGATTCAACCAGTGCCAGTGAAAAAACCACGCGACAGGGACTGGTACGGCTATTCCGAATCACCAATAAAAAGTCGATCAAATCACAGGTAAATTACCTACCAGAATTAAACCGCCACGCCGTTCCGCTGTCGAAAATCATACCAGCGGGAGAATTAAACAATCAATTATCTGACTTGATCGCCAGAATCGCATTTGTTGACCGCAACAAGATCCCCAGATCGCGGGAGGAATACGATGTGCTTCAATCTAACGCCGTCGAGCGAATTAGTATTGCCAGCCAAAGTGTTGCCAAGTGGCTACCGAAACTGGCAAATGCAGCCCAGGAACTACACCTACAGTTGGAGAGTCTCTCCTCTCGGCACACCGGCACCCAACACGATATTTCATTACAGGTTAGCGAATTGAAATCTGGCTGTTTCCTTTCAGAAACACCATGGTCCTGGCTTGAACAATACCCTCGTTATTTTGAAGCAATGAGTTATCGATTGGAAAAAATGGATGCTACAGCGACGGACAAAGACCGCGCGCTTACCGAGGAAATTAACCATCACTGGAACCGCTACTGCAGCGAAACCGCGCTGCATTTGAACCACGGTATCGTTGATCCAGAACTTGAAACCTACCGGTGGATGATCGAAGAATTGAGAGTTTCTTTATTTGCTCAACCGCTTGGAACCATTGTAAAGATTTCGCCTCAGCGAATGGAAAAACAATGGAAACGCGTCAGACATGCCTGATCCAAGCGAATTCGTCAGGACAATTTACCTAGCAAGGGCTATCACTTTTGATTCGCCGGGGTAAACCCCGGAGTGGAAAAATCAGGCGCCTTAAATCCCCCTGTCTTCAACGGCTCCTTCACCTCAACCTCTTTATTTCCGAATGGCTGGAATCCGTTTGAATTAAATTGCTTTACCGGAGGGTTGGTTTCCGCCTTAAAATTCGCACTAGGAGGTTTTGAAAATCGGTTCTCATCGACCGACGGCGTCGTTTTGAAACTAGTTGGAGGTTTGAATCCACCTATCGCAGGCGGTGCTTTCGGGTCAGAAGATTTCAAGATAGGTGCTTTGTTTGCCGGCGACAATGAAAAACCTGCTCCCGATTCAATGACCTTGGGGAGAGGAACCTTGGGGAGAGGAACCGGTTGTGCGACAGCGCCACCAATCGGAGGTGGTCGCCTGTCTGAAATGACGTCCGACTCAGGCGGAGACAGTATGTCCTGAATCCGCTCCTCTTTCTTCGTCTGCAATACCGATGTGGTACCCGATTGCGCTTCGACCGTCGCCCGTTGACCAGCAAAGTCAGTTGCTTTTGCAATGCTTGCCGTCGGTGATTGAGGCTTGCTGACCACCGAGTTTGAGGCATCATTCGTGTTCGCCTTGACGGGAGGAGCCTTTGCTGGAATCGCATTAGCTGGGATCACATTAGCTGGGAGCGCATTAGCTGGGATCTCATTCGCTGGAATTACCGTTGGGGGAATCGCGTTGGGGGACATTGAAGTGACGGGAACTTTAGCGATCAGCATCTCAACAACCTCTGCCGCAGACTTCGGCTGAGTGGCAACGCTTAGTGCATAATCACCAATGGTCCGATTGTAACTAACCACCGAGTCAATCAAGTCGCGTTCTGCAGTATATAAAATTTCCCCAGCTTCGAGAGCGGTAAGCAAATGCATCCCTTGAGTTGGAACCAGCGTTCGATCGGCTGCAGATTTTGCGTACCCCACGGCTTCGGCACGCATCTCAATCAGAGCGAGCATCTTCGGAAGCACCTTATCAATTCCTCGAAACTTAGCTGGTACAAGTTGTCGGGAAAAATAAAGCTCGTAGTTCGTATTGTACCGTTGAATTAACGGCAGATCATTTGGAATTGGGCTCATCGGATCTTGACTTAGTACTGGCCAAAACTGAGCAAGCGTTGACTGTGATTTCAGCAACTTAATTTCTGCTGCCATCACCTGATTAGCAACGACCGCCTCTACCGCGGCCAGCAAGGCCTGTTCCGCATTTGATTCTGGAATCGGGACTTGTTTTAACCACTGGCGGTAGTTCTCCGACGCAACATAGTTCGCCCAATCAAAATAGGTTTTCCAATACTGTTGCACTAGGCTACTGCGGCGGTCAAGCGTCAGCGGTTGGCGAAAAAAATCCACGAGATTAACTGGCTGGCCTGGCACCGGATTTTCATACTGCTCCAGAGAGTATCGAGAGATTAACTCTTTCGCAGTTGCCGGAGTAGACTTGCTTTTTTTATAAACGGCCTCGGTAAAACCGGCGAGTTGAACAGCGTTGGCCTGCCGACTCGGCGCAGAAGAATTCACTTCATCAGGCGCATGAGTTGGGATCTCAGAAGCCATCAACACCTTCCGCATCGGTTGATCTAAAGGTGGCGGTAGCTGAGTTTCAGTCGCTTCAATTTGCTTTTTATTTAAGGCCGGTAAAAAATCCGATCGTAGATTATCGGCAGTAAACTTAGGCATCGCCGGTTGGGCTCGGGCAACATCTTCTTGAATCGGTATGAACGAACCACGCGTAGACAGCGGAGACTCTTCGATCGACATCTCCGCATTCGCAGACACAACCCCTGATTCGGGCTTACGCTGCACCCCTTCCACCCTTAAGTCATTGATCAGGGGTTCACCAAAACTCTTGGCAGTTGGCGGTACCGGCATCAAAAGATCTCTTGGTGGCTCCGGCGATTCAATCGATTCTAATAAAACGACAGGATCTGCAGTCTCTTCCGCCTTGCTGATCGAAAGCGATGGAACCAAACCAGGTGTCGAAACATGCTTTTGGCTGAGCTGTTGATGAAAACCGTTAGCTCCCTCAGCAGTTCCATCGGAACTGGGACTGGCTGTTCTGCCCGGTAGCGGTGGAACCGAAAACTCAAACTCACTTTGCTGAGCAAAACCCAGCATAGGAAATCCAAGCACCAACAAGACAATGATCGACTCAAGCTTTTGCTTGATCAGCCCGAAACAATTTTCGATTAATTGCGATACCAAAATGAGCATCCGTGCACCTCTGGTTAGTGATTTCCTGCGGAGCTCCGTTAAAATACGGGTCCGCTCAGCCTAAATTTGTCCCGTATCAAATTTTTAGTCAATGCTGATTATTAACACCCCCAACCACACCAGCACCGACCCAGTCGCCCCAAATCACCGACCTTACTTTTCTAAATCGCTTGATTATAAAAAAATGCTCCCGATAATTGGTCAGGGGTAAACTATGCGAGTCAAAAGACCAGTGGACAACATAAAAATCAAATCAACCTTCCTTCCACGGCACCGCTGTATAATCCAGCGAGGGCGCCAACTTCTTTATGTGATAGCACTTTTATTACTGTGGAACGCAACCGCAGGTGCCTATCAACTCCTCACCCCTCCGAAACAACCCATCCAAATAAATGCAAGAGAATCCGTTCAAACTCTTCTCAACGAGTATTGGATGCGGACTCCACCCAACGCGCTCGCTTCCGAAAATTTCTACAAGGATTTGAATTCGCGTCCCGCGATCGTTTCGGTTGCTTACGCGGTGAACCGTCTTCAGCAAAATAAAACAAACGAAGCAAAACTGGTTGCCGAAAAACTGACGGAGACCTTTCCAAAGAATCTTGATGGATGGATGCTGAAGGCGTGGCTGAATGCCTTGGAAGACAACTTTGACATTTCACTCGTCTCGATGCAGTCCTTAAACCAAAAGGTACTGGCAACACCCGACCTTCCTGTGGAAGTAAAATCATCAATTTATTCTCGATTGGGAAGGCTGATCGGTTACTTAGAAGGCCCCGTCGCCCACCGCGTAAACCAAAACTTACTTCTCACAACGACTCAGTCGATCACCAAAACTGCGCCCGAGAAACACCTAAACGAATTCAATTTGGGTCGAGCACAAGTCTTTGAAAAATATACTGAGATCCAACAGAATCAGACTCTTAAGACAAATGAGGAACTCGTAAAGGTTGCAAAACGCGACCAAAAAATAGAGCAGCTTCTCAATCGTGAAAACGAAAGCTTGTCTGATTCTGAACAAAAACTCTCCGAAGAAATTGAACGTGTCAGGCAGGACGCCGGTGCTAGGATCTCAACGCTTGAAAACCAAGGTTCTGAAATCGAGCAGGAACGAATAGCTACAAAGTTCGAAATTCAAAAACGCCAAAACAGACTTTTCTATCTCTATGAAGAACTTGCCCTCTTAAACCTCGGTCCCGTCAGCCAATTTTGGGCTTATGATCCACGGGTTGAAATTCGAAATATTGAATTTCAATTATCACAAAAACGAAGCGACTGGAATGGTTACTCATTTCAATTGCGGAACATCAGTGATGAAATTTCCAGGCTACAGGTTTTTGTTCAGCAAAAAACTAATTCGCTTGGCAAAGAATTAAAAAAACTTAATGGCTCACGGCGTCGCAACCTTAACAAACTCAAGCGTATTGCTTCCGGGCCCCAAATCGCCGATGGTAAAAAAAATGCAATGAAGATCCGGGCAACTTCTCTGATCACTTACGATGAAATTTCAGAAGAACTTTATCGCCAACAAATCCTTAACCAATTGCCGCGAAATTAGGCTCTTGCAATTTGATCATGGAATGACCGGACTAACTCATTTCCAATAGTTCACCGATCCACTCATGGAGTCGCTCAATCGGCAAGCCAACCACATTTGACTCGAGCCCGCTCTCGAGATGAAGCCAATCGAGCCCATCTTGGTACCCGAACGCTCCGGCCTTGCCGATCCAATTGTCAGAGTCAAGTATCTCTTCTAACTGCTGAGCCTTGAGAACATCCATCGTCAACACGGATTGCTCCAAATGAAGTCGGTGACAATCACCCGGTTTTTTCCAGAGACATACGCCGGTTAGCACGCGGTGTTTTTTTCCACTCATCAACGTCAGCATTTTCTCCGCATGCTCGCGATCAACCGGTTTACCAAGAATTTCCCCTTGGCACTCTGCCACAGTATCGGCAGCGATGATGACTCCAGTATTATATTTTGGTGCGATAGCTCGCGCCTTAAGAAAGGCAGATTGCAAAACAAGATCCTCGGGAGAGCACTTCGAACAGATACCTCTTTCTACCGAATCATCAGGAGCGTCAGTGACGAATTGAAATCCCGCACTCTCCAGAAGTTTCGCGCGGCGCGGCGACTGGCTTGCAAGAATGATGGAGAACTCATTGGTTTGGTTGGTCATGCCGGTTTAATGTGCTAATCTTGTAGAGCGGTTATCTATTACAGTGGCCAAAAAATATTTATGATTGAAAACGATGCGGCCAAGATCGGAAAAACTAAATGTCCTGTTCGAAGACAATCACTTGTTGGTTGTCAACAAACCGCCATTATTGCCAACGATGGGTGTGAAGGAAGGTGAGTTAAGTCTGCTTAGCCAATCCCGGCAATACATTAAAAAGAAATACAACAAACCGGGAAATGTCTATTTGGGAATCGTTAGCCGGCTCGATGCGTTCGTCAGTGGCGTTATCGTCCTTGCTAAAACCTCAAAAGCTGCTGGCCGTTTATCTGAGCAGTTTCGAAACCGCACCGCAGACAAGACCTACTGGGCGATCATTCCAGATGCCTTGAAGGAAGAAAGCGGAAGACTGGAAGACTGGGTAATTAAGGATGAATCACTTCACCGAATGACCGTCATCCCCAAAGGGAAAAAGTCCCCCACTGGAGCAAAAGTTGCCCGCCTGAACTACAAAACCATTGGCACTGAAATCACCAATCGCCAATGTCCCACCAAATTACTGGAAATTAAGCTCGAAACTGGTCGAAAGCACCAAATTCGCGTCCAACTTGAAAACGCAGGTGCCTCCATTTTGGGAGATCGGAAATACGGAAGCGATCTCCCATTCAAACGGGGAATTGCACTTCATTCTCGAGAACTCTCCATTGAACACCCCACGAACCGGGTCTTACAATCGTTTCAAGCGGAAACACCATCTTGGTGGAACATTGATCGGTATTCGTTATCATAAAAACTGTCCCTAGTTTGCCAGCAACGCTTTTTTCTCACCCATACTATTCGGTCGATGGCTGCAGTTGAAGCAATGAGTTTTGCATGAACACTACCCAAACTAATTTTCGCGATACTGCGCTCGCCAGTGAACTGGTGACCGAAGAGCAATTGCGTACTGCAATGAACGAATTGGCGAAAACGCAAGATAGCGATTCGTCGAGTTCAGCCGCGCTCACCGAAAAGAGGATCGCCCAGCAACTGGTTGAAATGAAAGTCATTTCTGCCTACCAAGCGGATCAATTGCTGACTGGGCGAACGAAACTAAACCTGGGCCCCTACATCATCACGGACTGGATTGGTCAAGGTGGCATGGGACAGGTCTTCAAAGCCGTCCACGAAATGCTCGGCCGAGAGTCCGCAGTCAAAGTCTTACCGCTTCACAAAACAACGCCCGAGGCTATCGAGAATTTTCGCCGCGAGATTCGAGCTCAGGCAAAACTGGATCACCCTAACCTTGTGCGGGCTTTCGACGCCGGTGAAGATGGGAACGTTCATTACCTCGTGGTTGAATATATTCCGGGCACCGACCTTCGACGACTCGTTCGCTCGAAAGGTAAACTCTCAGTCCAGCAGGCAGCCAACATAATCAAGCAATCTGCTGAAGGGCTCGCCCACGCACACGAGCGTGACTTAATTCATCGCGATATCAAGCCAGGTAACATTCTCGTCACCCCCGATGGTGTTTCCAAGCTATCTGACCTTGGGTTGGCGTTCTATCTCAACGACGCCACCGATCCGAGAGCGGGAAAAATCGTAGGAACTGCCGACTACCTTTCGCCGGAACAAATTCGTACACCGCAGCACATCACCAGTGCCAGTGATATTTATTCACTCGGTTGCACCCTGTACTACGCAGTCACAGGAAAAGTCCCTTTTCCCGGAGGGACGCCCAAAAGCAAAGCCAGGAGGCACCTCGAGGAAACGCCGTGGCACCCAAGACGGTTCAACGAAGAAGTCAGTGATGACTTTGTTGACCTAATTGGTGACATGATGGAAAAAGATCCGAAAGAGCGGATCCAATCCGCCGAAGAAGTTGCCGAACGTCTCGCTCCATGGGCGGCTGACGACAGCCCGCTTCTTCGCGAAGATATGGGCGACCGACCTCGCTGGATGCCAGCACCCATTGGTTCACCTGATGCCCAGGACACCGATCCCGATGACGCCGTTACTGAAATGGCGATGCACGAGATAAGCGATACCTCGCAAAGCAGCATTCACGGCACGATGTCCGATGACAATTCGATCTCAGGCCAGCACAATAAACCTCCACCGCCGCTCTCCACTGTCGAGCAGTATAAAACGGCAGGTAGAATTGACGATGCAATCACTTTTTCTTTATCAGCACTCTTTGTGACCGCGGTGGTCTGCCTCTCCATCGGCATCCTTGTTGGCTTCATCGCCGGCTTCTTGATGGCGAAGTAACATGGGACGCACCAGGGCTGATGGGGCAAGCCTGCCCCGTTGCAGCACGCTTAGTACTGACTTAACACTGGCGTGACCTCTGTTTGTACTCCACCAGTTACGTTCACTTCTAAATTTGCATTGATAAAGACATTGATTTCGCTGCGGATTCCAAATTCTTTCAGATAGATTCCCGGCTCAATTGAGAAACAGGTTAGCGGGAGAACGAGACGATCTTCTTTCGTTTCTAAATCATCCATGTGGGCACCGTTACCGTGCGTTTCTGTTCCAATATTATGACCCGTTCGGTGGATAAAGTACTCGCCGTATCCGGCATCTTCAATCACCTGACGCGTCGCTCGATCCACTTCCCAACCCTGCAACTCTCGCCCTTCAGCAAAAGCACTCCTCGCACAATCGATTCCCGCATCGCGGGCAGCGGCAACGATGTCGAAAATTTCTTTGTATTTTTCAGGGATCGTCTCTCCCATGAAACCGACCTTCGTGAGATCGCTATAAACACCCTCCGGAACATCCATCTTTGCCCACATATCGAGCAATACAAAATCTCCTAATTTGATTTCGGAGTCTGCTCCATGAACAGGACAATAATGTGGATCGCCACTGTTTGCGTTGACGCCAACAATCGGCGGGTGGTAGGTCGTCATCCCATGCTCCGCATAATAATCCATCACATAGTCTTGGACCTCCGACTCGCGAATCGCCTTTCCACTGCGAAGCCTTTCGGCGATTAATTGCCAAGCTTCATCAAACGCCGCCCGATTCAATTTATCAGCCTGCAAATGAAGATCCCACTGATGGTCCGTCCACCTGGCTTCAAAGTACTGAATAAGATTCCCAGAGCTCACTACTTCGGCACCGAAACCTCGCACCAATTCAACCGTCCCTGCGTCCACTCGGGAAATATATGGATTAGCATTATCAGGGGAATATTCCATCGCAACCTTTGGACAATTCCCAAGTATTTCCCGCAAACCGTTGTGCAATTCCTGCCAAGTCAGATAAACAACTTTCTTCCCCAGCAGGTGATCCAGAGCGGAAGATTCGATTCGATGTACGAGTTTCACAGGCTCCCCTTGCGCAGGAATAAAGTAAAAGAAACGTCGCGAACCTTTCTCTGATTCGGAGATGCCTAAAACTTTTAGCGCTAAAGCATTCAAACCACGGAAATCGTATAATAACCAACCGTCAAAACCAAATTCCTGAATAGAGTTCTGGATTGAGTCCAATTGAAATCCTGGGCTAAATTTTAAATTTGTCATGCAAAAGCTCTCTCAAAATCATAATTTTTTTTGAATAATACCAGCTACTTTACCCCATCCGAGAAGAACGCGGTAAAATCAATCGGTGATAACACGGATGAAACTCTGTCTCCACGAAAATTCATAGGTACACTTCGTGGGATTCCCATCCAATTGCGAAACCTGAAATTTCCACCTAGGTAAGTCATGAAAGTCAGTCCAATTAAACCCCACAAATTTATTGCTCTCACAATAATAACTTGTATGCTTCTTGCCGCGAACACCGGTACAGCGCAGGAGAGTGCTGCAACAGCATCCCCCTCGGGCAATCAAGCAAAGACGATCGACGAAGTTCCAGATAATTTCATCCGATTTCATATGTGGGACGGCTCGATTGTTGCAGGTCTAGTAACCATAGACTTCATCTCCATCAATACGGAGTTTGGGGTGCTTGAAGTTCCAGTCGCACGAATCAAGAAACTGTTTCCAGGCTTAAACAGCTTTCCGGAGCTGGATAAAAAAATCAAAATGCTCATCGCTCAGCTTAGCGATAAAGATTTCGCAATGCGAGAGACTGCCCATCGCGAACTGACGAACATGGGGCTTCAAATCAGAGAACAGTTGCAAGACGCAAATTCTGACGGAAGTGCCGAACAAAAAAAACGCCTTTCAGAAATCCGACAAGCAATCGAAGAGGAATTTGAAGACGCGGAAGAAAATGGAGAATCCTCTGAGCGTGCGTTGATTCGGGGTGATTCAATCGAAACCCCTGAATTTAATATCGTCGGAAAAATCCTTCAGAAGACCTTCACCGTTAACAGTAAATTTGGGCAACTGACGGTCGAGTTAAGCGATGTGAAAATGGCAGATCGTCCCGTCCAAGAAAAGAAATCAGCGACCAAGAAAACCGTTAAAATTGCATCCGATGCTTTCTTTCAGCGAACACCGGCTAATACCCGCATCAGAGTCACCAAGGGAGACAAGATCTCAATCAAAGCCGATGGTGTCGTGCAATGGACTAATTGGAGTACTTCTTCCACTCCAGATGGATTGACTAACCAAGGGCAATTCCAGGGCATTCAGAGTGGTACGCTGTGTGCAAGGATTGGCTCTTCGGGAAAGATCTTTAAGGTTGGCAAAGAACATACCGGCGTGGCCAAGCAATCAGGCACACTCTATCTAGGTATCGCAATACAAGATTCCTATGTTCAGCAAAACTACCGCTGGACTGGAAATTACGATGCCAAAGTACGCGTTACACCGCCCGACGCAGAATAAGGCAACCTGATAAACCTTACGTTTTTCCTATCTAATTTTTGGCAGCGCAAGCGGTTCCTTTGCGTTGGTCGGAGGAGGATCCAAGGGCAGCTCCAATTGCTCTTCGTTTCCCGTAGATTTCCGTTTTACAGTGATCCGAATTGTTTCGCCTGCCTCAAATCGATTGATGAGTTGCTTCAAACGCAACATATCGTTGACCGGATTGTCATTGATATTTAAGAGTATATCTCCCTCTGCTAATTCCAGTCGGCTAGCGGGAGATTTAGGATTGACCTTGTTAATAAGGATTCCGTCACCAAGTGGATTGGGACCGGATTGAATACCTATAAATGCCGGTCGAATATATTCTCCGGCCTTCAAACGATCCAGAAGCTTCTTCGCATTGGCGAGTGGAATCGCAAACCCAATTCCTGAATCATACCACTCCACTCCCGCTCCCACCGCTTGGGATTGAGGATTCATGGGAACGCAAATACCGAGCACGCGTCCCTCAATATCGACCAGAGGACCGCCGTAATTGGCGGGACTAATATTGGCATCTGTCTGAATCGCACGACCACCAATTCTGTTTTTTGCGCTAATAATTCCTGTGGACATCGCCGGACTTGTGTCACCATAACCAACCCCTAAAGAAATCGCCCATTGCCCAACCTTGATCTTGGACTCGTCTACCATTACCGGGGTTGGTAAATCAGTTAGTCCATCAATTTTCAAGAGACAAATTTTTCGGGTATCATCGCGGCCAACAAGTTTGGCAAAATGGCGTTCACCACTTCCCAAAATTACTGAGATCACGGGTGGTCTTTGGATGAAATTAAAGGTACTTGTAAGAATATAGCCATCCGAAGAGATAACAATCCCGGTCGTATTCCCCTCACCCTGCTTGCGAATTCCTCCAATCCGCCCTTGAACCGCAGAAACACCTCCGTACGATTCAATGGTAACTAACGATGGCGTCACGCGACTGGCCGCATTTCGAAACGCTTTTGAAGTAAGCGTCATTGCTTCCATCAACTCCGCTTCAGAAAGTTCCGAAACCGCCGCGTCAACGGCATCAACCTTCCGCTGATCGTTATCGGTTTGAGCCACTGTAAACGCGAATGGATTTACCAAGAGTCCAAACAAACAGCCAACCACCAAACGTAAAATTTCAACAGGCATTCACATCTACTCCAACTACTGGACGAATATCGCTTTGTTTAACAGTCTGTCGCTTCTCAGACTCGTTCTCACAAATACAGTCATTTCTTCAATCGCGGGGCAATCCTAACACGCACCATTTCAACACCGCGCTTCACAATCATTAACACTTCTTCCTCCGCGCGTAAGGATTTGAGAGACTCAGCGTAGTCTTTTAAATTGCCAATTTTTTCACCGGCAATCGATACGATCATATCATCACTCTTTAACTTTGCTTTCGCAGCAGGCGACCCGCGAACGACTCGATCAATATAGGCTGGGTTATTTCTTCCACCGAGCTTAAACAAGACGACCCCAAATTCAACGTCCTGCCGTTCCATCACAGGCTGAGGCTCATTGGTGACACTCGCTTTTCCAGCTACGAATTCATGAAGCATTGAACTTGGCACCGCATAATTTAGCCGGGTATTGGTTTCCGAACTGTTGATAATCTTTCCAACGATTCCAACCAACTTCCCATTCGGCGTTACCACCGCACCGCCCGACGCCCCCGGGTTACTGGTGATCGCATCAATGAGAACCAACTCCCCGCGGTAGGCCACATCCCGTTTGGTCAACCTCGCCTCCATCGTTGTTCGCAATGAAATTACACCCAACATTGCGGAAACGGGCTCATCTTTATCAGCCACTTTGAATGCATTACTCAATGCAATGACCCAGTCTCCTTTCTCACCAACAGCCTCTGTTGAAAGCTCAAAGAACCTAGGCGTATTGGCTTGGATTTTGAGCAATGACAACTGGGTCTCTCGGTCACGTTTCAGAATGGTTGCAATGTGCTCCGCACCGTCAGAGAGCACCACTTTGACTTGCCTTCCATCGAGAAAAACACCTTGGGAGGAAAGAATTAGCCCGTCTTTCGAGACGACAATCCCTGTCGCAAACCCCTCCACTTTTCCAGCCGAAGCACCGAATACTTTTACCATTTTTGGCTGTGAATTTGAGATCGCTTGATCAATAAAACTCGGCTGATCTTTCTGTTGGGCAACAGCAAGATGGCTCCCGGCCATCAGTACCGCGCAACCAATCAAAAACGCTATCCGCCAACCGAATATATTCAATTTAGTTTCTCCTCAAAACAGACGACACGCCCTGACCGAAGTGCATCAAAGGACTCACTTCGTTTGGACGTTCGTAGAAAACAAATCATCGCCTACACTCTCGAGCCACTCGAAACTCGAATCAATCACCTGCAGCTCAATACTTTCTTCGAGTCCCAAAACCTTCTGACGCTTGAGCGGCAGTTGCACCGGGCCGACCTGCGTCCACGATGCAAAAGTGGAACCTCCGCCAATCAGGCAGTCCCTCTCGAGAGATGACTTGACCAAACTAACCTTGGGCTTGCCTTTTAAGTCGAACATAGAAAACCAGCAATAGACGGCGTCACCCTCGGATGGAACGACTTTAAACCGATAGGCATTTCCACCCATTGCTTTATCACTCCCGTCTATCAGCACCTGCCCAAACATATCGAGGGGTTTTTGCCGAAAAACAGAGCCCATCATCAATGCCTGTTCAAACCCCCACCGCGACTGCGCCTCCTGCAGAGACAACTCAGTCGTCTCGCCGGCTTTTGTTTGCCAAAATGAATTGCCATCGTATTGATAGACAACCAGCAGTCCGTCCATGACTTGATTCACACGGATTCGACCGTCTGAAGCCAGCCATGTTTCCTGAGTCCCCTGTGCTTTTCCACCTTCTAAAATCTCACCTGACAATTTCGCGACGCCTGTAGATGAGTCGGCATTCACGCTTTCTTTCCATTGCTCAAGAATTCGCTGAGCATAACCCCGGTTGATTTCCGGGTAGCGGATATCGCCTGGATTGGCTGACAATAACGCAACCATTTGACGCTGCCGTTCTAGTTTTTTCTTTTTTTCAGGATCCTTCTCTTCTTTTCCACCCTGTCCGCCGCGAACGCGAGGCTTGGCATAAGGTAGCCCAAAAGTCCGCACAACAATTTGATGTTCGGTTCCGTCTTGTTTACGAATCAAAAGCTCGGTGGGCCAATCTTCAGGCAACGTACAAATTAAATTCGTAAACTGATTCGCGTTTTTGACCTTCTCTCCTTCGAACACCAACAGTTCATCTCCAAGATCGAGCCCCGCGGTTGCAACTGGAGCATCTCGATTTAATTGAGAGCAAACTACCTTCCCACCACGATCGGAAAAACTCGCATCCAGGGTCGCGTGCTCTACTAACTTGGTCGCTAATAAATCAGGAATAAAGTTCTTGATTTGATTCGCAGAAATAGCGTAACCCAACCCAACATTGACCCGTCCTCGTTCCTTAAAACTTCCTCGCCCATTAATTCCAATCACCTCGCCTTTGAAATTGAACAACGGGCCGCCGGAGTTACCGGGATTAATCGATGAGTCCACCTGGATGCAGTTACCGTATACCAGTTGGTTCTGCCCCGCTCCCGGCTGATAACGCTTTACGCCACTCACAATCCCTAACGTTACGGTGGGGGCCTGGTCCTCCGTCAAAATAAATGGATTCCCCATTGCCAACGCCCAATCGCCGACCCTGACTTTATCTGAGTCCCCCAACGGAGTCGCGGGAAAGACCGACTTTCCTTCCAGCTGAATGATCGCAAGATCACCGCCTGGATCGGTCCCGATTAACTTCCACCGGTACAACTTACCATCAGCGAGCCCCCCCCATCCTTTTACGCCCGCTCCCATGATGACATGGTGGTTCGTTAAAACGATGCCACTGGGATCGATGATCACCCCTGAACCACCGCCCTGGCGATCTTCATCGTAGATGGCAACCACACTTTGGATCACTCGATTGATCGCTTGAATCCGGTAACGCTCAATCGCTGCGACCCGCTGTCGATCCTCTAAGCTCAGATCGTCGTCAGCAATCAACTGGCAACAGGGAGCAATTAGAATGCACATGAGCCATGGAAAAACAAAACGAATCCCGACGTGCTGCTTACTCATACTTTCACTTATCCGTTAAGCCAATTGCTCATTTCACCGAGGCTCGATGAACCAAACTTCAAACGCCCGACGCACGCAATCCATTTTCTATTTAGTTTTTAGAAATCGAGCTTCGCCCCAATTTGCGTGATCTCCTAGATCAAACTCAGCCCCCGGGGATACCATCAGAACGATCTCCTTAATTCCCTCAATATCCACATCAATTTCCAGGGGGCCGCCACCGCCGGTTACACGCTCAGACCAAAGTTCAATACCGTCACCACGAACAATCATTTGACAATCGCCACGACCATTGGTTTCAGCGGCAATTCCTGCGATCGCAGCGAAGCGATCGAAACTGGATTCATTTGCAAAGACAAGCCTTGAAGAAGCTTGCATTCCTAATCCCTTTTTAAATGTCCGGACTTCTTCAGACCCCTTCAGCCGTATCTCAAGCGGATTACCAGCAACACTTAGATTTTTCTTCCAGGGTCGCTGAAAAGCAAAAACTGCCTTCTCCTGAACCTCGAGCGGTTCTTGATCGGAGAGATACCTCAAACGATCTGATTTAATCGCTATCGAAACAACAATCCCAGCTGAAACTTGAACAGCATTCCCAGCAGTCACTGCCACTTCAAAAACCCCACCTTCCAACTTGAGGATTTCACCAACAATTTGAGACCCATCGACGAGCTGGAGCGCGGCAACAGCACCTTTTGGTTTGTCTAAACCAAGGTCAGCGGTGACGATCGCTTTCACTTTCCCAAGACCAATCTTCTTCGATTCGCCCTTATACTTGATTCTTATAAATTCAGAATTAATCGATTCCAATATCCCCTCAACCATCCGCTCACCCGAAGGGGTATCGACGACAACGGTATCAAAGTCGGCAGAGGGCGTTTTAATTTTGCGATCGATCGTGGGAGAGTTCTTCCACACAATCGCACGCAACAATTCGAGCGGCAATTCTCGCGTCTCAAGCGACGAGACCAGTTCGAGTTTCTCATCCGCCATGGAAACTGAAGCTATCCCCAACTCTCCACCGCCGACAAACTTTAACTTTGTCTTGTCACTTGGGGAGTCATTGGCTTTTCTTGCAGTTTTTACTGCGAGCACCTGCCGAATATTAAGCCCCGACGGGATTTCACTTCCATCAATTTGCCCCCCCAAGCCAATCGCCGTTATCGTTGATTGAGTGGTTGTGCCATTAATTAATTCGATAGACACTTGGCCTAGCCCGTCTTGCCGCGTTGAAGCTTTTGCGGTGGAAACAAGCCAATTGCTTTGTAGTCCTTTGGGCGAAAAACAATCGCCGAAGCAGGCACCAGCCAGTATCCCGATCCAAATCACCAACCTACCGGAAGAAAAATACCGGCCATTGAGAACATTATTAAGCAGTTGAAAAGTCATACCGATATTATATCTCACAACAGGTTAAATGTCTTGAGAGCGAGAGGCGAACAAGCAATAAAAAACGGCACTCCCCACGTTGGGCAGTGCCGTAATACTTGTCTTAGCTAATTAAAATGGCAGTTACTTTTCACCTTCGCCATTCGCAGCCTCGGTGTATCGTTCGACAATGTCGCGATACCTCGCGGGCAACTTTTCTTTTACAGCGTTGTTGGCAGGATCTCGACTACGATCTCTCAAGCGACTCCAGGGACTTGCTGGGGAATCGTCGTACGATTTCTTCACAACCTGTCCGTTGGGATTACTACTTGTTCCACCTTTTTGGCTCTTCTTACTTTGACTTGGCTTTGACTGAGCTTGCTTCTGACCAGAAGCTTTTTTACTCGCCTCTCAGGTACCGCCTTTTTTACAGTTTGAACTGCACTCCTTTTTCTCCTCCTCTTTGATGAGTTTCGTCAGCATACTGACGATCTTATCCTGCTCATCTTGCGTGACTTCATCCGTCTCCACTAATTCCAAACGCCGTCGCGAATAATCCATTCTCTGGTAAACATCATCTAATTTACCTTTCTGAATCGATTGAATTTGCTGAACCTGCCGCCACGCACTCACCCGCAGTCTCTCCGGAGCGTTCGGATTGAATTGAAGGAATCGCATCAACGATTCAACCGCTTCCTGATTCTTCAAAAGCCCCGCCTGGGCAACACCCAAGTAATACTGTGCGCTGCCCTGATGTACGGTGAAACCGCTGAGATCACCAACCAAATTTTCCAAACATGGCATGGCATCCTCAAAACGCTCTTCGTTCATCAGCGTTCTTGCGAGATAAAAACTTGCGTCACCGGCGAGATACTTATCGTCAGACTGCTGCAACGGCGAAAGAAGTTCAATGGCTTGCTCGTACCCACCACTTGTATCCGATGCTGCAATCGCATCTGAATATTTGGGGTACATCAAAATCAGTGACTCAGTGAGAGCATCAGAAAAATCACTGTCCGCCCCGGAAACTGTTTTTTGTATCGCTGTCTTTTGTGACGCGGGAACAGTTTCCAGTGAATTGATGTGCGCTAGAAAAGATGCTTTGACCTTTTCGGAATGTTGATCGTTTGCTTCTACCGAATTCGTCACTCCAACGAACATAACACCCATCGCCAACAGGCCGAGTGCGGTCTGGAATAATCGTCCAATTTTCATTTCAATCACCTCGTTAATTTCGCAAGCGATAATACGCAATCTGAAAGTTCTTCTATCTCATATTATTCAACAAAAGGCCACCGAGACCATCACCTTAAACTCGAAAAAAACCAATTCAGCCACTAAAAATAGCTTTTCAGCAATTTAAACCGGTTTTTCTGCCGCATTTATTGAACCCAAGAAATCACTGATCGTTCTCTTTTTCCATGATCCGTTCGGTCATTTCCAGCAATTTAGCCTGCAATTCAGCTGCATTCATCGCCTCCTGGTCCAACAACTTCTCCAAATCCTCTTGTCCACGTAACTGCTCAACCTTTTTTGTCCGCCGGTTGAGCCTCATCTGTTGAATCCTTAACACTTTTAGCTCCGCGGATTTTTTCAACAGGGGTTGGTCACCTCCGCCGCCACCGCCACCTCCGCCGCCTCCGCCACCGCCGCCTTCGTTTTGAGCTTCTTTCAAAGCATCAATGAGATCAGCAATGGTCGATTCGATTTCCTTTTGCAACAACTGAGTAAGTTGCCCCGTGCGTTCTAAAGCCAATAACTCAGAAGCCCGATCCAAATCGACTTTTAAATCTTGCACAATTTCAGGAAACACAATACTCGTACCATCCTCCAAAAGCAGGTCGTAAGCTTGCTGACCCAACTCGCTAATTTCAGACTCTTCATTCGAGATTCGCAACATTAGCAATTGATCTCGACGGCCTAGATTTTTCAAGTTAGTTAACTTGTCATCCAACTCAACCGTCATCACCCCCGCAATGACCTGCCGGTCATACATTTCTTTAAACCGCGCCTCTAAACGAGCAAGTTTTTCCTGACGAGTTTCCTCCCGCAATTGCTTCAGACGATCCTCAATTTCCTCCAGAGCTTCTTCCATCTGTTTCTCTGCTTGCTTCTGTTTTTTCTGAGCTTCCTTTGGATCTTGGTCATCCAAGTCTCCCGACGCACCTTTCATTGACTCACCGGCCTGATCCATTTTACTTTGACCGGGCTGTTTTTGCTTACCAGAATCAGACTGCTCGCCGGGCTCTTCTTCTGGCTTGGGAGCCTTTTTCATCTCTTCAAGAATGTCCATAGTTTTGTCACGATTACGACGCTGCTCTTCGGCCATTTGCTGCAACGCTTCGGGCGGTAATGTCTCAATTCGACGTTTCTCTTTTTTGATTTCGGAAAGGGCCTGATTCATATCAGCTAACGCTTTCTGCTCCTCCGCCTTAGCATCGTCTGGCTTGCCAGTTCCTAATTTTTCCTCGGCTTTTTTCTGGTGTTCAATCGCCTTATCCAGTGCCTTCTGCCCGGGTTGAGCAGGTTCTGACTGGCCCCCCGGCTTACCGTCACTCGGCTTACCGTCACTCGGCTTACCATCACTCGGCTTACCATCACTCGGCTTACCATCACTCGGCTTACCATCGTTTGCTGATTCAGGGTCTTCCGAGCCAGAAATTTCCTTTTTCAGTGATTCTGTCTGTTTTCGAATTTCGAATTGCTCATCGGCAACGCCATCCAGCGCTCGCAAACCCGCGTTTGATTTCGCATCTGTGTTTTCGATAACCTCTGTTTGCTTGCCGATCAGATTTTCCAATTTTTTAATCTGGGCTTCCAAGTTCTTAATCGTCTTATCTTTTTCAGCAATCTTTTCAGTATCTTTGGTTTGACTTTTCTGCTCTTGCAGTCGCTCTTGAATTTGCTGTTTCCAGCGTTCGAGCATTTTCTCTTGATCCTTCTTTGATGCTTTTTGATCTTTTTGTTGCGTAAGCAGTCGAATCAAGGCCTCCAAATTCTGAATTACTTCGTCTAATAACTGATCGGCTTCCTGATACTTTTCGGTATCGAGAAGCGAACTTATCTGAGCCATTTTTTTCGTGATTAGTCGTTCTTTCGATTGCTGATAAGCAGCAACGAGCAGTTTTGCGCGTTCGGGTTCCTTTTCCCGAAGCTTCTCAGCGATGACCGTCAGCTTTGTCTCCAATTCGGACATTTTCCGTTCAACGAGACGCTGACGAACCCCTAGTTCCGTTTTTAAATCGGAGCCCTTAGTGTCATCTTGCGCTACCAGCGCGCCTAGGTTTGCTATCGAAACGAGGGCGGCGATGATTGCCACTCTTAAAAAACTTAATCGGTTTTCTACTACCATTCCCTTGCTCCTCTTTGCCCAACCTGACCCACAGTCCATAACGTCTTATTTGGCAAAATGTTAGATTTATTTATCAAAAATATCGTCGTCATCACCATCGAATATCCCATCGTCGGGATTTATACGATCTTTGATACCGCCTTTGATCTCTGTCGTTTTGCTTTTCACTTCGAGGAAATCATTAATAATTTCCTGGAAGCTTTCTGAGTCCGCCATCGCACTCAGAATTCTTTTCATTTCCTCAAGTATCGCGAGTTGCAGTTCGACCGACTGATCCACAATCTCTTCTAACTCAGCCTGATTCCGAACTGCTCGTCGAGCATTATCAAATTGCCGACTGGCTAAAGAAATCATTTCAGAATCAAGCTGCCGAATTGGCCCGATAATCCGTTCATCAAATCTCGTTTCAATTCGTTGTTCGGGAGCCAGTTGATTTTCAGCTTCATCCAATCGATTATTTTTCACTTCAACCAAAAACTCTTCGAACCGATTCGCCACGCGATCCAATACCGTGCCAACTCCTTTTTGTTTCCGCACCAGCGCAATCAGTGCGGCTTCGCGTTTCGAATCGAATTCTTCCTGACTCACACTGTCGGTTCGCGTCCTTGCCGCGATCGCTTGAATCTCAGTCATCAAAGCTAACTGAACCTGATAGGCTTGATCATCAAATGCTTTTCGTTGCTCGACTTCCCGCCTCAACAAATCTGCTCGCAACTCTTCATCCGTCACGACTCTCAACAAAAATTCCTGAGAACGACCGACATTTGGTTTCCCCGGGTAATTATCTTTGGCAGTCACCGAAAATCGAAAGCTAGTACCGGGAGATAGGCCCAGCGGCTCGAGATCCAATTCAGCAAAATCTTTGATTTGCCGCACCGGTAGACCGTCTTCCCCGGGCCGTGGTTCCGCGAACACCAACTCCCGCTGGCCAGTTTTCTCGTCATTATCACCCGTCTTCCAAGTCGCATCGAAAGCCAATTGTGTTAGTCCATAGGAATCAACGGCCTGGTACGAAGTTGGCAAGTTCGCTCTGGCCGACACCAACCCGCTAATCCCAAGTAAGCTCGCTCTAATTTTTGGCGAATCATCGTCCTTAATTGTTACCCGAAACTTAGACCGGCGAGCTCCTTTCATTCCGGAGCTGTCAACCAATTCGAACTCATATTCACCGCCAACCAATTCCTCGCCCTCTCCCGGAATAGTTAAGCTGAATTCTGTATCATTCTCGCCAGACTGCATCGCATAAACTTTTTCGTCGATCTTCAGGTTCGCTGCAGACAGAGATTTATTCGTCTTGATTCCAATCTCCAACCGACTGCCAACTAAAACCGAATGCGGCCCCGCTCCCTGCAGTTCCTTCCGGAGCACTCCCGTATAGGCTGGCATCAGCACATCTAAGTTCAGCTGAATTACACTGGGCGGCTCAACTAGTTTTACATCGACCCACGAAGTCACATCATCGCCACCGGATGCTCGGAACCGAAACGGAGACGAAACGTTATGAAACACAAAAACGTGCTCGCGTCCATCTAACTTCCCCGTCGGTTTCATTTGGTGGAACGTTTTCCCACCTTGATGGCTAATCTCCAAAGAGACCGACACGTCTTTCTCAAGACTATCTTCGCTCACGCGAACCAACTGGCGATGATCCCCACCACGAGGCAAAATCAATTCACCGTCGACCGCTCCGACAATTTCGAGATAGGTCGCTTGTGGCCATTGATCTTCGAGTAACAAGATGTTTCGATTAAACCAAGTCCTCAAAAAATCTGTCTGAGCGACTCCAATGCCAACACCCGCAGCCATTCCAATACCGGCGATCAACAACAACCAGTTTTGAAAATGCCGGCTAAGATCGAGAGCCTTGGAAAAATCAACTGCCTTCGATTTTTCGATCCCTTGCTCAATCGTCGCCGCAGCCAACTCCGCAGACGTCCCCCACTGTTTCCATTCTTCTTCTCGAGATAACTGAACACTGGAAAGTAAACTTTCCTTCAACTCAGGGTTTTTACTTTCAACTTCATAAATCAAGGCATCGTCACTGAGTCGAGACAATAATGGCTTGAGCACCCGAACGCCAAAATAGACCACGGCGGCGATGGCCATTGCAATCAGCATCACCACCCGCTGAGCAAAGTCCATTTTAAACAGCCGATCCAACGCTACATCACAGGCCAGAACCGCCAAGATAGCAATCAACCAGCGCCCCAACCCATGGATTAGGATCCAACGCGTTAATTTACTTCGCATGCGAAGCAGTTTTTCCATGACCAGTTTGGGCATGTTTTTAGAGGTTGTCGTGACCGATGCCATTGAAAACGCTTACCTTGAATTTGCCGATTTCTAAATCGCCTGTTAGTTCTTTACCTTGAAAGTCGAGACCAGTCTCAACATCAACCATTTTGCTACAACAACTTGTACCACTTACGTAAAATCCACTCGATGGACAGCAACGCAACTGGCAACCCATAAAACAACCACCGCAGATACGGATTAACATCCCAAAGTGGCTTCGGCGGACTGTTGAATTCAGCCCGAGTCACCAACGTTGGCAATACATCCGGCACACTGGCAAGTTGCTCCAGCCGAAAATACTTACCGCCTGACTGGTCAGCTATTTCTGTTAATAATTTTTCGTTCAACCAGTAGGCACCCGATTCGGCACTCGGAGGAACCACACGAAACGCAATTGGATCGATCAACTTGCCCTCGGCATCACCTGCACCAAATGAAACCGTTCCTTCAAAATTGCCAACTCGCTGAGCGACAAAAGTACCTTCATAGCTACCCTCTTGATTGGGGAGCATTTTCAACTCCACAGTCTGGGTTCGCCCATCCTCGGCTCGCACGATTGCTTTTTGAATTGGGGCGGTCGATGGCTTGAATTGCTCGTCCAGCACCCGGGCTACCAATAACACCCGATCTCCAAGTTCAAACTCAGATTTCTCCGTATCGATAAACCCCCTCCGTGATCCTTGCAGGGAACGAGTCTCTACGAGATACCGAACAACCTGGATCCAAAACCTATCAAAATACTGCGCCTGCACACCAACCGGTCGCCACCGAAACGACTCCTGAAAACCAAGGTATAACACGGATCCGGCACCGTATCGGCCTGCGACCATCAATGGCTGGTTCCCTTCGGCATTGACCTGATCCCCGCTTTCCAACAACACTCGCGCTGTCGGCTTGGCAGCAATCGCAGGGAAACTCCATAACACACTGGGAATCAAATCCCATATCTTGGCGTTGTCCCCCGGGTCACTGCGGAAACTCATGACCGGGTGGTCAAGGTTGTGATTGACCACAAGCATTTGCCCGGACCGCATCTCTTTGGCAGATGCAAGCGCCTCCACCGTATCGATAAACTCAGTGTCTCCAAACCTTACAGGGAGTAACTCGCGAATCGATTTCAACCGATTCATCGTGACGAATTCACTTGTGTGCTGAGGGCCCGCCATAAACAAAACCCCGCCTGCTTTAAACTTGCAAAAGTCCTTCAGCAGATCCATCCAATTTTCATCGAACTCCTCTGGATTTGGGTCAAACATCATCACGACGTTGTATGCTCCCAATTCATCAATCGTCCGCGGCAATCGCGAAATTGGCGCATTGCCCTCTTGAGGTCGCGTTTCATCCATCGTCTGAAGCCAACAGCTTAGCGAAATGGTCTGATCCCGCTGCAGTAACTTGTAAACATGCTGGTAATCCCAACTAGCCTCACCCGCCACCAACAAAACCTTTACCTTCTCATCAACGACTTCCATCTCCGAGGTCACCCGCGCGTTGTCGGCGACTTCAGTTTCATCTTCCAACGCTTTGACTTGTACCGTAAATACATACTTACCAGACCGGTTCAGAATATGATCAAAATCAACTCGAATTCGCCCACCGTTTTCAGGAATGGGGACGTTTTTCGATTTTACTTTTTCTGGCAATCCCGGTTTGCCAGTCCGTGAATCAACTTGCTGCTGAATCAATTCGACTTCAATTTGAGCCGGCATACCTTCATCGCCAACCTGCGAGGTCTGCAGTACAGCTTCTATCTCAAAAGGCTCGTCAGGATAGGCTCGATCACGCACGTAAACTTCGGTGACGGCTATGTTTTTTGGTGGATTCGGATCGCCGACACCAACGACAAAGATCGGCACACCTTGCTCCGCCGCTTTCTGAGCAATTTCAACTGGATCTTCACTTCCATTATGCTGCCCATCACTAATCAAAAGAATTGCAGACAATCGGCTCGCATCATCGAGCGACTCACGCAACGCTTGCCAAATATCCGTCCCCAAGCCGCTGGCTTCGAGATCTGGAATCGTTTTGCGGATTAGCCCCTCGGCTTCTTGGTCTTCCGGATCCGCCGGCGTGTCTGAGGCCTCTGGTTCTGAATCTTCGGTCTGCTTTTTCACATTCGCCGGTATCACTGCGATGGGCACATTGCCATCAGAAAAATTGACAATCCGAAGTGCTCCCTTGTCTTTCAACTCTTCCAACAATGCTGGATTCTTTGCGAACGCTTGATTAACGAGCGCGGATCGCTTTACCTGCCCATCACCAATCGCGGCAACAGACAAACCGGTAAGCTCTGCCAATTTTTTCTGTTGATCTTCACTGCGATAACTGTCTCCGCGGTCGAATGAAAGAGAGCTATCTCGCAACATTGCGATCGTTGGCTTGATTTCATTTACTTGCTGGTAAAACACGGAGGGTTTCAAGAACATCATGATCAGCAACAGCAGTACGGCCAACCGCAGGGCGCCCATCGCCAACTTGATGGGCATTGGGCAGGTATTGATCTCTCGGCGGTACATCCAAAAAACACCAAACACCACCGCCGCTAATATCGCAAGCAGAACAAAGACACCCCAGGACTCTGGCATGTTCGACCATTGCAATCGGGGCGTGCCAGCGCGATCGGGGTCGGCGCCAACCAACCACTCCAACAATCTACTTTCGGCAATAAAATTCAACGTTTTCTCAATTCTTACAATGATCAAATTCGTCGGCCAGCAGTTTCCGATTCGTTTATCGAATCACTTACTCACCAACCATAAACAAGCGCGACGGCACGCTTCCCCAACTATTCGTCAACCCGTTTTGAATCCAACATATAAAGGCGATTTGCACCGTGAACCCAAAATCTCTCGCCATCGCTATATAAATTACCGACCGGCGCATTCGTTCCTAAATCGACATGCACTTGCTTCAGTACCTCCGCGCGGCCATTTTTCCCCTTTAGTGACAATTGATAAATGCGATCCTCGACAGGTAAGTAAATACCTTTGGGGGTCACAACTCCACGTCCCAATGATTGACGTCCGTCAAACATCTGTTCCGTACCCCAGATCATCCGCCCCTGTCCCTTGAGATCGTAAGCCACAACAGTCTCAAATCCACCGGCATATAACACGTCTTCGTAGACGCCAATAATATAGTCGACCTTAAATCCGACCGGGCTCATTTCCGTTCGCCAAATCAGTTCTCCCGTATTCCGGTCGAAAGCTTCAATTGAGTCAGTGTCCGAACTAAAGCAGACCATTTGTTTTCCATATGGAATAACAATGTCACTCGACCACCCATCAAAATTCAGCCGATTTACTGTCCAACCACTTCGACGCCCAAAATTATCCGCTTGCCCAACCCTCCGATAACGCTTGGCAAATCGAACCGTCCCCGTCGCGGGGTCCAGCACAAACACAACCCCCATCCCGCAACTGACAAATAGGTCACTTCCTTCAAGAGAAAGCTCAATCGCAGACCATGGCACCGAACCAGTTTCGGGCTCGTCGCACAAAAACGACTGCCAAACAGTTTTACCCTCACGTTTGGGATCAAGTGCATAAATTGAAATCGCACCACCACTGTTAACGGGCACAATCACAAGGTCCCCAAACGCAACAGGCGCGGCCATGAAACCGCCGCTTTCGAGCCATTCCGATTCGTCCGTTTCGCCGTTAAAGGCGACCGGTTCTTCCTCCGATGCTTCACGCGGCAATCTCCATAAAACACGACCAGACTCCGCGTCGTAGGCGGTCAGGAAATTCTCCCTCGTCCTCCGAAAGTTTGCATTCCACTGAGGCGCGACTTTAGGTTGCTTATGAATATTGGAATCATCCCATGATTTACCTTCGATCGAATACGCAATGCCTTGGCAAATCGACATCTGTTGAAAAACTCGGTCGCCGAATAAGTTAATCTCTACTGCCTTCTCCGGGAACTTCGACACACCACTTGCCTGCCCAGTCACCCGACCGCCCCAATTGCGGCGAATCGTAGACATCATCATGGTTGCATCATCTATTTGAAACGCATTCTTCCATACACTCCGCCAAGCGATCGCGGCATCCGCAGACTCCACCAAGCTATCGGCTTTGGAAAGCTCTTCAATCTTCTTGCGATCCCAAACAGCAAGATCTGAACCGGTCTTAAAAAACAATCGATCGCCATCGATTAACAACTCGCCAGCGGGCCTCCAACTCTTGTTTCTCCAAGTATCAATCAACCGGGTTTCCATCGCATCAAGTGTCTCGCCAACGCTCTCTCCGGAAGCTTTCCGACCGGTCAACATATTCCCCTGGACATCAGCGCTGCGGTTGTAACGTTCCTTCGGTTGGAAATAAAACTGCCAACTCGCCTCTAAGTCACCCTCCATCATCTCGTCGGGCACTGCTTGCATGACACCGTAACGATGGGAATTCCCAAGCGGCATTTGCCAATCCAGATTCACTTCGTCTCGTTCGTTAGAAACGGTCAATTCCTCGAGCGAGCGACTGACCAAAACTGCTTGATCTGAGTTACGATCAATCGCCAACGCCTCTGCAATCGCGACCTTCGCCGCAGGCATATCCCCCAAGAACGCCTGACAAAGTGCAATTTTTGCATAGACCTCCTCCATCGGAACGGAAGGATCCGGATACTGCGTAGCGATTTTTTCAAACATCCGCCGAGCGCCGATGAAATCAAATTGATCGAGATAGATGCTGCCGAGATTAAACGCCGCTTCATCGCCAAGAGAACTAATAAAATAGTTTCGAACGACACTATTCAAAGCCGTAACATCTGCAGCGTCCACCGCTTCCGCCAAAATTTCTTTTGCGGCGGCATCGGCAATCACACGATAGGCCAACAATCCATCAGCCGGGAGCTCAGCGAGAATCGCCTCAACCTGTTCGACAAGCGAGTAATAGATTTGGCCATCACTCGAAAACAATGCGTCGCCACTTCGGTTTAAGACGGCCTGCCAAAGCGTGCAGGCGACTCGGTACTGACCGTCATTTCGCATCCGCTCGGCTTTTTCAAGCACGTCTTCAAGTTCTGGATCTGTCTTTAACACAGCTCCCGCTTCAACCGCCTCTCCTTGCTCCGCCATTACCCCGGGCCGCCCGAAAGCGAGCTGCTTGGCAATACAATTCTCAGGAACTACCAATGCAACCAGCGACCACACACCAATGATCATGGCCACCGAAAGGGTTCTATTAATGAGCAAATTCATCATTTAATTACCAGAATCTAATCCTGCCAAGGACTATCGTTTCTTGCCCCAATACCAACCTAAAACCTGCTCAAGTACGAGCACTGCAAATAACAACAAAAGGATTTGCAGCCAAATTTCAGTTTCTCCACCCGAAACTTGCTGACCGACCAATCCACCCGCTGCAACCATTGTTACCTTTTCGCCCAAAAAGTCACCTTCCAGAGCACTCGCTGGAATACGTTTCAACTGGCTTTCCCGCGGGTCAACATTGGCCGCAAACAACACCATTTCCTCTTCACCGGTATGGCGACTCAAACCCAATTCGTAAAACCCCCGCCGCTGGACACCATCGAAATTCACTCGATATAAAACGCTTGCCCCGTCATCTGCCGCGTCGCCATCCTCAGAACTGGAATTCGGCTCAGAGTCCGACTTAACATTCGGTTTGGCGATCGATTCCACTTTCTCATTTTGGGGATCCCGCAGGCTGACTCGGCTATCGTAAGCTGACATGTCAACCGGATAGGAAACCTCACCTCCCAACTCAACGACGCCCTCCTCCGCCCCCGAACCCACCAAGTAATCGACCAGGTCGATCATGACCGGAGGAAAGGTTGGGCTACTTGGCCACATTGTCCAGTCGCCATCGCCTGGGATTGTAAACACAATGACATTCCCCGCGCCGTAACTTAAATCAACCATCGCAGGAGAATTATCTTTATCGCTCAGCCGGAGCGGAACAGACAGTGTCTTCCCAATCAAATCCGAATTCAGATTGGAAGTCCACCAACTAAACACATCGACATTGGACAAACTCGAGGCATCGCTCTCCACGACCACCTTCAGCGCCGGGTGGATCTGTGGATCAATTTCGAAATTGACCCACTTTGACATGGTTGGATCCCCCATCATGCGATCCAAAGCCAGCGGCGAAAGACCCTCGCCACTTTGATAGAACGTATCGTTGAAGGTACTGGCACGAACTCGATTCCCAGGCATGAAAACAAGAGCACCACCATCTTCAACCCACTGCTCAAGAGACTTCACGCGATCGGTTGAAGCTTCGTCGACGTTGCAGAGAAAGATAACTTCAAAATCCGAAAGCGATTCCGACTCCAATTCGCTGGCGGTCACCACTTTCATGTTCATCCCGGTACCGGCCACCTGAAGACTTCGCAAATAATGCGTTTCACTTCGCTCCGAAGCAGACGATGGATCTCCATCCACCAATAGAACAGAAATCCCATCTTTCACGCGCGAAGCATAATAGCCAACACTGTCCTCTAGCAACTGGTCTGCTGCCAGCCCCTCTTCTCCGAGTGATTGGCGATCAATCTCTGCCTTCACGCGATAACTCTTAAACCGCGGCTTGACCTGACCACCCTCCAACATTTCTGAATCGTCACTCTCTTCCGAAGGGAACACATAGCGAAATGCAAGCTCGGTCTCCTGCCCTGGAGCAAGCGAGGGAATCACTTCATAGTCCGGCTGGCCGTCATCTATCTGCAGCAAGACCCGAACTTGATTGACTGTCTGCGTCCCATAATTTGCAACCGAAACATTAAATTGAATCACCTTATCCGCGACTTGAAGGTTCCCCGGACGCACGCCGGTAATCGCAAGGTTTTGATCATTCGCCCCCCCAACATCGACGAGAAAACAATCGATCGCTTGTTCAGAAATATCCGTCAACAATCGGTTAGGTGCCGAATCAGTATCGGCATTGAGTGCATTAAACCAATCCCGCTCACGCATATCAGAAAATGCGTAAACAATCCGCCCGCCCGCTTCCCGCTGCCCACTGACGTATCGCTTGAGTTCAAGCAAAGACACCGTGTAATCCGCACTCGAATCGGCACACTCTAGATCATCGATCGCCTCAACGAGCGAGGGCAGTGTACTCTTCGTCAACGGCTCATTAGCCAAGAGCGGTTGCTCGGGATTACTGGTCAACATCAGCGTCAACCAATCTTCCGTGCGATCCGATTCAGCCAGCTCACCGAGCATCTCTTTAATCTGACGCTTCGTCACATCAAACGCTGGCTCCGCATCCAACAAAACTCTCTGACTTAGCGAATCGTCAACCAGAATCACCCGCTCAATCTTCTGCGCTTGCTGCAGAACACGAGTGACACTCGAAGGGAGGAAGGGGCGAGAAAACATCAACGCCACCAATAGCATCGCAAGACAACGCAACATCAATAAAATAAAGTTTTCAAGCTGTACGCGTCGTCGGTTTTTCTTGTCAGCTTCGAACAAAAAATCCATCGCTGCCCACTGGACGACCTTAAATCGCCGCTTATTAAGCAGATGAATAATGATGGGGGACGCGATCGCGAGACCACCCAACAACATCCATGGATTTAAAAACCAACTTAACATCTTTGTCTTTTCCTTTTGTCGCCCGCGTCACCCGAACAAATACTTACTGTGCTCAAAGTGAACCATAAAATATATCGCTTACCTCTGGCAGCCCGCCGAGGCAATTACCGTTAGAGATTCTTCCTTCGTGACTTTGCCCGGAAATTGAGATAGCTCGAGAGCACCCCATCCAAAGGCTTGGAGGTGTCAAGCAAAACGTGATCAACCCCCGCCGTCGCACAAACCTTCTTGACTCGTGTCATATAACGATCCACCGCTTCCATATACGACTTCCGCAACGAACGTGGTTCAGCATGCAATTCTCCAGCAGACTCCATTCCCTGAAAAAGAGTATTGTCTTGAAACGGAAACTCCAACTCGTCGTGATGCATGACATGAAAAACAACGACCTCGTGACGTCGCAAGCGAAACTGCGCTAACGCTTTTGCCAGCTCCTCCGGGTCGACGAACAAGTCGGAAAACAAAGCAATGACACCGCGTTTCCGAATCTGTGACCCCAAGGCAATAAACGGATCACTGACATCCGTAGTACTTGCCGGTTCAGTCTGCTCAAGTTCATGAAGCAGCATTTTCAAATGGGACGGATGAGACGATGATTTCAAATTCTTATCAATTTTATCACTGTACAAAACCAAACCAACAGAATCCTGCTGCTGCTGCATCAAGTACCCTAAACTCGCAGCCGCCGTTGCAGCATAATCAAACTTACTCCAACCCGTTTCCTCGCCGTAGCGCATTGACTTACTGGAATCGACGATGAGGTGACACTTCAGATTGGTCTCCTCCTCATATTCCTTAATGTACAGGCGGTCAGTTTTAGACCAGACTTTCCAGTCGATATGCCGCAAATCGTCGCCCGGCGAATACTCACGATGAGCAGCGAATTCGATTGCGAATCCATTAAACGGACTACGATGCTGTCCAGATATAAAGCCCTCAACAACCAACCGGGCGCGAACCTCTAGACGTTTGATTTTATCGAGTGTCTTCGGATCCAGATATTTGTTTGCTGGACTGTCAGTCGCCATAAACGATCATTCTTTTGAAATAAGCAATTAATTTTCAAGAGGTATTCACTCAGCCCAAGGCCGAATTTCAACTCAAGGCCTCACTCAACTAAACGCTTTTACAAGCTCAGGCGAGATTTGATCTCCTTCACTGCGCTCCGGAATTTCATCGAGAAGACGGTCAATAATGTCATCCGACGTCACGCCCGTTGAATCCGCGTTGAAATTTGTAATTACTCGATGCCGCAGAACCGGTTTGGCTACCGCTCGCAGATCCTCGGTAGTTGCGTAACTTCTCCCCTCAAGTACCGCCCTGGCTTTCGCACCCAAAAGAAGGTTCTGAACACCGCGCGGACCCGCACCCCACGAAATTGCCTCTTTCACAAACTCTGGACAGTCATCCTCAAGCACTCTCGTCGCCCGGACAATCCGCAGGGCGAAGTGAATCAAATGAGGGGCAACTGGAACGCGACGAACCAGTTGCTGTAATCGCAGAATATCCTCACCGGACAAAACCTGCTCCACGTTGTGATTTACATCCGCAGTTGTCGTCGCAGCAATCTGAAACTCTTCTTCATAGCTCGGATACTTCACAAATATCTTGAACATGAATCGATCTTGCTGAGCCTCTGGAAGTGTATAAGTTCCTTCCTGCTCGATTGGGTTTTGCGTCGCAAGCACAAAGAACGGCGCCGGCAATTGATTTCTCTCACCACCGATCGTCACTTGTTTCTCCTGCATCGCCTCAAGCAACGCAGCCTGAGTTTTAGGCGGGGTTCGATTAATCTCATCCGCCAGCACGATGTTGGCAAACACAGGACCCTTCAGGAATTTAAACTCGCGCTTGCCAGATGCCTTGTCCTCCTGGATGACTTCCGTTCCTACAATATCACTCGGCATCAAGTCAGGCGTGAACTGAATACGGTTAAAGTCAAGATTTAGCGTTTCTGCCAATGTGCTGACCATGAGTGTCTTCGCCAAACCCGGCACACCTTCCAGCAAACAATGGCCTTGCGCAAAAATCGCGATCATCAATTGCTCGATCACTTCGTTTTGACCAACAATGACTTTACCCAACTGCTCGCGAACCGCTCGATAAGATTCACTCAGTTTTTCCAGTGCCTTAATATCGTCGCCACTCAGTTCAGCTTGGCCACCAGAAACACGATCGTTCATACTATTTTCCTGACTCGGTAATAAAATTTTAAAAAACGGAAGTCCATTTCGCGGAAGCCCCACCCCTCTCAGCCACAACCGCTATTTCACTGACCGGATTGCCGGACAGATCCCTGCGATTTAAAGTTTCAATGCAATTCGACTGCAACTAAACAACTGACAAAGTGCTGACTCAATCCCTCGCGAAACCCCTTCGGTTTGCCGCCGTTTTTGTATCTTAACAAAAAGTTGATTCGTCCCGCTAAAACCTTGGCGAGTGGAGGCGCATTTACCCAACACACTCACTTCGATTAGACTCTGATTCTAACCGATGAGTGGGCTAGTGTTCCACCTTCCATTCAAAAGGTATCCAAAACTTCGCTTCTTTCCAAATGTTTCATTATTTTGACCAATTGCGAATTTTTTTCCGAACCGCTCGAATAACTGTCCAGCAATTTGAAATTTCCACTCTTTGCGGGATAGCTAACCAAACTAAGCGTCGACCTATAAGAATAAGAAGCCAAAAATTAGTATTCCGAGTTCATTCTCGCCACAATTACGATTAAGCGATTGCTTCCCCACGAAACCGTGGAGCTAATTAATTCGATTGACCACCTTGAAATCCGGCTCACGGTAAAAAACCGAATCAACTCTCAACTAAAATAATGCCTTCATGGTCGAACAAACCACAATCCAGCCACCGCACCAAAAATGGCGCCCTCTGGGAATGTCGCTTTTGACCCACAGCTTATTAGTAATTCTCTTTGTAATTTTTGGTATTTTTGCAACAACTCCCCAACCTGAAGCAGGGAAACTGCGGCGAGCGGGCGTTGTTTTAGCCGTTCAATCTGACACCGACGCCACCGAATACCTCGACGAATCTGATTTCCCCGAAGAAAGCCAGGCAGAATCCCAGACTAACCAATCGGACCCGTCTGCCCTACCGCCTCCCGCCATGGCTGCCCCGCAGAAAACTCCCGACATCCCTGAACTTGCCGGGCCCCCCGCCGTACCCGAGGCTCTCACCGATGCCAACGATATGTCTGAATCAATCAAACGAGGCACTGCCGATTCCCATTACGAACTTTCCAAAGATGACCTGAAACTAATCGCTGCCGATCAAAAACTAATTAAATCCCGAGCTCCCGTCGGCGACCCGACTACGATTAGTGTCTTTGGAAGTGGAGGTGTTTCGGGAAGGTCTTTTGTCTTTCTGATCGACAGATCCTTTAGCATGGGCACTCAGGGCCTTGGGGTAATTGAGGCGGCAAGACAAGAACTTGCTAAAGCTATCAATCAACTGGAACCGTATCACAAGTTTCAAATCGTTGGCTACCACCAACGAACCCACACGATGCTTCGACGCCAATTACTTGCGGCCAGTGAAACCAATAAAGCAAAAGTGCCAGAGCACATTCGCAGCATGGCTGCTTTCGGATCTACAAATCATGAAAACGGAATGTTTGCTGCCCTTGCATTTAAACCCGATGCGATCATTTTCATGACCGACGGAGGCTATCCCGAGCTTAACAGTGGCCAATTAAAAACGATACAGAAGCTCGCTCCTTCAGGATGCGAGATCCACTGCATTCAATTCGGAATTGGCCCGTTACAATCCACAACGAATTTCATGACCAAACTTGCACAACAAAACGATGGATCTTTCCGCTATATTGATGTGTCCAAATGGAAACAAGAAAACTAGGGAGAAAACCATTACCAACTCAACTCTCTTTGACTATGCAAATCGACTCCGGCTTCGCGTAGCAACATTATTTCTCTTAGGGCTGGTTATCACTCAAGCGATACCCAAGCAGGCCACCTTAAACGCAGAGGAATTTAAAATCAGCCTGCAATCGGGGACTGTCATCACTGTCGATGTAAAAACTCCGACCTTAAAGTGGACCCGTGTGTCCGACAGCGGAGAGAGCAGGGAAGAGACACTTAAAATTGCCGAACTGAACCGAATCATGTTGAGTGATTCTCCGGTGGGTCAGAAAGTCGATATCATCAGGCAATTAATCACAGATCTTGCAGACCCTAGTTTTCAAAAACGGGAAGCAGCGGAAGATAAACTTTCTGAAGCTGAAACGGCAGGCCAGTTCATGGAAATGCTTCAATCCAACCTGGACCATCCAGATTTCGAAGTCCGTTACCGCATCAACCGAATCTTAAAAAGACTGGAAGATCAAGACTCTACTCAGCGAGAAAATCAATTTGACCGACTCTTCTTTAAAAATGGAACGACCGCCGAAGGGGACCTTGGAAATCTAAACCTCGAGCTATCCTTCCGTGGGCGACCACTGAAATTGAAGCGCGAACAAATCGCGATGATCTCTACCCCGTCCAATAAACCAATATTAGTGGCAAGTGACAAAAAAACTGAGGTGGAAATTTTCCACAAGCCGCTAAACATTTTCTATCGAGTTGACCAAACAAAGATCGACTTTGAAAAATCTCCCAGCGGTGAGGAGTTGCGTCGCCCCGCGGATGTCAGCCAGACTTTCGTGCCCGTCGGGCTTAAGTTAGGTACTGAGCAAAAAGGGTATATCGGCATCTCCGGATACGGGTTCAAATTCGGACCTGAAAAACGCGCCAGTGGAAATTCCATTTGCGTCTACGAAACGGTAGGGACTTATTCCAAACGCTTCAAAGGGATCATGGAGATCAGTTTCTGCATGCCCAATCAGGAGTCGGTTGCTGCAGGCGTTATGGAGTTTGGCATGCAAATGGCCCGCGTCAATCACAGTCGCGATTTCATTGTCGAAGCCTACAACGCCGATAATCAAATCCTCGCCTCGGTCGAATCATCCGATGAACCGTGCGTGTTTTCAGGAATCAAATCAACTCAGCCCATTGCAAAAATCAGAATCCTTTCTAATCCATACCTATTTCGAATCGACCGCGCGATCGATGAAGATTACGCGGTTGATTCAATCTGCTTTTCACCACCCGTCCCGATTGACTCGCTAACCCCCCAAGACCAACCATCGGTGACACTAAACAACGGTGATTTGCTAAAAATAGACAACATCAAGCTTTCAGGCTCCGATGCAATCTCGATCAATCCAATAGGTGAACAAAATTACAAAATTGGATTCGACGAAATTCGATCAATTAATTTCAATCACAGCTTCCAGAAAGATCCCAAATCACTTACCCGCCTGCGACCCAAGCAAGTCCTAAAGACGTGGACAGCGATGATTAGCGACGGCAGCATTCTTTTCATTGAGCCTGGCATCCCGATGACCAGCACTCTGTTCCCGAAAGTCCAGCTTGAACTCGAGACGTTCACCGGCATGTGGCTGACCCGAAACCCATCGCGATTTCCAATGAAGTCCGACTTCGAAAAAGGAAAGAACGTGATCGTCTTTCCAACCTGTCGAATTATCCCTGAATTAATCTCATTTGCCGAATATGGTTTCCTGTGGAACGACCGGGCAGAAAAAATCATGCAAGACCTCGTGATCGAAGGGGATGAAAAAGATGAGAAAGATCAAGATGACCCCACTCCCAACATCGACCAGGTCACCTATGAAACAGCATCGGCCGAAAGCAGCCCAACAGTATGGCTCAAACCGCCTCGTTCAATCAACGCCAGCCAAGGGCGAATTATTTTGGCCGACGGCCAGCAATTGGTTCTCAATGGCGATTTGAAAATCCAGCTTGTTAACATCCAACAGGATAAGATCACGATTTCCATTGGAAAAGAAATTGCCACAATCCCTCTGGATCAAATTCAAATCATTGAGTTTCCAGAGCGCCCGTAAAAGGCACCCTTCGAAACGGCTAAAACCACTACCGAACCGTCTTCTTAAATTTATTCCCCGATTCCACCCCGAACCAAGCACGTTCCCGTGGACACCCATCCTTGATTTGGCCAATTTATGAATACAGAAACATCTGCCATGGAACTGGACGTGATAGCCGTCGGTGCCCACCCAGATGATTGCGAAATTGGCTGCGGTGGCACGCTCGCAGGACTTGCCGCTCAGGGACTTCGCGTAGGCATTGTCGATTTAACCAATGGCGAACCTACCCCTCGTTGCCCTAGCCCCGAGATTCGAATCGCCGAGGCTGAAAAAGCGGCGGCAGCACTCGGGATACAGAAGCGAGTTATTCTAGATTTACCGAACCGCCAACTCTTCGATAATTTTGAATCCCGAATTGCACTGGCGACTCAGTTCCGCCTTCACCGCCCGAAGATCATTTTTTGCCTCGAAGGCAAAACCCCGATGGCTTCACCGGACCACTGGCAAGCCATGCAGATCACCGAAGCCGCAATTTTCTACAGCCGCCTTACTAAATGGGATGAACACTTTGACGGCCTCCCGGTTCATACAATTTCCCGCCAAGTGAACTACTCACTCTTCTTTGAATCAGACTGGAGCGGATCGGGGGCCAGGCAATTTGTATTTGACATTGCCGGATCGATCGATAAAAAAATCGAAGCCGTGCGCTGTTACAAAACTCAATTCCCACCTGAGAAAGAGTACATTTATGACCGCATTCGTGCCATGGCCAGCGCCGTCGGCCTGTCAGCAGGGTTTGACTATGGCGAGGTCCTCAGCTCGACAAGAACACTTGGCACGAGAAATTTACCTGCGACATTGATGCTCGATGATTAAAAAACATCTGCGTTAATCCACCCCCTCAAATTCTCATCTTAAAATTCTTAGAACATCGACCATGCCAAGTTCTCGCATCAACTTCATGAGCTCCGCCAACAAACGACTGGCCGGAATCTTAGAACTCCCATCACCTTCGGCCACTGGAAAAGAGCTCCCAGACACCTTCGCGTTATTTGCTCACTGCTTTACTTGCACGAAAGATCTAAAGGCGATCGTGCGAATTAGTCGAGCTCTCGCCAAACGAAACATAGGCGTGCTGCGATTCGATTTCACGGGACTTGGCGATAGCCAGGGCAACTTTGCTGATACCAATATCGAATCCAACCTCTCAGATATTCACTCCGCAAGCCAATGGCTGGCAGAACACCACCAAGCTCCCTCTTTGTTGATTGGACATTCTCTCGGCGGTGCGGCGATGATGGCTGCGGTCGAGTCAATTCCATCCTGCCGGGCGCTCACAACTCTCGCTTCGCCCTCGTGCACACGGCACCTCGCAGAATTCCTTGGCAGCCAAAATCCAGAAATCATCTCTAACGGTAGCGGTACCGTCACGATTGGAGGCAGAACCCATGTCATCAAAAAGCAGATGCTTGATAGCTTGAGAAACTTCGATCTGCAGGAGCGAATCCAGAGGATTACAGCCCCCCATTTGATCATGCATTCGCCAGCCGATGAAACGCTGGACTTCCAGCACGCACTCGATATTTTTAAATATACATCAGGTGCAAAATCGCTGATTACACTCGTTGATTCCGACCACCTCTTCGTTAATCGCAACAACGACACAACCTACGTTGCGAATTTAATTGCGACTTGGGGCAGCCGTTTCCTTACTGGAATCAATTGAGAGCTTAAGATCAGGTCAGGCAGTGTGCCAGCAAATCGCTTAGTATTTTAAGGCTTTCTCTCAGCAATTCCCCACCACTTGCGACCAACGGTTCGCCTCACCTATTTATCACGCAGAGACTTAAAGTACTGCTGAGCATGCTCTCGTTGATTCCGTGACATTTTCTGATTTTCAAGTGGATCCGATTCCTTACTAATCGAAGCCTCAATCAGCTCACGTGTCTCACTGACCGAACGACCCACCAAATTTTTTCCATCGGCGGTTCCAGTGACGACAGTCTGACCTTGCTGGAGCTTTCCTTTAACTTTTGATTTGAAGGTTCCCGTGTCACCCTTCTCTAAATCTCGCTGCCCCGCGCCTCTGCCGCTACCCTTTGCCCAATCCTGCCACTTCGGTGGACCATCCTTTTTCCCTTGCCCGTCCTTTCCCCCTTCAGCAAGACCATCCTTACAGTCATCTGCCATTTCCTCGAGATCTTCCAGGGCTTCCATCTCTCCCATTTCTTGCTGCATTTGCTCTAACTGTTTCGCCAGATCTTCGAGAGCTTCGCCAGCTTGCTTCATGCCCTCTTGTTTCTCCTGTGGATTTCCTTGCTGGCCTTCCTCACCGGGCTTCTGCCCACCGGGTTTGCCTCCGGGCTTCATGCAGTCAGCACAATCGGCAAGTTTCTCGGCCATTTGCTTAAGCTTCTGTTGCTGCTGATCCATTGCCTTTTTCTCTTCGAGCTTCTGTTGCAGTTGAGCTGCCTTATCGAGATCGCCTTCTTTCACAGCCTTTTCAATTTGCTCTTCAAGTTTCTTCTTTTCCGCTTCATGCTCTTCAGCAGCCTTTTTCAATTCGTTTGCCATGTTTTTAAGATCCTTGGCCAGCTTTTTCTTTTCGACCTCACTCAGCTCGCCCGCTTTTAGTTTCTTAACCAAGTCTTTAATTGCCTTTTTCGCTTCCGCCATATCTCCCTTGCTCATCGCATCGGCAAGTTCTTTCGCGGGACCTTCACCTGCGTCTTTTAATTTATTCAGGCTTTCCTTCAACTCCTTGCTACTTCCGAGTTCCTTTTGCCGCTCCGTAATCTGTTTCTTGATGTCGTTCAATTTAATCAATGCGTCTTTTTTACCCGTCTCTTTTTCATCGATTAACTTGTCAAATTTTTTCTCGAGTGCTTCGACTTTACCATCAGCGTCTTTCAATCCTTTTGCGATTCTTTCCTTACGCTTTTGCTCCATCTGCTTTTTCAATTCCTCAATCGCAATTTTAACTTGCTTGGAATCAGTTCGTTCGGGCTCCGAGGCGCCCGCTTTCTTTTCGGCGTTTGGGATCATCATAATTCCAAACAAAAGCAGGATAGGTATGATTGGCAGGAACGCGCGAACCGTAGGTTGGTAACGAAACTCATCGCGGACATCGATCGTATCAGCCTGGTCAGCAGCATCATTAAGCAAAGCCTGCCCAACACTTGTTTCCGCAACCTTATCTTCCAGTGTTAACGCGCTTGACAGTCGCTCTTTCAAACCAAATCGCCGGTCAACTTCAATCGCCGCACTCAGTTGCGATGCACTTTTTCGCCAGGTCACAACCAAAGGAATCAGAACCCCTAAGAGAGCTCCTCCAGCAATCCACGAGTAGACCCAATTTTGATAATCCGACTCCGCTTGAAGAAAACTCAAATACCAAATTTTAGGGACCGCCAGGCCAATCGCCGCCAAAAGCAAGCAAGAAAATACTGACCAAATAAGCACGTTGAAGAAATAGCCGATTACAATCCGACGGCGGGCCTGTGCTACTTTTTGACGGATTTTATTCACAACCGACTCCCTTTATCAATTTCCCAAAACACTCAATGCCAACGGCTTAATTAACATTTGGGGGTTAAAATTACCAGCATCTACGAACCTTGCGGTGCCTTCTACCCCAATGACCGCCAGCTAAGTTTCATTATATGTGGCATTTTTAAGAGAAGGCTATCGGCAATCCCGCGTTCCAACCGAAAAAAGCAACATATATTTTCATTTTTTCGTTAGCGCCCCTGTTTTACCTCGGTACAAAAAGTGGGCAGTCGTCACCCGCTACCACCAAATTTCATTCGACAGTTCGGATTTTGTGACAGCACCAGTGCCTTTAGCTCGCCCTTAGGTCAATTACATGGATCAAAAAAAAATCATCAACGATACGATGGCCGTGTCCCCAACCACCTTGCCTTCCCCTGCGTTCCTGCCCGACGCTGATGTTCTGATCTATGACGGCACCTGTAACTTTTGCTCGTCACAGGTGACGAACCTCTATCGTTTAGACGGAAAGAACCGCCTCGCATTCATCTCACTCCACGACCCCTTCGTCACCGAACATTTCCCCGACCTGACCCATCAGCAATTGATGGAACAAATGTTCTTGATTCCTAATCATGGCGGCACCTACTCCGACCGCCGTCTCGGAGGTGCCGTGGCCATCAAGTATCTGACACTACGCCTGCCAAAGCTTTGGATTCTCGCCCCTTTGTTCCACATCCCGCTGACGGGCTCAATCCAGCAATGGGTATACCGTCAAATCGCAAAACGTCGCTACAAGATCGCGGGGAAGAAGAATGAAGCCTGCGATGACGAGGGCACCTGCGATCTACACTTTCGCGATTAGATTTCGCGATTAGATCTCGCCCAATGCTGCCGACGCGAATGACAGTCAGGCTAGGGCAAAAAAGGTCGTCTTCCAGGCTAAGGCTAAGTCAATTAAAGCGACAATGAATGGAAGCAACACCCAGAGTAGCGCTGCCAGTAAAAAACCAATTACAGAAACGACAGTTGAGATAACCGTCCAGGTCTGAAAAGTTTGCTTTTCAGTCATCATCATGTAGCGGCTTACAAGCCAGAACCCACTGTCATTGACATGAGAAACGGCAGATGCCCCCGCTGCAATCGCAACCACAATTAACGCTAATTGTGCTTGCGACAGTCCCTCGACCATTGCAGTCATCAACCCCGCGGCCGTCACCATGGCAACAGTTGCGGATCCCTGCGCAACACGAACAAACAACGCGAATAAATAAGCGAGTAACAAGACGGGAATCCCCCAACCCTGACAGACTTCACGCAATGCGTCGCTCACACCACTCGCTCCCATAACCTCCTTAAACACTCCGCCAGCACCCGTGATTAGAATAATGATGCCGGCTGGCCCCAACGCCTTCGTCGTCACTTCCATCAATTCGTTTTTATCGTAACCGCGAAGGTAACCAAAGAAAATTAACGCCATCACCGTCGCAATGAGAAGGGCAATGATCGGATGCCCTACGAAGTAAAGAAATTTCATTCTCAATGGTGCCCCGGCAACCGCATCAGAAACAGCGGCGGCATACTCGTCGCGATCCAGCCCTGTATCGATATTGTAAACGAGAAGCTCTTTGACAATCGTACCGACCAAGATCAAAAGAATTGGAAACCCAATCATGATCAACACAGAAAGAAAACTAGGCAAAACCTCTTCTCCTTCTTCGGGGCCTTCATCAAAATCAGCAGGTGGCGCGATGTATAACTTTTCAGACATTCGCCGGGGCAGCCAAACTCCACAAACAATCGCGGTCGGCAAGCCGACGATGCTACCGAACAGAATCACCCAACCGAGTCCAACCCCTAACTCGTAGGCAACCCAGACCGGTCCAGGCGTCGGAGGTACGAAGGCGTGAGTCACCATGAGTCCCGCCAACAAAGGCAGGCCAAACGCCAATACAGATTTACCAGTCTTTTTAGAAAGTGCGTACAGAATCGGTGCCAAAATCACCAAAGCCACATCCAGAAAAACGGGGATCGAAATGATGAACCCCGTCAGAACCATCGCCCAGGAGGCCCGCTTTTCGCCAAATAATTTCAATAATGATTTCGCCAAACTCTGAGCGCCGCCCGAATGCTCAAGCAGCGATCCAAAAATTGCCCCGAGCCCGATGATCGTCGCAATAAAACCAAGACTAGAACCCATCCCGTTTTGGATTTCCGCGCCAATTTTGGCAAGCTCTAAATCTCCAGCACCGCCAGTCAATTCCTGAGATGATCCAACCGCAACAAATAAACTTGCCAAAATCAGTGCAAGAAATGCCTGGACTCTCAATTTCAAAATCAAAAACAACAGCAAGGCCACGGCAGCAACCAACAAACTAAGCAAATAAGTAAGGGAGAGTGACCCTTCACCTCCGACGGCTCCTAACAAACTCCCTTGTTGCCCAATTAAAAAAAACAAATCGGGTTGGTTATTGAGCGCTGACATGAGGATCTCACCTAAGGGGCGGGTTGGTTCATGAGACAAGTTAACTTAGATTACTTTCACTATGATAAAGATCTATCGCGACCAAGACGACTATGTTCTGCAAAATTTTAATCGGATAATTCGCGTGCAGGGGTTCTCGCTGGATAGCCTCTTTCAGGCAAACAACCCTGCCGACTATCTCACCTCTTTCTTTGACTCAACCGATTCCGAGCCTATCCAGCAAAAATCTGTCTGCGAGAGGCACCCCTGGCAAGCTCCCGTTGAAAATCAAGAAATATGGGCAGCCGGCGTGACCTACATGCGAAGCAAATCTGCCCGAATGGAAGAAAGCGAACAATCAGGTGGAGACCATTTTTATGATTTGGTCTACGAAGCTGAACGACCCGAATTATTTTTCAAATCGACTGGCTCCCGAGCGAGAGGGCACCTGGCGCCCGTCTGTATTCGCAACGATTCAGCATGGAATGTCCCCGAACCGGAGCTGACACTGGCCATCAATTCAGCGGGACAGATTTTTGGCTATACGATTGGCAACGACATGAGCTCTCGGTCGATCGAAGGCGAGAATCCGCTTTACCTTCCTCAAGCAAAAATCTATCGAGGCTCGTGTGCCATAGGTCCCTGCTTGGTTGTCGGAAATGTCCTAACACCCGATACAAAAATCTCCATCATGATTTCCCGTCTCGCCAATGTTGTATTCCAAGGCGACACATCGGTCTCTCAATTGAAACGCACGTTTCACGAATTAGCGGATTACCTATTTAGAGAAAACGAATTTCCCTGTGGAGCCTACTTAATGACTGGAACTGGAATCGTCCCGGATTCTGGATTCACGCTGCAATCGGGCGACCGAATTCAAATTCAAATTGAGGGACTAGGGGTTTTAGAAAACGAAGTTGAGTAGTTTATTGGTTAAGCCTGGCATTGAATCTGTGTTGTGAAGCGGTTTATGAAAGTAGCTCGCCGCCCTCGCTGCAGGTCAGCGGTTTTAGACGCTATCATAGGGAACAGGCAAACTCTCTGAACAGTTGTTAATGGTTATCCATGCTCGAATCTGCAAACGAAAAAATTTACGACCTCCGCACAACCGCGCAAGGCCCTCGCGGCCAACTTCCCTTCGCAGGCGAACAATTAAAAACCTCAGCCAGTGGTGACATCTTTGGATGGACTCAAAACGCCGGAATGGGATGGGATCCGCAAAGCATGCGACGGCCAAATTTCCTGGTCCTTTCAACGCAGGGCGGGATTCGTCGGCAGGATGGTTCTCCGATTGCTCTTGGATACCATACTGGCCACTGGGAGGTCGGGCTGTTGATGGAAAAAGCGGCAATGGCCATCGCAGCGTCTGGTGGAATTCCATTTGCTGGCTTTTGCAGCGATCCCTGTGATGGCAGAACGCAAGGCACGCTCGGCATGTTTGACTCACTCGCCTATCGCAATGACGCAGCAATTATTTTCCGCCGACTCACGCGCTCGCTACCAACCGCGAAAGGTGTCATAGGGGTTGCCACATGCGACAAAGGCCTCCCCGCAATGATGATGGCAATTGCTGGACTCGGGCACCTTCCCTCGGTTCTCGTTCCCGGAGGCGTAACGCTGCTGACCCAAAACGGGGAAGACTTAGGAAAAATACAATCGATTGGACCGCGCTACGCGCACGGTGAAATTAGTCTCAAGGAAGCGGCAGAACTGGGCTGCAAGGCCTGCGGCACTCCCGGAGGGGGATGTCAGTTTCTTGGGACCGCAGCAACGGCTCAAGTGGTTGGCGAGGCACTCGGCCTTTCATTACCACACTCTGCCTTGAGTCCATCGGGTTCGGAAATTTGGCTCGACCTGGCCTACCGGAGCGGTGCCACCCTCGCTCAACTTCATCAATCCAAAATAAACACCAATGATATTTTGACCGATGAATCCATTAAAAATGCCATGGTTACCCACGCGGCATTTGGAGGCTCTACCAATCTAGTTCTGCATATTCCTGCTATCGCGCACGCCGCCAATCTCAAAAGACCCGATGTGTCTGACTGGCAGCGCATTAACGCAATGGTTCCTCGACTGGTGGATTCACTTCCCAACGGCCCCGTGGGATACGCCACCGTTCAGGTATTCCTCGCGGGAGGAGTCCCCGAGGTAATGCTCCGCCTTCGCGATCTTGGACTCCTAAATTTAGAGGTGTTGACCGTTTCAGGAAAAACACTCGGCGACAATCTTGATTGGTGGGAACGCTCAGAGCGAAGGCAACGTCTCCAGGAAAAACTAGTTGAACTCGATGCGATTGACCCGAACAACGTTATTCGAAAACCAGATCAAGGATTCTCCAGCACGGTTACGTTTCCGATGGGCAACCTCGCGACGGAGGGTTCGATCGTCAAGAGCACCGCTATCGATCCCGAGGTCATCGATGACGATGGAGTTTATCGCCACAGCGGACCTGCCCGCGTTTTTTGTAGCGAAGCCGATGCGATCGCCGCAGTGAAATCTCTCGGAGACGATCGGATCCAAGAAGGAGACGTCATGGTCCTGATTGGAATTGGAGCTTTGGGAGCGGGAATGCCGGAAACCGCTCAAATTACATTTGCACTCAAATATTTACCCTATGGCAAACATGTCGCGTTGCTGACCGACGGACGGTTTTCGGGGGTCTCAACCGGCCCCTGCATCGGCCACATTAGCCCGGAAGCGCTCGCGGGAGGGAGGATCGGTAAAATCCAGGAGGGCGATCCAATCACGATCGAAATCGACACCATTAATCTTTCAGGCTCGCTCGAGTTTGACGGAGAAATCAGCGAACTGGACGCCAGAGAACTTAATCCGGAATTAAAACAGCACGCCCATCTTCCCGACGACACAAGATTATGGGCGGCACTTCAACATGTCAGCGGCGGCACTTGGGGAGGCTGTGTCTACGATGTCGAAGCAATCACCAAAAAACTAATGAACTGATCTGTGCCTTACCAGAACCTGCAAGCTCAATCCGCCTTTCTCAAGTGCAAGCCGATTACCGGTTAGTCTAAGGAGGGTCGTGGCCTCCGCGGTGAAACGGGTGGCATCGGCAAATCCGCATCGCTCCCTTCCATGCCCCGCGAACAGCACCGTACTTGCGGACCGACTGAATGAAATAATTGCTACACGTCGGGGTAAATCGACAGTTTTTGCCAAGCAGTGGGCTGAGACCAACTTGATACATTCGCACGCAAAAAATCATTCCGTCAGCAGGAAGCTGCAATAATTTTCGGATTGAATTTTTCATCTACCTCAACTCCGACTCAGCCATTTCAAACGAACAAAGAGAATGGACTACCGATTACCTCTCCCCACCAGAGGGATAGATTTATTCGCGAACGATTTCCTCTACCTTAATTTAACGAACAGGTGTCCGCACAATCAACTACCGTGGGCAGGCGTCCTAAACGCGGCTTAAGCTTTTTTCAATCCTCTGAAGGAGTCGTGGAATAGACCGTTCAATCGCAGCATAATCACAAGCCGCACCTCGCTTGGGTCGCACCACGAAATCTATCCCAGCTGGAAGGTTAGTCCGATGTTGTCGGAACGCCTCTCGTATTCGCCGCTTCCAACGATTGCGAACGACGGCATTCCCCACTTTACGACTGACCGAAAGACCTAACCGAGATGCTGATAAACCATTTCGCACACCTTTAATGACGAGCACATTGTCAGCGGCAAAAACATTATCACCGTAGACCCGGTCAAACTCCGCTTGACGACGCAGGCGAACGGATTTCGGAAATCGATTATCAGTCACTTCGATCCCCTTCCGTCTCAAAGTTAAGTTTTAGTGATTCGCAAGAAAGTTAAATGCGACCGCCCACGCCCAAGATCACGACCAGTCACTCGAGTTTTTCCTAGTACTTTACCAGCGACTTCTGCAAACAACTGACGGCCAAGCCTGCCGGACAATTCAAACGAAGGAAACTTCGCCTGCTACCAAGTCAGTCCAGAACGGTCAGCACACTCCTCCCAAGCTTCACTTAGTTCGGATACTTTCTCAATGTCCGACGCTGAAATTTCCTTGGGAATAGCAATCTGTAACATTGCGATTAAATCTCCCGACTTACTTGGTGCCTTAACGCCCATCCCTTTTAACCGCAGTGATTTCCCGCTTGAGGTTCCCGCTGGAACTTTGACCGCAACGGTTCCATGAGGTGTCGGCAAATCAATGGTCGCCCCCCACGCTGCCTCACGTAAAGTGATAGGAATCGTGATTTGTAAATTCAGTCCCTTTCGGGCATAGTTTGGATGCGGTGCGATTTTCACGGTAATCAACAAATCACCGGCGGGTCCGCCAGCTGACTGCCCCTGACCTCGTAAGCGAATTTTCTTTCCGGACTCGATTCCCGCCGGAATTTTTACATCAATTTTGTCGACTTTGGTTTTGCTTCTTTGCAGGCTAACTTGGTGTTGTCCCCCAACGACCGATGTCGCAAACGGGATCGTGATTTCTTTTTCAATATCACTCCCTCGTCTCGGCGGAGCTTGCTGTCGCCCCCCCATCGGGCCTCCACCTCCACCTCCACCCATCTGCCTCAGAATGTCCTCAAATCCACCGCCGCCTCCGCCACCGCCACCAAACATTTGGCTCAAATCGATCCCGCCGGCACCTCCACCAAAAGGGTTGCCGCCCGCACCGCCACCAAACGGATTTCCTCCACCCGCTTGGCCAAAACTCGGCCCCATGTCGTACATCTGGCGCTTCTTTTCATCGCTCAGGACATCGTACGCTTGCTGGACTTTCTGAAATTGCTGCTTCGCCTTCTCACGATCCTTTTCTTCCTTGTCTGCGTGGAGATCCGGATGATACTTTCGAGCTAACTTGCGATAAGCCTTTTGAATCTCGTCAGCACTGGCATCTTTGGAAACGCCAAGTATTTTGTAATAGTCTTCATCCGCCATAAGGGGGGTGTCGCTTTCGTTTTGCACAAATCCAGGATTCAAATTCTACTTTTCAACGGGGTCTCGCATTCTACGATTTTGCAGTAGCGATGATCAACCGTTAAACCCCGCTTCTCACTCCGCAACCGCCCGGATTTCTTCAGTTTACTCATTCATTCGGGCATTTCCCCCGTTTCATCAACGCTTCGGTACTTTTTCAAATGTGGAAACCGCCGCTAGTCGTCTCGCCCACAGCAAAGCAACGAGGGTGTGTTTGGACATCATGAAACAAAATTCCAACAACGCCGTTGTTATTTTGCAACATTTTGAGGGAACGTAAATCGGTGGAATCACGTCAAAAGCTTGGTTTCCGCGGGAAAAAATGGATTCTCCCATTAATCTTTGCCTTTTGGCACTAGGGCTGCATTAGGGGTTCGCAGAGAAACTAACACCTAAGGAAACATCATGGCCCAGGCAAAAGAACCCCAACAAGAGTTTGCTGACTCCCACGAAGATCTATTGGAAAAACCCACGCGTCGCTCTGCCCCCCGCCTCGGCGAGAACGCGATTGACGATCCTGTCCGAATGTACCTGATGCAGATGGGACGGATTCCGCTGTTAACGAGGGACGAAGAGGTCTCAGCTGCAGTCCAAATTGATAAAGCAAGATTTGTTTTTCGCAACACGATGCTGGGAACGGACTTCATGCTCCGAGGAGCAATTGACCTCCTTCAAAAAGTTCACGACAAACGGCTTCGCCTCGACCGCACCATCGAAGTTTCAGTCACTAACAAAGCAGAAAAGAAAAGAATTCTTTTACGCTTAGTTCCTAATTTAAAAACCTTGAAACTATTGATGGCTGAGAATCGCAAAGATTTTCACTTTGCAGTTAATCGGACCCGACCGATCACGGAACGACACCGTGCGTGGCGACGCCTGACGCGACGTCGCAACAAGTGTGTCGTTCTGGTTGAAGAGTTAAATCTTCGTTACAGTCGACTCGCACCTCTGTTCGAGCAGCTAGATGAAATTAACACTCGAATGCAAGGTCTTAAACGGCAACTCGCGGAGGTTGAAGCGAGCGGATTCGAGGGGGCAATGAGCGTTAATGAACTTCGCGCCGAACTGCACTATCTGATGCAACAAACCTCCGAAACTCCAGCCACGCTTCAACGTCGAGTCCAGAAAACAAAAAAGCTGCATCATCAGCAAGATGCTGCAAAGCGAATTTTATCTGCCGGAAACCTTCGTCTTGTCGTCTCCATTGCAAAAAAGTATCGCAATCGCGGGTTGAGTTTCCTCGATTTGATCCAGGAAGGAAACACTGGCTTGATGCGAGCGGTTGATAAATTCGAACACATTCGAGGCTACAAATTCTCAACCTATGCCACTTGGTGGATTCGACAGGCAATCACCCGAGCCATCGCCGATCAAAGCCGCACTATCCGCGTACCTGTGCACATGATTGACACGATGAGTAAGGTCAGAAACGTGATGCGTGAACTCGTTCAAGAACTTGGTCGTGAACCGTCACCCGAAGAAACTGCTGAGCGGGCTAAACTATCGCTCGATGATACACGGGTCATCATGAAAATGGCACGCACTCCACTCTCTCTTGACCAACCCGTTGGCGACCATGACGACAGTTATTTTGGTGAATTCCTCGAAGACCACCGAGACGATGACCCACTCTACGAAACCAATCAAGCCGCGTTGAAAAGTCGCATTGAAGAGGCCATGGAGCATCTCAATTATCGAGAACGCGAAATCCTCAGACTTCGGTACGGACTTGCTGACGGATACTCCTACACGCTGGAAGAAGTTGGCAAAATATTTTCCGTCACGCGTGAACGCGTGCGACAAATCGAATCAAAAGCGGTTCGCAAACTACAACAACCTTACCGCAATCGATCACTCTCAAGTTTCCTTGACGGCTACGAACCGACATTCGATGGTCCCGTCGTCGAAAGCTAAAAATTTGGGCACTGCTGGTCCTGTTTGAACCACTTCCGCGAATTTGAATTCTCAAATTCGCAAACTCCTGATGTTGTGTTTGTTTCTCTGAAAGACACCCGTCGATCGTTCGGCGGGTGTTTTTTTATTACCACAGAATTTCCCAAGTGGCTTTGAATTCTGGTCTCGCAACAACTAAGTGGCTTTCCCCCCAAGATAAAATTAGGTTCCGTCCGCTCTCACTGCTAAACTACGACCGCAAATAGTTCGATTGAAAGATTAATTGTGTGGGCTCGTAAGCGAATTGACATTGGCTTCAGGGATTTAATGTTCGCGCTTTGGCGTTGCCTACACCTTCCTTCAAAACAAATATCAGTTTCGCCTTCAGCGTCGATGCCTGCGTCTCAGAAATGCATTATGTGTCTTTCTGTGCGGAGTGGATTCGACCTTCTTCTCTCAGAACAGGATTGGCCAGAGACCTCTGAGATAATTTTCACAGGGTTAACGATTCTCGACATGCCCCGAATTGCCCGGCAACATGGGTTTCGGCCCGTCGGAGTTGATCTCGATATCTCCAAACTCGAACCAGCCATTGATGAGATTCAACGTCTCGTGACGCCTCGAACCAAAGCGATCGTTGTTGCACATTTAATGGGCGGCAGACTGCCAACCAGCGAAATTTCCAAGCTTGCGAAGCAACATGACCTATTTCTCATTGAGGATTTTGCCCAATCTTACAGAGGGCAGATCTTTCTCTCGGGTGACGTTGCCATGTTTAGTTTTGGCACCATCAAAACTAACACCGCACTCGGAGGTGCGGTCATGGTCATCTCAGATTCCAAATTACGCGAAAGGGTCGTCAACCGACACGATCGATGGCCCCGACAATCACGTCTCCATTATGCGAAACGGATTCTGAAATATAATCTGATCAAGTTTATCTCGACACGACCCTTGGCAGGCAGCATTCGTCGAACATGCCGGTTTTTACCGCGCCAACACGATTCCCTCGCCGCCGGAATGGCAAAGAGTTTTTCTGGTGGTGATTTTTTTAAAAAGATCCGCCATCGCCCCTCTGCTCCACTCTCTCATACGCTCGCTCAGCGGATTGCAAATTTCCAACCTCAATCGATCGATTGCCGAATCCGACGGGGACAACTACTGTCAGATACCATCAAAAATGGAAATCCGGAAATCAAGATTCTCGGAGAGGATATCGAGCAAGCCACCTATTGGATATTTGGAATTCTCGTTCAAAATCCCCGCAAATTAATTGAGATACTCTGGCAACACGGTTTCGACGCAACCAGCCAATCAAGCCTGCAAGCCATTCCATTCCGAAGCGATGAAAGGCTGCACCCCACCGCAGTTCAAGCTAACCCTGTGCTGCCCAGTGAACTGGCTCAGGAAACGCCAAGTGGATTGCCCAATATCGATTTCATCCTGTCACACCTAGTCTTTTTACCGGTAGACCTCCCCATGCCCGAATCCGAACTCATAAGAATGGGCGAACTAGTTGCTCGCCACGCAATCCCAACCACGAATTTCGATGCCTCACGAACCAAGTTCAGAAGTTGAGAACTCGACGCTGAAACAATACCAATCAGCGCAGACAATGCGATCGCCTAAAAGATGCGCGAACGCATCAAAAACATTTTCACCCATTTTAATAATTGAGTATTTTGAATTTCCAAGTTAGGCTTATCACTTCAACTCATGGGCGACTACTTTTCGCCTGGCTTGGACTCAGAGCAGCATGTCGAAATCGTCAGTAAAATCAGTGCCCCGCAGAAAAAACAATCCCGTTACTCAAGCTGACTGGGTCAGCATGAAAGACGAGCAATTGTTGGATATGCGCATGTGTGATTTGCAACTTTCGATTGAAGATTCATTTCTTGCAGACATGCGTAATCAGCTTTACGCTGAACTTGCTGCCAGAAACCTGCGACTCAAACCACATTGTTGGCTGAGCGATGACTGGTTCTCACCGGATGGAATTCCTGGGATTGCCATTCCGTTTTACTTAGCACACCCAAGACTGATTCGACTCGAGCGGCGAAAAATGCTGGAAGTCGAAGGAGGCACAAAAACATGGTGCATGCGAATCCTTCGTCATGAAACAGGCCATGCATTCGATACTGCTTATCGACTTCATCGAAAAAAGAAATACAAACAAGTCTTTGGCAATTACTTTTCGCCGTATCCCGAATCCTACAAACCTAAACCACGCAGTAAGAACTTCGTATTGCACCTTGAACCGTGGTATGCGCAAAGCCATCCTTCGGAAGATTTCGCGGAGACCTTTGCCGTCTGGCTTAAACGAGGGGCAGGGTGGAAACGAAAATACAAAGGCTGGCAAGCCTTGAAAAAGGTTGAGCTTGTCGATGCGATGATGGATCAAATTTCAGGGACCGCAGCGAAGGTAAAATCTCGCGCAAAAATCGAACCCATTCATCGAATTAAAAAAACTTTACGACAACACTATGCTGAAAGGCATGCTGCCTACGCGGTCGGCGAACCAAGCGTTTTCGACGAAGATCTAAAAAAACTGTTTCCCCAAACCCCCAAAACTCACCCAACTCAATCTGCTGCTGCATTTCTCAGAAAAAATCGGCAAGATTTATGTACCACCGTCGCGCAATGGACCGGTGAATACCGATACAATACGAACCAAGTCCTGAGGGAAATGATTGATCGCTGCCGGACTTTGAATTTGCGTGTCTCAGAAAACCACGGATCGCAACTGCGACAAAATCTGATGATCGTGCTCACCGTCCATACGATGAACAACCTTCATGGAGTTCATCGCGTCGCTTTGTAGTCTTTTTGGACGCGACCTTTCGCTCCCCGGGGATGGTGATTTTCGGAATCTGTCGCTGCCTCCAACGGCAAGTCCCTCAATTTGCAACGCTGAAGCGAGACGGTGCCAAACGATTAACTAAAATTTTTCTGTATGGATTTATGAAAAAATTAAGAGTGCTTGTGCTGATGCACGAGGCACTGATTCCTCCAGATAACCTCCTTGGTTATTCACCAGAGGAAATTCTTGAATGGAAAACTGAATTTGACGTCGTAACAACGCTACGGGAAATGGGACACGAAGTCCTTCCTCTGGGCGTCTATGACGATCTTGGGGATCTTCGTCGAGCAACCGAGGACTTTCGCCCACACATCTGGTTCAATCTATTAGAGGAATTTCACGGCGTCTGCGTCTACGACCACCACGTTGTTAGTTATCTCGAGCTAATGAAACAGCAATACACGGGCTGTAATCCGCGCGGCCTCCTGTTAGCCCACGACAAACCGCTCGCCAAAAAAATTCTCTCGTTTCATCAAATTCGCTCTCCGGGTTTCTTCGTTGTGCCTCGCGGAAAAAAAACAAAACTCCCGCAAGCACTCGACTATCCACTCTTGGTAAAATCCGCCTCGGAAGACGCCTCCAATGGAATCTCGGATGCCTCGATTGTCTACGACCTCGACCATCTCATCGACCGCGTCAATTACATTCACTCATCCACAAACACCGATGCTCTCGTCGAGACCTTTATTGAAGGGCGGGAGCTATACGTCGGCATCATCGGCAACCGACAACTCAAGGTCTATCCAACCTGGGAGATGATTTTTGAAAACGCAAAACCGGGAGATCCCCGAATCGCGACATCACGTGTGAAATGGGACGTCAAGCATCAGGACAAACTGGGTATTAAGACCGAGCGTGCCCAGGGTATTCCACGCGGCGTCGAAAATCGAATCAAAGATGTTTGTGTACGCGCCTACAAAGCACTCAGCTTAAGTGGCTATGCAAGAATCGATTTAAGATTACGAGACGATGGTGAGATCTTCGTAATCGAGGCCAACCCAAATCCCAACCTTTCCTTTGGAGAGGATTTCGCCGAATCAGCCGAGAGCATTGGAATTAGCTATGACCAGCTTCTGAAAAAGATCATTTCACTTGGCCTTGGTTATCAAGCCGAATGGCGACTGGTGTAGCTAAACTCTAGAGTCAACCACCGTCAGCGTCCCTCAACGATCTCCGTAATCACTCATTTCTCAGCCGGCTTATCGTCCGCCTTTTCGTCCTGCTTACTCTTCCCATTCAACCATAAATCCAGTTGGCGACGTTGCTCTTTCGAGGGTCGGGAAACAAATCTCAACCGATAACTGCTGGACTCCAATTGCCCAATTGTAAGGTTCAATGTCATCAACTGACCACGCCGAGATATTAAAATCTCAAGCTCATCCCCAACTTCGTATTGTGACAACCGAGAATCAACGCTACTCGTAATTCGAAAGCCGTTCACGGCAATCACTTCATCTTCAATATTCATCCCAACTTCAGAGGCTGGTGAATCTGGTTTTACCGATGTGACTTTTACGATCCCATCCGCAGCGGAGGTACGAAATCCAAGATAAGGCCTCCCGCGTGATTTAGACGAGCGAGACATCCCCCCCACAGCACTCGCCAAACGGTCTTTAAGACCCGACAGTCCAGACAACACCTTCTTATCTG